>NZ_KV817374.1:226450-343502 GCF_001814645.1 Rothia sp. HMSC076D04 | reverse complement strand
TAAGACTCTTCGCGCCGATGGTACTGCACTTTTGAGGGTGTGGGAGAGTAGGTCACCGCGGGTTTTTTATTCAAGAGGGGAAGACCTTATAGGTCTTCCCCTCTTTTTGTGTACCCAAAAACTCCTAGAACGAAAACTCCTGGAACGAAAGACACCTAACTCAGCAAAGGTGCAGAGACTCATAGACCCAGAGACGCAGAGATTCAGCAGAGAGGCAGCGGAACAGGGGATGTAGCCTCGCCAGACAGCGTGCCAACCTGATACAGAGGCAAGGAGATGGGGAGTTCACAGATCCGCCTGAATGACGAAATAGAGGGCACGGCAGAGAAACTCTTGGTACCTTAACAGCAAGAGCAGTCCATATCTCTACTTCAACGAGTAGAGAGCAAACAAAGGAGCATCATCATGGCTGATGAGAAGAGCATCTACGAACGCTGGAGCGAAGAACGCCTCGACCCGCCCTTCCCCAAAGAATGGGGACTGGACGAAGAAGACGAAGCTGAGCTGCTCTGGCCCATCTGGCCCCTGCTGTTCATGGGTGAATCTGATACTGAGCAGTACGTAGAAACGATCACCGATTATGTGATGGATGCACTCGAGCTGGAATACGATGGGGAGAACGAAGACAGCAAGCTCTGGGAAAAGCGCGTAGAAGACTACGTGGAAGAGCTCATCAAGCGTCGTCGTGCATTCGCCGCTGAGCTGGGCATTACCCCCGAAATGCAGAAGAACTCCAACCTCAACCGCGCCTTCGCAGCGCTGGAAGAAGAAGGAGTCATCGCACGACAGAACTTCACCTGCTGCGGTACCTGCGCATCCGCAGAAATCTGGGACGAGATCGACGACAGCCGTGAATGGAAGGGATACATCTACTTCCACCAGCAGGACACTGAAAGCCTCGCTGAAAGCGGCGGCACCTACGTTGGGTTCGGCTCCTTCCTTGCCTACCCCAGGGACGAAAATGAATGGAACGCGCTGAGCGATGCGCAGAAGGAAGAGATCAGTGCCCTTCACAAGAAGCTCTCCGTGGAGCTCATGAAGGACACTATTATTCCCGTACTGGAGAAGCACGGTCTGAGTGTGAAGTGGAAGGGGAATTTCGATACTCGCCCGTTCATTGGGGGAGTGGAAGTCTATAACATTCCCTAACGGCTGGTGAACCGAACCGGGTGGGTGCCTCGGAGTAGCTTGTGGCAGGGGAGGAACCTCCCAACGCTACGAAAGTTTACGAGGAAAATAAGCTGAGAGCGTGAGAACAGACACCACGATATCTCAGTCAGAGTATTAACTAGCCGATACGGCACCCATTCGGTAGGCTAGACGGGTAGCGCGGTACGTCCACACTAGAGATTAGACGGAACCTATCCACGTGATAGGAACTGATCGACATAGCTTTCAGCTGCTATATACGGCAGAAGCTGAGCTCTAGAACACCCTATAGGGGATAAGAACAACCCCGGGCCGGAAGAGTCAGGTCGTCTGAGCTTTGCTCGGATGGACGCTCACTCCAACCGGAGTAGGCTAGAAGAAGTGGACGAACCGCCACCCATATTCCCAACCAAAGGAGCAGGCATGTCGACCGACGCTCGCGAAAAAGCCCGCCAGATTGCGGCCCAGCAGGCCAAGAAGAGCCCCAGCCAGGCAAGCCGCCGCTGGCTCCAGTTCGGCGTACTCGCCGTGGTCCTCATCATCGTAGGTATCATCGGCTTCGTCGTAGTCAACGGCAACAAGAACACCAAGGTAGCAGAAAGCGGCCCGGTGCCCTCCAGCGCCAACGAATACGGTGGCATTGTGCTGACCAAGGACGGCATCGTCCAGAACTCCTCCACCCAGGAGAACCGCGACTTCAAGCAACTCGCAACCTCGACCTCCTCCGTGACCCCCATGGTCAACGGAACCGCAGCAGCAGTCAACACCCTGCCCCCGGGCGTGCAGACCGCTGAAGAGGCATCCAAGAACGGCCAGCCCGTACGCGTGACCATCTTCCAGGACTACAACTGCGTGCACTGTGCAGAGTTCGAGAAGAAGTACGGTGAAGAAATCCAGAAGCTCGTCGAGGACGGCACCATCACCCTGGAAATCCGCAACCTGACCTTCCTGGACCGCTCCTCGCCCACCGCTTACTCCGCACGTAACGCGGCAGCAGCATATTCCGTGGCCAACCAGGTCAGCACCAGCGACTTCCTGAACTACCAGCGTGAGATCTTTACTCACCAGGGCCGCGGCGACATGAACAACCAGCAGATCGCCGACATCGCTTCTAAGCACGGTGCGTCCATCGGCTCCGATATGAACGATGGCAAGTGGCGCCCCTTCGTGGACGTGGTCAACGCTGAATCCGCAAAGAACGGTATTAAGGGTACCCCCACCGTCTTCGTTGATGGTGACCAGTACACCAGCAACGACTTCAGCACCTTCCTGAAGGAAAAGATCGAAGCTAAGAAGAAGTAACCGCTTCGATACGAAAACCCGGTAACCTCGGCGTGAGGCTACCGGGTTTTTCCATACACGGTGATAAGTACGAGGGGTGGGTGAGCAGCGTACAGAAGCGGTGCTCATAAGGGGTAAAACGAAGGAAACGAACATACCATCACCCCATAATTTAGAAGTATTCTCAACCAAACCCTAAAAGAACAACTAAGCAGACTCAACCAAGAGAATAGGGTACACTGGACAGGTTGCCTCCTTAGCTCAGTTGGCCAGAGCATCTGTCTTGTAAACAGAGGGTCACCGGTTCGAATCCGGTAGGGGGCTCAGAAAAATCCTGGTTCGCACCAGCCTCATAGCAGAGGTGCGGATCAGGATTTTATTGTACGAGTGTCCTGTAGTGTCTAAGGGACCCGCACTAGCACATCGACATCCATCCTGAGGAACCGAGAATGTCTGAAACCTCCGGAACCCCGCAGGCTCCCGCCTCGCAGGGAACCTACACCACCGCCCCGCGCAGCATCAAAGCACGCGAAGCCAGCGACTACCCCCTCGAAGAGTTCATCGAATCGCGAGGATTCCGCCCTGAAATTCAGGGCCTGCGAGCCTTCGCCGTGCTCCTCGTGGTGCTCTACCACGTCTGGGTCGGCAAAGTCTCCGGCGGTGTGGATGTCTTCCTCTTCATCTCCGCCTTCCTGCTCTCGCTCTCCTTCATGCGTAAGATCAACGAAGGCAAACCCCTCAATCTCTTCAGCTACTGGATGCACGTCTTCCAGCGACTGCTACCCGTAGCCACCGTGGTTATCGCGTGTACCACGATTGCGTCCTTCTTCGTGCTCGCGCCCAGCCGCTGGTCGCAAACCGTCACCGACGCAACGAGCTCCCTGTTCTACTTCCAGAACTGGAACCTCGCGTTCAGCTCCGTGGACTACTACGCCCAAAACGCTTCCGTGAAGTCACCCTTCCAGCACTTCTGGTCGCTCTCCATCCAGGGGCAGATCTTCATCATCTGGCCCCTGCTCTTCGCCGCAGTAGCCTACGTCGTGCACCGATTCCGCGGGAACCTTTTCACCACCGCGGTATTCATCTTCAACACGGTATTCGTAGCATCCCTGACCTTCTCCATCGTCGAAACCGACACCAACCAGGGATTCGCCTACTTCGACCCCCGCACCCGCCTGTGGGAATTCGCCATCGGCACCCTGCTGGCGATGCTCACCCTCAAATGGAAGGCGCCCGAAAAGGCGCGAGTCGTCATGGGCTGGGTCGGCATCATCGGCCTGGTCACCTGCGGTGCAATCCTGCCCGTCGAACGAGCCTTCCCCGGCTACCTGGCGCTCTGGCCCGTGCTCTCCGGCGCCCTCGTCATCATGGCAGGCCGCACCAACAGCCGCTGGGGCATCGATCGACTGCTGGTCTCCGCACCCCTGCAGAACCTCGGCAACATCTCCTACGCCCTGTACCTGGTGCACTGGCCCATCCTCATCCTCTACAGCAGCGCCGTCGGTACCTCCCGCGTGAACTTCATCGAAGGTGCTGTCATCATCCTTACCTCCATCGGCCTGGCATGGTTGCTCATCCGCTTCGTCGAGAAGCCGCTGCGCTACCGCAAGGACCCCTTCGTACCCTGGCTCATGATGAAGATGCGCTTCAAGACCATCTTCTCGGTCAAGACCTGGGCAGACCAGCTCGCCTTCATCCTCGCGATCTTCCTGGTCGCAGGTGTACCCCTGGTAGCCGCACAGGCATGGGTAGGCTACCGCAACACCCAGTCCGAGCAGAACGCCGAACTGCAGGTACAGACCGCCAGCGAAAACTACCCCGGCGCCCGCGCTATCGGCGGCGCCCAGCAGGGACTCATTGACAACCCCATCCCCTCCGGTGGTGACGTCAAAACCCAGTTCGACGGACTGAGCGACCCCTGCGTTGGCAGCTTCGCGCCCTCCGACCCGGCACTCGCCAAGTACTGCAGCCTGCAGAAGTACGGACCCGAGGACGCACCGCTGACCATGGTCATCGGTAACTCCCACGCCGAACAGGCGCTGAGCATCTTCAAGCCCATCGCAGAACAGACCAAAACCAACCTGCAGACCTACCTGCTCGGTGGCTGCCAGTACCCGGTCCGCGCCGTCAACGCTAGCAACGAATGCTCGGAATTCAACACCAAGATGACCGAGGAAATTCTCAAGCGTAAGCCGCAGACCGTGGTGCTCATCGCCACCGTTGCCCAGGCACGCTCGAACGACGAACGAGTCGACCCGAGCCTCGATGAGACGGTCCGCCGCCTCACCGAAGCAGGAGTCCAGGTCATTGGCCTGCGCGATAACCCGCGCTTCGAGTACAACATCTACGAATGCGCTCAGAAGGCCGGCGCCGACAAGAGCTCCTGCGCACGACCCGCAAGCGACAAGTACGCCGCAGAAAACCCTGCAAAGGAAATCTTCGACAAGTACCGCAACCAGGGTGCCGTCATGGTGGACCTGAAGGACGTGTACTGCCCGGACGGCATGTGCAGCCCCGTGGTTGGAAACATCTACGTCTACATCGATGACAACCATGTCTCCAAGACCTACAGCCGCACCATGGCTCAGGAAGTCTTCCAGCGTGCAGCGGAAGGCGGCTGGCTCGTCAACGGAAAAGTGAACTTCTAAAGTTCGCCGATATAGCGGATCCCCCGTGCTGTTCTACAGAAGTGTGAACGGTTCGGGGGATTCGCTATATTCTGACCCGAAATTAGGATAGGCTAAGTTAGGAGGCTCCCGGGAAAAGCCTTAGAGAAGAAAGGACGCCATGAAAGAAATCACCGAACGCACCCTCAAAGTAGAGAACGTCAGCCTCGGCTACGGCGAAACCACCATCGTCAAAGACCTCTCCCTCGAATTCCCGAAGGGCAAAGTTACCGCCATCATCGGCCCCAACGGCTGCGGTAAATCCACCCTGCTACGCGGTGTCTCCCGACTACTCAAGCCGCTCAACGGCGACTTCACCCTCGACGGCAAACCCACCCACGAATACTCCATGAAGGGCTTCGCCCGCATGGTTGGGCTCATGCCCCAGCATCCCATCGCCCCCGAAGGAATTACCGTAGCAGACCTGGTCTCCCGCGGCCGCTACCCCTACCAAGGCCTCTTCAAACGCAATAGCGCCGAAGATGATGAGGCGGTCGCCTGGGCGCTAGAAGCCACCGACACTATGTCCCTCGCCGAACGACAGGTCACCGAACTCTCCGGCGGCCAACGTCAGCGCGTCTGGATTGCCATGGCGCTCGCCCAAGAAACTGACATTCTACTGCTGGACGAGCCGACCACCTACCTCGACCTGGCACATCAGGTGGAGCTACTCGACCTACTCTCGGACCTCAACGAACAGCGCGGCACCACCATGATCATGGTGCTGCACGAACTGAACCTCGCCGCTCGAGTCGCTGATTACCTCGTCGCTATGAAGGACGGCTCCATCGTCGCCCAAGGCGAAGCACACGACGTGCTCACCCGTGAGAACCTGCACACCATTTTCGGTCTGAAAGCAGAGGTCGCCGATCCGTTTAACGACGGCAGCGTCGTGGTTGTTCCGCATCCCCGGAGTGCGTCCACCGTTGCCGGTTCAGCTGTCGCATCCTAAGAAACCCCCGCTCATATCTGATGAAGTGCCCATAACAGTGGGATACTGGAAAGTAGGACGCACCGAAAGCTAAGCGAAGAAGCCGGTACACCGCGCGGGTGTGCCGGCTTCTTCCACAGAAGGGTCATTCTCTATAGAGGCCCGGAAAGAAGAACACAATGACGACCCCGCTCCTAGACTCCAACGGCAAGCTCAACGGTGAATCAGTACGCTACGTGGCAATCGGCGACTCCTTCACCGAAGGTGTGGGCGACGTTGACCGCCGCCGCCCTAACAGCCTGCGCGGCTGGGCAGACCGCGTTGCCGAAGGCATCGGTGCAGTAGACCCGCAGGCGCAGTACGCAAACCTTGCTATCCGCGGCCGCCTGCTCAGTCCCATCCTGGATGAACAGCTGCCTCGAGCCCTGGACCTCTGCCCCAACATTGTCACCTTCTACGGTGGCGGCAATGACATCATGCGACCCAACGTGGATATTGACCAGCTCATGACTCACGTAGACGAAGCCTTCGCCACCCTGCGCGGCGAAGGAATCGAAGTGCTTACCGTAACCGGCCTGGATGTACAGGGCCAGGGCCCCTTCGCCCGTACCCGCGGCCGTACCGCCACCTACAACGAGCTACTGCGTGGTATCGCTGAGGACCACGGCGTGCACATTATCGACTACTGGCGCTGGAACGACTTCCTTGATTGGCGTCTGTGGGCTGACGACCGCCTGCACATGAACGACCTCGGCCACGAACGCTTCGCATCTCGCGTACTGGCGCAGCTCGGCCTGCCCGGTGTGATCACCGAATCGGTACTGCCCCCGGAGGTGCAGCTGACCGCCCGCGAGAAGATCGAGCAGGAGGCACGCTGGGTCCGTGAGTTTGCCCTGCCGTGGATTGGCCGCCGTCTAAAGGGAACAAGCTCCGGGGACGGTGTGAGCCCCAAGTACCCGCAGTGGGTGCCCGCGGCAAGTCTTAAGAACTAGGCTGAAGAACTAGGGGCGCGGTGGCTCACGGTACGGCGTAAAACTGTACGCCGGGGGAGTGTCCTGCGCGGTATCTGTACCGTATTTGTGCCTGCATCTACGCCGTAACTGGAACGGTAAATCCGCCGTTACCCGTACCGTTGCGACCCCTTAAACCGCCCTTTAAAACCGGGGCGGAAGCGTTAAAACGAGAGTTAAAAGCTCTTTAAACGCGTATTTAAGCCCGTTTAATAGCCCTGCGCACACCGCAAGAAGCGGTGGCGCGGGGCTGTTTAAGGCTTAAATCCGGCTTAAGCTGTTAATCTCACAACATGAATTTCACCGGTGTAATTTATCCCCGGTCACATAGAGAACATCCGTTCTTAAAAAGGCGCATTAACGCCTGACTAGGGGCGTTAAAGAATTCCTTAAAAACATCTGGACTTGCAAAAACACCCATTTTTGATAGAATGGATAGGTATGTTTGCCGCTCGAAGGCAGGCGTGCATCCGCGAATCGAGCACTTCGCTTAAACGAGATGCAATTGGCTCAGAACACCGAGATTCCGCGGATTTTTAAGGCAAAATCCGGCGTGCAGGCTTGCACGAACCCCCGTATTTACCTAGAATTTAACGCTGTTCGTAGTGGTGGAAACGCCTCTCGACACTAATAAGCTTCACCGTTTTTCCCGCGGCGGGGATCGATGCGTGGCCTCTCACCCACGTGACGATCTCAAACACTCTAGCCCGGCGAATAACCCGGTGCTTCTACATTGGTGGCGGGACGCTCACGAGTAACATCGACTGCGTACCGTCATAAAAGTCAATCAATAAAGGAGTGAAACATGGCAGCAGTCTGCCAGGTGACCGGAGCTGTTCCCGGCTTTGGACACAGCATTTCGCACTCGCATCGCCGCAACAAGCGTCGATTCGACCCGAACGTTCAGAAGAAGACCTACTGGGTTCCTTCGCTGCGTCGTAAGGTAACCCTGAACGTGTCCGCTAAGGGCATCAAGGTTATCGATGCTCGTGGCATCGATGCCGTTGTTGCAGAAATCATCGCACGCGGGGAGAAGATCTAGTAAATGGCATCCAAGGCTAAGGACCTCCGTCCTATCATCAAGCTCAAGTCCACTGCTGGCACCGGTTACACCTACGTGACCCGTAAGAACCGCCGCAACAACCCCGACCGTATGGTGCTGAAGAAGTACGACCCCGTCGTTCGCAAGCACGTTGACTTCCGAGAGGAGCGCTAAGAATGGCTAAGAAGTCCAAGATCGCTCGCAACGAGCAGCGCAAGGTCATCGTCGCTCGCTACAACGAGAAGCGTATCGCGCTGAAGAAGACCCTAATCGACGAGAACGCTACCCCCGAGGAGCGCGAAGCAGCACGCGTGGCACTGCAGAAGCTGCCCCGCAACGCTTCCCCCGTTCGCGTGCGTAACCGCGACCAGATCGACGGCCGCCCCCGCGGTACCTTCCAGAAGTTCGGTATCTCCCGCGTGCGCTTCCGCGAGATGGCACACCGTGGCGAGCTGCCCGGTATCACCAAGTCCAGCTGGTAAATCTGGTATTTTAGTTCCTAAACGGTTTTCCGTCGTTACCGACGGTCACTCGCTTTAGACTCAAACCTTAAGTCTCTGGAAGGGGCACCCTAATGGCTAAGAACCGTACCGAACTCGTTGCAGAGGTTGCAGAGAAGTCTGGCAAGAGCCAGGCAACTGTAAACGCAGTCCTCGACGCAGTGTTCCAGGTTTTCGAGTCTTCCGTCTCCAAGGGCGAGAAGATCACCATCCCCGGTTGGATGGCAATCGAGCGCACCGACCGTGCAGCTCGTACCGGCCGTAACCCGCAGACCGGCGAAACCATCCAGATTCCCGCCGGTCACGGCGTGAAGCTGACCGCAGGCTCCAAGCTGAAGGCAGCAGTCGCTAAGAAGAAGTAATTCTTGAGACTTTGAATCTGCTAAAGACCCCCACCAATATGGTGGGGGTCTTTTAGTATGCCCAGATGCTCTCTTGACGATAGGGGTATGGGGTGCTGGGGGAGGGGGCGCGTCTGGAGGGCTGGGAGGGCACGTGCGGCGGGGAGCGTGCGCAAGGCAGGGAGCGTGCACAAGGTGGGTCTTCAAGACCCTAACCCTTAACTCGAGCATAAGATACAGAAAGTAGCTCGGTTTCACAGGGGAAGCTATGATGGGCTACAGAAAAAATAAAGAAAATTTATACATTTAAGCAGAAAGCTATGCATGAGCTGAGCGAAAAATCGCGATTATCAAACCCCGCTGGGAAAAATACTTATACATCCCCGTTTGGACACAGCTTAAACACAGCAAACTAAAGCTCAATCTTAGACTCACACCCTAAGCTGGAATCACCGGCGAAGGAAAAGCCACACACCATACACGGCGGCCCCACCCAACCGGAAAATCAACCATACAAACCCCGGACGATTGACCCTCCGGGATGCACAAGGAGAACCACCTCATGGCACGCCCCGCACTGCACACTTCCGCACAGGCCACCAACCGTCGCTTCCGCACCGGCGCGGCAGCACTGTCCCTGGCAGCAATCGCAGCACTCGGCCTGAGCGCCTGCGGTACACAGAACACCTCCAACCCGGCACCCACCGCCACCGCGACCGCTAAGGCATCCTCCACCGCCGACGCAGCAGTCAACGCGGGCAACGGCAAGGTCACCGTCAAGGCAAGCGACGCAGCCTCCCCGAGCGCCACCGCAAGCAGCTCCCAGGGCACCGTCACCGTCACCGAAAACGGTGTGACCGTCAGCGGTGCTGATGGTACCGGGGTCACCGCAGACGCCAACGGTAATGTGACCGTCAACGGCGCGAACGGAACCGGCGTGACCGCCGATGTTAGCGGCAACGCAACCGTCAATGGCAGCTCGGCATCGAACAACTCGGGCTCCTCCGCAAAGGTCGACGAAAAGGCCGGTGAAACCACCGCCAAGAACGGCTCCAACGGCGCAGGTAACAGCTCCGGTAACGGCACCGTGACCGTCGACAGCGGAACCGTCAGCGCAGCCAACGGCTACACCCTCATCGAAATCAAGACCGACGGCGGCTGGTCCTACCACGCCCCCAACGGCGACATCATCGAGGTACGAGCTGACGGCTCCTGGGAGCGCGTTGGCGATGGAGGCGTCGTTGAGGTTGATGCTGACGGCTCCTGGGAACAGACCGGCGAGAACGGCGTAATCGAGGTAGAAGCTAACGGCACCTGGGAACAGACCGGCGGCAAAGGCGCGGTTAAGGTACCCAGCGTCCCCCTCAAGCCCGCCGGTGCTGTCGCTAACCCCGTCAAGCCCGTCACTCCCCGCCGCTAAGAAGCTGGCTGACAAGCTGGGTGAAAACGTAGGCTATCCCACTCGCTAGAATGCGGATAAACGCCCACACGCCCGGATAATCACACCCAAACTCGATAGAATTAACGCGGTTGGTTACACCGATAATCGTTATGGAATCCCACAAGGATTCTGCGCACGACGCGAATACGTCGTCAACTAGCCGCACCATACTAACAACCACAAGGAGAAACAATGGCAATCGCCCCCGCAATGAAGAAGACCACCGCGGTTCTGTCCATCGCTTTCGCAGGCGCACTGGGCCTGAGCGCATGTGGCTCCCAGTCCTCTTCCACCACCGCCACTGCATCCGCATCCGCTTCCGCTTCGGCAACTGCATCTGCAAGCGCATCGGCTAAGGCATCCTCGGCGGCAACCACCTCTGCAGCTTCCGCTTCTGCTACAGCAGATGTGAAGGTTGACAAGGACGGCAACGTCACCGTCAAGGCTAACGACGGCGAAGGCAACTCCGCAGACGTGAAGGTCGGCGCAGACGGCAAGGCATCCGTAGACGCTAAGGACTCCGAGGGTAACTCCTCCAAGGTAGAGTCCGACGAAAAGGGCACCAAGGCTGAGTCCAAGGACTCCGAGGGCAACGCAGCATCCTCCTCCACCGTTGAGGGCGACGTTATCGTTTCCGAGGACGGCGGCTGGTCCATTCAGGGCGACGAAGGTCAGGTAGCTGTACAGGCTGACGGCTCCTGGAGCCGCCAGGACGCAAACGGCCAGGTTGCAGTCAAGGCTGACGGCTCCTGGAGCATCCAGGCTAACAGCGGCCTGCAGGCAACCGTGGACGCATCCGGTGAAGTAACCTCCATCGTTGGCGGCGAGAAGGCAGATCTGAAGGCTCCGAAGGTTCCCGCAAAGCCCGCACAGGCTAAGGTCACCCCCGTCAAGCCCGTTCAGCCCAAGAAGTAATAAGCTGACCAGTGCATAACAAACGCCCCGTGCGCATCCGAACGTGATGCGTGCGGGGCCGTTTTGCGTCTTCAAGTTGCGCTGAACTCCTAGGGAAAATAGGAAGCTTCGCATAACTGTTGTTAGGATTAGGGAGGCGCTCAGAATCTAGCTCTCACTCAACTCTCACTCAACAAACAACCACACTATAGGTCTCCCCGGCATAGCACGGGGATCTACCAGAAAAGAGAACACAGTGAAGAAAACTATGGCTGTTCTGTCCCTGAGCCTCGCCGCAACCTTCGGTCTTGCCGCGTGCAGCTCCAACGCCAAGGCACCCGCCGAAAGCCAGAGTGCATCCGCGAGCGCGTCCGCTTCGGCAAGCGCGTCTGCCTCCTCCAACGCGTCCGCAACTGCAACCACCTCGGCAGCTACCTCAGCATCCACTTCGGCAAGTGCATCTGCTTCTGCACACGCAAATAGCTCGAGCTCCTCCGCTAAGGCATCCGAAAGCCAGAAGGGTGGCTTGTCGGGTGCTTCCTCCATGCCCACGGACGCCACCGATAGTAGCTACGGCCCGAAGGTCTACGAGCATTACAAGGAAACCGTCGAAGAGGCTAAGAAAGATCACTCCACCAAGAGGACTACGAACACTGAAGGTAACGTGTACGCTGACCCTGACGGAAGCATCGCTGTTGTCGAAGCTAAGAACGGTAGCTACATCAGCATTGAGAACGACGGCAGCTGGGTACGTGTGACCCCTGAAGGCGAGGTTATCGCCGTGACTGAGAAGGGCGGCTGGGCCGCTGTCAAGCCTAACGGTGAAATCATTAACGTTGATGAGAATGGCGCGGCTTCCATTATGAACGTTAAGACCTCGGAGATTTCGGACGACTACCAGTCCCTGGAAGTGCCCAAGACCCCGGCTCCGGTGGGAGATTTCCCCGCCCCGAAGACCCCCGTTAAGCCGACTAGCATGGCTGTGAACTAACCGTATCCACCGCTTAGCTGGCGACTAGCTAGATCCGTTCGCCCCGTGCGCATCCGAACGTGATGCGTGCGGGGCGTTTTTGCGTCTTCAAGCCGCGCTGAGAAGACCAGTAGAGCTGAGATGACCCGTAAGCGGGGGAGGGGGCACCGCACCATCTCAGGGAGCTTTCAGGTCGCGGTGCTAGCATGGTGGCGTACACCGGGCATACCGGAGTACAGGTCAACCACACTACGCACTGCGCCGTTGCAGAGCGGCGCATACAGAAAGAGAAAATACAGTGAAGAAGTCTATTGCTGTTCTGTCCCTGACCATTGCCGGTGCCCTCGGCCTCGCAGCCTGCGGCGGCAACTCCGGCGCCAACTCCAACTCCTCCGCATCGGCAAGCGCGTCCGCTTCTGCAACCGCTTCCGCAACTGCCTCGGCACCCGCAAGCACCTCCGCAGCAGCAACCACCAAGAGCACCGCCTCCGCAGCAGCTGAAACCACCAAGGCAGAAACTAAGACCACCCAGGGCACCATCAGCACTCCCACCGACCTGCCCAGCGAAGCAACCGAAGCACTCAAGAAGGGTCAGGAATCCGCCAATCAGGTAGCCTCCGCAGGCTACACCGCCAGCAAGAAAGCCCTGGAACAGCTCAAGGAGCAGTCCGGCGTGAAGAAGGTGCAGACCAGCGATGGCACCGTCTACTACACCGATGAACTCGCTGCATTCGAATCCAAGGACGGCGCTATCATCAGCATCCAGAATAACGGTGTGTGGACCAGCATGGACTCCAACGGTACAACCATCGTCGTGAAAGAGGACGGCTCCTGGATCAAGACCAACCCCAAGGACAACCTCTACACCGTTGTCAATGCAGATGGCACCGCATCCGTGCTGAACACCAAGACCTTTGAGCAGGCGACTGACGTCTCCACCATCGAAACCCCGAAGGCACCCGGCCGTATCGACGGCTTCAGCGGCACCGCTAAGACCCCGGTCAAGCCCACCAAGATTGGTGACCTCTCCGAGGTTGCAGGCGCCAAGTAAAAACTAGCTCCTGCCCACTGGGCAGAACAGCCCACCACACTAGGGATACCAACGCCCCGCGCGCATCTATACGTGATGCGTGCGGGGCGTCTTTAATTATTTCTCACTCGGGGATGGAGAGGTTTAAATCTTCGGAATGGGTTGCAGGCGGCGCAATTGCGTCACATGCTTGGGTTCGAGTTCCTCAACGCAACTGACCTGTAGCAGGCGCATTGTGCGGCGCACCTCTTCCGAGAGGATCTCAATCGTGCGATCCACACCGCGGCGGCCACCCGCCATGAGTCCGTATAGGTAGGCGCGGCCAATCAGCGTGAACTTGGCGCCCAAGGCCAGCGAGGCCACCACATCCGCGCCGTTCATAATGCCGGTATCCACCATAACTTCGGTGTCCTTGCCGACCTCGCGAACCACTTCCGGGAGCAGGTGGAAGGGAACCGGAGCGCGGTCCAACTGGCGGCCGCCGTGGTTCGACAGTAGGATGCCGTCCACGCCTAAATCAGCCAGCTTCTTGGAATCCTCCACGTTTTGCACGCCCTTAATGACAATCTTGCCGGGCCACAACTCACGGATTTCCTTAAGATCCTCGTAATTGATGGACGGATCCATGGCAGCGTCCAGCAATTCGCCCACCGTGCCGCCTGTCGAGGAGAGTGAAGCGAACTCCAATTTGGGCGTGGTGAGGAAGTCATACCACCACCACGGGCGCGGAATCGCGTTCGCCACTGTCTTCAGCGAAAGCTGGGGCGGAATGGAAAAGCCGTTGCGCTTATCGCGCAGGCGCGCCCCCGCAATGGGCGTATCTACAGTGAAGAAGAGCGTATCGTAGCCAGCCTTTGCGGCGCGCTCGACCAAGCCGTAGGAAATCTCACGCTGACGCATCACGTACAGCTGGAACCACAGGCGGCCATTTGGGTTGACTCGGCGCACATCCTCAATGCTGGTTGTACCCAGGGTTGAGAGGGTGAAGGGGATGCCCGCTGCCCCCGCCGCGCCGGATCCGGCAATCTCGCCTTCGGTCTGCATGAGGCGTGTAAAGCCCGTGGGGGCGATACCGAAGGGTAGAGCGGAGGTGCCACCCAGTACCTTCGTGGTGGTGTCTACGGTGGAAACATCCGTCAGGATACCCGGGTGGAACTCGACATCCTCGAAGGCCTGGCGGGCGCGGGTCATTGACAGTTCACCTTCCGCGGCGCCGTCCGTGTAGTCGAAAGCGGCGGCTGGTGTGCGGCGCTTTGCGATGCGGCGCAAATCGTAGATGGTCAGTGCGCTCTGTAGGCGGTTGCCTGCAAAGTCGAGGCTGGGCTTCTTGAATTGCATAAATTCAAGTAGTTCGCTGGGCTTGGGGAGCTGACGTTGCACCATGGGAGGCCTTTCTCTTGGGGGGGCGCCGCCTGCAGGGCGGGCCTTGGGTGGGGGCGGGGTCGTCGGCGAGTCCCGCAGAAGGGTGTGCGAAAAATCGCACCCTCCCAGTCTAAAAATTAAGGGTTAGATTAATCAATAGTTAGGTAAGGCTTAACTTATTAAGTTAAATATTTCGGGGGTGCCCCGGCGTATCGGTACCGGAGGGCATGGCGAATGAATGAGATGCAATGATTTCCAAACCCGTGCATACCACTTTCGCACTCCTCAACTCACGCAAATATGACGTAATATGACGAGCCGTTACCTCCCGCGTTCACAATGCTCAACTCCCAGCGAACCACCCCCACCACGCTGGCATAATGGGGACAGCAAACCGACGCGCCCACACACGGCGCACCCAACAGGAGAGAGAACCCATGAGTGAGAACACCACCCGCAGCGTACGCGTGCGCGCCAGCGAACTCGAAGGCCGCGCCTGGCTCAACACCGGCGACAAGAACCTCACCCTGCAGGACCTTCGCGGCAAAATCGTTATTCTCGACTTCTGGACCCTCTGCTGCATCAACTGCCTGCACGTCCTCGACGAACTACGCCCTCTCGAAGAAGAATTCTCCGACGTGCTCGTCACCGTCGGCGTACACAGCCCCAAATTCGAACACGAAGCAGACCCCGTAGCGCTCGCCGCAGCCGTCGACCGCTACCACATCACCCACCCCGTACTTGACGACCCCGAACTGACCACCTGGCAGGCCTACACCGCCCGCGCATGGCCCACCCTCGTCGTCGTCGACCCCGAAGGCTACATCGTCGCCCACCTCTCCGGCGAAGGCCACGTGCAGGGCCTCACCTCCCTCGTACGCGAACTCGTCGCCGAGCACGAGGCGAAGGGCACCCTACACCGCGGTGACGGCCCCTACGTGCCCCGCCCCAAGGCAGCCGGCACCTACGCCTTCCCCGGCAAGGCCATCGAACTGCCCGCCGAATTCGGCCCCGCAAACCTCTTCGGCAACCGCGAACGCACCTACCTCGTCGCAGACAGCGCACGCCACCGCATCCTGCAGGTAGCAGCCGACCTCAACACCGTCATCAACACCTACGGCGGCGGCAACGACCCCATCAACCACCCCGTCAAGGGCCACGTCGACGGCACCGGCACCGAAGCACGCTTCAACGAGCCCGCCGGCCTCGCCCTCGTACCCGAAAACCTGCGCGAACAGCTCGGCTACGACGTGCTCGTCGCCGACACCGTCAACCACCGCCTGCGCTCCCTCAACCTGAGCACCGGCGAAGTACGCACCCTCGCAGGCAACGGCGTGCAGCGCGTCATCGATGGCGACAACGCCATCACCGGCGACCCCAACCACATCCCCGCCGGTGTACCCGCCACCGAGATTGCGCTCTCCTCGCCCTGGGATGCCGTCTACTCCCGCGAAGCCGGCCAGTTCATCATCGCCATGGCAGGCACCCACCAGCTCTTCGGCTACGAACCCGTCACCGGCACCGTCAGCATCTTCGCAGGCTCCGGCGTCGAAGGCCTCGCCGACGGCCCTGCCGCCGACGCATGGTTCGCCCAGCCCTCCGGCATCATCGAAGCACGCGACGGTAGCCTCTGGGTCGCATGCTCCGAAACCAGCGGCCTGCGCCACATCACCTTCACCGAAGACGGCGTACAGGTCACCTCCGCCGTCGGCAAGGGCCTGTTCGACTTCGGCTTCGTCGACGGCGACTCCGACACCGCCCGCATGCAGCACCCCCTCGGCCTGACCGAACTGCCCGACGGATCTATCGCAGTCGCCGACACCTACAACGGCGCCATCCGCCGCTGGGACCCGGTTACCGGCACCCTCGGCACCCTCGAACGCGGCCTCGACGAGCCCTCCGACCTGCTCGTCGAAGAAGTACCCGGCGAAGAACCGCGCCTCATCATCGTCGAAACCAACGCCCACCAGCTTGTACGCGCCTCCATCCCCGCCAAGGCACAGCACGTCGACGAAGGCGCCATCACCACCGCACGCCCCTCCACCAAGCTCACCGGCGGCACCCTCGAATTCACCTCACGATTCACCGTGCCCACCGGCCAGAAGCTCGACACCCGCTGGGGCGACCCCACCCAGCTGAAGATCTCATCCACCCCCGAGAACTTCATCCTGGAAGGCGCCGGCACCTCCACCGGACTGACCCGCACCCTCGTACTCAACCCCGAAATCACCGAGGCAGTCCTGCACATCACCGCACGCGCCGCCGCCTGCGACGGCACCCCCGGCGGTGACATCCCCGAGCATGCAGCATGCCACCTCTACCAGCAGGACTGGGGTATTCCCGTCGTCGTGACCGGTGACGAAGCAGACGAAAGCGAACTCGTCCTGGACCTTCGCGGTATCAACTAGGGATCTATAAAAGAATCAAGGGTCAGTATTATCCTCGCTCCTACAGGGGCACCCGTCCTCGCTTCGCTCGGACACCCTGATGTCGCTACGGATAATACTGACCCTTTTCTGCTGTGCCGCCCTGATACCGCTACGGATAGCGCCGGTTCCCTTTGTGCTTTTTAGGATTGTGGGACTCGAAAGGGCCGGGTCATCCTCGCTCCTACAGGGGCACCCGTCCTCGCTTCGCTTCGGACACCCTGATGTCGCTACGGATAACACCGGCCCTTTCTCAACCCGTATAAGCCACGAGCCAGTATGCTCTTCGCTCCTACAGGGGAACCCGCCCTCGCTTCGCTCGGGCACCCTGATGTCGCTTCAGAGCATACTGGCTCTCGTCGTTCGTTCTTAGAAGGAGACTCGGACCGCCTTCGCATCCGCCTCCACCGACGCCTTCAACGTAAACGGAATCTCCTTCTGCACCTGCGAACGCTCACCCGTATACAAATCCAACTGAGTAAACGACACCTTCGCCGTACCCGACATCGGCTTCAACGACCACACACCCGCCGAACTTACACTCACCTGCGGATCCGCAACCTTCACCACAGACCACTTCACCTCAGAATCCACACGACCCGTAAACGCATACTCAAAAGGGCACCCACCCGGATAAAGAGTGCTCTGCTGCGTACACTTCTTCAAATGATCCTGCACCTGCTCCTTCACCGACGACAACGCATTATCACTCGGCTTCAACTCCATACGCACCGCATGATTCGCATCCTGCGCAGTCACCACCTCATTCACCTTCTGCGCCGTATAAACCGTCGAATCATACGACACCGCATACACACCCGGATAAAACACCGGGAATGACGCCGCACCATCATCCACCGCAACCTTACGGTTATTAATCGTCGCAGCCTCCACACCCTGAATATTCACCTTCACCGACGGCAAAGACGCCTCATCAATAGCCCACTTATCAAAAAAGCCCCAATGCGTGCCCGAACGGTGCAAACGAAAATCCGTATGCTGCTGCGAACCCTCCAACGTATAGGACGCACGCACCGTCGCATGCTCCCCATCCTCGCTGGTCTCCACCACCTCATACGACACCTCACCCAACGAAGACACCGAACGCCTCAAAGCATCCCCATCCAATAAAGAGGCGTCACCCTCAGGAATCTGCGCACCCAACAGGCCACGCGCATACGAACCATTACCCGTACGCAACGCATGAAAATACTCCCGCACCTGACCCGTCGGACCATACACCAGCTTATTCGTCATAACCAGCGCCGCAGCAGCCACAGAAACCGCCACCACAACACCGACCATCCACATTGCCAGAACCCGCTCCACGGGAGAAAAATTACGCATAGAACCAGAGTAACGCAGGTAGTCCGCTAGGTTTCACGCACCGCACACACTAAAGTTGTGTATATGGCAGAACGCGCTCACGAAGTCCCCGCCAAATACGGCGAAGTCAACGAACTATTCCACCCCCGCATGCGCTCCTACGGCAGGCGCATCGAAGCGGCACTCCCCGGCACCATCGTGCTCCTCGCCGCGCTCGCCTTCATCCTCTACAAGCGACCCGCCCTGCCGTACACCATCCTCGTACTGCTCATCGGCACCATCGCAGGCGTAAACCTCTACTCAGTCCTCAAACCCACCATCATCGTCATCACCAAAACCCACGTGCTCCGCGCACGCACCTTCGGCTGGTTCGCCGTACCCCTCGAAAATATCGACCACACTATCTACGCCGAAAAGCTCTACCCCAAAAAAGCCTACGGCCAGAAACTCAAAACCGTCGCCGGCCGCCTACGCTACCGCAGCTTCCCCGCCATGTGGGCCGTCGACAAAGACGGCAAACAGCTCATGCGCATCGACGGCCGCGTCTGGGACGGCAAAACCATGCGAGAAGTCTCCTCCAAACTCTCCGCCCAAACCACCATCTACAAACAGATTAACGTGGTCAACATGGACAAAGAACACAAGGGACTCATCACCTTCAACGAGCTGCACCCCGGCTGGCGCTCCAGCCTTATGACCGCACTCGCCGTCATCATCGTGGCAATCCTCTTCGCCGCATCCTTCATGCCCGAAGAACTCGCACGCACCATCTACCTCATCCACTAGAACACCCGTTCTTCAACGGTGCTTCTTTTCGGATGCGCATCTTCAGGACGCGCAAAGGCCCGGCACCCACCCCACACGGGGTAGGCGCCGGGCCATTTGTATGCCTAACTCAAGACGCACTGCACGCTAGCTCAAAACGCACTGCGCCCAGTTTTAGATGCGAGCCTAGTTCGCCGGGCGCGACAGCACCGCCACCAAAAACTCCGAAGAACCCTCCACAAACGGGTGCATCTGCCATGAAGAGTAGGTGTTATCCACGTTCAGGCCAACCTCGCGGGCATCCGCCAAAAACTGCTCAAACGCATAATCACGGCCCGGACCCGAACCATAACCCACGACAGCGCGGCCACCCGGCGCCAACACGCGACGGAAATTCTCCACCACCGGCTTACGAGTCGAACGAGCCAAGAAACCCATCACATTACCCGCACACACCAGCAGCTCAAAACCATTCTCCGCCGTAGCCTCACCCTCAATGCCCAGCACCTCCGGCAAATCCACCAAATCGGCAGTAATCCACGTAGCATCCGGGCAGACGCGGCGCGCCTCCTCAATCAGCTCAGGATCAATATCCACACCCGTCACACGGTGACCCAACGCGTGTAGCTGCTTACCCACACGACCGGGACCCGAACCCGCATCAAGAATCTTCGCACCGCGAGAAGCCATAGCGTTCAACAGACGAGACTCACCCGCCATATCATTACCCTCAGCCTCCATCGCCTTAAAACGGTCAATGTACCACTGAGAATGATTCGGGTTGCTCTCCTTGCGGACCAGCCACAAGGACTTCTCACGCTCGCCCGGAGCGTTGAAACTCATCATTGCCATAAAAACTCCTTAGACAGGGTTGAGGATGCGCCAACCGCCACCAGGCAAGGTGACCGCGGCATATAAGCGGTGTGTGCGCTACGTTCTAGCATAGCCCCACCCGGCACCTGCGGGTAAGGGCAGTAAGAGCCGGATGGGGCTATCGGGACAGTACGAAAAGCAGAGAAGCTACAGGGGACGGTTAGAGGTGGTCGCCGCCAGTATTCGACGTATCCTCAGCAAGCGCCTTACGCATCTGCTCTTCACGCTCCTCCTCAGCCAAACGAGCAGCCTCAGCGAACTGCTCCTCAATATCAGTCAGCAGCGCCTCAACCTGCTCATTACCAGCCACCGGGCCGCCAGCAATCAGACCATCAGCACCCAAAACCACAGCCAATGGCACACCATTACCAAAATTCGCGCGCGAACCCGCCTCACGGTCAATCAACGGAGTCAAACCCTCCGGCAACGTACCCGCATTACGCGAGGTCTGCAACGACTCCAGGCTCGAATACACCGGATGCAACGCCACCTGCGGCAGACGCTCCTGCCACGAAGCCATCGTCTTCAAAAACTTCACACAACCAGCGCAGGTCGCCGACACAAACACCAGCACACGCGCCTGATTCTTAGCCAACGCACGCATATTCGTGTGACGGCCATTCTCCAGGTACAGCGCCGCATGCGGAATCGGCATGCGAACATACTGCTCCTCACCGTTCTCGTCATACACCGGCTCCGGCAAAATCACCTCAGCCTGCGGCTCCGGCTGCGCAAGAGCATCACCGCGGCGAACAGCCTCCAACGTCACAGCAATCAGCGCCGCACCAAAAACCCAAGTCCAGCCGCTATTACCCAGACCCAGCAGAGTCGACACAACGCCCGTGCCGCCCCTCAACGCGCTCGCATGCGCACCAGCCGCCGCCAACAGCAGCGCAATATTACGGACCAGCGTGTAACGGCTCACCGGCGCATTCGACTCAGAACCGAAACAATTACAACCCGCAGTACGACCCGTCGCCAGCGCGCGCGCAATCACCACCGTATAGAACAGCATCAGAATCAGCGCCAAACCTGAAGCAATCACCGCAGGCAAACGCACCGGCGACAGCAGCAGAACGGCGGCTAGGGCGATCTCGAACCACGGCAAAATCAGCGACACCGCACGGGTCGGCGCGATCTTCTCCAAACCAAGATTCTGAATACCGGTCACGGTACTCTGCGGGTCCTTCGCCTTAGCAATACCGCTAATCAACAAAGTCAACGCAACAAGTGCCGTACACAAAACAAGCGGCACAGTAGAGACGGTGAGCATAAAACTCCTAGAGTGAGTGTGCGAAAACAGGAGGCGGCAGCGGCAGTTTTTAGGCAGAACAAACCGCGCGACGAGCCGCCGTGTTATACACGATTTTACGCCCTGCACATGGGGAAACCATCTCTACAGTGCCGTGAGGCGCACCCCGTACTCGCCCGCCAGCTCCGCGTACGCCTGCACAAAGCGCTGCGCTCGCGCACCCGAGGCACAGAAAACGCCCACACGCTGATCACGCACCGACTCAAACAAGCTCAGCAGCTCCGCGGGCACGTCGGTTGCCGGCAACAGCGACCCCTCAGCGTCGCTCAGCTGCGATAGCGGCAGATGCAACGAACCCTCATGCTTCACCGACTCTTCACGCTCGGGCACCTCACGCACATCCAGCAGAACCTGCGGAACATCATGCGCCGACAAATCCACCGGCACCACACGCGCCGGATCCGGCACCGCCCCAAACGACGTACACGTACCCGACAAGGCATCATACGTCAGCAGAGTACCCGCCGCCGTCGGCAAACCACTCACAAACTTGAGCACCTCCGTCGCCATCAGCGAACCCACCACAGCTGTTGTCGCACCCAACACCCCGGCAAGCGCACACGACTCCACCGTCTGCGGAATCGTCGGAAAAATATCACGCAAATGCGCGCCATCCGGCTCAAAAAGACTCACCGACCCGCCAAAACGCAAAACCGTGCCCCACACCAGCGGCAGACCCGCAAGCTGCGCGGCATCCGCAATCAGATACTTCGACGCAAATGTATCCGTACAATCCACCACACAATCCGGTGCCGAGGCGGCGAAAAGATCCAAAATCCAGGACGCATCCACATGCCGAATCGTTGTCTCAACCGTCAACGACGGGCACAGCTCCAGGGCACGGCGCGCCGCAACCTCCGCCTTCGGCTCACCCACATCAGGCACACCAAAAAGCGGCTGACGCTGAATATTCGACAGCTCCACCGAATCAGAATCCACAATATGCAGATACCCCACACCAGCCGCCGCCAACGCCTGCACCACCGGACAACCCAAACCACCAGCACCAATTACCAACACGCGGGCAGCCGCCACCGCATCCTGATCAAAGCCCGGCAGGCGACGCTGACGGTCCGTGCGCTCGCGATCCAGGCGCGCATGCTCCGGATTCACCGGGGTAGGGGCAAGGTTTACATCCACGAGACAAAACCCTCCGACGGCGACGACGCCTTCGCGTGCTCACGCACCGGAATACGGCCGGCCTCACGCGCCAACGCGCCCGCCTGCACCGCAAACTTCATCGCCTGAGCCATCGCCACCGGATCCTCAGCACGATTCACCGCCGACGCCAACAACACCGCATCACAACCCAGCTCCATCGCCAGCGCCGCGTCGGAGGCGGTACCCACGCCGGCATCCAGAACCACCGGAACCTGCGCGCGAGAAGCAATCAGCTCAATATTGTGCGGGTTCAAAATGCCCAGACCGGTACCAATCGGCGCGCCCAACGGCATAACCGCCGCAACGCCCGCATCCTCCAGGCGAGCTGCAGCCACCGGATCGTCAGAGGTGTACGCGAGCACCGTGAAATCCTCAGCGACCAGCTGCTCGCAAGCGTTCAACAGCTCCACGGTGTCCGGCAGCAGGGTGTCTTCGTCGTGGATGATCTCGACCTTCACCCAGGAAGTGCCCAGTGCCTCGCGGGCGAGCATCGCGGTCATCACCGCATCGGCTGCGGTGCGGCACCCTGCGGTATTAGGTAGCGGCGCAATATTGAGCTTCTGCAGAAGCGGAAAAATGGGGGTGCCTGCGGCGTGACGGCGCATGGCAACGGTCGTCATTTCGGTGCCGGAGGCGATGAGCGCCTGCTCGAGCAGGTCCATGCTGGTTGCGCCTCCGGAACCCATGATAAGGCGGGAGTTGAAGGTGCGGTCGCCGATGGTGAGCGGTGTGAGGCTCATGGTGTTCTCCTCTGTGGGAACGTCTAGATAACGGGGTTTGCTGGTTGGTGCGGCTGGTTGGTGCGGGGCGCTACGGTGCGCCCGGTTTAGGGAACAAAAACCGAGAATATCTGTTCTTTTTTGCCGGTGGGTATTCTCCTGCGGGTATTTACCGGTGAGAATATTGCCGGTACAGGCTGGAAGATTAGCCGCCCTGAACGGCGGTGAGGGCATCCACCCTATCGCCCTCGCTCAGCGGCACATCCAGCCAGGTGGAACGCGGCACGATACTGCGGTTGAGCGCCACAGCCACGCCATTTTCGGTACCAAACTGGTCCATGACAAGGTCAAATACGGTGGGGGCGTTGGTGGTTAGCGGCTCACCGTTGTAGGTGATGATCATGCGAAATCCTTTCGTGAAGGTGCCGGGTGCACCCGGCGGGGACTGTGTTTAGTGGGTGAATCGTGCCGGGTCGCACGCCTGCATAATGGGCGGAATCTCAGCCCCGCAGGCGACCTCCGCGCCGACCTTGCCTGCGAGCGCGGCAAGCAGAATACCGTGACGGAAGTAGCCCGTGGACACAAGCTGGCGGGTGCCGTCAGTACGGGTGCGGTGCCCAAAGATGGGCAGGTCGTCCGGGGTGCCGGGGCGGGCGCCGACGTTCGCCTCCAGAAGCTCGCACTCTTCAACCGCGGGCACGAGCCGGATCGCGTCACGTAGCAGCTGGTGTACGCCGTCAATGGCGGGCAGCGTGCGGTGGTCTTCGCGGCTGGTTGCGCCGATGCATAGCTCCCCGTCAGGGCGGGGGATGAGGTAGACGGGGCGGGAGTTCACGTAGCCGCGCACCACATGTTTGAGGATGGGCCGCGGGGCGCGCAGACGCAGAATATCCCCGTAGACGGGGCGTAGCGGGTAGTCCCCGTGCAGTGTTGCCCCTAGTCCAGCGCAGATAATGTCGCCCGCGTCCGGGTCGGTGACCCGTTCGGCGCTGAAGGTGACGCCGCGGCGGGTGAGGGCGTCTTTGAGGGCGCGCCTCATGAGCCGCGGGTGTAGCTGATGGTCACTGGGGATGCTCACGGCGCCGGCGATACGCGGCGCCAGGAGCGGTTCGAGGGCGCGTGCCTGCGTGGGGGTGACGGGGTCTGCGGGGCGGTTCATGTCCCGGTAGTAGGCGCGGGTGCGTTGCAGGTGCTCGGCGTCGGCGCGGTCGGCTGCGATGATGAGCGTGCCGGTGGTGTCGTAGCCGGTGGGCAGGTCGGTGGCGCGGCTGAGCCTGCCCATGAGGGAGGGGTAGGCGTCGGCGCTGGCGGTCATGAGCGGGAAGAGCGCGTCCTGCTGGAATTGCACTTCTGCGATGGGTGCGAGCATGCCGCCGGCGTAGTGGCTGGCGGCGGGGTAGAGCGCCGTGCCGTCGTCGGTGGTGCCGTAGTCGCTGGTTTCGGCGTCGACGAGGTGCACGTTCTCGCCGTGTTCGGTGAGTTCAAACGCGGTGGTGAGGCCGATGATTCCGCCGCCAATGATGGTGATGGTCATGGTTATGCCTGCAGTGCGGGGTTGTCGACGAAGGCGCGGACCATGGCGATTCCGGCGACTCCGGTGGTGCGGATGGCGGGGCAGTCTTCGGGGGTGATGTCGCCGATAGCTACGGTGGGTACGGCGGACAGTTCGGCAAGTTCGCGGAGCCCATCAATGCCGAGGGGCGGGCGGTTGGACTGCTTGGTGGGGCTGGGGCGGAACGGCCCGGTACCAACGTAATCGATCAGATGCGCGATCTTGTTGGACTCTTCGACGAGCTGCCGGGTGCCGGTGGTCAGACCGATGATCGCGTCGGCGCCGAGGAGGGCGCGGGCGTCGGCTACGGGCAGGTCGTCTTGACCGATGTGCACGCCATCAACGCGCACGCCGCGGGCACGCAACGCGAGGGCGACATCAACACGGTCGTCGATGAGGAGGGTCTGGTGCGGCTGGATGATGCCGGCGATAGCTTCGGTGAGCTGGTAGAGTTCGCGCGCGCTGATGGGTTTGGACCTGACTTGGATGCAGGTGGCGTGTTTGGCTGCCCGAACGGTTTCGAGGGGGTTGTCGCCTGTGACGAGGTAGAGGTTCAGGTCGAGGGGGCGTGCGGGGGTGGTGTAGGGGTGCGTTTCGCGGGTCATGCGGGTCTACGATTCGTCGTCGAGTAGATGTTTTGAGAAATTCTCTCATGGAATTTCTGTGGTTAGGTTAGCACAGCTGTGTAGTGAGTTGAACATTCTTCAAACTTTTGAGATGTCTGACGGGGTGCATTCCTCGCTTGTGCGGAGGAGAGGCCGGCGCGCTATACACTTCCTTCGCTCCTGCAGGGGCACCCGCCCTCGCAGAGCTCGGGCACCCTGATGTCGCTGCAGGAAGGTATAGCGGCACCGCGCTCGCGCAGTTGCGGCAAGCCCTTTCGCGCTGAGCCCGCTGGTAGGCACCCTGACTTCCTAAACTGAGCTACCACAATGCCTGCAACCCAATCTTTATCTCCGGCGAGCTGTCTGCGGTACCTAACCCCAGTATTCCTTCCCCGCCTCCGCGCACACTCTTCCCAAACCGAGCGCCCGCGGTTCGTTCCCAGCCGCGCAGCCGCACCCACTACTCCACCTGCCCGGAGAAGGGGAGAGAGTTAGTAGGGGAGAGGCCGGTATGTTCCGTCGCGACATCAGGGTGTCCGAAGCGGAGCGAGGACGGGTTCCCTGCAGGAGCAAGGAACATACCGCCTCGACCCGTCCAACCCAAGCGGCATCCTAAACTCTTGGCCCAACCACCGCATCCAACCTAAAAAATAAAGCCCCAAACCATAAGGTCCGGGGCTTGTGGAGCGGCTGACGGGAATCGAACCCGCGTATCAGGCTTGGGAAGCGTGCGCTCTACCATTGAGCTACAGCCGCATCTTTTTCAGTGTATCGCGCCTGCTTGTCGGGAGTGAAATGTGTTGCGGTTGTTTGTGCGCGGGGTGGCGGGGTTGAAATGTGATGTAGGCCTGTGTGCTGGGGCTGGTGGATGCCTGCACGTGGGTGGTGTTTGCCAGGTATCCTTTAAGCGTGCTTATTTCAGATCGCGATATTCGTCAAGAGATTGCTGATGGGCGCATCGTTCTTGATCCGTTCGATGAGTCGATGATTCAGCCTGCAAGTGTGGACGTGAGGATTGATCGTTTCTTCCGTCTGTTCGATAACCATAAGTACCCGCATATTGATCCTGCTCAGCCGCAGGAGGATTTGACGCGCCTGGTGGAGGTGGCTCCTGATGAGCCGTTTATTCTGCATCCGGGTGAGTTTGTGTTGGGTTCTACGTATGAGAAGGTGACCCTGCCTGATGATGTGGCTGCCCGCCTGGAGGGTAAGTCGTCGCTGGGTCGTCTGGGTTTGTTGACTCACTCTACGGCTGGTTTTATTGATCCTGGTTTTTCTGGGCATGTGACGCTTGAGTTGTCGAACATGGCGACTTTGCCGATTATGTTGTGGCCGGGTTCTAAGGTTGGTCAGTTGTGTTTCTTCCGTTTGAGTAGCCCGACTGAGCATCCGTATGGTTCTGGTGCGTATGGTAACCGTTACCAGGGTCAGCGTGGCCCGACTGCTTCGCGTAGTTATTTGAATTTTCATCAGACGATGATTCCTGCGGATGGTTCTGTGGAGTCTTAGTCTTTCCCGCTTTGGGGTGCGGGCGTGCAGGCTGTGTGTTTGTGCGCCCGCGTTGGGCGGTTTTTCGCCCGTTTGTGCTCGTGCGTTCACTCGCGTGCGGGTTTTTATCTCTCACTCTCTAAGGATTTTTGATGAATCTGAAGCCTGTTGTTCTGCGTGTTGCTGGCGCGGAAGTTTCTTTGTATCTGATTGATATGTCGGACTCTTTTGTGGAGCGTTTTAAGAAGGCGTGGGAGCCTCTTGCTCCGGAGTTTTTTGATACTCCTGATGAGGCGTATGCTTCGTTGTCTCGTTTTGATCAGGTGATGCTGGTTCATGCGCCGACTGATGAGTCGGTGATGGATTTGGCGAATCCGTTGATGGGTTCGTTTGATAAGGTTTCGACGCTGCGTGTGGCTGATGATGATTCGGGTATGCAGGATCTGACGAGCCGTATTACGTTGGCGATGATTGAGCAGCTGGTTGGTCGCGGTGTGATGCTGCATGCGGCTGTTATTGGTGACCCTGAGTCGAAGCGCGCTGTTGCGCTGGTGGGTGTTTCTGGTAGCGGTAAGACGACTGCTTCGCGTTTCTTGGGTTCCAAGTTTGCGTACTTGACTGATGAGACTGCGATTATTTCGGATGAGGGTGTTGTGTCGCCGTATCCGAAGCCGCTGTCTGTGATTGTTGACCCGAATGCGCCGAAGGATCAGCAGAACCCGGTGGATTTGGGCCTGAACGTGGTTGATCGTGATGACCTCAGCTATGAGCTGTCGCGTATTGTGTTCATTTCTCGTGATGAGTCGGCTTCGGAGCCGTATTTTGAGCGTGTTCCGCTGCATGAGGCTCTGGTGTTCTTGAGTGAGCAGAGCTCGGGTCTGGCGCGTCACCCTGAGGGTGTTGTGTCGCTGGCTAAGCTGGTGGAGCGTTGCGGTGGCGTGTGGCGCCTGGTGTACTCGGAGGTTGAGGATACTCTGCCGCTGGTTCAGGATCTGCTGAATGGCGGTGAGCTGCCGAATGCTGATGAGGTTGAGAAGCTGGAGAAGTACACGGTTGAGGATCACCTGCCGGGTGTGTTCTTGAACGGTACGATTGCGGTGTCTCGTATGCCGGGCACTTCGGGTGTGCGTGTGGGTGAGGACGGCCCGTTCTTGCTGCTGTGTGACACTGAGCTGAATGAGCTGTCTGATTTTGCGGCTGAGTGCTGGCTGCAGGCTGAGGGCGACATTTCGTATGATGACCTGTTTGCGCGTCTGGCTGAGATCTTTGAGGGTCTGCCTGCGGAGGCGTATGACGAGAACCTGAGCGCTCTGGCGGCTGGTTCGATGCTGTGGGTTCGTGTGATTGATGATCCGCTGATTGATGACGCGACCTGGGCTCAGATGACCAGCGATGAGGTTCTGGATGAGGAGCAGCAGCAGATTGCGCTGGATTCCTCTGAGGATGCTGTCTCTGATGATGAGGACGACGTGGTGGAGGACTAACCACTGCGGTTCTCTGACACGGCTCTCTGGCGCGGCTTACTGAGCGCTGCTTGATAGGCGCTGCTCGATAGGCGCTGCTTAAGCACGAGGGAGGGGCGGGTAGAAGAATGATCTTCTACCCGCCCCTCCCTGTGTGTTTGCGGGCTTGTATTTGCGGGGGTTTGCAGGACGCTTAGCCCCGCGACGCCTTACCGAGCAGCCTTACTGGGCTGCCTTGTTGCGGCGCTTCTGTTCACGCTTCTTCTCGCGGCGAGCCGCCCGCACACGCAGCGCACCGGGCGCCTTCACCGGCAGCAGCAGGAGCAGGCCCGCCACCACAACGATTAGAATACCGAGCACACCCCAAATCTGCGCGCCCATGATGCTCACACACAGACCGAACAGCATCGGAGCCAGGAAGCTCGTGGCACGACCGGTGGTCGAGTACAGGCCGAACAGCTCACCCTCAGTACCGGGCTCAGCCAGGCGAGCCAGGAACGTGCGGGACGCCGACTGCGCCGGGCCAACGAACAGACACAGCAGCAGGGCGCATACCCAGAACACGCCAGGCTGAGGGAAGAACAGCAGCGGGGTAGCCGCCAAAATAATGCCGACCAGCGAGATAACAATAATTGCCTTCGGGCCCAGGTAGTCATCCAGGTAGCCGCCCAGGATCGCACCAACCGCGGCGACAGCGCTACCGGCAATACCGAACAGAATCACCTCGGAGGTGCTGAAACCGAACGTGCCCGCCGCAAGAATACCGCCGAACGTAAAAATACCGGACAGACCATCACGGAACACCGCCGATGCAACCAGGAACCACAGGGTCTGCGGGGAGGTCATCTTCAGACGACGAATCGTGCGCCACAGCGCCTTATAGGAGGCGAGCAGACCGCCCTGACGAGCCGGGGAGAAACGCTCCAGACCCAGCTCCAGGAAACGCAGCTCGCGGGTGGGCAGCACCTCCGGCAGGAAGCGCTCGCGGGTGCGCATACGCACCAGCAGCGGCACGCAGAAGATGAGGCACCACGCGGCGGCGAACAGCGCGACCGCACGGATATTCAGGGCGTTCTCGGTGGTCAGGCCGAGCACTTCGGGGGTAAGCACAAAACCCCACAGCACCACAGCCAGCGCCAGGATGCCGCCAATGTAGCCGGCAGCCCATCCGGCGCCCGAAATCTTACCGATATTCTCCGGGTGGGAGATGCGCGGCAGTACGGCGTTATAGTTCACGTACGCGAACTCGCTGAACACGCTTGCCGCAGAAATCAGGGTGACACCCAGCCACAGGTACTGCGGGGTGGGGCCCACGAAGAAGCACGCCGCCATCGAAGCGACCAGCAGCATGGTGTTCACACCGAGCCAGAAGATGCCCTTGCCGGACTTATCGTTACGCTGACCGGTGACCGGCGCCAGAATCGCAATGAGGAACCCTGCAATGGTCAGACCCAGAGACAGCGCCGAGGAGGTCTCTTCGGGAGTGCCGAAATAGCTACTGGTCAGGTACACGGTGAAGATGAAGGTCATCATAATCGAGTCGAAGCTCGACGAACCAACATCCCACATGACCCAGGACGCGACCGAACGGCGGCTGTTCGCGTGGTCAACGACCCTACGCGGAGCCTTCGTCTTACGGCGGGGAGAAGAAATAGTCATAGTTGTGCTTTCGGATGCCGAGGTGGCGCTTCAGCGTAGCGGCGGCGTGAAACCTGCTGAAGTAGAGCGGGCGTGCTGAAGAGGGAACACCAGGCGGTACGTACCGAGTGGAGATACGTACCGCCTAGTTCATGAACTTTCGCGCGGAAGGCGCAAAGCCTTAGTTGAAGAAACGACGCTGCAGGCGAGCAATACCGAAGCTCACCACAGCACCCACGACGGAGGTCAGAACGGTCCAGAGGATGACCTGACGCAGGGTGTCTTCAGAGTCGTGGGAAATGGCGGGAGGCTGGTTGCCGGTAGCCTTGGTCCAGGCTGCGCCCAGACCCTTACCAACCAGGGCAGTAGCGCCCATGTTGATACCCGCAATGGCAAGCTTAGCGACGGGGTTCATGTGTATCTCCTTAGCTGTATACGATGCGGCGTCCTGCCCGTGAACCCCTTCGGGGTTGGGTGAGAAAAGAGCGCCACTCCCTAGCGTATAGGGTTTAAGGCGTTCGTGCCGCCTTGGAGCCGCTCCGTCCCAAAATTGTACACCGTGCAATTCTGTAATGTGGGCAGAAGAAGAAAACAAAAAGCGGCAAATTGGCACGAACAGCCAGACACGCCTACAATCGAACCTGGGCTTCCACCCGCACCACAACGGTACGGACAAGGAACCCCACAACGACAGGGGAGCGCCACCGAGGCGCTGAGAGTGCTAAGCAGACCCTCGAACCTGATCCGGTTAGTACCGGTGTAGGGAGTCGAATTTCTTCTCAATGCCCTCGTCCATTCAGAGGGCGAGGACATTCCCCTTCCAACGAAGGAAGGACCACCAATGTCGCAGAACGTAACCCCCGCCTCCAAGGCATCTAGCCAGGCATCTACCCAGGCAGAAACGAAGAAGCCGAACCTGCGCTGGCGAGTCAACGAAATCGTTATCGCCGCAGTCATCGCAGTAGCCTGCGCCGTCATCTTCTGGATCTGGGACATCGCAGTCGGCCCCGCCGCGAAAACCGCACTCGTAGCAGCACCCGAATTCCGCCCCATCGTCGCCGGCGCATGGCTGCTTGGCGGCACCCTCGGCGGCCTGCTCATCCGCAAGCCCGGTGCGGCACTCTTCGGCGAAATCGTCGCAGCATTCATCTCCGTACTCTTCACCGGCGGCGCGTGGAGCGGCGAAATCCTGATCGCAGGCTTCTTCCAGGGCATCGGCGCTGAAATCGCCTTCGCAATCTTCCGCTACCGTCGCTGGGACGCATTCGTAGCAGTCTTCGCCGGCGCGCTCAGCGGCCTGTTCATGGGCGTTAACGAAATCTTCATCTACTACCCCGACATGGAACCGGTCAAGGCAATCATCTACGTAGCGTGCGCCGTCATCTCCGGTGCAATCATCGCAGGCTTCCTCGCATGGATTCTCGTGCAGAACCTCGCCAAGACCGGTGTGCTCTCCTCGCTGGCATCCGGCAAGACCCGCCGCTAATCACCAGCAACTAGACACCCCTAGTCACTCACAACGAGTCACCACTCGGCACACTCAGCAGCCACAAGGCTAAGGAACCATTATGGAAGCAACACCGCGCGGGGCGCGCATCGAGCTCAACAACTTCAGCTGGCACCACCCCGGACGCCCAGAACCCGTCATCAGCGGACTCAACCTCACCATCAACCCCGGTGAAAAAGTCCTGCTACTGGGCACCTCCGGCGCCGGCAAATCGACGCTCCTGCACGCCATCGCCGGTGTGCTCCACGATGATGACGGCGAATCCGCCGGCGGCACCATCACCATCAACGGGCAAGCCCCTGCCGAAGCACGCGGCACCGCCGGCATGATGCAGCAGGACCCCGAATCCTCCATCGTCATGGCAACCGTCGGCAACGACGTCGCGTTCGGCCCCGAAAACCTGCGCGTACCCCGCGAAGAAATCTGGGGCCGCGTCACCGAAGCCCTCACCGCCGTAGGGCTCAACGACCTGCCCCTCGACCACCCCAGCAGCGCGCTGTCCGGCGGGCAGAAGCAGCGCCTCGGCCTGGCGGGCATCCTCTCGATGCACCCCGGCGCCATGATCCTCGACGAACCCACCGCCAACCTCGACCCCTCCGGCGTGCAGGAAGTACGCGACAGCATCCTTGCCGCCGCGCAAGCCACCGGAGCGACCCTGCTCGTCGTAGAACACCGCGTGAGCATCTGGGCGCCGCACATGGACCGCATTATCGTGCTCGGCGAAGGCGGCACCATCACCCACGACGGCGCACCCGACACCGTACTCACCGAAGCCCGCCGAGAACTCATCGACGCAGGCGTGTGGGTACCCAACTACGTGCCGCGTGCGCCGCAGACCGGTAATATTGCGGGCGGTGAAAACGAGGGCGGCGAAGCGCTACTCCGCGCCGAAAACCTCAGCATCACCCGCGCACAACCCACCCCCAAACAACGACGCGCACGCCGACGCACCATCAAACGCCTCGGCGACACCCCCGCACCCGCACCCACCGACCTGCCCGTACTGCGCAGCGGCATCAACCTCACCCTGCACGCCGGCGAACACCTCAGCGTGCTCGGACCCAACGGCGCCGGCAAATCAACCCTAGCCCTCACCCTCGCAGGGCTCCTCACCGCACCCAACGGCACCCTCACCGCCACCGACGCGCTCCGTAATTACGACGGTAACCACGGCGGCAACCACGGCGGCGAGCGCGCCCACTGGGACGTGCCCACCTGGACCCCCGCCCAAATGCTCAGCCGCATCGGCTACGTCTTCCAAGAACCCGAATACCAATTCATCCGCGGAACCGTACGCGAAGAACTCGAACTCGGCCCCCGCCGACTCGCCGCGCTCACCCGCGAACCCCTCAACGAAGACGACCTCGCAGCCCGCACCAACGAACTCGCGGCCCACCTACGCCTCAACCACCTACTCGACGCCAACCCCTTCACCCTCTCCGGCGGCGAAAAACGCAGGCTCTCCGTCGCCTCCGCGCTCGCCACCGCACCGAGAATACTCATTCTCGATGAGCCCACCTTCGGCCAAGACGCACGCACCTGGGCAGAACTCGTCGACCTCATCCGCGAACTCCTCGCAGGCGGCACCGCCGTCATCTCCATCACCCACGACGAAGACTACACCGCCGCACTCGGCGGCAACCACATCACCTTCGAAGCCACCACAACCCCCGGAAAGGAGAACGCATGAACACCGACTTCTTCGGCACCATCGACCGAACCAGCTACTTCAGCAACCTCAACGCCGGCGTAAAACTCATCGTCTCCTTCACCCTCATCATCGCCGCACTCATCGTGCGCGACCCCCTCACCTCCGGAATCCTCTTCGCCCTCGAACTGCTCGGATTCATCCTCGTCGGATTCCGACCCGTCAACGTCCTCGCCCGCTTCTGGCCCATCCTCATCGCCGTCATCACCACCGGCTGGTCCGTCGCCATGCTCAGCGCCAAAAGCGGCACCACCATCCTCGACCTCGGCTTCAACAGCATCACCACCGACTCCGCCGCCGTCGGCGCAGCCATGATGATCCGCTCCCTCGCCATGGTCCTACCCACCCTCGCATTCGTACTCACCACCGACCCGACCGACCTCGGCGACTCCCTCGCACAAACCTTCAAATTGCCCTCCCGGTTCGTGCTTGCCACCGTCGCCGCCCTGCGCCTCGTCGGCATCCTCTTCGCCGAATGGAACGCCCTCGGCCAGGCACGACGCGCCCGCGGACTCGGCGCAGGCCAATCCCTCGCTGGACGTGCACAAACCTTCGGCGGGCAAAGCTTCGCCCTGCTCGTGCAGGCTATCCGCCGCGGCTCCCGCCTCGCCATCACCATGGAGGCGCGCGGCTTCGGCGCAGGCGAACGCACCTGGGCTCGTGTGCCGTCCTATTCGCCGCGTGATGTGCACGTGAGCATTGCCGCCGCCGTCATTATCGCTGTTGCGTACGGTGCATCTATTGCGGCGGGTACAATCCAGTTCCTCTGGGGCTAGTTTGCTCTTGCTGTAGTTTGTTCCGTTTCTGGTTCCGTTTTCGTAGCTCTGCTTGGGAAGCGGTATACACCCTCGTTCCTACAGGGGACCCGTCCTCGCTTCGCTTCGGACACCCTGATGTCACTACGGGCGATACCGTCTTCCCACGCTGGGATACGTAGGTGCTCGCACTCTTCCTTCGCTCCTACAGGGAGGAGGGGTACCACATATTTCCTCCGCGCCTAGCCCCACTTGGGACATGAGTAGAGGGCGCCCGCACTCTTCCTTCGCTCCTACAGGGGCACCCGCCCTCGCAGAGCTCGGGCACCCTGATGTCGCTTCAGGAAGGTACAGACGCCTCCTGCCTATGGTCTGGCCGCGAACGTACAATAAGACTATGTCTAGTACCGTAATTCTTCTGAACGAGCAGAACCCGCAGGGCATCTTCGTTGACCCGTCCGTGCCCCTCATCAGCGTTGATGATCAGGGCTTCACCCGCGGCGACGGCGTCTTCGAGACCATGCTGTCCGTCAACCGTCGCGTGCGTAAGCTCGGCATGCACCTGTCCCGCCTCGAGTCGTCGGCGCGCATGCTGGATCTGCCCGACCCGGAACCCGAGATTCTGCGTTCGGCGGTGGAGCGCCTCATGCGTGAGGCGACCGCCGGTGCCGAGACTGCGCTGGGCGAAGAGCATATCGTGAAGATTATTATTTCGCGCGGCCCCACCCAGGCGGTGACCTCCATGCAGCCGGGCCCGTACACGCTGATTATGGCGTCGCCGGTGCCCGCATCCATCGTGAAGCGCCGCACCGAGGGCGTGAAGGCGATGCTGCTGCCGCGCGGCCACGAGCCGATGGACAACAGCGCCTACCCGTGGCTGCTGGCGGGTGCGAAGACCCTCTCCTACGCGGTGAACATGGCGGTCCTGCGATACGTGCAGGAGCGCGGCGCGGATGACGCTATCTTCATCACCGACGAGCGTCGCGTGCTTGAGGGCGCCACTTCTTCGGTGCTGGTCGCCAAGATTGAGGACGGCAAGAAGGTGCTGTACACGCCCGAGCCGAGCCACGGCATCCTGCCCGGTACCACGCAGGGTGCGGTGTTCGAGGCGGCACGCCAGGCCGGCTGGGAGCTGGGCTTCGGACCGCTCTACCCGCAGGATTTGTTCGAGTCGGACGGCGTGTGGTTGGCGTCGTCGGTGCGTCTGATTGCGCCGGTGACCCACCTGAACGGCACGGCACTGGCGCATGACCCGGAGCTGACCGCGACCCTGTTGAACTACCTGGCGCAACAGAGCTAAACGCGTAAAAAGGGACGGTATTATCCGAGCGAGGATAATACCGTCCCTTTGTGCTGTCTATGGTCAAGGGCAGGAGGTGCGTGTACCTTCCTGAAGCGACATCAGGGTGCCCGAAGCGAAGCGAGGGCGGGTGCCCCTGTAGGAGCGAAGGAAGAGTACGGGCGCCTCCCTAACTGCTACAGCAAATACAGCAAAGCCCCAGACGCGCAACCCTTAGCGGGTCGCCCATCCGGGGCTTTAGCTACACAAAAAACAACAGGTTAGTGGCCCGCCGGAGCACCCTGACCTTCACCAGCGCCGTGGCTCTTACCGTCAGCCGAGTAGTCCGAATCCTTACGCGGCGTAGTCCACAGCACCAGCGCCGTCAGGACCGCGAAACCCAGAATGGAGAAGCCCATCGGCAGGTACTCATGCTCACCAGCAAACGACACCAGCGGCGCCGCCAACGCACCCAGCAGAGCCTGAATCGTACCCATCACCGCCGACGCACTACCTGCCATGTGGCGCGCCTCGTTCAACGCCAACGCCGAAGCATTACCAAAAATCAGGCCGCACGAACTGGTCAGCAGGAACAGCAGAACCAGCGTCGGCACCAGCGAGATACCGATAAGGAAGCTAACCACCAGCAGCGAAGACACCACCAGCAGACTCACCACGCCAACATTCACAATGCGGCGCTGCGCCACACGGCCCACCAGCTTCGTCGCAATCGCACTGAACAGCACAATGCCAATCGAGTTCACACCGAACACGATAGTGAACTCAGTCTCGGACAAGCCCAGAATCTTCTGCAACACAAACGTCGAACCGGAAATATACGAGAACAGCGCACCAAACGCGAAGCACATCGTCAGCATGAAACCCAGGTAGCGGCGAATCTTGAAGACCTTCGGCAGCTCCGAGTACACGCTCAGGGCGGTGCCCTGGTAGCGTTCCTCCACCGGCAGGGTCTCCTTAATCACGAAGATCACGCCGAGCATCATGATCGCGGTAATCACGCCAAGCACATGGAAAATATCGCGCCAGTTACCCCACGACAGCACCCAACCACCAAACAGCGGCGCAAGCACCGGCGCGAAACCGTTAATCATCATCATGACGCCCATGAGCTTAGCGGTCGCCAGACCCTCAGTCGTATCAGCCACGATAGAACGCGCCAGCACCGCACCAATCGAACCGGTGAAGCCCATCATGAAACGCGCAAAAATCAGCAGCTCAATATTCGGCGCGAAACCACACGCCACCGTCGCCATAAAACAAACCACCGCACCAATCAGCAGCGGCTTGCGGCGGCCCGTCTTATCCGACAGCGGACCCACGACCAGCTGGCCGAGCGCCATACCCACCATGAACCCGCTCAACGTCAGGGATGCGTTCGTGCTGGTGGTGTTCAGATTCTCAGCGACTGCCGGCAGCGCCGCCAGGTACATGTCCGTAGCGAGCGGTGCGATAGCGGTCAGCAGCGCCAGAACAACAATGAAAAGGGGCGATAGTCCGAAGGAGGTCTTAGTCGACTTCGAAGACATTAGTCTTAGTTTTTCTTTCTGCGTGATGCGCGTGCAACGGCGCCTGCGGCTCTACAAGACGTGGATGCGGCGGTACCGGATCCGGGGATGAACTTGCGCAGGCTGGAAGCACAACTTGTCCACGGTAGCAGAATTGGGGGTGGCTTCGTAAGTTAAATGTTTGATATTTTTTTTGAGCTGGGTTGGGAGGGCTTGGGGAAGGTGCGTAGAAGGAGGCGGTGTCATCCACGCTCCTACAGGGGCACCCGTCCTCGCTTCGCTTCGGACACCCTGATGTCGCTTACGGATAACACCGCCCCTTGAGCGGCTTGGCTTAGCCTGCCGCTCAACCCCCAGCCCATGCAGAAATATTTGAGAAATATTCTTGAGAAGCATTGCTCGGGGCGACCGCATAACTTACGTTGGTCATACCACGCGATATGACCGGAGGGCCCCTCAGATGCGCAACCACTATTACAAATATTTGCTATGCATCCTGCTGCTCATAGCTTGCATCTTGCTCGTAATCCTCGCTGTGCTTTCTAGCAACAACCCAGGTAACGAAAAAGACGGCACCGCCTCCACTCACGCGCCGAGCAATACCTCAACCTACTGGGATAAAGACCGCATGGAATCCGCTAGCCCGGCTCCCATGCCTGAATAAAACAGCGCCTCAGTAAAACTGCCTCTAAATAGCCGTAGGGCCCAATGCTTCGAGATACACAAAGCATTGGGCCCTACAGTCTTGTAGGCGGCTACTACTGCGCCGCGCTGTCGTAGATGAAGTCCACGGTCGCGTAGTCCTCCGGGATCTCGGCGAGCAGCGCCTCCTCCTGCTCCGCCCAGCGTTCCCAGTGCGGGCGGAACGTGTCACCGTCACGAGCCATGGCGCGTTCGTAACGCACCTCATCCGGGGCGGTGGCGAGGATACGCACCTCGCAGGCGCCCGCAATCGCGCCGACACCCTCACAGATGATGACCTGCGTAGCCGCCGGGTCGACGGTGCGCACCTCACCGGGGGCGCCCGCCTCCCAATCCCACGGGGTGTAGGTTCCGGCAATGCCTTCGGTGAGCTGCACGGACAGCGCGTCCCACGCCTCCACGCCGTCGAAGAGGCCGTCCCAGCCGGGGTAGAAGTCGTCCAGGTGCAGCACGTGCACGCTGTGCCCTGCGGCGGTGAGCTCCTGCTCAAGCTGCGCGGCGAGGCGGGTCTTGCCGGTGCCGCTGCGGCCGTCAATGCCGATAATCAGCGGGATCTGCGCGAAGTCGGCAAGGAACTGCGCACGGAATTCGGTGAATTCGGCGGTGTCCATGTCAAAGTCGTTGCCGATGCCGTGCTCCAGGCGCAGCATGTCTTTGCAGAGCTCCAGGATTTCGGTGGTGCCGGTGACGCGGCGGTTCTGGTTCAGGGGAATACGCTGACTCACTGCGCGTCGCCTTCCTGCTTGAGGTGGTTGATGAGGCCGCGTGCGGCGGCGTCAATGAGGCCGGTGGTGTACACGAAGTCGCGTTCGCTACCGTACCAGGGGTCGTAGATGCCGAGCTGGTCCAGGTGGGTGGTGGTGACCTTCGGGTCGAAGCTGCGCATCATGCGGATCTTGGCCTTGTCGTCCTCGTTGCGGGCGAGGGCTTTGAGACGCAGGTAATGGGGTGCGTCCATGGCGAGGATGAGGTCGTTGCGGTCGAAGTCCTCGACGGTGAAGACGCTGGCGCGGTGCGCGGACGGGTCGATACCGCGGGTGGTGAGCTGCGCGGCGGCGCGCGGGTCGATGCGGTTGCCTTCTTCTTCGTTGCTGATGCCGCTGGAGGTGACGGTGACGGGCACGCCGGCTTCTTGGGCGTGCTGGCGGATGAGGTATTCGCCGACGGGGGAGCGGCAGATGTTGCCGGTGCAGACAGTCATGATTCGGTACATGGTTCTAGTGTATCGGTGGGGTAGAGGGTGTGGCACAGCCCCGCTGCATCAGAGGATACAGACGGGGCTGTGCTGGTGGGCTACTCCTGGTGATGGGGAGAGCGGCGAATTCTACAGCACGTGACACTCATATGGCTGTACTCCTGGGTTTGTTCATCCCATGAACCTGGGTCAAAAACTACGGTCCCGAAGGGGATGCTGAAGGTTTTATCCCCGAGCGTTGCACTACCAAGTTCAATAGGCTGGCTTCCGGAACGAACAGCGAAGTTGCTCTCTGTCCAATTGACTTGGTCAGAGAATCGGGCAGAGTCAGAACCCTCTGCAAATGTGGGTGCATACTTTTCGAAGTAGGAGCCCCCGAAGGTCAACCCTCCGGTGAAGGTTGCCTCCTGGAAGTGTATGTCTCCGCTGAAAGTTGTACATTCAAAGTGTGTACCTCGGTTGAAGGTCGCGAGTGCAAAGTATGCATTTCTGGTGAATGTTGCGCACGTAAAATATGCATTTCTGGTGAATGTTGCGCGCGTAAAATCTGCGGTTCTGCTGAAGGTTGCGTTCCGGAAACGTGCCTCTCCAGTGAAGGTTGCCGTCCAGAAGTTCGCGTCTCCGCTGAAATCCGTGTTCAAGAAGTCTGCGAATCTGTTGAAGGTCGCGTCTGAGAAATCTGCGGTTCTGCTGAAGGCTACGTCTACGAAGTATGCATATTCGTTGAAGGTCGTATATCTAAAATCTGTGTTTCCTGTAAAGATTGCGCCCGTGAAGTCTGCGTCTCCGGTGAACTTTGCGAATATGAAGTTCGTGTTTCCGTAGAATCGGGCAGAGCTGAATTGACCTTGTTCAATGGTGAGATTGTTCAGGGGATAGAAAATGGGTGCTCGGCTAAAATCGAACTTGAAGCCGCTCCATGCGCCGGATTTAACAGTTACCTTCTTGCTCTCGTCCACACTGACAGCGCTGCTACGTTTGCTCATCTCAACGAAGATAGTGCGACGTACGTCCTGTTCTTCGTGGAACTTTGCATAGTCTGCGGTGATGTCTTTAGGTTTTTCGTATTCACCAGAATCTTCGAAACGTTTAAGCAGGACCTGGAGCCGTGAAGATTCTTCTTCGCTGAGCTTCTCCGAATCTGTTTTCTGGAGCTTTTCTAGTTCCTTGCGGGTTTCGTATTCTTCAATTTCCTCTGCCAAGGGGAAGGGCGAACGAATGTAAGAGCAGAGGTTATTGATAATAACCTGCCCTTCTTTTTGTTGTTCTTTTTGTTCGAGGGTTTCATCAGCAAGCCACTCATCGACCAAGCCAACAAGGGTATAGATACCGCCCAGACGGACAGCTGCTTTCTCGTTGGCTAGTTGCTCTATGGCTTTGGCATAGCGGCTACGCCGTTCAGCGTGTACCTGGCGAATATGGTCACGTTCACTCTTGATGGCATCTTGTTCACGTTTTGCAGCCTCGTTCTTTGCATCCTGTTCATTCTTTTGAATATCAGCCTCGACCTTGCGACGGTCGACCTGGTTCTTCCAGCTGGTCTGCAAAAGAGTCAAGATGGCGATGATGCCACCAGTTATGTAGAGAATGTGTAGACGAAGATCCGCAATTGCTTTGCTTTCAGGGTACTTATTATCAGTGTCGCTAGCCGGGATAAGCAGACTTAAGAAACCCATAACGGGGCCCACGACAGGAATGTTGGATAAAGACTTCCATAGAGGAACTGTAAACGCCAGGAAGCCTCCAAGGCATCCGAGGAAGATGAGTATCAGGGAGAAATAACGAATATAAGGCGGCTCTTTTAGCGGGGTCTCATTGTTTGCCAAGACAATCTCCTGTCTTCATTGAGAGGAACGGTCACCTTTCAGCATAGTGCAAAGCTGCCTATCCTGCGCTTCTAACGGCCATGCACAAAGACCTCACCACATATTCAACGTGGCGGGGCCTTCGGGATATTACTGCGCAGGTTCACTGAGGCGGGTGTAGTCCTGTTTCTCTTCGTCCCAGGAATCAGGGTCGTACAGTACGGCGTCGAGAGGGAGAATGAATGTTTTGTTGAGAAGTTCAGCCGTGCCGCAGGCGAAGCTATGAGTACTCTTGGGATAAGTCTCAAATATGTAATCTTTTGAATCTGCATGTGCAGAGAACCGAGCTCTCCACAATCCTATATCTGACATAGATATAGCGAAGATTGGCTCAGAGCGATTGAAGCTTGACGACCCGAAATCCGCATTTTTAGTGAATGTCGCCCCCGCAAAAAACGCATCGCCGGTGAAAATAGCCCCGTTGAACTCTGCGGCGTTGGCGAATATTGTCTCGTTGAAATGTACGGTATCGGTAAAGGCAGTTGTGCTGAAGTCTACGGTGTTGGTGAATACCGCTTCGTTGAAGTTTGCAGTCCCGATGAAATCTGAATTAAAGAACTTTGCGTCAGTGTAGAACTTTGTCCCCGAGAAATCAGCTTTCTCAATTGTGAGGTTATTGAGGGGATAAAAGACTGGTGATCGGCTGAAGTTGACATCAAAATTACTCCACGTTCCTGGAATAATTTCGATTAACTTGCCATAATCATCCAAAATAGCCTCGCTACTACGTTTGCTCATTTCACCGAAGATAGTGCGGCGTACATCCTGTTCTTCGCGAAATGCTGTCCGGTCTTTGGAGAAGTCTCCTTCATAGTTATCAGGCTCTGAATCGCCCTCAAACATCTCTGCTTTTAACGCCAGAGGAAAGGGCGAACGAATGTAAGAGCAGAGGTTATTGATAATAACCTGCCCTTCTTTCTGTCGTTCTTCGGGAATGAGAGTGCCATCGGCGAGCCATTCATCAACGAGGCCCACGAGAGTATAGATACCACCCAGACGGACAGTCGCTTTCTCATCAGCTAGCTGCTCGACAGCCTTGGTATAGCGGCTTCGGCGTTCAGTGTGAACCTGGCGGATATGGTCGCGTTCGTTTTTCTCCGCGTCCTGCTCATTCTTCTTGATGTCGGCATCAATTTTGAGACGGTCACCCTGGTTCTTCCAATTAGTCTGCAGAAGAGTCAGAACCGCAATAATACCGCCAGTGATGTACAACAGATGCAGACGCAGCTGATCTGAACTGCCCGAGCTCATGCCGCAGAGCAACCACAGCATCCAAGGCAGAAGAATTGCAACCGCGCCGCCGCCCAAGCCGAAGCCAATGAGGAGCTTAGTAAAGTGCCGGATATACCAAGGATTCTCCTGAGCTTTCGGAGCTACCGGGTTTTCTGGAGCGGATGATGTGTTATTGCTGGGCACTAGGTTCTCCTGTCCTCTCTGATAGGAACGTTCACCTTCCAGCATAGGGTAAACCTGCCTGCCGTGAGTCGTGCCTGGTCAAACGCAAAGGCCCCGCCAGCGCTGGATGCACGGGCGGGGTCTGTGCATATGGTGTGTGGGAGCTTCCCCGACGGCGGGGGAGAGCTAGGTTTTACTGCGCAGGCTCACTGACGTGCGTGTACTCCTGCTTCTCTTCGTCCCAGGAATCCGGGTCGTACAGCACGGCACCGAGAGGCAGAACGAACGTTCTATTAAGAAGCTCTGCCTCGCCGCAGCTGAAACCGTGGGCGCTCTCGGGACGCGCCTCGAACAGGTAATCCTGCGGATCCGCCTGCGCAGAGAACCGTGCCCTCTGCAGCCGCCTATCCAAAGCCTCAAAGGACGGCTTAACATACATGAAGCTAGTCTGCCTGAAATCTGCCCGCTGACCGAACGTCGCATCCGCGAAGTAGGCGCCCTCAAAGCTCGCCCCGTTGAAGCTCACCTCCCGCGCGAACGTCGCCTTGTAGAAGCCGACATGCGCCGTGAACGTCGCCTTACTAAAGTCGGCATCCTGCGCGAAGGTCGCGTTACCGAAGTTCGCTCTCTGCGGGAAGTCCATCTCATAGCGCGTCCTCGGAAGCGCAATAAAAGACGCCCGGCTGAACGTGGCGTCGCCGTCGAACCGCGCCCCACCAAAATCCTCGTACTGTGTGAAGGACGCCCCGCTAAAGTCCGCCGCGCTCGCAAAGCGTACGTTGCTGAACATTGCGGACTGCTTGGTGGCTATTCCGGCAAAGCGCGCGACCCCGCCGAACAGCGACTTGGAGAACACCGCCGGACGGTTGAAGACCGACGCGGCGAAGTGTGCCTCATCGTGGAACGTGGAGGCGGTGAATACTGCCTTTCCGTCGAAGGTGATTGCCGCGAAGCTGGCTATGCCCGCGGTGTTTAAGCGTGAGAAGTCGGCATCGGATTTGAAGGTGGATACCGCGAAGTCAGCCGCAGCTGAGAAGACCGCGTCTGAGAAGTCGGCCTCGCCGGTGAAGGTTACGGTCGCGAAGCTTGCCGCGTCTGCAAAGCGCGCCCCGCTGAACCCTGCCGCGCCCGCGAAGTGTGCGGCGCTGAAGCCCACCCAGTCGTTGAAATTTGCGCTGTGGAAGGATGCGTCAGCCGTGAACTGCGCCGCGGAGAAGCTGGCGTCACCGTGGAAGGTTGCGCCGAAGAAATCCGCCGTGCCGTAGAAAGTTGCGGAGGCGAAATCGGCGTTCTGAAAGTACAGCTGCTGTAGCGGGTAGAAGATGGGCGCGCCACCAAAGTCGAAGCGCAGGCCAGCCCACATTGGTGATGACGGTGGCACCGCGTGCTGGCTTTCTCCGTTGCCTTCTTTGTTGCTCTCAGCGACGGCGGCGAGGCGGCGACTGAACTCCATGAAGACCGTGCGGCGCACTAGCTGCTCTTCGCGTAGTGCCTCCTGATCGCGCGTAAAGTCGCCTTCGTACCCTTCGGGGGTCTCGTCTGACTCTAGGATCTGCCGCTTTTGTGCGAGGGGGTAGGGCGTGCGGATGCACCCGGTCAGCGCGTCGATGATGGTCTGGGCTTCTTCGCGGCGTACCTGCCCGGGGAGGGAGGTATCGGTGAGCCATTCGTCTGCGAGGTTCGCGAGCGTGTACGCCCCGCTGAGGCGTACGGCGGGCTGCCCGTCGAGGAATTGTTCGAGGGCGTGCGTGTAGCGTTCGCGCCGCCCGGCCTGCTGGTTGTGCGCCGGGGTGTTTTTGCGTTGCCGCAGCGCAGTTAAGAGTTTGTTGAGGTTCATGGTGGTGTGCCCTTCCTGCTCCGGTGCTGGCTTATAACCAGCATAGGGGAGAGCCCCACCCTGGCGCGCTCGCGGTGGGCAAAAGAAGAAGCCCCGCCTGCACGAGAGAGGTGCAGACGGGGCTTCTAATTATTGGAAAACTTATTACGAGAAGTTTAGTTTCTATCTGATGTGTTCCATGAGTATGTATACATGTAGAAAGGAGGAGAATTTCTATATATGCATTTTCCTACCGTTAAATCATATCCATGTTTATTGTTATCAAATTTTTCAATGCGATAACCTCCTGGAATTTTAACTTGAGATTCTGCTAATTTATTTGGTTTTACCTTCCCATTCCCGACCTCTTCCCCATAACTATTTTTCTCTTGGTTGTATTCAGGAGTAAATATATGAACTGAATCCGGTTTTGATTCTACAATTACGCCGAAGGCAATAGAATTTTTTTCTTCAACGTTGTTGGAGAAAACACAGGAGTAGTCCGTCTCAATCGACCCCAGAGTGTCCCCGGGGTTTGTTATCATGTCGCTAAAACCTTTTGTTATATTTGGAATAAGCGCAGAACTGATCAATGATATTAAAAATGCAGATAATGTAGTCAGTATTAAGAGTGTTATTTTTTCTTTGCGAGTCCTTGAGCGTATCTCTGCCGTGCTTTTAGGTGTATATTTCTTATCTATGATATTTCTTAGGGAGATGCTACAGAGGGCAAACGAAATAAATATCGTTGCCAAGAAAAATATAATTACTTCTTTGTGTGAGAGAATTTTTAATATTTGATAGTTTATGAGAGCACAGAATGAAGTGAGAGCTAATGAAATAAAGGTTATCATAAAGTAGATATATTCCACTTCATTTTTTGCATTCCCATTTCTACTTCTGGGGAATATTCTTTCGACACTATTGACACATTGGGGGAGGAGGAAATATGGAATAGATGATATGTATCCCATTAATAGCAGAGAGAAGGCCATCGTCAGCCAAATATATTTGCTGTCCGTAAATTGAATTGCTGTAATTTGAATTGCAGTACTTAGATTGTTGTCTGTTACCTGCGTGTTGTGGATTAGCGCAAGTATAAATACTATAGATGCTGCTAAGGGTAGAAGTGGGAGTATTAGCTTTATGTGGGAGGTGATAGTTGACCGAGTGGATTTTTCCTCTGTAGGTAATATTATTCTCTTGGCTTTTTTACGTCGTTTGTTTTTGAAAATTTCTTCGATGATAATGATGATTGAAGTTGCAGTACTGGTGTTGAGCATAAGCGAAAAGAGAAGGAAAATGGGTAGTATGATTTTGGTGTCAGGGTCGGTAAAGAATTCTTCGAGAAATATTGGGGTTGTCTTTTGGGCGTATTGATCGTATAAAGCAGTGGAAAATGTGTCGGCTAAGAGGACGAAGAATGCTGCCACAAAGATGGTAATTGTAGCTGGGAATATAAATATTATGTAGTGTAAAGCCTGTTCTGATTTGGTGTAGGCCTCGCCTTTTCGGTCGTTAATTGCTTTGCGTAAAAAAATAGAAATTTTTTCGATGATTTTAAAAATCACAACGGTTGCAATGAAAAAAGCAGAAGTCGTAGTGATTACAGCGAGAAAACTAAGAGTAACAATATCTCCAATATATTTAAAATAGTATAGAGTGAATTGTGTGATAATTGATATTGTAATGAGTAATGTAGATATTGTTATGAGTGTTTTTTTTATGTTATTTTTGAAAATTGCCCAAATTGGATTGAAGAAACAGAGGGTGAAAATAGATAGGGAAATCATTAGATGGAATGTGGCTGACTGGGCGGCGGTTCGTAGGTTGGTAATTTTTGCCAAGTCAATGTTGGAGTATTCGCTAGAATTTGAGAATAGTTTTTGGCTCTCTTCTAGGTGATTATTGGAAATGTTGAAAATAACTAATAGATAATTTAGTGTGAATATTAAGGATACTGAGGCGATTGAAAATAGTATCCAGTGTACTATTGGGTCATCTGAAAAAATATTATCGAAATCTGTCTTTTTTCCATTTGAATTCTGGGGATTTGATTTTTCTTTCGGAGGGGTATTTTTTTTAGATTTTTGGGGCTGGTTCCCTGGTGGGGTGCTTTCTGCTGATGCTTTTTCTATGAGCAGGGGCGTGTTGGTAGTATCTTCGGTGCTTGTTGAAGTGGGGGTGGTAGCCTCCACCGCCTGTGAGGTTTTATTCTCTTTACTGGAATCCGGGTTGATGCTCCCTCCAGAATATGGACAAGCGGGAGGCAATGGGCCGTTATTTGTTGGCATCGTAATTTCCTGTCTACTTTGAGAGGATATGGTCGTATCCAGCATACGGCAGGCGGGTAGCCTCAAGCCACAGGTGAAGGTTAGAGAAATTGCGGGTCGGACAAGCAGAGATACCTTCATAAAATGAGCGATGGAGCTTGCAAGCAGGCCCTCTATATATAAGGGGAGTGAATCTCTGGTGTCTCACTGCACCTTTAGCAATACTGCCGGGGGCCTAGCCTTCAGACCTAAAAATCGTGCCTAAAAATCGCCCCGCACACCCTATATAAGGTGCGCCTAGACCCCCTCCGGCACCTCCCACATCCCAATTTTTAGGTTTTCCGCCCCTTTTTTAAAAATTTTTTTGCCCAATCGTCCCGGCACTGTCCGCCGTGCGCTGAATCGCCGCGCCGCACTCTCGCGCCACCCGAAAACCCCGGAATTTCGCGGCAAAACCGCCCGTCCGCGCCTAGTCGCCGCCCCCGCTTTCACCCGCAAAGCACCCCTCCAGAGCCCCGAAAAACCCACCCCTCACGCCCCTCCACACAAAAAAGTTGAGTAAAGTTCGCTCAACCCTATTGACACGCCCTTTGAGAGGGTGCATACTTGAGTACATGAGGCTCAAGGAGCCGCGCAGACCACCCCACACGGGGCGGCACGCGTAGCACCGACCGCCTCCAAAACTTTCAAACTAACCCGCCTCGCATTAGAAGAAGCGGGGCACTGATCACAAGGAGTGAATAAATATGGCACGTGCAGTAGGCATTGACCTCGGTACCACCAACTCTGTCGTTTCGGTTCTCGAAGGCGGCGACCCCGTAGTTATCGCCAACGCAGAAGGCACCCGCACCACCCCCTCCGTCGTCGCATTCTCCAAGGACGGCGAGGTTCTGGTCGGTAGCGTCGCAAAGCGTCAGGCAGTGACCAACGTCGACCGCACCATCTCCTCCGTCAAGCGCCACATGGGCACCGACTGGACCACCGAGATTGACGGCAAGAAGTACACCCCGCAGGAAATCTCCGCTCGTATCCTCATGAAGCTGAAGGGTGACGCAGAGGCATTCCTGAACGACAAGGTCACCGACGCCGTCATCACCGTCCCCGCATACTTCAACGACGCTGAGCGTCAGGCAACCAAGGAAGCCGGCGAGATTGCAGGCCTGAACGTCCTGCGTATCGTTAACGAGCCCACCGCCGCAGCACTGGCATACGGCCTGGACAAGGGCAAGGAAGACGAGCTCATCCTGGTCTTCGACCTCGGTGGCGGTACCTTCGACGTCTCCCTGCTGGAAGTCGGCAAGGACGACGACGGCTTCTCCACCATTCAGGTCCGCGCAACCAGCGGTGACAACCGCCTCGGTGGTGACGACTGGGACCAGCGCGTAGTCGAGTGGCTGCTCGCACAGGTGAAGGCAAACACCGGCGCTGACCTGTCCAAGGACAAGATTGCTCTGCAGCGTCTGCAGGAAGCAGCTGAGCAGGCTAAGAAGGAGCTGTCCAGCGCTTCTAGCACCAACATCTCCCTGCAGTACCTGTCCGTGACCCCCGAAGGCCCCATCCACCTGGATGAGAAGCTGACCCGCGCAAAGTTCGAGGAACTGACCCGCGACCTGCTCGAGCGCACCAAGAAGCCCGTGCTCGACGTAATCAAGGAAGCTGGCGTGTCCATCTCCGAGATTTCTGAGGTCATCCTGGTTGGTGGCTCCACCCGTATGCCCGCTGTTGCTGAGCTCGTCAAGGAGCTCACCGGCCGCGAGCCCAACAAGGGCGTGAACCCCGACGAGGTCGTGGCAATGGGTGCAGCACTGCAGGCAGGCGTGCTGAAGGGCGACCGTAAGGACGTTCTGCTGATCGACGTCACCCCCCTCTCCCTCGGTATCGAGACCAAGGGCGGCGTGATGACCAAGCTGATCGAGCGCAACACCGCAATCCCGACCAAGCGTTCCGAGACCTTCACCACCGCAGAGGACAACCAGCCCTCCGTGACCATTCAGGTCTTCCAGGGTGAGCGTGAGTTCACTCGCGACAACAAGAACCTGGGTACCTTCGAGCTGACCGGCATCGCCCCCGCACCCCGTGGCGTGCCCCAGATTGAGGTCACCTTCGACATCGACGCAAACGGCATCGTCCACGTCTCCGCAAAGGACAAGGGCACCGGCGCTGAGCAGTCCATGACCATCACCGGCGGTACCTCCCTCTCCAAGGACGACATCGACCGCATGGTCAAGGACGCAGAGGCACACGCAGAGCAGGACAAGGCACGCCGCGAGGCTGCTGACACCCGCAACGAAGCCGAGTCCGTCGCATACACCACTGAGAAGCTCCTGAAGGAGAACGGCGACAAGCTGCCCGAGAACGTCAAGACCGAGGTCCAGGGCGATGTCGACGAGCTGAAGAAGGCACTCGAGGGCGACGATGACGCAGCAGTGAAGTCCGCATTCGAGAAGCTGCAGGCATCCCGATCCAAGCTGGGTGAGGCACTCTACGCAGCAGCACAGGCTGAGGCATCCGAGTCCAAGCCCGCCGCTGATGAGGACGTTGTCGACGCCGAGGTTATCGACGAAGACGAGAAGAAGTAATCATGGCTGAGCAGGAAAACGTCACCCCCGACCCGCTGGAGGAGGCATTCAACGCCCCCGCAGCGGAAGGCCACCCCGAAGCTGAATCGGTCGAAAGCCCCGAGGAAGCTGCGGAAGCCGTCGAGGCTGAGCTCCAGGACGCCGTAGAAGCAGAATCTGCTGACGCGGCACTCGCCGCGGAACGCCTGGACTCCCTGCTTCGCCTGCAGGCAGAGTTCACTAACTTCAAGAACCGCACCGCTCGCGAAAAGGAGCAGCTGCGAGGCTTCGTAACCAGTGAACTGGTGACCGCGCTGCTGCCGGTGCTCGACGATATCGACGCCGCACGCAAGCACGGTGACCTGCAGGAAGGCCCCTTCGCCTCCATCGCTACCAAGCTCGAAGAGCTGCTCGGCAAGCAGGGCGTGGAGCGTTTCGGTGAAGTAGGCGACGCCTTCGACCCGAACATCCACGAAGCTGTTCTGCAGCAGCCCACCGACGAGGTGGCTGAGGATCATGTCTCCATGGTTCTGCGTTACGGCTACCGCGTGAACGACCGTGTGGTTCGTACCGCTCAGGTGGCTGTGGCTGTCGCACCGTAAGGTGACCGGCTAGGCATTGGCTGAATAACTAACGACGGGCGGGTGCTCTCCCTGGTGGGGGAGTGCCCGCCCTGTTGTTTGCCTGGGCTACTATGCCCAGCGTTGGCGCGGGTTTTGGTGAGCTGTGGTGGCGGTTAAGAGGCTTGTAGGGGCGCTATTTTTTGGCTCACCCCTTTCAAAATTGAGTCAAGTAGACTAAACTTTTATATAGAGCATTAAGACAAGCACGCGGTGCCCCTGCAAGCCGTCCCGTAACCGAGGAGGGCGGCGCATCACCGCAGAAGGAGAAACACAACATGGCAAGTGAAAACTGGCTAACCGACGACTTTTATAAGGCACTGGGTGTCAGCGAAGACGCAAGCGAAAGCGACATCAAGAAGGCGTACCGCAAGCTCTCCCGCAAGTACCACCCGGACCTGAACCCCGGCGACGCCGCAGCAGAGAAGAAATTCAAGGAAATCTCGGAAGCATACGACGTGCTCTCCGACAAGAAGCAGCGCGAAGAGTACGACCAGATCCGCCGCTACGGCGCATCTGGCATGGGCGGATTCGGCGGAGGTGGCTTCGGCGGTGGCAGCTACACCGGCTACCCCGGCGCGGACGCATTCGGCGGCTTCAGCAACGGCGGCGCAGGCATCAACATTGACGACCTGCTCGGCGGCCTCTTCGGCGGTAGCGCCGGTGGCTCCCGACGCTCCGCAGGCTTCACCAGCGCCGACTTCGGCGGCATGGGTGGCGGCGGTTTCGGCGGCGCACAGCACGCAGCCCCCGAAGAAAGCACCACCAGCACCCGCATCAGCCTCGCCCAGGCGTACACCGGCGCGACCGTGACCGTGTTCCTGCCGGACGGCTCCCACACCGAGGCACGCATCCCCGCAGGCATTAAGGACGGCCAGAAGGTCCGCCTGCGCGGCAAGGGCCTGCGCGGCGGCGACCTGAAGGTCACCGTGCGCGTCTCCGACGACTCCGTGTACTCGCGCGAGGGCAACAACCTGATTATGCGTGCACCCGTCACCCTCGCCGAGGCCGTCGACGGCGCAGTCATCGAGGTGCCCCTGCCCGACGCATCCACCGTGAAGTTGCGCCTGGCACCCGGTCAGGTCGGTCGCCGACTGCGCGCTAAGGGCCGCGGCTTCAAGGCTAAGGGCGGCGACGGCGACCTGCTGGTCATCCCCGAGATTGTACTGCCCACCGAGCTGAGCGCAGAGGCGCAGGAAGCATTCGATAAGTTCGTAAAACTGGCACCGCAGGAGAACCCGCGTAAGGATCTGTTGAAGAAGGCGAAGTAAACCATGGCATCTCGAGAATCATCATCTAAGTCCCGTAGCGGCAAGCCGTTGCACAGCGTGGACCTGCCGGTTTTCGTGATTTCTGTGGCGGCTGAGCTGGCGGGTATGCACCCGCAGACCCTGCGCCAGTACGACCGTATCGGCCTGGTCCAGCCTTCGCGTGCGCCCGGTAAGGCGCGCCGCTATTCGCAGCGTGACGTGAACCGTCTGCAGCAGATTCAGCAGCTCTCGCAGGAGGGCGTCTCCCTGGAAGGTATTCGCCGCATTATTGAGCTGGAGTCCCTCGTGGAGGAGCAGCAGGAGCAGATTGCGGCGCTGCAGCGTCAGGTTGAGGATGCGAAGGTGAAGTTGGGCTTGGCGGAGCGCGTGTTCGCTGCCGGTACCAGTGGCGATGTGGTGCATATTGCCCGCGGTACCCGCCCGGCGCCTCGTCAGCGTTCTTCGGCTGTGGTGTTGTACCGTCAGCATCGCCAGCCGGCTACGGCGGATGATACGAAGCCGCAGCGCTAAACCGGCTAAACCCGCTACACTGGGATAAACGGTTCGGCTGTTCTAGCCTATTTGCGCTGGTCGGCCACCCATATAGGCTTGTGCGTCTTTGTGTATACGCCGCGTGAGGGAGGTTGACTTCCTCCTCCTTGCGAACAAAGAGGACTCCTGCCAGCCGCATACCCTACAGGTATGCGGCTCTCGGTGGGTTAACAGCGTCAACAGCAACAGCACCCGCAAGCAGGCGTCTTACGTCCCTCTTCTGTTCGTTTAAACTCTCCGCAAGTCCTGCGGCGAGCATAATATTCACACACGCATTAGCATCTCGATCTAAGCGCATACCACACTTGGTACACGCCCATTCACGGATATTCAGCGGCTTTCTACCGCCCGGCTCACCACACACAGAACACAGCTGCGACGTGGGGGCAAACCGGTCAGCAAAGACCACCATGCGATGACGTTCATCAGCCTTCTCTTCTATCAGACGGCGTAATAAACCCCATGAGGCATCCAATACCGACTTACCTAAACGGGTACGCGACAGACCAGCCACATTCAGGTTCTCCAGGGCGATGACTTGGTTCTCGTCCACCACCTTGTTTGCTACCTGATGCGCGTAATGGCTCCTTGTATTGCGTACCTTGGCGTGAGCTTTGGCTAGGCGGATGCGTTGCTTTTCGTAGCGGTTGCTACCGCGCTTTTTACGGGAGAGCTGACGTTGAAGCGTAGCAAGACGTGCCGCTGCCTTCTTTAAAGGGCGGGGGTTCTCAAAGAACACCCGTTCACCCTCAGAATTGACAGCTACGGCCAGGCGATTCAGGCCTAGGTCAACACCGACAGCGTATGCAGAAGGCTCCGGTATCTGAATATTTTCAGCAGGCACATCCACAACAAATGAGACATAGTACTTCCCATCCGGCTCACGAATGAGTGTGACTGAGGATGGCTCAGCAGGTAGAGGGCGTGACAGCACGAACCGCACATTTCCAATTTTGGCCAAGCGCACAAAACCGACTCGATGAGTTGTTTCATGCACTATAAACCCGGAGTTCTTCGTAAACCTTGCTGACTGGCGGTGACTGCGCTTTTTAAAGCGCGGTGCATGAGCGCCGCGTTTACCTTTGCGCTGGCCAGTGACAGTAGCAAAAAAAGCCTTATAGGCTTTATCCAAGTCACGTAAGGCTTGTTGTAGGGGTACGGAGGAGACCTCACTCAGCCAGAATCGTTCCTCGGTTTTCTTTAACGCAGTCAGGCGTGCGGACAGTTCAGCGGCTGAAGGTTTAGTGCCGGTGAGCCGGTAGGTCTCTAGTGCGTGGGCTAAAGCGTCGTTGTAGGTTACGCGCACGCATCCAAAGAGTCGGGCAATAGGTTCGACCTGGCCCGGTTTTGGGTATGCGCGGTATCGGTAACGCTTCAACATAACATCTCCATTATATACTTGGTGTCATGGCAGATAATGCAGACATTCGCACTGGAAGACAAGCTATCTGGGATCTTCATGTCCAGTTGGTGTTTGTAACTAAATACCGTCGATATGTCTTCACAGATGACATGTTGAAAACCTGTGAAAACATCATGCGGGACGTATGTAAAAACTTCGGCGCAACCTTGGAAGAGTTCAGCGGAGGGGCCAATCACGTTTACTTGCTGGTGGGATACCCTGCAACAGTTGCTGTTTCCAAGTTGGTCAATTCCCTCAAAGGTGTTTCCTCGCGTATCTTACGGCGAGATTACGCGGATGAGATTGCCCCTTACCTGTTGGATGGGCATCTGTGGTCACGCTCGTATTACGCAGGCTCTGCTAGTGGTGCTCTATCGCAAGCCGCGCTAACCGGCTACACTGGGATAAACAGCCCGGCTGTTCTAGCTTGTCTAGGCTAGTCAGCTACTTATATAGACTTGTGCGTCTTAGCGTCATACGAAGCGAGGGAGGGTAGACCCCCGCCCCGCATGCACTTGGACCCACACACAAGGAGGTGAGGCTCCCCGAACGAACGGGGAGCCTCACCTGCTTGGTTATATAGTTGGAGATAGCATAGTTGGACTAACAAGTTCGGGGTATTGAGATGGAAGAGGGGTTGGCAGAGTGAAAAATTTGTTCGTCTGGAACACCTTTATGCAGTGGAAGCCAGTAGCTATCAAAGAGCAGAAAGTTACTGAGAATCAGGCAGGGTCTGGCGATGCAGCAACTGATAATAATCGGGCACCGGCTGAGGCCCAAGCACCAGCTCCGGTTGAGCAGGGCGTGAGTTATGAGGAGAGATGGAGACTTGTTCAGTACTTCTCCGATTGGATTAAAAATGCTGACGTAAGAATCCAGATGCTGTTGGCCGTCCAGGGCTTTATCGTAGCGGCTTATGGCTCACTCATCCCTGCTATGGATAAAAATAATAGCTTTTGGAATTTATGGACGTATTTTTGGGTAGTTTCATTTGTTGTTAGTGTGATTACCTCTTTCGGGATTGGATTTCTTCAGTTTCCTAATAGAGAAGTTGGAGGAGCTGAAGGAAACGTATTTTTTTATGGGTCATACGAAAATAGTAACCAAAGATATATTTTGAAAAATGTTTCATTCGATAAAAGGGATGAATATCTCAATGGTCAACTAGTGAAGCTTGCAAATATTGCAAATACTAAATTTAAAAATGTCCAGAAACTTCAGACCTCAGTATTTTTAAGTTCGCTCTTCTTGGTGCTGTCAGCGACTGGATTTATCCCATGGATTTCTACAATTTTCTATGAATGGCCGGTATGTTCTGCTCTGGTTATTGCTCTTGTAATTAGTGTTCTTGTAATTATTGGTCTTTGGATGTCATATAAAAAGAAAGTGAAGTAGGCTTGATTAGTGCTGATTATGTAGATAATAGGTCCATCGATTCTGGAAGGGCTGGGGGTGGATTTCACGCTATATTGGTATGTGGTGTTGATATTAGTGAATCAACTGCTTTAAAAATTAAGTATCCTATTTCTGGTGTCGGCGTAATATCAACCTTTATGGAAAGCTTCGATAAAGGTCTGAGGGAGTCGAATCATCAGGTTGAATCTGGCGTCGATACAGGGTGGTTCTTATGGAGAGTCAGGGGCGATGAGCTGGTGTATCTCCGAACCATACCTATTGGAGACGACGGCAGGCCTGAACCGGTAGCTATTGGAGAGGCATTGCAGCAATTTATTGCATCTCTTGAATCAGTTTCTCCCAGTCAGATTCCTGGTTCGTCATACACCCTAAAACTGCGTAGCTACGCTTTTCTTCTTCATTCGCAAGGGAACCCCTGGGATTATCGCTGGAATCTTATGCCTAAGGATTGGAATAACAATCTAAAAGGTAAGGAGGATTTAAAAAATCAGGTAGGAAGTTTGGGTATTGGAAGTTTCGCTGACCTAAAATCCTTCAGTGATTGTAGAATTAATCTCCGAGAGATTCAAAAAGACTATTTTATAGATTTTATCGGAGCTGATGTTGATCTTGGATTTAGGGTTGCAGAGCAATCTGAGGCACATCGAATGATTCTATCGCCCTATTTGGCTTATCTTGTAATGGTGGGTCTTGAAAAAAATAAGATAAGTCCATTTAGTATATATTCTATGGGAGAACGTGAGCTAAAAGGGTGCACCATTAAAGAAACTGGTCTTGTTGAGTACCCTCTGTATTATGTCCCTATAGGAAATTTCTCGATTCTTGAAGAACTTACTGGTGCACCCATGCAGATTAATATTTCGAAAGAAATAAAGAAGCTGGAAGAGTTTGAAAAATCTAGAAATGACTCCTACCGATTTATCTACGAGAAGGCTTTGAAACATGCGTCGGCTGATGAATCATAGGGTTTAGCTATAGAAGAATCCGTATATGAACAAGGAGGTGAGGCTCCCCGAATGACCGGGGAGCCTCACCTGCTTTAACGTATAAGTCGCGTACTAACGCTGCCCCGCTTACTTGCGGCGGTAGGTCAGATCGTGCGCGCGGCGGCCCGCCTCCTGAGCCTTACGCTCAAAGCTGGTGAGGGTACGACCCTCCCAACGCGGAGCCCAACCACCCAGCGGATCCTCCTCGGTCGCACCGGCGCCAGGATTCACGTTCTCAAAGTCGGGGTGCGCCTCCAGAACCTCACGCATGACCAGGGCGTACTCCTCCCAGTCAGTCGCCAGACGCCAAATGCCGCCGGGCTTGAGCACACGCGCAACCTTATCAGCGAACGCCGGGGACACCAGGCGGCGCTTGTGGTGGCGGGACTTATGCCAGGGATCCGGGAAGAACACCCACAGCTCGTCCACGGAGTTCTCCTCAAGCATGTTGTCGAGCAGTTCGGGTGCGTTCGCCTGAGCCACACGCACGTTCTCCACGCCGGCGTTGCCCATCTTCAGCAGCAGATCCGCGATGCCGGGGGTGTACACCTCAACAGCGAGGAAGTTCGCCTCGGGCATCTCAGCCGCGCGGTGCACAATCGCCTCGCCCAGACCGGAACCAATCTCGACGACCTGGTACGCCTCACGGCCGTAAATCTTAACCGGGTCGAAAGTTGCCTCGGGTGCGACGGAGGTGTCGGTGCGCAGGCGCGGAATGTCCAGCACGTGGGTGGGGGAGTAGGTGTCCCACGCCTTCTGGCGGCGCGCGGTGAGGCGGTCGCCGCGGCGGACGAAGGAGTAGGGCTGGCGGAAGAATTCCTCGGGAACCGGCTTCTTGGCCTTTTCTTCGGTGGATTCGGGTGCCTGGCTAGGCTGCGTGTTCTCAGTAGACATACCTAAAAGAATAGCGTAGCGCCGCTATACCGTGCGGTTTCGCGGCGTGCGGGGCTGGCGTGACGCTGAACTAGCCGGGCGTGAGACTGAACTAGCTGGGCGTATGCCGGTCTGAGAAACACAGAAATTCAGCGCGCAGACAAAAGTGCGGCGGGAGCGAATACTGTTCCCGCCGCACTTTCGTGAGGTTGTTGAGTGAGTTTAGTTTGTGGGGCTTACTTCTTGGAGCCCAGCAGTGCCAGACCCGCGCCGAGCATCACGATGTTGTTTGCGAGCTGCTGGCCGTCCTGGGTGGGGCGGAAGTACTCGTCGTGCATGTCCGGGTTGCGGAAGTACATGGTCATCAGGTTTGCCGCGAATGCGGTCAGGCCTGCGCCCGCCAGGCGTGCGGGGATGAAGGGAGTCAGCAGGGTTGCGCCGAGTGCGGTTTCTGCGCCGGAGATGAGCTTGCCGAAGGTTGCTGCGTCCAGCTTGGAGACTGCGGGAACACCGGTTGCCGCCATCTGCTGCAGGAAGGCGTAGGTGCCTTCGTCTGCCTTGAGCTTCTTGACGCCTGCGTCGAGGATGAGTGCGCCGGCGGTGATGCGCAGTGCTGCGTTGGAGAACTTGCCCATGATGTTGTCCTTCTGTTCTGTAGTTGGTTGGTTAGGTTTTTGTTGAACGGTTTCTACTCTAGACTCGGTTCCTCGCCTTGTAAAGTTTTACGCGTAAAGTTTCTAAATATTTTTTGAAAACCCGACAGAAGCCTGCAGAGAAGGGGCGTGATCTAAGGGTGATGCGGGGCGTGTTTCGGGTGAAGGCTGAGGGATGCCACAGGCTCGTCCCGTCTCAATCGCCCCGTCTCAAAAATCTGGTGATGTTGTATTCCTTGTACTTGTGTGGGTATGAGGGGGTAAAATTTGAAATTATGCATTCTCTGCATAACCCTTTATCGGCGATGCAAGAAATCGGAAGCCCCGCGAAATCGGAGCCCACAAGCCCAAGCGCACCGCGCCGGCTCGGGAAGCGCGGGAACCGCCTCCTGGCGCACCGTTCAGGATTATGCACGAATACCAACCACCCGGACTCGCCCCCGAGTGAAATTTAGGGCGAATCGACGCAGGAAAGAGAAATACGTGACACAGCAGCCAATGCAGCACAACTCCGTCACTGGCCTAGACTCCGAAGCTGAGCACTCCAAGCTTCAGCGCGGACTAAGCTACCGACACATCCAGCTGATCGCTATTGGCGGCGCCATCGGCACCGGCCTTTTCCTCGGCTCGGCAAAGACTATCGCCCTGACCGGCCCCTCCATCGTCTTTGTTTACGCCATTATTGGTAGCGTCATCTACTTTGTTCTGCGCGCCATGGGTGAGATTCTGCTCTCCAACCCCAAGTACAAGTCCTTCACCGACTTCATTACCGATATCCTCGGTCTGCGCGCCGGCTTCTTCGTCGGCTGGTCGTACTGGTTCTTCTGGGTCGTCACAGGTATCGCAGACGTCATTGCTATTACCGGCTACATCAAATACTGGTGGCCGGAAATCCCAGCCTTCATCCCGGCGCTGACCGTTATCGTGGCTCTGCTGCTGCTGAACCTGCCCTCGGTGAAGAACTTCGGTGAAATCGAATTTTGGTTCGCAGTCATTAAAATCGTCGCGATTGTCGCCCTCATTATTGTTGGTGCGCTCATGGTTGCCTTCAGCTTCACCGCGCCCGACGGTACCGTCGCCTCCGTGGCAAATCTCTGGGATCGCCCCGGCCCCTCCGGTAGCGGTATCTTTACCCAGGGCCTGACGGGCTTCCTGGGTGCCTTCCAGATTGCGCTCTTCGCCTTCGTGGGTGCTGAGCTGGTCGGTACCGCCGTGGCGGAAACCGAACACCCCGAACGCACTCTGCCCAAGGCAATTAATGCGGTACCCTTCCGCATTGGCCTCTTCTACGCCCTGCCGCTGCTGACCATCCTCGCTGTCACCCCCTGGGACAAGTTGGATAAGTCCATGAGCCCCTTCGTGGGTATGTTCTCCCTGGCTGGCATTGGTGTTGCCGCCTCCCTGGTGAACTTCGTGGTGCTGACCTCCGCGGCATCTTCGGCGAACTCCGGTATTTTCTCGACCTCCCGCATGGTGTACGGTTTGGCGCATGACGGTGCCGCACCCTCCGCACTGGGCAAGCTCACCAAGAACGGCGTGCCCGCCAATGCCCTGTACCTGACCACCGTGATGCTGCTGTTCAGCCTGGTCATGCTGTACGCCGGTAGCGGCATTATGGAGGCGTTTACTGTGGTGACCTCGGTGGCGTCGATGATGGGTATCTTCACCTGGAGCATGATCCTGATTGCGTACCTGGTGTACCGCAAGAAGTTCCCGGAGCGCCACGAAGCGTCCGAGTATAAGATGCCCTGGGGTATCGGTATGAGCTGGTTTGGTCTGGTCTTCTTTGCTGTGATGGTTTACGCCCTGAGCCTGTACCCGGATACCGCTGTTGGTTTGGCTCTGACTCCCGTCTGGTTCATTGCTCTGGCTATTGGCTACGAGATTCTGACTCGCCGTCATGCGGCGAAGCGTGCACGCGTGGTGGCTTCTGAAAACACCGCTGACGAGGCTGGTCAGAAGTAGTTTCTGCTCTTTCTGCAGTGTTTCTGTGGCACTGTGGGTAAGCCCCGTTTCTGCATTCTTTTGGATGCGGAAACGGGGCTTTCTTGTGCCCTCTTGATTGGATGCTGAGCGGCATTTTTTGCACCACTTAATATGATGCAAATTATAGATATAAGTCACTTTTTTCGTGTCAAAGCATGTTCTTGCACCCTGAACACCTGTAGAATAACTATCCAAGTAGCTGTGAGAGCTCCCAGAAAAACTCCGCGTTGGTCGATAGCGTGACACTTCCGAACACAGCGCGGTAACTGGTAGAGCCCCAGTCACGCCCCGAAATCCGGGGCCGCCCCGCAAAGCAACTAGCCGCATATTCATACAGAGATTCTGTCTGCTGCGATATGACAGTTGTTATCCAGCAAAGGCACATGCGGTACGGGGTACCAACCGCAGAAAAGAGGACGTCGTGACTGAACAGAACAACGTCACCCTGAACCCTAAAGCTTCCGAACAGGGAGAGCGACTGCACCGTGGCCTCAGCAACCGCCACATCCAGCTCATCGCCATCGGCGGTGCCATCGGCACCGGCCTGTTCATGGGCTCCGGCCGCGCCATCTCCATGGCAGGCCCCTCCGTGATTTTCGTGTACATGCTTATTGGTGCCGTCATCTTCCTGGTGCTGCGAGCCATGGGCGAGATCCTTCTCTCCAACCTGAAGTACAAGTCCTTCTCCGACTTCACCACCGACCTGGTCGGCCCCATGGCCGGGTTCTTCCTCGGCTGGTCCTACTGGTTCATGTGGGTGGTCACCGCCGTCGCGGATATCATCGCAATTGTTGGCTACCTGCGTATGTGGTGGCCCGACCTGCAGGCATGGATTCCGGCGCTCGCCGTCATCGGTGTTCTGCTGACCCTGAACCTGGTCTCCGTGAAGAACTTCGGCGAAATCGAATTCTGGTTCTCCATGATTAAGATTGTCGCCATCGTCGCCCTGATTATCGTTGGTGGCGGTATGATCGCCGTCGGCTTCACCTCGCCCAGCGGCGCGCAGGCATCCGTCGCAAACCTCTGGAACGACGGCGGTATGTTCCCCAACCACTTCATTGGCTTCCTCGGCGCGTTCCAGATTGCCGTCTTCGCGTTCATGGGCTCCGAGCTGGTCGGTACCACCGCAGCGGAAACCCAGGACCCCGAAAAGACCCTGCCCAGGGCAATCAACGCCGTGCCGGTACGTATTATGGTCTTCTACGTGGGTGCGCTCGCCACCATCCTGATGGTTACCCCCTGGCGCCTCGTCAGCCCCGATAAGAGCCCCTTCGTTGCCATGTTCACCCTGGCGGGCCTGGGTATCGCCGCGCATATCATCAACTTTGTGGTGATTACCAGCGCAACCTCCTCGGCGAACTCCGGTATCTTCTCCACCTCGCGTATGGCATTCGGCCTGGCGCGCGAGCGCAGCGCCCCGCAGTTCCTGGGCAAGATCTCTAAGAATGGTGTGCCGCGTAACGCGCTGTTCCTCTCGGCCGTGATGATGCTGTCCTCCATCGTGCTGCTCTACGCGGGTGACTCGATTTCTAGCGCGTTCAACCTGGTCACCACCGTGGCTGCGGTACTCGTGATTTTCGCGTGGGCGATGATCATGGTCAGCTACCTGATGTACCGCAAGAAGTTCCCGTCGCGCCACAAGAAGTCGAAGTTCCGTCTGCCCGGCGGCCGTTTCTCCGCGTGGCTGGCGCTGGCGTTCTTCGCTTTTACCATTGGTGTGCTGACCATGAACGAGGAAACCCTCATGGGTCTGCTCGCGATGCCCGTCTGGTTCGTAATTCTGGGTATCGGCTGGGTCTTCAAGCGCCGCGCTGATGCCCGCCGCCACGAAGCAATCTCGACCCGCACCGCGCAGATTGCAATTGTGGAGGCGTCCGAGATTTTCTCGGCACGCTAAACACCCACGCTAAGCCATACTGGTTGCCAGTACCGGCTATCAGCGTACGCGTAAAGCCCGCGTCACCTGCTCCTCTCAGGGAGCGGGGACGCGGGCTTTCGCTGTCTCTAGGGATGAACCCGAGAGGCTCGGGGGAGTGCGCTTAGAGGGGCGCCACCTCAGCCTCTTCGGCAAGTGGGTCGTTATCGTCATCGGTGCGGTAGAAATCCCAGCGTTCACAACCGCAACCGGAACGCATCGCCTCAATGACGGCGGCAGCTGCCTCCAGCGGGTCGAGCGCGTGCAGGTTCCACAGCGCATGCACCGGTACCGGGTGCCTCCAGCCGTGCTCCTGCAGGAACTCAGGGTCGAAGGCGGGTAGCGCCTCGACGGTGGGTTCAAGCTCGCAGAGGAAACCGGTGGGGGAGCGGAAAACCGTCACCACGGGGGTCGGGTCAGCGTCTTCCAGGCAGGCTCCGTCGAAGAAGTAGTAGGTGCTCAGACGGCGGTTCCAGGCAAGCTGCGCGAGGCGTTCGCCGAAGACTTCCACCGTCTGCTCCCACTGGGTGCGGTGGTACGCCGCCAGGTCGGTGTGGGCGGTCTGCACCACGCCGATGCCCTGCTCGGTGAGTTCGCGGGCGCTCAGACGTGCGGGCTCTGCCTGCTCTGCCTGTTCTGCGGGAGCGTCCGCAGGGGATGCGTCCGGGGTGTCCAGCTCTGCTAGTTCTGCTTCGGTGAGCTCCGCGTTAGCCAGCTTAGCGTCAGCATTAGTTAGCTCAGCGTCGAGGAGCTCAAGCTCCTCAGCGGCGCTCGCCTCCACGGAAGCTACATTGGCTTCGTTCTTCGTCCACAGGCGCAGCTCACGGGCAATCTGCGTGCGTCCGCGATGCAGGGTCGTCTGCCAGGAGCCGAACTTGGCGCGTACCGCACCCAGCGGCGGCACCTGCTCAATCAGCGTGGGAATGGTAGACCAGTAGCCGTAGTTCAGCGCTGTCGGCTCGCGGTCGTAGCGGGCACAATAGCTCAAAAACAGGCTCAGAGTCTTCGGCGCAAAATCCTCAGGTACCGCCGCGGCGTCGATATACCACTCGTTCTCGAGCGCCTCCGCCGGGTAGATGCCGGTGCGGAGCATGCCCAGGGACCAGTTGCCGTCGCCGAGGTAGTCGTTGACCGTCTGTGCGGGGGCAGGCCACGCCGATTCGCCCTCCATACTGGCGGCAAGCAGGGTGTACAGGCTACCGCCCTCGGTGCCGATTTCTTTCACGCCGCGCAGTCGGATGTCCTCGAGGGTCTGCGCGTAGGCTTCTTCCTCCAGCTGGGAGTAGGGGTGTGCGGCAAGGTACTTGAGCGTAGCGCCGATCTTCGCCAGAACGTGCGCAATGTCTTCATTGCTGAAGTGGCGTGCCTCCAGCGCGGGCGGCAGGTCGTGAATAATATCGCAATCAAGAATCAGCGCCGCGTACTCGGGCTCCGGGGGCAGATCGTAGGCTTCCGCGAAAACGTACCAGAGGCCGCAGGCGAGCACCGTGTAGCTCGGGGCGTCTGCCGTGACCGGGCCAAACTGCCAGATGCCGGAGCTCAGCGCATAGTTCAGGTACTTCTTGTTGATGCGCGGGTACAGAAAGTTGAGGCGGCGGAGAACCTGGGTAGGGGTGAACCCCAGCGCGGCGAGTTCGGCGATGAGTTCCGCGTACTCGTCGTGAAAATCTAAGTAGCCCTCCGGCGCGTTTGATAGCGCGGCTTGTTCGCGCATGGGTCCCTCTTTCATCTGCGGGATGTGGCGGCACCATGTCGTACCGTGCCGCCGAAACCCTGAATGTGTGCACGCAGACAAGGGCGTTTGCGTGGTGTGAGGCCACCCCTTATCTGCATGAATAAGCGATATTTTTTCAAAAAATATGCTCTTTTATCTAAAATTATCGCTGAAACTAAGCACTATTCAAATACGTGAACCCCTAACACGGTTTCTTACGAAAAGATGACAAAGTTTAGCGCACTCACAGGGCAAAATGTGCGCAAAGACTCGTAATCTGCACTGGAAGATGCGATGGAAAAATACGCTTACCCGCACCCGCACAGGCGAGCAAAATACGCCCCGCGCTGACTCTATCCTCAGCACCACCGCTCAACCCATGAGCCGCGGCGAAATATGCGAAACTGGAAGGATGAGCGAACACCCCCTCCCGAGCAGCATCCGCCCGCGCGCGAATCGAGCTGCAGACCCCGCGCCCAGCAGCGCCGCCGGCAATGAACTCAGCAGCGCCGCACACCGCGAAAAACACGAAACCGGCGGCAAGACTGAGCAGCCCGCCGAGCACCTCATCAACGCGCTCGCCGTAGAAACCGGCATCGCGCCGCACCGCATCCGCGCAGCCGTGGCGCTGCTCGACGCCGACAACTCCGTACCCTTCATCGCCCGCTACCGCAAAGAAGCAACGGGCGCACTCACCGACACCCAGCTGCGCACCATCCATGCGCGCCTGGGCCAGCTCCGCGCCCTCGAAGAGCGCCGCAACCGCGTGCTCGAAGCGCTCACCGAACGCGCCGACGAAGGCCTCATCGACCCGCTCACCCTGCTGCAGCTGCGTTCCTCGCTCATGAACGCCGCCACTATCGCAGACGTGAACGCCATCTACGCCCCGTACCGCAGCGAGCGTGTGACCCGCGCCCAGATGGCGCGTGCCGCCGGGCTTGATTCCCTCGTCGAAGACCTGCTGGAGGTGCCCCTCGCTGAGGCGCACGCCATCGCCGCCGCGTACATTACCGACGGCACCGAAGATGACGAAGACGAGAGCATTGAGGTTGCAGAGGCGGACGAAGCCCTGCAGATTCACAGTGCCGAAGAGGCCCTCGACGGTGCCCGCGCGATTCTGGTTGACCGCGCCCTCACCGACCCGGTGCTGAGCGAAAAGCTCCTCAAGCACCTGCGTGAAGGCGGCGTGATTGAGTCCTGCGTGATTGCCGGTCAGGAAAGCATTGGTGCGAAGTTCTCCGACTATTTCGCCTTCTCGGACCGTATTCGTTCCATTCCGCCGCACCGCGTGCTGGCGCTGCACCGCGCCAAGGATGCCGGCGTGGTGCGCCTCAAGGTGGATGTGGCACCCGCCCCCGTGGCGCTCAGCCGCCTGCGTGGTGCCGCCCGTGCCGAAGCTGAGGCCGCCACCGAAAATTACGAGAACGTCCGTTCTGCATATGAGCGTGAAGTCGCCGCCGCGCTACGCATCCCCGTGCAGGTGCTCAACACCGTCGACGACGAAGACCGCGTGCTCGGCTGGCTCGCCGCCACCGTGCGCACCGCATGGCGCAGCCACCTGCGCCCGCGCCTCGCCGAACGCATCCGCCACCAGCTACTCGACGCCGCCGCACAGCACGCCACCGAGGTGTTCGCCTCCAACCTGCGCGATATTCTGCTCGCCGCACCCGCCGGACACAAGACCACCCTCGGCCTGGACCCGGGCCTGCGCCACGGCGTGAAATACGCCGTAGTCGACGGCACCGGTGAGCCGCTGCGCGTGGGCACCGTCTACCCGCACGCCCCGCGCAACCAATGGGCAGAAGCACTGCGCGAGCTCGCCGCCGCCTGCCGCGAGCACAGCGTGGAACTCATCGCCATTGGCAACGGCACCGCAAGCCGCGAAACCGACAAGCTCGCCAGCGAACTGATCCGCACCCTGCGCGAGGAAGGCGCAGAAGCACCCCAGAAGGTGACCGTCTCGGAAGCGGGCGCCTCCGTCTACTCCGCCTCCGCGCTCGCTGCCGCCGAGCTGCCCGACTACGACGTGACCGTACGCGGCGCCGTCTCCATTGCCCGCCGCCTGCAGGACCCGCTCGCCGAGCTCGTTAAAATCGACCCGCAGTCCATCGGCGTGGGCCAGTACCAGCACGACGTGCCGCCCGCCGCCCTGCGTCGCGCCCTCAACGACACCGTCGAAGACTGCGTGAACGCCGTGGGCGTGAACCTCAACAGCGCCTCCGTGCAGCTACTCGCGCATGTGGCGGGCGTGGGTACCGCAACCGCCGAACGCATCGTCGCCTACCGCACCGAACACGGCGCCTTCGCGAACCGCCAGCAGCTGCTGAACGTGCCGCGACTGGGCGCGAAAACCTTCCGCCAGGCGGCAGGATTTATTCGCATCCGCGGCGGTGAGGAGCCGCTGGACGCCTCCGCCGTGCACCCGGAAGCCTACCCGCTCGCGCGCCGCATTATTGCCGACGCGCAGGCGCGCAACGGCGCCCACTGGGTTGCCGGCGCCCTGGGTACCTCGGATGGAACCGACCCGCTCGCCGGGCTGAACCCCGCCGACTACGTGCAGGACAGCCACGAGCAGGACGGCCACATGCCGGAGAGTGCGGAAGGCACCGCCGGCGTGTACACGGTCGAGGACATCTTCGCCGAGCTGCGCCGCCCCGGCCTGGACCCGCGCGGTAGCTTCCGCACCGCCCGCTTCTCCGAGTCCGTCTCGCACTTCGAGGACGTGCGCCCCGGCATGGTGCTCGAGGGCACCGTCTCGAACGTGGCGGCATTCGGTGCGTTCGTGGATATTGGCGTGCACCAGGACGGCCTCGTGCACATCTCGCAGATGAGCCGCGGCTATGTGGCGAACCCGCACGATATTGTGCGCAGCGGCGACATCGTGCAGGTGCGCGTCGTGGAGGTCGACCCGGCGCGCCGCCGCATCTCCCTTTCCCTGCTGGTGGAGGACGAGAACTAGCGGGGGAGAGCACGAGCGTTCACTGACCTGTTGGGCAATCCGCGAATGATCATTCTCTAAAACCTCAGCTCCCGCAAGAGCACGCAAAAGCCCCGACAAGCACTATCCGTGCCTGTCGGGGCTTTATGTAGGTTCGATTCGAGCTCTACGCCCGAGCTACACCTTAGAAGTCGATGTTCGCCGGGTCAGCGCCAATACGACCCTCGGGGCTGGAAAGCGCATCCACAGCCGCGATGTCCTCAGCGGTCAGCTTCACGTTCACCGACGCCAGGTTCTCCTCAATGCGGGAGGGGGTCACAGACTTCGGGATAGCCACGGTGCCCTTAGCCAGGTGCCACGCCAGCACAACCTGCGCGGGGGTTACGCCGTGGCGCTCCGCAATCTCAGCCAGCACGGGGTTCTGCAGCAGGTCACTACCGTTACCCAGCGGGCTCCACGCCTGGGTCGCGATGCCGTACTCGGCGTGAACGGCGCGCAGTGCCTCCTGCGAGAAATAGGGGTGCAGCTCAATCTGGTGGATAACCGGAACCACGCCGGTCTCCTCGATAATCTCGCGCAGCTGCTCCTCGGGGAAGTTCGAAACACCAATGGAACGGACCTTACCCTGCTTCTGCAGCTCAATCAGCGCACGCCAGGAATCCAGGTACAGGCCCTGCTGCGGCTTAGCCCAGTGAATCAGGTACAGGTCAACGTAGTCGGTGCCCAGCTTCTCAAGGGACGCCTCGAACGCCTCAAAAGCGCTCTCGTAGCCCTGGTCGGAGTTCCACAGCTTGGTGGTGAGGAAGATGTCTTCGCGAGCCACGCCGGAGTTAGCGATAGCGCGGCCTACGCCCGCCTCGTTGCCGTAAATAGCGGCGGTGTCGATGTGGCGGTAGCCGATCTTCAGGGCGGTGCCCACAACCTTCTCCGCGACCTCGTCCTCAACCTGCCACACGCCGTAGCCCAGCTGCGGAATGGATCGGCCGTCGTTGAACTTTACGTTCGGTACGTTGTAGCTCATGATGCTCCTTAGAGTGGGGGAGGCGGTGCCTCCCGAAGAGTTGCTTTGGATAGTTCTACAAGGCTACGCCCCAGAGCCCCCGTTGAGAAGAGCCGGGCCAGAATCGGGCGTGAATCTAGCCTGAGGCGTAACCAGATGACAAAAAATGACGGGTGCTAGAAATACCGCTCAGCCCGGACGGCTACCGTTCTACGCCGGCGGGCTACCGCTCGACAGCCGGCGCAAACAGCTCGCGCACATCCTCAGCCGTCACCGCCGCGGAGGCGAACTCACCCTCACCAACCACCGCATCGAAGAGCGCGGCCTTCGACTCCTTGAGCTGCATGACCTTCTCCTCGATGGTGCCCTCGGCGACCAGGCGGTAGACGTGCACCTCCTTGTCCTGGCCGATGCGGTGAATACGGTCCACCGCCTGCTGCTCGGCGGCGGGGTTCCACCACGGATCCATAATGAACACGTGATCCGCTTCGGTCAGGTTCAGACCGAAACCGCCAGCCTTGAGCGAAATGAGGAACACCGGCTCCTGACCGCTCGTGAACGCCTCGATGACCTCGGCGCGGTTGCGGGTCGAACCGTCCAGGTACAGGTGGCCGATGCCCTCCTCCGCCAGGCGCGCCGAAATGCTCTTGAGATAGCCGGTGAACTGGCTGAACACCAGCACACGGTGGCCCTTCTCGAGCAGGTCGGGTAGCTGCTGAACCAGGTAGTCGCGCTTGACCGACGACACCCCGGCGTAGGCGTCCGGATCAATCAGCGCGGCATCAAGCGCCAGGCGGCGTAGCAGAGTCAGCGACTGGAAGATCGTGAACCGGTTCTTATCCATATCCTCCAGCAGACCCAGCACCTTCTGGCGTTCACGCTGCAAGTGAGTGTCATAGATGCGGCGGTGACCGGGAGCCAGCGGTAGGTTCACGCGCGTATCGTTCTTCGCCGGAAGCTCCGCCGCCACCAGCTCCTTGGTACGGCGCAACATAATCGGGCGGATGCGCCGGCGCAGACGAGCAGCCGTTGCCGCGGCGTGCGCCGGGTCCTCACCGGACTCCGCCGGGCGAGCGTACAGGTCACGGAACGCACGGGCGGAGGGGAACAGACCGTCCGCCACAATTGCCAGCAGCGCCCACAGCTCCATGAGGTTGTTCTCAATGGGCGTGCCGGTCATCGCGATCTTGGTGCGGGCGGGCATTGCACGGGCGATGGACCAGGCGCGGGTGCCGGTGTTTTTGACGAATTGCGCCTCGTCCAGCAGGAGCGCACCCCAGCCTTCGGGGGCGGAGAGTTCGCCCGTGAATTCGTCAACGGCGCGGCCCAGCGTGCGGGCGTAGCCGGTGTATGCGTCCTCGTCCATGCGCAGCAGTGTGTAGCTGGTCAGCACCAGGTGCGCCCCGGCAATCCGCTCGGCCAGCGGGGTCTTACCGGCGGTGGTTTCGGTGATGGTCACGACCTTCGCCTCGGGCAGGAAGCGTTCCGCCTCCGCCGCCCAGTTGGTGATGACGGAGGTCGGGGCAACCACGAGGAAGGGCGCGAACGGCTCGACGCTCTCACCGCGCTCGGTGGTACGTTCGGAGACAGCACGGTGCTCCTCAATCGCGTGGGCGAGCAGGGCGAGAGCCTGCACGGTCTTACCCAGGCCCATATCGTCGGCGAGAATACCGCCCAGACGCTGCTCGTACAGGAAGGACAACCACTGGAAACCCTCCACCTGGTAGGGGCGTAGGGTCGCCTGCAGGCCGGCGGGTACCGGGCGCTGAGCGATAACCTGGCGGGAGGTCTTCTGAGGTGCGGGGGAATCCTGAGTGCCCTTGTCGAGTGCTTTTTCAGTGCCCTTTTCGGGGTTCTCTTCGGTGCTTTTCTCGGCATCCTCCAAGCCCTCAACCAGCTCCAGTAGCGAACGCACCTGAGCATCCCAGCGTGCGGTCGTATGCACACTCGCCGCCAGCGACTCCAGCTCAGAGAACAGCCCCGCCTGGTGACGGTTAATGCGCAGCTCACCGCCCGCATCGTCAAGTTCGCGAGCCTCCGCAATGAGGGTGCGCAGGGTCTTAAACTCGGGTCGACGCAGCGAGAAATAGGTGCCGTTACCGAGCAGAATACGGTCCGCCCCGCGATCGAGCGCCTCAAAAATCTGTGCGAACGGCACGGTCCAATTGTTGACCTTCACCGCAATGCCCAGGCCGAACCAGTCACGAGAATTGCCCTCGCTCACGGTGATTTCAATCAGTGCGTCGGTTGCCTCCACGAACTCCGGCGGAGTGCCGTTAAAACGCACCTGAACAGCGGAAACACGGCGAAGTTTCGGCAGAATCGCGCTGAGCAGCTCGCGGGTTTCCCAGCCTTCGATGCGGCGCTCTTCCAGCCCGGAAAGCGCCGGGTGGGCAGCAAGAATGGCGCGCACCGAACGCAGTACGCGCGCCTCAAAACGCTCATCGCGAACCTCGCCGCCCTCTTCACCGGGGTAACCGAAAACGGGCAGGGAGTACACATCGGAGGCACCCGCAGAGTCCTGTGCGCTCGCCTCCTCTGCACTGTCCTCCGCGAAGGGGTTCAGCGGGTACTCCCAACGCCAGCTCAGCTGCGCGTCGTGGCGTACCTGCTCGTCAAAGCTGATTACAAGCACCAGATGCGGCGGCTTCACGCGAGGTAGCGCCAGCGCCGGATCGGGGGTCAGCGAGGGAATGGAACGGCTGAGCGCGGGCAGATACTCCTTCTGGAACGTGGCGCGTTCCGCGGCGGGAATGTGTACGGTTCCGGCATTAATGAGCGATTCGGAGGCGGCATCGAGCGGCTCAACCAGGGGGATGAGCGCCAGCTCCACGCCCTCGGGCAGTTCGGGCACGGCGGGGGAGTATCGCACCCGTTCACCCTGCGCTGGGTTGATGGTCGGGGTAGAGGGCTCAGTAGGCGCCTCCTGCGCGTCCTTTTGGGCAGTCTTTTGCACGAAAGATTCGCGGCCCACTTCATCCAGCGCGCCGGGGCGCGCGGTCTTCCAGTGCACCGCCTTTGCCGCCTGTTCGTACTCCTGCTGGGCGAGCCCTCCCAGGGCAAAGAAGCCGGTGCGCGGGGTGCCGATGGGGTGGCAGTGCGCGGCGGGTAGCCAGAGCTGGCGCAGTAGTTCGCCTTCGCGTCCTTCCCAGCTGAGCGCGGCTTGAAGCTGCAGTCCGGCGCCTTCCGCGTGTTTCTCTTCGCTGGCGGCGGCGTGCAGGCGCACCTGTGCGGGGCTCAGCACGGCGTAGTTCACTTCGCGACCGTTGACGAGCAGGGGCAGGCCAATATCCTCCGCGCGGGCTAGTACATCCCAGAGCAGAGTGGAGGCAGAAGCGCTGATTGAGATCCAGTCGCGGTGCGAGGAGTACATGTTCTGCCAGGGGCGGGCAATCGAGTAGAGCTCGGCGAAGAATCGTTCGTGTTCGGGGTAGATTTCGTGCCGCCCGACGGGCCCGCCCACGCTGGAGGCGAAGGTTTCCCAGCTGAGTCCGCCCTTGATCCAGCGCCCGGTTTGGACGCCATGAGCGGGCGGGCGAGCAGGTTAATGCTGGGGGTTGCACCGGGCATATTGCGGCCGCGCGCGTAGGAGCCGGAGACGCTCAGCGAGAAATCCAGGGCACCGCTCACGCGCATCGAATCAATGCCCGCAAGGTCCTGACGTGCGGAAAGAACGGAGGAGAGGTCGCGCCGCCATGCCGAGATTTTGGTGGCGGATGCCTCTGCCTGCAGGCTCGGGGAGGTGCCTAGCTCGTTGAGCGCAAAGCTTCCCTGGGGGTTTGCGGGCTCGGCAGCCGCTGCATCGGGCGCGGGCAGTTTCGCCGCGGTGGTGAGTGCACCGGAGGCGCGCAGTGCTGCGAGCGGGTCGGCGGATTTCTTCGCCTCCGCAACGTCCACGCTCTTTGAATCTGCGGATCCCTTTGCCTCTGCCGCCTCCTTTGCCGCGGCACCGGGTACGCCGACCGGTCCGGGGTGTTCGCTGAGTGCCTTTTTCGCTACGGAGGCGCGGTCGAGCGCGGTGAGCATGAGCGCTACGGCGTGCTTGCAGTCGGTGAGCACGGGGCAGGTGCAGCGGGCGGTGAAGGTTGCGGAGCCGCTGACGGCGGGGAAGAAGCGAATGGTCACTTCGTAGGGGATGATGGTGCTTCCGTTGACGAGCCCGGTGAGGGTTCGCTCGTCTTCGTCGTAGCTGTAGCGGATGACTTCGCGGTTGCGCTGGTAGGCGACACCGCGCTGGTAGGTGCGGTGCCCGGCCTGGCGAATGATCTGCGGTACGGTGACGGGAATTTCGGGGAAGGGGTTGTTGGCGCTCACCAGCTCATTATCGCGTATTGTACGGGCTTGCGCCTTGTTGCCGGTCATTTGCTGGCGGCCGCCGGGCTGGTTGCTGGGCTGACTGCCGGGCTGGTTGCCGGGGCGAATATTGAGCGGTGGTTTGGGGCGTATTTCGTATTTTTGGCGGGGAGTTTTTAACGCATAAAAACACCGGTATTCACATAAGATATTCCGCACCGTATCAAAAATTCACCCCATTTAAAACGTTCCCACAAGCCAAAATGCTAATAATCTAAATCTCTTTCACAAAACGCTTTACTTAACTTGAGAAAATGCTGTAAGCTAAACCCAGCTTCAAGAGTTTCGACTGATAAGCTCCGACTATGGTCGAACGCCAACCCCATGTTCACGGGTGGCTCGGATGACGAAGCGGTTTGTATTCACCACCGGAATAACCGGTGGTAATTGGTACAGACAAGAGCAACGCGAAAGGATCGCGCCACTCACGGCGCAGGTTGTCACATGTACAACGGCTCTGCAACCCAAGCAGCAATCTCTCTGAACCCCTCCCGCTCCTACCAGGAAAGCCTGCGTGCCGCAGCTGTACCCGCGCGAGGCGGATACACCGCAGTCAGCATTGACGATTACTCCCGCATTTCTTCTAAGCGCGACGAGTTCCTGAACTTCCTTCTTCTGCCCAACCCCGAGGGCATCCCCGCTATTGAGTACGCCGGTCTGCGCGTAGCGTAGCATTAGGGGTATGAATTTCTCCGGTATGCTCCTGGACTCCGACGTTCTTGCGGAGATCCGTAAGGCGGATCCTGACCCCGCCGTGGTCGCTTTTCTGCGCCGCCGCTCGTTCCGACACATGTACATTTCTGTGCTGAGTATTGGCGAGCTGAAGGGCCTGTACCCCTACCCGGAAACTGATCGCTGGATTACCGAACTTCTTGAGCGCTTTGGTGACCACGTTATTAATGTGGATGCGCGTGTGAGCCTCGAGTGGGCCGGTCGTCAGGCGCCGCTCGGTGCGCATGCTGTGGGTCGTGATGATGCCGGTCCGCTGCCTACCGCCGCCCTGGAGGGTCTGATGGCGGCGAGCGCGAGCGCCTATGATTTGGAGCTGATTTCTTCTAAGGCGCAGGTGTACCGCGCCTGGGGTGTTGAAGCTTCCAACCCGTGGACTGAGGATTAAAACTTTGCCGGATACGCGCCCTCGCGTGCGTGTCTGTATGAATACCTGTGTGAATAGTTGTGAGAACCCGCTTTCGAGTGTTAATCGGAGGCGGGTTTCGTCGTTAATTCGTGGCATGATTGAAGGACGATGAAAAGCACCTCACCTATCTCGCGTTATTCCATGCCCATGCCTCTGTGGCTTCAGGGTGTTGTTGAGCTAATTGTTACTGCCCTGTTCTCTGCGCTTGCTGTGTTTGCGGCGATGTCTGCCGTGTGGGCGACCAAGGGTTTTGGCGACATGGAGTTCTCCTCCGTGGCCGCCATGTCGGCGCACCTGTGGCTTCTGATTCACGGTGTTCCTTTGGATCTTGCGGCTGCTTTTGGTGCTTCTGCCGGCACGATGACGCTGGTGCCGCTGGGTTTGAGTGTTCTGCCTCTGCTGCTCTGTTACCGTTCGGGTCGTCGCCTGGCGCGCGCCTCGTATGAGGGTGAGTTTTTGATTCCGGTGCTGTCCGGTTCGGTGACTTATGCGCTGATTAGTTCGGCGATGTACGGTTGGGCGAGCCCGCATCCGCAGCCTCTTCAGGCGTTGAATGCTGCCCTGGTGCCTTTGGGTATTGTGGTGGCTGGTCTGATGTGGGGTGGCTACCGTGAGGCGCGTTCGCTCTCGCGCATGGTGGGTGTTGATACTGCGGAGCAGATTTCGCAGATGAGTCAGTATTCGCGTTGGGCGGGTTCGTACGCCTGGGCTGTGGTGCGTGCTGCGGTGGTTGCTTTTGTGGCGCTGGTCGGTCTGGGCGCGGTGCTTTTGGGCATCGGTATTTTGGCGGGCTGGTCGCAGATTGTTGCCACCTACCAGGAGCTGCACGCGGGCGCTGTGGGTGATACTGCGGTGACTTTGCTGCAGCTGGGTTTCTTGCCGAACCTGGTGATTTATGCGATTGCGTGGTCGACCGGTGCCGGTTTCTCCTTTGGTGCGGGTACCTCGGTTGGTTTGACCAGTAGTGATGCCGGTACTTTGCCGATGCTTCCGATTCTGGGCGCTGTGCCCGAGTCGATGGGCACGTTCGGTCTGGTGGGTCTGCTGGTGCCGCTGGGTGCCGGTGCGATTGCTGGCTGGTGGTTCTTGCGTGAGGGTGAGGATCACCTGGATGAGTGGGTTGCCCTGAAGGTTCCGTTCCGCCCGCTGTCTGCGCTGATTTCTGCGGTGGTGCTGGGTGTGATGACCGGTATTATGACGTCGTTTGGTGCCCTGTGGCTGGGCTGGATTTCGTACGGCTCCCTGGGCATTGGTCGTTTTACGGAGGTTGGTGCTGAGCCGCTGACTTTTGCGGCGCATACCGCGTTGACGGTGGGTGCCGGCGTGACTTTCGGTATGTTGCTGAGCCGTGCCCTGGTGCCGGATAGTAGCCGTGAGCTGCCTCGTTTTGCGGATGAGCGCCCGAACCTGGGTGAGCGTCTGATGAGTTTTACTGCCTCGACCCGTGAGCGTTTTGCACAGGGCCGTGAGCATTTTGCGGAGCGTCGTGAGCAGCGTGCGCAGGAGCGTGCGGAGCGTATGGAGCGTGAGGCTGAGGAAGCGGCCGCACGTGAAGCCGCTGAGCGTGAAGCTGCAGAGCGCGAGGCTGAGGAAGCTGCGGCACGCGAGGCGGAAGAGACGGCACGCGCGGCTGCATCTAAGAAGGCTTCTGAGAAGAATGTTTCTGAGCCTGAGCAGTCTGTTGTGTCTGAGGTGGCGACCGGTCATGTTCCGGTGCATCCGCAGGAGCCGGTGGTTGCCGTCCCCGTGGAGGCGACCGAGCAGCTGGCGCAGCGTGCGGCGGCGGATGCTTTCGCCGAGATTGTTGCAGAGCGCGAAGAGGCGGCTGAAGAGCCCGCTTCCGAAGAGGCTGCTGCTGAAGAGAGCCCCGCTGAGAAGTACGAGCCGATTGAGGCCGTTCAGCAGGTCGATTACCTGCACTCTGCCCATGCTGACTCTGCCTACGTTGACTCTGGGCAGGCTGAGGATTACGAGAGCATTGAAGCATCTGTTGAGCCTGCCTCCAATGAGCATGCTGCTGACGAACACGGCACCTATGATCCCGCCCTGTACGCGCATGACCCCTCCGAGGAGGAGACTCGCGAGCTGATTCAGGAGCCCGTCTACGAGGCTGCTGAACCTGTGGCAGCTGAGCGTGAGAGTGCTGTTGAAGAGCCCGCGGAGCAGGCGCCGCGTTCGAAGGGCCGCGCGAGCCGCATTATGGCGTACTTCGGCTTTGGTATTGAACAGCCTGCCGCAGCGCAAGGTGCCGAGCCGACTGAGGGTTCCCACGCTGAACCCGCCCCGCAGGATTCCGCGCAGGACCGCGCGCTTGAGCGTGCGCAGAAGCGCGAGGCGAAGAAGGCGGCTAAGGCGGCACGCAAGAAGCAGAAGAACGACCTAGAGCGTGATTTTGTGAATCGTGAGCTGGATGTCCTCTCTGCCGATCAGGCGATGAACCGCATCTTTGAGGTTCGTAGCCAGACCGGCATCCTTCCGCTGGTGACCGATGAGGCGTCTACCGTGGAGCTGCCCCCGCTGGATGTCAGCTCCTCGAAGTCCCAGGGCTCTAATGCGCAGGGTTCTAACGCCCGCAAGAAGAACTAGCGCGCAGAACCCCTAACGAGCTGCAGAAGAGCTAGAGCTGGACGTGCCGGTGAGCTTGTCCATCGTGCCCTGGAACTTCTGGTCGCAGGTGTACATGTCGGTCTGGGTCAGCGCGGCGGCGCGGCACTCCCGGTACTCCTGCGCGCCGGGCATGAGGGCAAGACCGATGCCGCCCAGCAGGGTCATTGCGCCGTAGATAATGCTGACGCCCGCGGCAATGTAGAAGAACCAGGGGCCGCGGTATACCGCGGTGCGCACGATCGCAATAATGCTCAGGGTAATGCCGGCGAGCGCGAAGAGGAAGAGCGCCAAGAAAAGCGGCATCGTGGAGAGCACGAAGGAAGACGCCGCAAAAATCACCAGCGCGGCAGCAATCAGCATGAGCGAGGTGCGAATATTCGCTTTCTGCTGTTCGATGGGGTCGATGGGCTTGCGCGGCTTCTTACCCTGAGGTCCTCGAGGCTGCGGCATCATGTTCTGCGGTGCCTGCTGCGGTGCGTTGTTCGGTGCGTTGTTTGGAGTGTTCTGCGGGGGAGTAGACATACCTATAAGGGTACCGTCCCGTGCGCCCGCGACCTATTGAGTATGCGGCCTATTGAGGTCGCGACCTGTTGAGTTTGCGCCCAGTAAACCCCGGTGCCCCCCATAAACCCCCATGAACTCCAGTGAACCCCGGTGAGGATTCATCCCGCCGGGTTTCTTTGTGCTCACCTTTGGGTTTTGGGTGTTTTGTGAACCTCTTACCCCCTTTGGATAAGGGTGTGAGACGGGTTATACTAGTCGGGTGCGAATTGTGGTTATGGTATCCGGCTCCGGAACGAATCTTCAGTCCATCCTCGACGCTGTAGCAGCGGGCGAGCTTCCCCTCGACATTGCGGCAGTGGGCGCCGACAAGCCCTGTCTGGGTATTGAGCGTGCCCAGGCGGCGGGTGTACCCACCTTCCTGGTTCAGCCCGGCGACTACGCCGACCGCCCCTCCTGGAACCGCGCGCTGGAAGAAAAGATCGCTTCCTACGACCCCGATTACATTGTGTTCGCCGGCTTCATGCGCATTGTTGACGCGCAGCTGGTCGAGCGTTTCAGCAACCGCATTATTAACACCCACCCCGCCCTGCTACCCTCCTTCCCGGGTGCGCACGGCGTGCGTGACGCCCTGGCGCACGGTGTGAAGATTACCGGCCTGACCGTCCACTTTGTGGATGCGGGCGTTGACACCGGCCCCATCCTCGCCCAGGCGGCAGTGCCCGTTCTGGACGACGATACCGAAGAGACCCTGCACGAACGCATTAAGGTGCAGGAGCGCCGCCTGCTCGTGCAGACCATCGCGTCTCTCGCTGAATCCCACGGTGCTGTGTCTGACAGCTAATTCCGCCCACTGATTTTTCGCGGCGGAATGAGCCGAGCTCAAACCCCGCCGCCCACACACGTTCCGTTGTGCCCATTTGACGCGCTCACCTTAGCGTCACGCACAGCGGCGGGGAATACCCCCACACATGCCCTGTCTATCCGGGCAGGCTACGTCCATCCACCAGCTGTGCCGCCGAGAACCGGCGCGCACGTCTAAAGCATCGGAGTATTTGTGTCTCTCATTGAGCTCGATCGCGTGCCCCTGCGCCGCGCCCTCATTTCCGTCTACGACAAGACCGGTCTGGAGGAGTTCGCCCGCGGCCTGCACGAGGCTGGCGTCGCGCTGGTCTCCACCGGCTCCACCGCATCCACCATCGCGGCAGCAGGCGTACCCGTCACCGAGGTCACCGAAGTGACCGGTTTCCCCGAGTGCCTCGAAGGCCGCGTGAAGACCCTGCACCCGCGCATCCACGCTGGTATTTTGGCTGACCGCCGCAAGCAGGAGCACATCGACACCCTTGAAGAGCTGGACGTTGAGGCGTTCGACCTGGTGGTTGTGAACCTGTACCCCTTCGTTGAGACCGTTGCATCCGGTGCCGATCAGGACGCCATTATCGAGAAGATCGACATTGGTGGCCCCTCCATGGTTCGCGCTGCCGCGAAGAACCACGACGCCGTCGCAATTGTTGTAGACCCCGCCGACTACGCGCGCACCGTTGAGGCCGCTAAGAACGGTGGTTTCTCCCTGGATGAGCGCCGCCGCCTGGCCGCCGGCGCTTTCGCCCACACCGCCGCATACGATACCGCCGTGGCTACCTGGACCGCATCCCAGTTCCTGCAGGATGAGGACGCTAACTTCTGGCCCCCGTATGCCGGCCTGGGCTTCGAGCGCAGCGAGACCCTGCGTTACGGCGAGAATCCGCACCAGCGTGCCGCCCTGTACGTTGACCCGGCTGCAGCCCCCGGCATTGCTCAGGCGGAGCAGCTGCACGGTAAGGCGATGAGCTACAACAACTATGTTGACGCTGACGCCGCTCTGCGTGCCGCATACGACTTCGACGAGCCCGCTGTTGCCGTTATCAAGCACAACAACCCCTGCGGTATTGCTGTGGCAACCCCCGGCGCGGCTGACCCCATTGCGGACGCTCACGCGAAGGCGCACGCTTGCGACCCGCTGTCCGCATACGGTGGCGTGATTGCCGCTAACCGCCCCGTGACTGCCGAAATGGCACGTACCGTCAAGGGCATCTTCACCGAGGTTGTTGTGGCTCCCGGCTACGAGCCCGAGGCACTGGAGATTCTGCGCGAGAAGAAGAACCTGCGCCTGCTGGTGCTGCCCGAGGGCTTCGCCCGCGAGGCTATCGAGTACCGCCCCATTTCCGGTGGTGCGCTCTTCCAGGAGGCTGACCGCCTGCAGGCTGAGGGTGACGACCCGAAGAACTGGACCCTGGTTGCCGGTGAGGCTGCTGACGAGGCTACCCTGCGCGACCTCGAGTTCGCGTGGCGTGCGCTGCGTTCGCCCAAGTCCAACGCTATTCTGCTTGCCGATAACGGCGCTGCTGTGGGCATCGGCATGGGCCAGGTGAACCGCGTGGACTCCTGCAAGCTCTCGGTTGAGCGTGCGAACACTCTCGGCGGTGAAGGTAACGAGCGTGCTCGCGGTGCGGTTGCAGCATCCGACGCGTTCTTCCCCTTCGCTGACGGCCTGCAGGTGCTGCTGGACGCCGGTGTGCGTGCGGTCGTGCACCCGGGCGGTTCGATCCGCGACGAGGAAGTTATCGAGGCGGCTAAGGCTGCTGGCGTGACCATGTACCTGACCGGTACCCGCCACTTCTTCCACTAAAAATGTGTAGCGGGCTCAGTACGCGCTGAGCTACCTGCTGTGAGCGGGGCATCCTGGGGTAAACCCGGGGTGCCCCGCTTTTATACCGGGTGCCCGTGCATCCGTATTGTGGGCAGTCGTATTTATAGAATTTTTGCTCTATTTTGCGCCGGATTTGCGCATGAGGGCGCGTCAACGGCGACCAGGATGCGCACGGATTGGCTAAAAATTCGCTAGGATTAGGTTGTGCCTAAAGTCAGCGAAGAATACAAAAAGAACAGGCGTTCTCAGATTGTAGAGACCGCCCGCGAATGCTTCATCAAGCACGGTTATCAGAAGGCTTCGATGAGCGACATTATTGCGGCCACCGGCCTGTCTGCCGGAGCGATTTATAACCACTTCTCCTCCAAGGATGAAATCATCCTGGCGGCAGCCCGCATGGACATGGCGCCCTTCGACCGCATCCGCGCCGAACAGCCCTGGGACTACGTGTTCGGGTGCCTGAAGGTGCTGGACACCCCCAAGATTCGCCGTCACCTGCTCGTCACCTGGGGCGAGGCTGTGGCAATGCCGCAGCTGGCGACCGTGGTGTCTGAACAGCTGAGCTACCTGCGCGATCAGTCCCTGGAACGCTACCGCGCCTGGGGTGCCGCTGAGCTGGACTTCACCGAAGAAGAGCTTGAAGAGTGGCTGACCGTTATCGGTGCCGCGGTGCTGTCGGTGCTGACCGGTTACGTGGTGCAGACCCAGCTGGTGGCTGGCGGTAAGAAGGAGAGCGCTCGCGAGGCGTACCTGGAGTACGCTTCCGCTATTCTGCGTCAGGCGTAGGGCGCACAGACCTGCGTAAACTGCCGCCAATAAGCCCGCCGGGGTGTGTTGTGCGCCCCGCGCCGGACTCGCGCAGACACCGTGAAAACTTCATCGTGATGCTTGGTAAAGCCCGTTTTCCTTCTCGAAGGAAAGCGGGCTTTACGGTATTATGAGGTGTAGCTCATATTTTTTCATTCAGGGTTTTCAGCCGCAGACACTGCCGCAGCCCCGATGATGAGCGACCGAAGATAATGCAAAAACACTCCCAGGAGCGTAATGTCCGAGCAGAAGATCCTCGAGATGCCCCTCGCCGACCTTGACCCCGAAGTTGCAGAAGCCATTGAGCTGGAGCGCAAGCGCCAGCAGAACACCCTCGAGATGATTGCATCCGAGAACTTCGTCCCCCGTGCCGTCCTCGAAAGCCAGGGCTCGGTACTGACCAACAAGTACGCTGAGGGTTACCCCGGCCGCCGCTACTACGGCGGCTGCGAATTTGTCGACATCGTTGAGTCCCTCGCTATTTCCCGTGTGAAGGAACTCTTCGGCGCTGAGCACGCCAACGTTCAGCCGCACTCCGGTGCGCAGGCGAACAACGCCGTCATGCATGCACTGCTGAACCCCGGTGACACCATCATGGGTCTGTCCCTGGCACACGGTGGCCACCTGACCCACGGCATGAAGCTGAACGTCTCCGGCAAGCTGTACAACGTTGTGGCGTACAGCGTGGACGAGTCTGGCCGCGTTGACATGGAGCAGGTGCGTGAACTGGCTCTTGCCGAGCGCCCCAAGCTGATTATTGCCGGCTGGTCCGCGTACCCCCGTCAGTTGGACTTCGCTGCGTTCCGCGCGATTGCTGACGAAATCGGCGCGTACCTGTGGGTGGACATGGCCCACTTCGCGGGCCTGGTGGCTGCAGGTCTGCACCCGAACCCCGTCCCGCACGCACACGTGGTTTCCTCCACCGTGCACAAGACTCTGGGCGGTCCCCGCTCCGGCTTCATCCTCTGCACCGAGGAGCTGAAGAAGAAGATTGACTCCGCTGTGTTCCCCGGTCAGCAGGGCGGTCCGCTCATGCACGTGATCGCTGCGAAGGCTACCGCGTTCAAGGTCGCCGCATCTGACGCGTTCAAGGACCGCCAGAAGCGCACCGTTGAGGGCGCACAGATCCTGGCGAACCGCCTGCTGCAGCAGGATGTGAAGGACGCCGGCGTTTCCATCGCATCCGGCGGTACTGACGTTCACCTGGTGCTTGTTGACCTGCGCAACCACGCCCTCAACGGCAAGGAAGCAGAAGACCTGCTGCACGATGCCGGTATTACTGTCAACCGTAACGCTGTGCCGAACGACCCCCGCCCGCCGATGGTGACCTCCGGTCTGCGTATCGGTACCCCTGCTCTGGCGACCCGCGGCTTCGACGCCGAGGGCTTCACCGAGGTTGCCGACATTATCGCTTCCGTACTGCTGCCGAACCCGGACATCGCTGCGCTGCGTGCCCGCGTTGAGGCACTGTGCGCCAAGTACCCCCTCTACCAGGGCAGCGAGAACTGGTAGACCCATGAATGACCCCGTTCGCTCAACATTCCCTGTGGGTGCTGAGCGGGCGGGGTTATTTCGCCCTCTTACTTTTTGCTGCTCTACCCGCCACATTCGTTGAGGGACGTAGCGGGGGAGTGGTACCTCTAGGGGCACACCCTAGAACCCAACACACAGACCGTCCGTTTCGGCGAACCCGCCGCAATCTATGGAAGGAAAAACAATGCCCCAGATTCTAGACGGTAACGCAACCGCCGCAGCCATCAAGGAAGAGCTGAAGGAGCGCGTCGAGGCGCTCAAGGCTAAGGGTATTACCCCCGGCCTGGGTACCGTGCTGGTCGGTGACGACCCCGCATCCCGCTCGTACGTGGGCGCTAAGCACCGCGACTGCGCAGAGATCGGTATTAACTCCATCCGTGTGGACCTGCCCGGTGACATCACTCAGGAAGAGCTCGACGCAGAGATCGACAAGCTGAACAACGACCCGGCGTGCACCAGCTACATTGTGCAGTTGCCCCTGCCCAAGCACCTGGACACCAACCGCGTGCTGGAGCGCATCGCCCCCGAGAAGGACGCTGACGGCCTGCACCCGACCAACCTCGGCAAGCTCGTGCTGAACGTTTCTGAGCCGCTGGATTCCCCGCTGCCCTGCACCCCCAACGGTGTCATTGAGCTGGTGAAGCGCCACGGCATCGACTGGAACGGCAAGAACGTTGTGGTGCTCGGCCGCGGCATTACCGTGGGCCGCCCGCTGGGTCTGCTGCTGACCCGCCGCGAGGTGAACGCGACCGCAACCCTGGCGCACACCGGTACCGAGAACCTGGACGAGGTACTGCGCGAGGCTGACGTCATTGTTGCCGCTGTGGGTGTTCCGCACGTGCTGAAGGCTCACCAGGTCAAGGACGGCGCAATCCTGCTGGACGTTGGTGTTTCCCGGGCTGAGGACCCGGAGACCGGCAAGAAGAAGCTCTTCGGCGATGTCTCCCCGGAGGCTGCGCAGAAGGCGTCCTGGGTTTCCCCGAACCCCGGCGGTGTGGGCCCGATGACCCGCGCGGAGCTGCTGGTGAACGTGGTTGAGACTGCGGAGCGTCAGGCGGCGTAAGGCTCGCAACATTTCAGGGCTGATAACTCAAAAGGGCGGTGCCCCGGTAGAACAATCTACCGGGGCACCGCCCTTCACGCTGTCATCACAAGAGAAAAGGCAGGTGCTAGAGAATCATCTCGTAGAAGTAGGCATCGGCAAGGTACAGGGTCTCTGCGTACTCTACGGGGCTACCTTCTTCGGTGTAGCCGGTCGCGCAGACCTTGAACGCCGCCTCGCCCACGGGAACCTGCTGGTTGAACGCCTCGGCGTCGGCGTCGGTGAAGAGCGCCGCACTGGTGCGTACGCGGGCGTGCTTAATGGCGTTGGGGGTGTCGGCAAGCTGGTCTAGCGAGCTCATCGCACCGGACATCTCCGCCATCATGGCGTCCAGGATGCTACTTGCGGCGGCTTTCACAAAGTAGGAACGCTCAAAGCCGATGACTTCATGGTCGGCAAGACGCAGGCGGCGCACGAACAGCACCTGCTCGCCCACCGGCACGGATAGGTGGGTGGAGATCTCTTCGGTGGCGTCCACCCAGCGGGTCGCAATCATGCGGGTGGAGCCCTCAAAACCGCGGCGGCGCATATCGTCAACGAAGGTGTCCACGCGCGGAATGTAGGTGGCGTCGGTGCGCTCGGCAACGTAGGTGCCGGAGCCCTGCACGTTGTAGAGCAGGCCGCGTTCAATCAGAACCTTCAGGGCGCTACGAACCGTCTGGCGGCTCACCCCAAAGTTCTGCTGAATCATGCGTTCGGTGGGCAGCTTATCGCCGGGCTTGCCGGGAATAATGTAGCGCTGCTCAATGTAGTGGATGACCTGCTCGTACTTCGGGCCGGGAATCGGGGGTAGCTCGTAGCGGCTCTCAGCGTTGTGAGCGGTACTTTCGGAGGCGGAGGTGCCCGCAGGATGTGAGGGGGCACCGTGGTCGGTGGTATGTGAGGAGTGTGAATTCATCACCCAATAGTTTACCGTTCAGCCAGAGAAAAAACGCGCACGAGTGAAAATTTCTCTTCCCTCAAACTGGCATAATTAAGACTATGCATTTTTCTAACACCCCTGCACCGCGTCCGAGCGGTCTGCTTCGCGTGGCGAGCGTGAATGTGAACGGTATCCGAGCCGCCTACAAGAAGGATATGGCGGCGTGGTTGGCGAGCCGTGATATCGACATTCTCTGCCTGCAGGAGGTGCGCGCCCCCGACGCTATCGTGCGTGAGCTGCTGGACGAATCCCAGTGGCATATTCTGCACGCGGAGGCTGCCGCGAAGGGCCGCGCCGGCGTGCTGGTGGCGACCCGCCGCACCCCGAACTCTGCCGGTGAACTCCTGGAGAACCAGCCGGTCGCGACCCGCTCGAATATTGGCGAAGAGTACTTTGACGATTCGGGCCGCTGGGTTGAGGCGGACTACGTTCTGCCCAACGGCAAGACCCTGACCGTGGTCAGCGCCTACGTTCACTCCGGCGAGGTCGGCACCCAGAAGCAGGACGATAAGTACCGCTTCCTGGAGCGCATGCTGGTGCGCATGCCTGAACTGGCAAAGCACTCGGACCACGTGCTCATCGTGGGCGATTTGAACGTGGGCCACACCGAGCTGGACATTAAGAACTGGAAGGCTAACCAGAAGCGTGCCGGCTTCCTGCCGGAGGAACGCGCCTACTTTGACCGCTTCTTCGGCGATATCGGCTACCGCGATGTGGCTCGTGAGCTGGCGGGTCAGGTGCCTGGCCCCTACACCTGGTGGTCTTACCGCGGTAAGGCGTTCGATAATGACGCAGGCTGGCGTATCGACTACCACATGGCGACTCCGGCGCTCGCCGAAAGCGCCGTGGAAGCGGTCGTGGACCGTGCGGCAAGCTACGATGAGCGTTTCAGCGATCACGCGCCGCTCGTGGTTGACTACCGCATCGGTGAGTAAGACGCAGACCCACCTACAGATAAGTTTTTGAAGATGTGCTGCACCGTCCGCAGCACCGCATAGGAAGAACTGCACAGGAAATAACTATGGCAGACGAAAAGAAGCAGGATAAGTCCCTCATCCCTAACGCCTCTCAGCAGAAGGCACGTATCTACTCGGGTGCGCAGCCGTCGGCTGATTCGATGCACCTGGGTAACTACATTGGTGCTGTGAACAACTGGGTCGCGTTGCAGGACGACCCGAATAACGAATGCCTGTTCTTTATCCCGGATATGCACGCCATCACCGTTCCTCAGAACCCCGAGGAACTGCATGAGCGTACCCGCCTGACCGCGGCGCAGTACATCGCCTCCGGTATCGACCCGACCCGCACCCCGCTGTTCGTGCAGTCGCACGTGCCCGAGCACGCCCAGCTGGCGTGGATTCTGAACTGCTTCACCGGCTTCGGTGAGGCCTCCCGTATGACCCAGTTCAAGGACAAGTCCCAGAAGCAGGGCGCCGAGAACGCCTCAGTGGGTCTGTTCACCTACCCGATTCTGATGGCTGCCGACATCCTGCTCTACCAGGTGGACGGCGTGCCCGTGGGTGAGGATCAGCGTCAGCACCTGGAGCTGACCCGTAACCTGGCTCAGCGTTTCAACTCCCGTTTCGGTGAGACCTTCGTGGTGCCCGAGCCGGTGATTCTGAAGGAAACCGCTAAGATTTACGACCTGCAGGACCCGACCTCGAAGATGTCCAAGTCTGCGGCATCCGATAAGGGCCTGATTAAGCTTCTGGACACCCCCAAGGTCACCCAGAAGAAGATTAAGTCCGCCGTGACCGATGACGGCTCCGTCATCGCCTACGACCGCGAGGCTAAGCCCGGCGTCTCCAACCTGCTCTCCATCTACTCGGCAATGACCGGCGAGAGCATCGACGAGATCGTGGCACGCTACGAGGGCAAGATGTACGGCCACCTGAAGGTTGACCTTGCCGATATCGTAGTGGAGCGCCTCACCCCGGTGCGTGAGCGTACCCTCGAGCTGATGGACGACCCCGCCGAGCTGGACCGCCTGCTGGCTGTGGGTGCATCCGCTGCCCGCGAGATCGCTACGGTCACCATTGAGAACGTGTACAAGAAGGTTGGCTTCCTGCCTGCCGCAGCAATCTAGCGCGCTGTTCAGCCAGTCCGGCTGAGACGCCGCATTACCTGCACGATTGAGATGACAGCACAAGAGAACTCTTCGAGCCCCACGACGGCTCCTGTATCCCCGACCCTGAAACCCGGTCGCCGCTACCTGAGCGTTATTGCGCACGTGAGCGGTGAGAATGTTCAGCGCCTGGAAGAGTGGAAGCGCGCGGTAGCCGGTGGTGCGGTGGCGCCTATCAGTACCCACGTGACCGTGTACCTGACGGAGCTGAACGAGTCTCTAATGGCTGAGGTGCAGTCCCCGCAGTTCCGCGACGCGCTGGACACGCCGCGTTTTGAGGCGCGCTGGGGTTCGGTGCACTCCTTCCGCCCGGTCACCGAGGTGGAGTACCTGAACCTGGAGGCGGGTAGGGCCGAGTTCGAGCAGATTCACCAGAAGCTGGTTGAGCTATTCGGTGCCGGCGCGGCGTCCTTCCCCTACGTGCCGCACGTGACCCTGGGTCACGGGCTCACGGAAGAGCAGGTGGCGAACGCCCGTGAGGTGTTTGATGCTCTGCCTGCCGAGCAGCGCACCTTCACCGTGGATCACCTGCACTGCTACTCCTATGACGGGCAGGACTGGGAAGAGATTAGCGTTCTGCCGCTGCGTTAGGAGCTGGCGTATAAGCCTGGAATACGTAACGAGAGATGCGACCGATAAGCTATCGGTCGCATCTCTCTTTACGTTTTCGCTAGGTTTATTTCAGCGTGAGAGCCCTAGTGGGAGTGGCCCTCATGAGCCTTACCGGACTCGTGCGCGTCAGCCGAAGCCGAGGAGGAAGCAGCGCCGTGTGCCTCAGAGCCGTGTGCCTCAGCCTCAACCGGTGCAGCGTTCGAGGAGGAGACACCCAGGATCTCGTTCGGGGTCTTCGGAAGCTCCACGCTCATCAGCTCCTTCGGTGCTGCCGGGTTCGACAGGGACACCGCAATGAGCTTCTTGGTCGCCGGGTCGGTCACGTAGGCGGTCTTACCGTCCACCCACAGTGCCGGACGCTCGTCCTGCCACGTCTCAGACTCGGTCCACGCCTCCATGAGCTGTACGGAGCCGAGCTCGGCACCGGTCGCCGGATCGAAGACGCGCAGCTTACCGTCGGTGGTCAGCAGTAGCGCCTCACCCTGGGGGCCGCGAGCCAGCGAACGGAAGGTGTAGCTCACGCCAGAAGGCAGGGAGTAGACGGTGCGGGTTGCCGCAACGGTGTCGATAATGGAGAACTTCTCGGGGCGCTCCAGCTTAGCGTCCTTGTCGGTCTTGTAGTCCGCCAGAACGTACTGGGAGTCAGCCTTACCGGCCTGGTTACCCGAGCGCGAGTACGGGTCCTCGGGATTGGTGATCTTGGTGAACTTGCCGTCCTTGTAGACCAGCGCGCCGTCGGTGCAACCGATGGAGAACGCGCCGTCCTTGGCGATAGCTTCACCGTGAACGCCGGGGCAGGCGGGGCTCTCGGTGACGGTCTTGCCCTGAGCATCCACAACAGCGGCACCGGTGCGGGTCTTCGAGTCGCCGACCGCTACCAGGTACTGGTCGTTGGGCAGCGGGATTGCGAAGCCGTGGTGCGGCTTCGGCAGGGTGACGGTGGTGGTCTCCAGGGAGGAGGCGGTGCGCTTGTCATGGGTCAGCTTCGCCGGATCGTACACGGCGAAGGAGCCGGTGCCGTCAGCGAATGCCGCGACCTTGCCGTTGTCCTTGATGACGTGACCGGTGTGGTCAGCCGCCAGAGACAGCGAAGACAGCGACGGGGAAGTGGTGTAGTAGTGCGAGTGGTCGCCGTGCGCTACGGACCATACGCCGGTGTCCAGGAAGGTGTAGCTGTTGCCGTCTGCAACGACGAGGTGGCGGTTATCGCCAGCGTCGGAGAGGCGCAGGAAGCCTTCCTTGGGGATGTCTGCGAGCAGCTTCATGTCCTTGGCATCATAGACGAGCACGCCACCGTCGTAGGTGATGGCGACGCGACTTGCCGCGCCCTTGCCTTCGGTGATGGGGGCGGGGGTTGCGCTCGCGGAGGTGGAGGCGCTGGGGCTGGTCTGTGTATTCTGGCCGGTCTGGGTGGTCTGGGAGCCGCATGCGGTCAGGGCGAGGGCGGCTACTGCGCCGAGTGCGCCGGCGCGGGTGAGGAAAAACTTACGGGTCATGTGCATGCACCAAGACTAACATGAGAATGGTTCTCTATAGTGGTTGATCCTTGGCTCGTATCAGAGTCTGGAAGCGCAACCCACGCCGGGTGCGTAAGGCATTCCGAACCCCGCCCAGCCGCAGGGAGCATCCTTCCGCGCCCCACTAGGCAAAAGCCCTGAAACCGCCCGCAAAATGACCCATTAGGGCAAAAGAAAACCGGCTCCCTTCCGAAAAGAAGAGAGCCGATTTCTAGAGGTATCTTTTGCTCGAGTAAGGCTCATGTACCTGCTCAGGGCCAGAATTTAGAGGAGGTTGTTCAGGCCTCGTGCCTTGACCTCGCCCACAGCATCCTTGACGGCCTGTGCCTTGGAGCGCGGAGCGACCAGCAGAGCATCGGGGGTATCCACCACAACGATGTCGTCGAGGCCAATGATAGAGATCTTACGCTCGGTGTTTGCAACAACGATGCCGGAGCAACCGTGGTTAATCACGTTATCCTTCTCGCCGAGGATAGTCAGCTCTTCGCCGCTCTTCTCGGTGTTCAGGCGTGCCACGGCGTCGAAGTCTCCAACGTCGTCCCAGCTGAAGGAGCCGGGAACCATTGCGACGTCACCCGCTGCCGCTGCGGGCTCAGCCACAGCGTAGTCGATAGCGGTCTTCGGCAGGGTCTCCCACACGCGGTCCATAACAGCCTCACGCTCGGGGGTGTCCCAAGCATTAGCGATCTCCATAATGCCTGCGTATAGCTCGGGCTCGTTCGCCTCGAGGTGCTTGAGCATCAGGGCTGCCGGCGCCACGAACATGCCTGCGTTCCAGGTGTACTCACCGGAATCCAGGTACTTCTGTGCGGTAGCGGTGTCCGGCTTTTCCACGAAGGTGTCCACGGCGTGAGCATTGGGAGCGCCTTCGATGCCCAGGGACTCGCTGGCGTGAATGTAGCCAAACGCGCTGGAGGGCTCGGTGGGAGTAATGCCGATGGTGACAATCTTGCCGGTTGCCGCGGTGATGACAGCTTCGGTCACCACACGGTGGAACTCGTCCACCGGGCTGATCACGTGGTCAGCTGCGAAGGAGCCGATGATGGCGTCCGGTTCGCGGCGGTGGATGATAGCGCAAGCCAGGCCGATAGCTGCAGCCGAATCCTTGGGGGAGGGCTCCAGTACCAGGTCAGCGGCACGCAGTTCAGGAATCTGCTGGGTAACCGCATTGGCGTGCGAAGTGCCGGTAACTACCATGACGGAACCGTTGCTGAGATCGATGAGACGGTCGTAGGTGTCACGCAACAGGGAATTGCCCGACGAGGTGAGGTCGAGTAGGAATTTCGGGGCGTGCGCGCGGGATAGGGGCCACAAACGCGAGCCAACACCGCCGGCAGGAATAAGCGGGCGGAATCGAGTGAGTGCAGTATTCATCGCTTCAAGAATAGCGGGTGAATTTGTCATATATCGAATTCTTTTAGGTTTTAACAAAAAAGTGTCAGGCGGCTCTCATTTAGGCGATGTTTGAGGTTAGGTTAAGGTAAGTCCCGCACAAACACAGGGAAGTAGGCGATATGGTAATAAAAACATGCTCTAATTCGCTTTTGGAACCTGTAAAAAAACCCTAAACAGGGTGTCAGTAAGCTGTGAATTTACCTGATATCTTGGAAGTAACAGACGAACAAAAGCAGTCGGTGAGCACACAGTCATGCCCGGAAGCTGAGGATCACAATGACCCATCAGAACCCGGAAGCTCGCCGTCGCAGCAGGAGGTTATTCAGTGTTGAATGGTTCTAAAGGAACCCTCTACCGCGGCCGCTGGGGCATGTGGTCCTGGGTTGCTCATCGCATTACCGGTATCGCGATTTTCTTCTTCCTTCTTGTACACATCCTAGATACTGCCGTCGTGCGTATCTCCCCGGAGGCCTACAACGGTGTACTGAGCCTGTACAAGAACCCCATCATGGGCCTGGGTGAGACCGCGCTTGTCGCCGCCATCGTCTACCACGCGTTCAACGGTATTCGCATTATCCTCATTGACTTCTGGGGTAAGGCAACCAACTCGCACGTGGAGCACATTCAGGCGAAGAACAAGGACGGCAACGTCGAAATCAGCCAGAAGGCAACCTACACGCACATCAAGATTCTCTGGGTTGTGCTTTTCCTCTGGGCAATTACCGTTGCGGGCTTCGCAGCGCGTCACCTGCCGATCGTTTTCTCGCACATGGGAGGTCACTAAACTATGGCTACTCCGCTTAAGCCCCGCACCTATGTACCCCGTCTGCGTGACAACCGCATCGACGGTGTGAAGTACAACCGCTCCTCCTCCAAGCGCAACAACTTTGAGATGTTCGCTTGGCTGGGTATGCGCCTGTCCGGCGTCGTACTCGTCGTGCTGATTTTCGGCCACCTGTTCTCCAACCTCATGGTCGGCGACGGCATCCACGCCATCGACTTCGGCTTCGTGGGCGGCAAGTGGGCGAACCCCTTCTGGCAGGTCTGGGATCTGCTGCTGCTCTGGCTGGCTATGCTGCACGGTGCTAACGGCATCCGCGTCATCATCGATGACTACGCAGAGAAGGACCGCCTGCGCGTTTGGCTGAAGGTGATCCTCTTCGCAGCATGCGCATTCGTCCTGCTGGTTGGTACCCTCACCATCTTCGCGTTCGACCCCTGCCCCTCCGGTGCAGCGGCTGAACTGCTCCCCAGCTTCTGCTCGGCACGCTAACGGCGACGTATCCGAGACAAACGAAAACATCTAAAACACAGAAAGAACATCATGCAGGTACATAAGTACGATGTAGTGATCGTCGGTGCCGGTGGCGCAGGTATGCGTGCCGCCATTGAGGCCGGCCAGCGAGTTCGCACCGCGGTACTGACCAAGCTATACCCCACCCGCTCCCATACCGGTGCGGCACAGGGTGGCATGTGCGCCGCTCTGGCTAACGTTGAAGAGGACAACTGGGAGTGGCACACCTTTGACACCGTCAAGGGTGGCGACTACCTGGTCGACCAGGACGCAGCAGAAATCATGGCTAAGGAAGCTATTGACGCTGTGCTCGACCTGGAGAAGATGGGTCTTCCCTTCAACCGAACCCCTGAAGGCCGCATTGACCAGCGCCGCTTCGGCGGTCACACCCGTGACCACGGTAAGGCTGCTGTGCGCCGCGCATGCTACGCAGCTGACCGTACCGGCCACATGATTCTGCAGACCCTCTACCAGAACTGCGTTCGTCACAATGTGGAGTTCTACAACGAGTTCTACGTTCTCGACCTGATTCTGGTCAAGGACGAAGAGGGTAAGCCCCGCCCCGCCGGCGTCGTCTCCTACGACCTGGCAACCGGCGAGGTCCACGTCTTCCAGGCTAAGTCCGTGATCTTCGCATCCGGCGGCTGTGGCAAGATTTTCAAGACCACCTCCAACGCACACACCCTCACCGGTGACGGCATGGCTATCGCACTGCGTGCAGGCCTGCCCCTGGAGGACATGGAATTCGTTCAGTTCCACCCGACCGGCCTGGCTGGCCTGGGCATTCTCGTCACCGAGGGTGCTCGTGGTGAAGGCGGTATTCTCCGTAATGCTGACGGTGAGCGCTTCATGGAGCGCTACGCACCCACCATTAAGGACCTCGCACCCCGCGATATCGTGGCACGTGCAATGGCAAACGAGGTGCGCGAAGGCCGCGGTTGCGGTCCCCACAAGGACTACGTGCTGCTGGACCTGACCCACCTGGAGCCCTCCCACATCGACGAGAAGCTGCCGGACATTACCGAGTTCGCTCGTACCTACCTGGCAGTGGAACCGCACCACCAGCCCATCCCGGTGTTCCCCACCGCGCACTACGCAATGGGCGGTATCCCCACCAACAACGAGACCGAGGTCTACCACAACAGCAAGGAGACCATCCCCGGCCTCTACGCAGCTGGTGAGGTTGCTTGCGTGTCCGTCCACGGTGCAAACCGTCTGGGCACCAACTCCCTGCTGGACATCAACGTGTTCGGTAAGCGTGCAGGCCGCAAGGCAGCAGAGTACGCAGCATCCGCTGAGTTTGTACCGGTTCCGGACGACGCAGCAGATCGCGTTCTCAACATGCTCAACGGCATCCTCGAAGGTAAGGGCACCGAGAAGGTCGGCGCTATCCGCGCAGACCTGCAGAAGGCTATGGAAGCTGACATGCAGGTGTTCCGTACCGACGAGACCATCCGCGCAGCACTGGCAACTATTGCTGAACTGGAAGAGCGCTACAAGAACATCGCCATCCAGGACAAGGGCAAGCGCTTCAACCTCGACCTGCTCGAGGCTGTTGAGCTCGGCTTCCTGATTGAGCTGGCAAAGGTCATGTCCGTTGGTGCACTGCACCGTAAGGAATCCCGTGGTGGTCACTACCGCGAGGACTTCCCCAAGCGTGACGACGTTAACTTCATGAAGCACTCGATGGTCTACCTCGACCCCGAATCCGAGTTTGAGGGTGTCAAGGGTCTGCGATTCGAAACCAAGCCCGTTGTCTACACCCGCTACGAGCCGAAGGAGCGTAAGTACTAAAATGGCTGAAAACGAACTCCCCGAACCGGAATCCGTCAAGCTGTTTGAGGGTATGACCGGCGGCGACTCCGACTCCATCCCCACCTACGATGTGGTCATCAAGATTCGTCGCTACAACCCGGAAGTTTCCTCCGAGGCGTACTGGGATGAATTCCCGCTGACCATGTACCGCACCGACCGCGTGCTGGATGCTCTACACAAGATCAAGTGGGAAGTAGACGGCTCCGTCTCCTTCCGCCGCTCCTGTGCACACGGCATCTGCGGCTCGGACGCAATGCGCATCAACGGCCGTAACCGCCTGGCTTGCAAGACCCTGCTGAAGGACCTTGACCTGACCAAGCCGATTACCGTTGAGCCCATCAAGGGTCTGCCCTGCGAAAAGGACCTCATCGTTGACATGGAGCCCTTCTTCCAGGCATACCGCGAGATTATGCCGTTCTTCATCAACGACTCGAACGAGCCTGAGCGTGAGCGCCTGCAGACCATTGAGGACCGTGCACGTTTCGATGACACCACCAAGTGCATCCTCTGCGCAGCATGTACCTCGTCCTGCCCGGTCTTCTGGACCGACGGTCAGTACTTCGGCCCCTCCGCTATCGTGAACGCACACCGCTTCATCTTCGACTCGCGCGATGACGCAGGCGACCTGCGTCTGGAGATCCTCAACGACAAGGAAGGCGTATGGCGTTGCCGTACCACCTTCAACTGCACCGAGGCTTGCCCCCGTGGCATCCAGATTACCAAGGCTATTGCCGAGGTGAAGCAGGCAATCCTGAGCCGCTCGCTCTAATCTGAGTACGCGGTATCAGCTGATACAGCATTGACGATTCAAGCCGTCACCCACACCGGGTGGCGGCTTGAGTCGTTTAACAAAAAAGGCCGGCAACAAAATCGTGGGGCAGAGCATTTTCGGGGCTTCGGCGGGTGGGAGTATTCTTCACAATCTGTCATAAAGTCATAGATATTCTCGAGTGCTGTCAGAAAGGGACAGCGGGTAGGTAAACCCCGGCGGGCGGCGTTATTCTACTGTGTATGGTTTTCGCTAATTCTCGCTACGATTTGTCCACCCCCGTCTTCGACGACTGGGTGGAGCGCACGATGGGTACCCTCGTGCAGTTCCGCCGCGAAGTGCACGCCAACCCGGAACTTTCCTTCCGCGAAATCGCAACCACTGAGCGCCTCATGAACCGACTGCGAGAAGCCGGCATGAACCCCGTCGCCTGCGAAGGCACCGGCTGCTACGTCGATATCGGAAGCGGCCCCTTCGCCGTGGCTCTGCGCGCCGATATTGATGCTCTGCCCATTGTTGAGCAGACCGGTCTGCCCTACGCCTCCACCGTACCCGGCGTGATGCACGCCTGCGGTCACGATATTCACCAGACCGTCATGCTCGGCGTGGCTCTGGCACTGCACGAGCTGAACGAGAAGACCCCGCTGGGCCGTAGCGTCCGTATTCTCTTCCAGCCCGCTGAGGAGCAGCTTCCCGGTGGCGCCGTGCAGATGATTGCTCAGGGTCTGCTCAAGGACATTCCGCGTGCCTTTGCCCTGCACTGCGACCCGAAGGTGGACCTGGGCCAGATTGGTACCCGTATCGGTGCGATTACTAGCGCATCCGACACCATCAAGATTCACCTGAGCGGTCACGGCGGCCACACTTCTCGCCCGCACCTGACCGAAGACCTCATCTACGCGATGAGCCAGATTGCTGTGCAGGTTCCCGCCGTGCTGACCCGCCGCACCGACGTACGTTCGGGCGTGCTGGTTGCCTGGGGTCAGGTCAGTGCCGGTGTTGCTCCCAACGCTATCCCCGCCGAGGGCTACCTGGCGGGCACCATGCGTTGCCTGGACGTTGAGGTATGGCGTCAGGCAGGCAACATGCTGGACGAAGTGATTGAGCAGGTCGCCGTACCCTTCGGCGTGACCGCGCGCGTGGAGCACATCCGCGGTGTGCCGCCGGTCGTGAACACCGACCTGGAAACCACCATGCTGGAGAACGCGGCTCGCGCCGAGCTGGGCGAAGACTCGATTGTGCTGGTTGAACAGTCCATGGGCGGAGAAGACTTCGCCTGGATGCTACAGGAAGTTCCCGGCTCCATGTTCCGTCTGGGTACCCGCGCCCCCGGCGACCCCACCTACGATTTGCATCAGGGTGATTACGCCCCGAGCGAGCAGGCGATCGGTATTGGTGTGCGTGTTATGGCGGCAACCGCGCTACGCGCCGTCCGTTTTGAGCTGGCGAAGGCGGCGAAGGCTGCAAACCCCATTCGCGATGAGGCACGCTAAAGAGCTTTTCGAAAGCTTATTCTGCAGTCTTGAAGGCGCGACTCTATAGCCGCATTAAGCCTTGAAAAGTGTAGAAGTTTCACCCCGTTACCTCTCACCGAGTAGCGGGGTGAAACTCTATGCACGCGATAGAATTAAAAGGATTATGAGGACATTTGCGTCATGTTTCCGACCCCGTGCCCACACACCTGCGGGGGATGAAGGAGGTGGCGCATCATCACACGGCGCACGCCGGAGGAGGACACCCAATGAGCTTCTTTGGAATCGGCAAGAAGAAGTTGGATGAGCAGTCGCGCGAAGAACAGAGCGCCGAAACTGCTAAGGTCCAGAAGGAACAGGTAAGCGAAGACGCTCCCAAGAACGCGCGACTGAGCCAGAAGATTATGGAACAGCAGCAGTGGGAGGACTCCCTGCGCCGCTTCGTGAAGTCTGAAAGCGCACGCCAGCAGAACCACGATGAAGAGCAGAATGAGGAGCACCGCGCTGTTGAGGATCTCAAGCGTGCCCTTCTGCACGGCGATGAGAAGGTTGAAGAATCTTCCGCTACTGATGAGCTGACTGAGGATCAGGCGGAGGAGCAGGAGCGTCGTAGCCTGCTGGCTGCGCTTGGTGCTTTCCCCCAGGAATCTGAGGAGCCTGTTGAGGCCGAGCAGGTAGCTCAGGCCCAGGACGTTGAAGAAGATGACGCCCCGGTTGCTGAGGCTGCTCAGCCCGCAACGCCCGCGTTCCTGCGCGATGACGAAGAGTCTGCAGATGAGGATGCATCTGTCGAGGAGCAGGAGCCTAAGGACGCTGCAGAGGATGCACGTTCCCAGTTTGAGGAGCACCTGCGTGCTGTGCGTGCCCAGAACACCGAAGATGCTGCCGCTGAGAATACTGCCGCTGAGGATGCTGAGGCCGATGCAGATACTGCAGGCGAGGCAGAGGGCCGCGAAGAGCTTGAGGTTGCCGAGGCTGTTGTAGAAGCTTCCGAGAACAAGTCTGAGAACGCTCATTCTGCATCTGAAGCTGAGGAAATTCATACCGTTGAAGATATGAAGGCAGCCCGCACCCATGCCGCCGTGACCGAGGCGCAGAACGCCGGTCTGGACGATCTGGCGGCAGCCTACGCGGCACGCCTGGGCATCACCTTGGACAGCGAAGAGGAGACCTTTGTAGAGGTTGCTTCCGATGAGGCGATCGCTGAGGAAACTGCTGCTGACAAGGCAACTACTGAGGCACCTGAGCCCGCTGAAGCTACTGAATCTGTTGAGGACACCGATGTGTCTGAGGTATCCGCAACTGTTGCTGAGACTGCTGAAGACTTCGAATCCGAGGAGACCGTTGACCTCACCGCAGGTGAAGAAGAAGTTGTAGAGCCTGCTACCGCTACTGAGGAAGAGCCGATTGAGGCTGTCGTTGAGGCGCCTGAGCTGCTGGCATCTGAACTTACTGAGGAAGAAAACGCGGTCTCTGATGAGACCGAGCTGCTCTCCGCCGTATCCGTTGAGGAGAAGCATGACGTGTCCGTCTCTGAAGCGCCCGCGGCTAAGGACTTCGACGCTGAAGAAGAGAACACCGCAGAGCTGATCTTTGACGCCTCCGCTGTTGCTGCCCCCGTAGTTGCTGCAGCTGCCGTTGCCTCTACCGCAAAGACCGAAAAGGCTGAAAAGGCTGAGGAGAAGACCGAAAAGGGTACCTCTCAGAGCGTCGCGCTGACCGCAGAGGGCATCGATAAGAAGGAAGCAGAGAAGCACGAGTCTGCTGCTCGTGATGACTCCACTGAGGAGCCCGTTGCTGAGTTGAAGGAAACTGAGCAGAAGCTCAGCGAAGACGAAGCTGAACTGGTTGCCGAATCCATCATCCTGAGCGAGCCCGTTGAGGGCGCGGCAACCCTGCCCGCGCTCCCCGAGCAGCGTGCTCTCCACGGCCTTGCGGAGCTTATGCGCACCCGCGGTTCGGGCACCATGAGCCTGGAACTGCGCCAGGTTGATGAGGATATGCACTACCGTCTGCTGCACCGCGGCCGTGAGGTTGAAACCGGCATTGTCGTGCCCGGTGTTGACTGGTTTGCACCCGTTGCGGCACTGTACACCGAGGCTCAGCAGGTCGGCGCAACCTGGAACCGTGCGGCTGTCTCTTTGAAGCCGCGCCTGGGTGATGGCCTGGAGGTTCACGCATCGTACCTGGGTGCTGTGGATGGTCAGACTATTAGCGAGAGCTTCCTGCTGGAAGGTGCCGCTGTTGAGGCTAAGCCCGTTGCGACCGCTGAGGCCGCTGAGGCTACCTCGCAGGATGAGCCTCAGGAAGCTGCTGTTCAGAGTGTTGACCCGGTTGAGGCTGAACGTGAGGCTATCGAGCGTGAGCTGGAGGCTGAACTCGCTGAGAAGCAGGCTGCGAACGAGGCTGAGGCAGCTACCGCAGCTTCTGAAGAGCCTGTAGCTGAGACTGCTGAAGGGGACGCCTCCGCGGGTCTGCTGACTGCTGCAGGTCTTGCCGCTGCCGGTACTGCTGTGGCTGGTTCTGCCGCTTCTGCGCAGGAGAAGGAAGACGTAGAGGAGGCTGTTGAAGCTTCTGCCCAGCCTGCCGCCCAGCCTGCCCAGGCTGAGTTTGCGCCGGTTGAAGCTGAGTTCGAGCACGATTACGAGAACGACCCGGTCTTCGGTGCGGCTACCGTAGAGCCCGAAACCGAGCATGCCGAAGAATCTGCCGCTGAGGTAGTCGAGGCATCTGCCGAGGACTCTGTAGAGCCCGGCGAAGACATGGAAGCCGCCCTGGCCACCATTGTCGCCAACGCTCAGAAGAAGCTGGACGCTGAGGAAGCAACAGCCCCCGCAGTTGCTGAGGAAGCACCCGCTGAGGAAGTTTCGGCTGAGGAAGTTTTGGCTGCCGAGGAGCAGAAGGCTGCCGCTCCCGTGGTTGCTGAGTCCTTCACCCTGGACCGCACCCAGCCCGTTGAAGAAGCTGCAGATGAGCCGATCGCAGAGAGCTCCGAAGAGCCCGCCCTGCCCGCGTTCTTGGACGACTCTGAACTGCTGCCTGAGAAGGAAACCTCCGCCGCTTCCGCTGAAGCGCCCGCCGAGGAACCTGCCCTCGTAGACGTTGAGCCTGCCGCTGAGAGCGCATCTGTGGCTCCCGGCCTGGCTGGTGCTCTTGCCGCAGCTGCCGCAGTGGGCACCGCCGGCGCCGCTACGAAGGCTGCCGAGGCAAAGGCATCTGAGGCGAAGGCTACCGGCGCTCAGGAAGAGCCCGCTGAGAAGGCCGCTGAGCTCAAGACCGTTGAGGTGGCCCCCGCGGCTAAGATTGCTGAGGCTCCCGTAGCGGTTGCACCCGCCTCCGAGGCTACCGATCAGACTGCCCCGGCAGCACCGGCAGCAGAGGTAGCAGAGGCGGCACCCGCCTCCGAGGCGACCACCCCGGTTGCCCTGCCGGAGAGCACCCCGGCAGGTATCTCCTCCAGCATCTCGGCATCCGCGCTGAGCGAGCTCAACCAGCTACCCACCATCGTGGCTGAGCCGGACACCCCCTCCGCCGCGGTGCAGAGCCCGCTGGTTCCCTCGGAGACTCAGCTGGCAGCCGGCAACCTGGTTCTGACCGAGGCTCAGGTCGCTCAGCGTCTGGCGCCGGTTGTCGAGCACCTCTTCGGCGAGAACGGCACCGCAAAGGATGCCACCACCGTGCTGATTCGTGTACGTGCCCTCGGCTCCTACTACGACGCCCTGACCCACGTGCGCCGCAACGGTTTCTGGGAGCAGGTCCGTACCTTCGAGCTGATTCCCGAAACCCTGCTGGACATCCCGGCGCTGAAGACCGACTCGTACAGCGAGGGCGAGGGCTCGCCGCTGGCTATGAGCCTGACCTTCACCCCGGGCGTGCCGGTTCAGGCGGCATTCGATTATGCGAATGAGCAGGCGTTTGTCACCTACCCGCGTCCGCTGGATGCTGAGCGTTACGTTGAGGAGCTGCGCATGTTCCCGCGTCTGGGTTCGAAGATCCCGGCTCATATGACGAGCGCGCTTTCGCACTGGAACCTCTAAAACCTTGTAAGGTGTGCCGCGCCGGCTCCCCGTGTGGGGGTCGGCGCGGCGTGCTATGTTTGTCATTTTTTCGATGAGGAAGATTGTTATGACTGATACCCCTAATACTCCTGAGGCTTCTGCGGCGCAGAACGTTCAGGACACTGCTGCCCGCGCGGCTGAAGCTTTTGGCGCCCTGGTGGAAACCATGGCGCTGCTGCGTGCACCGGGCGGTTGCCCGTGGGATGCTGAGCAGACTCATGCCTCCCTAATCCGCTACCTGGTGGAGGAAGCCTACGAGGTTGTCGAGGCGGTAGAAACCGGTGGAGAGCCGAATATGCCGCTGTTGCGTGAGGAACTGGGCGACGTGCTGCTGCAGGTGGTGTTCCATTCCGATATTGCTGCGGCAAACCCGCAGGGCTTCGACATCGTGCAGGTGGTTGAGGGCCTGGTGCAGAAGCTTCGTTCGCGCCACCCGGACGTGTTCACGGCTGAGTCTGAGGGCTCTTCGGAGGCGCCCCGCACCGCAGCTGAGCAGCAGGCGGCGTGGGATGCGTTGAAGAAGAAGGAGAAGAGCGACCGTGGCGCGCTGGACGGTATTCCGCCGCATCTGCCGGCGCTCGCTATGGCTGAGAAGACTGCTGTGAAGGCACGTAAGGCGGGTATTATTCTGCCGCCGGAGCCTACGAGCATGGAGGACGACCTGCGCTATATGCACACTGAAGAGGAATTCGGTGAGTTGCTCTTTGCGTTGGTGAGCCGCGCACAGCGTAATGGTTTGGATCCGGAGCGTGCCCTGCGTTCGTACACTCGCCGCTATATTGCTCAGCATACGCATGATGAGCCGAGCTATTAGAAACGCTGGTTGAGTTCTTCTGTGAGGCGCTTTGAAATCTGTTCTCTGAGGGAATAAGAGATTTCAAAGCGCCTTCTGTTTGTTTGGGGTTGTGTTGGGCGGCCGTGAGTATGCTCGTGGCACATGCCCCGGCATTTGGGCTCATGTTGTGCTTTGGTCGAGTACCCACACCCTCCCAATGTGGGGGAGTGTGGGTCTTGTTCCGCTTTGTAGCGCCTGACTAAGGGTTATTGAAACCTTCATTAAGGCAATAAAAAAGCGGTGGCAACTAGTGTGTTTGTGTGGGAGTTTTGCTAGAATTTAGGGGACGCGACTTGTCCACTACCGGGTGAGCCGTTCACATCCTTGACATCTCATAAGGAGAACAATTCATGGCTGTTATTACCGCAGTTCACGCACGCCAGATCCTGGATTCCCGTGGCAACCCGACCGTTGAGGTTGAGGTTCTGCTCGAAGACGGTGCTTTCGCACGCGCAGCTGTGCCCTCGGGCGCATCCACCGGTGAGTGGGAAGCTGTTGAGCGCCGCGATGGCGACAAGTCCGTATACCTGGGCAAGGGTGTTCTGGGCGCAGTGAAGTCTGTTATCGAAGAAATCGCTGAAGAGGTCATCGGCATTGAGGCTTCCGACCAGCGCGCTGTTGACGCAGCCATGATTGCTCTGGATGCAACCAACAACAAGGGCAAGCTGGGCGCAAACGCAATCCTGGGTGTCTCCCTGGCTGTTGCTAAGGCAGCTGCTGAGTCCGCTGATCTGCCCCTGTACAAGTACCTCGGCGGCCCGAACGCTCACGTTCTGCCCGTCCCCATGATGAACATCCTCAACGGTGGTTCTCACGCAGACTCCAACGTTGACATCCAGGAGTTCATGATTGCTCCCATCGGCTTCGACAACTACTCTGACGCTCTGCGCGCAGGTGTTGAGGTTTACCACTCCCTGAAGTCCGTGCTGCACGACCGCGGCCTGGCAACCGGCCTGGGCGACGAGGGTGGTTTCGCACCCAACCTGGAGTCCAACGCAGCCGCACTGGACCTAATCGTTGAGGCAATCGAGAAGGCTGGCTACAAGCCGGGCGAGCAGGTTGCACTGGCACTGGACGTTGCATCCTCCGAGTTCTACAACGACGGCGCATACGAGTTCGAGGGCCAGAAGAAGTCCGCAGCTGAGATGAGCGCATACTACGCTGACCTCGTTGCAAAGTACCCCCTGGTTTCCATCGAGGATCCCCTGGACGAGAACGACTGGGAGGGCTACAAGACCCTGACCGAGCAGATCGGTGACAAGGTCCAGATCGTTGGCGACGATCTGTTCGTGACTAACCCCGAGCGTCTGGCTCGCGGTATCGAAGAGGGCGCAGCTAACGCTCTGCTCGTGAAGGTGAACCAGATCGGTTCGCTGACCGAGACCCTCGACGCAATGGAGCTGGCACAGCGCCACGAGTACCGTTGCATGGTTTCTCACCGTTCCGGTGAGACCGAGGACGTCACCATCGCTGACCTGGCTGTTGCAACCAACGCTGGCCAGATCAAGACCGGTGCTCCCGCACGTTCCGAGCGCGTTGCTAAGTACAACCAGCTGTTGCGCATTGAGGAAGAGCTGGGCGAGGCAGCTGTTTACGCTGGCAAGTCCGCATTCCCCCGCTTCAAGGCATAAGTTACTGAAGCATCCGACCGCGTGAGCGGTTAGACGCCAGGGAGGCGGTGCTACCCCGTAGGGGAGTGGCACCGCCTCCTTCTCTGTGTGCGGTCTATCAGCTCAGGTATGCCGTGGCAGGGTAGAATGTATCGCTTGCAACATAGAGCTGGGGAAGCTCTCTGAACCCGGTAGAATATGAAGGAAGCGCTTAGCGGTACAGAATGGAACGAGGGACAGAGCAATGAGCCAGCGAGCAAACCAGCAGACCCGGTCGCACTCTAAGAGTTCCACCGAACCCGCTCAGGGCGCTACCACCTCCGAAGAACCGCGTGGCGCCGCTAAGGAAGCCCGCACCTCCCTGATGAAAAAGGCTAGTGCCCTTTTCTTCGGCGTGGGCTTGAACCAGCGCCACCCCGAGCGTGAACGTCAGGCGCAGGCTCGCCGTGAGGAGCGTGCCCGCCGCCGCGCCGCAGCCCAGCAGGGCAGTGAAGAAGGCGGATACGATGCCCCCGTGGCGGCTCATATGTTCTCCGGTCGTAGCTTCCTGACCGCTGTTGTGGTGGGCGTGATTGCGCTCGGTACCGCATACCCGGTGGTCACCTACATTGACCAGGACCGGGAAATCAAGCAGATCAACACGCACATTTCCCAGCTGCAACAGGAGAACGCCCAGCTGAAGGCGGAGCAGACCTGGTGGAACGACGACAACTACGTTCGTCAGCAGGCACGTAGCCGCCTCTACTATGTGAACCCCGGCGACACCCCCTACGTGGTCACCGGCATTACCGAGGACTCCACGAAGGCGGACGGTACTTCTGCGAACGCGAAGAACGCCCCCGAGGAAGCCTGGACCACGAAGGTTTGGAATTCTCTCGAGAAGAACTAGCCCCAGCCACCGGCAGGAACCCTGCCTTGGCAAGCACCCGGCAAGCACCCGGCACAAGCGGACGAGGTGACCCCTCGTTCCAGAAACTTAGGATTATGAGCACCGAAAACACCATTGAAGAGCTGAAGGCACGCACCCCCGGCGGCTTCGGCGTAACTGTTGAAACCCTGACCCCCACCGAGCAGGACATCCGTGTTCTCTCCGCGCAGCTGGGCCGTAAGGTCCGCGACGTGATTGAGATTCCGGCACGCTGCGTGTGCGGTAACCCGCTCGTGGCTGCTACCGCGCCGCGCCTGAGCAACGGCACCCCCTTCCCGACCGTTTTCTACCTGGCGCATCCGGTGATTACCGCTGCGGCTTCCCGCCTGGAGGCGGGCGGCCTGATGTACGAGATGACCGACTCGCTGGCTGAGGACGCGGACCTGGCGGCACAGTACGCTGCCGCGCACGAGAACTACCTGGCTGAGCGTGAGCGCATCCGCCTAATCAGCGGCGCTGAAGAGGTCCCGGAGATTGACGGCATCTCTGCCGGCGGTATGCCGACCCGCGTGAAGTGCCTGCACGCTGTTATCGGCCACACTCTGTCGGTGGGTCGCGGCGTGAACCCGATGGGTGACCGCGGCCTGGACGCTATCGCCGAGTGGTGGACCCCCGAGGTCTGCTCCTGCGACCCCGCGTGGCGTGAAGAAGCCTAAATATTGATTCTGGTGCGCCCGCATCGTCTTGAAGGACGGTGCGGGCGCATAATAGATAGAAGAAAGAGCGCCGAAAAGCGAAAATTTTTCGCCTGCGGCGCTCGCGTTGCCTTTGGCACTGATTGGTATTGAAGACCTGAAAGGAACCCACCGTGCGCGTTGGTGCGATTGACTGCGGTACGAACTCTATTCGCCTGCTGATTGCTGATTCCACTACTGAGGTGGTGGACGGGGTCGAGAAGACCGTCCTGAAGGACGTTGTGCGTGAGATGCGCATTGTGCGTCTGGGTCAGGGCGTGGACGCGACCGGCTGGCTGGCGCAGGAGGCGCTGGACCGCACCTTCGCTGCGGCTCGTGAGTATGCGCAGCTGCTGAAGGAGCACGGCGCTGATTCGGTGCGTTTTGTGGCGACCAGTGCGACTCGCGATGCGGGTAACCGTCAGGTGTTCGTGGATGGTATCCGCGAGATTCTGGGTATTGAGCCCGAGGTGATCAGCGGTGATGAGGAAGCTGCTCTGTCCTTCGCTGGTGCGGTGCGCGCTGTCGGTTACGGCGACGGTGACACCCTGGTGTTTGACCTGGGCGGCGGTTCGACTGAGTTCGTGCTCGGCGACGAGTCGGGTGTGAAGGCTTCCCGCAGCGTCAATATTGGTTGTGTGCGCCTGACTGAGCGTCACATGATGAGCGCCCCGTCCACTGACTCGCAGATTGCCCGCGTTGAGGCTGATACTGACGAGGCTCTCGAGGTGGCACGTAAGACTGTGCCCCTGCAGGATGCGCGCCGCGTGGTGGCTGTGGCTGGTACCGCAACCACTGTGGCTGCTGCCGCGCTGGGTCTGGACCGTTATGACTCTGAAGCTATTAACGCTCAGAGCTTCTCCGTAGAGACCGTTCAGAAGACTGCCCGCTGGTTGGCTTCGCTGAGCCGTACTGAGCGTGAGGAGCTCGGCTACATGCACCCCGGTCGGGTGGATGTGATTGGTGCCGGCGCGACGATTTACGCCCGTATCCTGACCCGTCTGAATGAGATGACTGATGGCGCCGTGGATTCGGTGACCGTCAGTGAGCACGACATTCTGGACGGTATCGCTCTGTCCCAGCTGTAGGCTTGAGCGCTCGCGCCGTGAACCAACGGTGATTCACGGCGCGGCTCAGCTTGAGGAGTTTTAATGGTTCGTTCTGAGCGTCGGCGAGGTATGCCCCTGACCGGCTGGTCTTTTGCGCCGTCTTTCGCCTGTGCGTCTCGTGTATTTGGTGTGCGCGCCTCGGTTGGTTCTGACCGAGGCGCTACTCGCCGCATTCGTAAGGTTGCAGCTTTGGGGGCCAGTGCCGCGTTGACTCTTCTGCCGTTGTGGACTCCGATGGCGCCTGTTGCCTGGGCGACGGACCCGACCCCTTCTGCTTCGCCGAGCCCGAAGAGGGAGGTGACGGCGACTCCTTCACCGTCGGCTACTGCGGTGCCGAAGACTTCCGCAACTCCGAGTAAGGGCACGTCGACCACGAATGGTGATGATGTTCGTCAGCGTGAGTATTGGCTGAACGAGTACGGTATTACGTCCTTGTGGTCGCAGGCTACGGGTAAGGGCGTGACGGTTGCTGTGATTGATACGGGCGTGGACGGTACCCACCCGGATCTTGAGGGTAATGTTCTGCGTGGTTATGATGCCTCGGGCGTGGGCAGCGAGGACGGCTGGAAGGGCCTGGGTGCTGAGCCGATGCACGGCACGGAGGTCGCTTCTCTCATTGCAGGTCACGGCCACGATACGCAGGGCTATTCTGCGATTGCGGGTCAGCCGGGTAAGCCGACCGGTGTGATTGGTGTGGCTCCCGAGGCGAAGATTCTGCCGATTTCGCTGAATATGGGTACGACCGGCGGTAAGAGTATTGATGAGCAGATCCCGGCGGCGGTGCGTTATGCAGTCGACCACGGGGCTCAGATTATTAACATGTCGATTGGCTCGAATAAGACGAGCTGGCCGCAGAGCTGGGATGAGGCGTTTGCCTATGCGGAGCAGAAGGGCGTGCTGATTGTTGCGGCTGCGGGTAACCGCGGTAGCGGCTTGACGCAGGTTGGTGCTCCGGCGACGATTCCTGGCGTGTTGACGGTGGGCGGTATTGACCGGAATAAACAGGTTTCTGAGGGCTCGTCGACTCAGGGTATTTCGATTGCTGTGGTTGCTCCGAGTACGGATATGATTGCGGCTGCTCCGGGTAATGGGTACATGATTTGGTCGGGTTCTTCGGCTGCTGCTCCGTTGGTGACGGGTGTTGCTGCTTTGTTGAAGCAGAAGTATCCGAAGGAGTCGGCGGCTCAGCTGGTCCAACGTTTGATTGCTTCGGCTGATGATGCTGGTGTGACGGGCCGTGACCCTTTGTATGGTTACGGTATTTTCAATCCGCAGGATGCGATGGCTTTGGCGGCGCCTACGGTGACGGCGAATCCGTTGGGTTCGATTTCTGAGTGGATTGCGGTGCACCGTAAGCAGCAGGTGAGTGAGCCGATTCCGAGTGATGCTGCGCCGGTCCATGAGGAGGGCGAGAGCATTGTGAAGGCGGCTGCGCCGGATGCGCGTCGTCCTCCGGAGGATCGTGGCTGGTTGCCGCCGGTAATTTTGGCGGCGCTGACGTTGTGGCTGACGATTATTACGGCTGGTTCGGTGCATCGTTTGCATAGGATGCATGTGAGCGCGGGGCAGGCTGCGCGGATGGCTCGTGAGATGGCGCATCATCCGGGTGCTCATCACGGAAAGAGTCGTGTTTCAAAGGGGTCGCAGCGGGGTGCCCGGAGGGGGACTCGTTAGGGTTCTTGTGAGTCTGGGGTGCCGGTGTTTTTCTTCTCTGCGGAGACTTCTCCTGTTCGCCCGGGGCTGACTTTTGAGCTGGTCCCGGGCTTTGTTCTTTGAGATCTGGCTTGAGACGGCGGAACACCCCAATAAACGAAAATATCGAATATGTTGCGCAAAAAACGGAAAGGGTATTTTTGACTGTAACCCGCATCACGAGATGAACTCTGTTCATATCTTCAAAACTTTTAACTTAGGCTCAGCTCAAAGGGACCATAGGTGCGAAATTACCTAAACAAAGGCGTAAAATAAAAGACAACAGGTATGTGATAGACAGGCTCGTGCTGCTAGCCACTTCGCGTTGCGCAAGGACTTCCAGAGCGAGCCGCTTTGTTCGTCAGGGGAGCTTTCGGAACGACCCGAAAGTTGCACATACCAACCTACCGGGGCTACCGAACCTCGGTACCTAAAGACTAGGAAGTAACAAAATGGCATTCACTAAGGTGGCACAGGACCGTCCTCGCGTCCTGATTGTCGGTGGCGGCTACGTCGGCTTCACCGTTGCTAAGAAGATCCAGAAGGCTATCAAGGAGACCGGTGGCGTCGTCACCATCGTTGAGCCGAACCCCTACATGACTTACCAGCCCTTCCTCCCCGAGGTTGCAGCAGGTTCCATGGAAGGCCGTAACGCAACTGTGCCGCTGCGTCAGCACCTGCGCGACACCGAGCTGATCCCCGGTCGCGTTGTCTCCATCGACCACGCAAACCGCACCGCTGTTGTTGAGCCCACCGACAACGGTGAGCCCTTCGAGCTGAAGTACGACGAGATCGTTCTCGGCGCAGGTGCTGTGACCCGCGCATTCCCGATTCCGGGTCTGGCAGAGGTTGCTATCGGTCTGAAGACCATCGAAGAGGCAGTCTCCGTTCGTAACTGGGTTCTGGACCGCATCGAGGTTGCATCCATGCTGTCCGACGCTGAGGCACGCCGCCGTGCCCTGACCTTCGTCATCGTTGGTGGTGGCTTCGCTGGCGTTGAGACCATCTCCGAGCTCGAGGACATGGCACGCGTTGCTGTGGAGCGCAACGAGCGTCTCTCCGTTTCCGACCTGCACTTCGTTATGGTCGAGGCCGCACCGCGCATCATGCCCGAGGTCCCCGCAGACCGTGCAGAGAAGGTTGTTGCAGAGCTGCGTGCACGCGGCATCGAGATCCTGCTGAACACCTCCCTCTCCGACGCAACCGACGGCAACCTGCAGCTGATCAACATGGCTGACAAGTCCCCCGCAGGCGAGATCAAGACCGACACCCTGATCTGGACCGCAGGCGTGGCAGCATCCCCGATGCTGAAGAACACCGACTTCCCGATTGACGAGCGTGGCCGCGTTCGCGTGAGCGCAGACCTGCGCGTCACCGGCGACGACGGCGTGGTCGAGGGTGCTTGGGCTGCAGGCGACAACGCAGCTGTTCCGGATCTCTCCGGTGGCGGCGTGGGCGGCTTCTGCGTTCCCAACGCTCAGCACGCTTCCCGCCAGGCTGTTGTTCTGGCTAAGAACCTGCTGGCTGCTCGCCGCGGCGAGCCCCTGACCGACTACTACCACGAGACCATTGGTGTTGTGGCAGGTCTGGGCCTGTGGAAGGGCGTTGCAAACTTCAAGGGCAAGACCATTGGCGGCCCGCTGGCATGGATCATGCACCGCGGCTACCACGGCTCTGCAATCCCCACCACCGAGCGTACCGTTCGCGTTATGACCACCTGGGCACTGAACCAGATCTTCGGTCGCGACACCTCCTCGATTCGCCACCAGCGTTCCCCGCGCCTGGCATTCCAGGAAGCAACCGGTACTGCACCGGCACGCCAGAAGGCAAAGCTCTAAAATAGCCTGACTTAGGGGTACGCCCCTGAGGTAGCGCATTTGAGATAAAAGCAATAGGCGGTGTGGAAGACTTTGGTCTTCCGCGCCGCCCATTTTGCGCCTGGATGCTTGCGAGCTGTCTAGCTTAGCTGCCCACCAGCGCTTTTGTGTGATGCTTGCTGCGGCGGGGTGCGGGGAACTGTTTGAAATGTGTCTCTGCTTAGATTCGAGTGCGTTTTCGTGGAATAATAAATATTTGTGTCCCGGACTGTTCGGGATACGCCCTCATAGTCCAATTGGCAGAGACAGAGGACTTAAAATCCTTGTGTTCTGGGTTCGAGTCCCAGTGGGGGCACTGTGTTGATAAGCAATAACGATGAGCGGCGGCTCTTCCCGTAGGGGAGGAGCCGCCGCTCGCGTGTTTGAAGGTTTACATGTCTGGGTTTTTTTTGGGGGGGTAAAAGACGATGCCCCCGACCAGTTCGGTTGCCATGGGGATGCCCACCTGCTCGAAGGAAGCGATGGTACCCGTGGGCTCCACTCTCAAAAACGCCCGCATACCGTCTTCCGGAGCTCAAAAACGTGAGACCCTAGAAGAGACGCAGCCACAGATGCACCCCAGCCTGAATGGGGCAGCAGAGTCAGAAAGGCACAGCATGCAGACTATACCCTCCATCATTGCCGTTGATATGGACGGCACCTTCCTCACCGACTCCAAAACCTTCGACACCGAACGGTTCGCGCGCATCCTGCCCCGCCTGCAGGTGCAGGGAATTCACTTTGTTGTGGCGAGCGGAAACACCTACGCCAAGCTGCGGGACTATATGCGCGGCTTTGAAGGGCGAGGTCTTACCTATATTGCTGAAAATGGGGCATACCTTGCTGATGAGAGCGGTCAGCTTGCCGTGCATCCCTTTGTGGAAGAGGATGTGCCGCGCATCATTGAGATAGTCCAGGGGCTGGATCAGATTGGTTTGCTGGTCTGCACTACCGAGGGTATCTACCTGCCTAAGGACCGCTGTGACCAGATTGTGCACATGATTCGCGGCTATTTTGAAGACACCGGTCAGGAGCTTCCCGAAACCCTCACCTTGGAGGACTTTGCGGCGTTCTTCTTCCCCGGCTCGGTCATGGTTGACTCTATTGAAGATTTTGAGGGCGCACCCATTAAGTTCCCGCTGTTGACTCCGCCTAAGCAGACGCAGCAGTTGAGCGTTTACCTGCGTGAGGTTCTTCCGCAGACCGTCACTCCGATGGTTAGCGGCTTCGGTGCCATTGATCTGGTGCGTACCGGTGTCAATAAGGCGACCGGTCTGGAGGACCTGTGCGAGCGTCTGGATGCTGATCCGGCGGGCATTCTTGCCTTCGGTGACGGTGAGAACGACATGGAAATGCTCCGCTACGCGGGCTGGGGTGTTGCCATGTCTAATGCCCCGGAGGTTGTGCGAAATGCTGCTGATGAGGTGATTGGCTCGAACGAGGAACAGGCAGTTCTGGAGTATCTGGAACAGCTCCTGGACCGTTTGGAAGCTTCGCACTAGACGCTTCACAAAGAGACGCGCAGAAGCCTTTGCATGCGGGGCGGCGCGGGCCTGGGTGAACCTCAGGTAAACACCGCCCTGAAATATTCTGGCAAGGTCGCTAGAAGCCCATGCTGGTAACGAACAGCGCCCGTGAGCACAGAATCTATCCGATATAATTAACAGAATTAGTTTTGTACCCGTTTAAGGAGAGAAAGATGGCGGGAAACCCGCTTCTGAATTCAATGACGAAGAATGTCACTCAGGGTGACTCTCGTTTCGGTCGTTTTGGTGCGCAGCCGCAGCAGACCAGCCAGCAGGCGCAGTACGGTCAGCAGGCACAGTACGGTCAGCAGCAGACCTATGGCCAGTACGGTCAGCAGTATGATCAGCAGGGCTACGGCCAGAACACCTACGGCCAGCAGCCCTATGGCCAGCAGTATGGTCAGCCCCAGTACGGTCAGCAGGCACAGTACGGCCAGCCGTACGGTGAGGCTGACTACGGCGTAGCAGCCCCCACCTACTCGGAGCCCATCCCCGCCGGTGAGCGCCTGACCATGAACGATGTCTTGGTTAAGACCGGTATCAACCTGGGCCTGGTCGCTGTCGGTGCCGCTGTTGCATGGAATGCACCGGTGCTGCTGCTCCTGGGCATGGTTGGCGGTCTGGTCCTGGGTCTGGTGAACTCCTTCAAGAAGAAGGTTTCCCCGATTCTGGTCATGACCTACGCGCTCATGGAAGGTCTGCTACTCGGTGGTCTGTCCGCTGTTGTGGATATGCGCTACCCCGGCGTGGCAGTTCAGGCGGTTCTGGCAACCCTCGTGGTTGCGGGTGTGACCCTGGCTCTCTTCGCCAACGGCAAGATTCGCACCACCCCCAAGCTGAATAAGATTTTCATGATTGGTGCGCTCAGCTACCTGGGTTACGGCCTGGTGTCCATGCTGACCGCGGGTATCTTCGGTTCCTCGCTGAACAGCTTCTCTATTGGTGGTATTCCGCTGGGCCTGGTGGTTGGTCTGTTCGCTGTTGCGCTGGCAACCTACTCGCTGCTGCTGGACTTCACCACCACCTCCGAGGCTGTGGAGGCTGGCCTGCCCGAGCGTGAGTCCTGGCGTCTTGCATTCGGCCTGACCGCTTCTCTGGTCTGGCTGTACGTTGAGATCCTGCGTGTTCTCATGTACCTGGCAAGCATCTTTAGCAACGACTAAAGCTCGTTATGAGGCGGCGGTACCGTGATGGTGCCGCCGCCTTTGCCGCTTTACTTCCCCGATGTATCGAGGCGCAGGGGAGGGGCGCAACAACATCACCACATACCGCCTCCGCTGGGGCAGCCGAAGCTGCCCCGCGCGGGCGCGACACCGATAACGATTTGGAGACACCGTGAAAATTACACCTATTGCAGAAGAACATGTAGCCGAGGAGAAGCGCGGCTACCGGGTGCCTTTTGCTATGGAAGTTGCTGGTGCTTGGGCGTGGCGCATCATTATGATTGCCGGTGCCGGTTGGATCCTTTGGAAGGGCCTGGGGCACGTCTCCCTGCTGGTTATTTCTCTTCTGGTGGCTCTGCTGCTGGCGGCTCTGCTGAGCCCCGCCGTGATGCTTCTGCGTAAGAAGGGCGTTCGTGCCGGTGGCGCGGCGGCTATTGCCGAAATCGGTATGATTCTGGTGCTCGCCGGTATTATTTCGCTGACCGGTCAGCAGATTCTGCGCGGTTTTGTGTCCATGGCGGATAAGGCGATGCAGGGCTACCAGCAGCTGATTGGTTGGCTGAAGGACCTCGGTTACGAGTTCGGTGCAGACCAGCTGAACCAGCTGCTGGAACAGATGGAGAGTGCTGCAACCAATAACCCCAGCTCCGTGCTGCACGGTGTGTCTCGGGTGGGTTCGACTGCGGCTGAGGTTGCAACCGGCACCCTGTTGACCCTGTTTACCCTGGTCTTCTTCCTGATGGAGGGCGAGCGTATCTGGCTGTTCGTCACCCGCCTCTTCCCGAAGGATGCGCGTGCCGCCGTCAACGGTGCGGGTCGTGCGGGTTGGAAGTCCCTGGGCGCGTACGTGCGCGTTCAGATTCTGGTGGCGGCTATTGACGCTATCGGCATTGGCATTGGTGCCGCAATTCTGGGCGTGCCGCTGGCTATCCCGCTGGGTGTGCTGGTCTTCCTCGGCTCCTTCGTTCCGGTGATTGGTGCTCTCATTTCCGGTGCTGTGGCTGTGCTGCTGGCGCTGGTTGCTCTGGGCCCGGTGCAGGCGCTGATTATGCTCGGTATTGTTCTGCTGGTTCAGCAGCTCGAATCCCACATTCTGCAGCCGCTCATTATGGGTAAGGCTGTCTCCCTGCACCCGCTGGCGGTTATTTTCTCGGTGGCTGGTGGATCCATGATTTTTGGTGCGGTGGGTGCTCTGTTCGCTGTGCCGACTCTGGCTGTGGTCAACGCGGTGGTGCGTTACCTGGCGAACCGTGACTGGGAGAAGGAAGCACCTCGTGAGGAGGAGTTCCTCTTCCCGCACGAGGTGGCTCGCCGCGAGCAGGCTGAGGAGAAGGCCCAGGAACGGCAGGAGAGCGTCAAGAATCTGACCTCCCGGGTGCCGAGCCGTCAGAAGGCTGAGGAGCCTGAGAACCAGGCTTCCGAGGCTTCGGACTCCTCCGAAGACTAGGGGCCTGCATCGAGCGGGAGGTTTTGGCGTAGGGCACCCCGCCACCCTCGATAACGCACCGCTAACTCGTCCCGGCGATACCGCCGGCCGCGATGCCGTCTACGGCGGTGTCTCGCCAGGGGGCTACTTGCGACCGGGTAGCCCCCTTCGCTGTACCCATCCTCTAAAATGGGATGAGCAATACATCACCATCCCGCGCCCGCGGGACAACGCACCGTCAGAATGGAAACCTCGTGAGCGTAGATCTCGACTCCCTGCCCGTGACCCTCACCGACATTGAACGTGCCGCAGAGCTGCTCGAAGGCGTTATTGAACGCACCCCCGTCGCTCATTCGCGTGCGCTGAGCCAGCGCCTCGGTTCAGAGGTTTTCTTCAAGTGCGAGAACCTGCAGCGTGCCGGTTCCTTCAAGGTGCGCGGTGCGTACGTGCGTATGGCGAAGCTTTCTGAGGAGGAGAAGAAGCGCGGCGTTGTGGCTGCGAGCGCGGGTAACCACGCTCAGGGTGTGGCTCTGGCTGCTGACCGTCTGGGCATTAAGGCCCGTATTTACATGCCGCTGGGTGCGGCGCTGCCGAAGATTACCGCGACCCGCGATCACGGCGCTGAGGTTGAGCTGCACGGCGTGACCGTGGATGAGGCTCTGGCGGAGGCGAAGCGCTACGCCGAAGAGACCGGCGCGGTGTTCGTGCACCCCTTCGACAATGAAGACATTATTGCCGGCCAGGGCACTATCGGTCTGGAAATCCTGGAGCAGGTTCCGGACGTTGACACCGTGATTGTGGGTGTTGGCGGCGGCGGTCTGCTTGCTGGTCTGTCCGCTGCTATCCGCGCGAAGGAGCAGAAGCTCGGTAAGAAGATCAAGATTATTGGTGTTCAGGCGGAGCACGCGGCGGCGTACCCGCTGTCGCTGGCTGCGGATGCTCTGGTGCCGCTAAAGAAGGTTTCCACCATCGCTGACGGTATTGCGGTGGGCCGCCCCGGCCAGATGCCTTTCTCCATTATCAAGGAGCTGGTGGACGATGTGGCGACCGTGAGCGAAGACGATATTGCTCGCGCCCTGATCTTCCTGATGGAACGTAACAAGCTTGTGGTGGAGCCTGCCGGTTCGGTGCCCGTGGCGGCGCTGATGAACGGCAAGCTGAAGGAAGAGTACGGCGACCTGGGCACGGTCGTGTGTGTGCTCTCCGGCGGCAATATTGACCCGATGCTGATGCTGAAGGTGATTCAGCGCGGTCTGTCTGCGGCTGGCCGATACATGACCGTGAAGATGATGCTTTCTGACCGCCCGGGTGAGCTGGCGACCATCTCCCGCATTATCTCTGAGAACGACGCGAACGTGACCGGTGTGGACCACACCCGCGTGGGTGGCTCGCTCTCCATGGGTGACGTGTCGATTACGATCGATATGGAAACTAAGGGCGTGGAGCATTGCCGTCAGGTTATTTCTGCCCTGGAGGATGAGGGCTTCAAGCCCATCATCGTCTACTAAGCCGATATATTTATTAGCCGACGAGCTGTAATAGGTGCGTCTGAGCTTTATCGGCAGAACGCAAGAATAGACAAAAACAGTGCGGGGTGCTGACCGTTATAGTCAGCACCCCGCACTGTTTGTTTTAAATCTAGCGCTGTCTCGCAGCCTAGCTTCTTAGCTAGTCTCTTAGCCCTGGTAAGGGGTCACGGAGACAATCTTGGCGCTCAGTTCCTTACCGTTCGGAGCGGTGTAGGAAACCTCGTCGCCCTGCTTAGCACCCATAATTGCTGCGCCGAGGGGGGACTTCTCAGAGAAGACCTTCAGGTCGCTACCTGCAGGCAGAGTGTCCTCAATTTCGCGGGAGCCGAGCAGGAACTTCAGGGTGCGGCCTGCAACCTCAGCCTCGATGACCATGCCGTGGCTTACCACGCCGTCATCAACGGGCGCCTCACCAATCTGTGCGGTTTCGAGCAGGTGCTTAAGCTGCTTGATGCGCGCCTCGTTCTTAGCCTGCTCGTCGCGTGCTGCGTGGTAGCCGCCGTTCTCGCGGAGGTCACCCTCATCGCGTGCCTGCGCGATGCGGTCAACGATTTCCTGGCGGTACGGGCCGGAGAGGTACTCCAGCTCCTGGGTGAGGCGGTCGAAGGCGTCCTGAGTGAGCCATGCACCGGTGTTTTCAGCCATGCGTGTCCTTTGCTTATGCGCCGGCTCTGCCGGTGCGAAACGAATAAACCCGCTACCGCGTGCCGCGTTCAATACGCGGCGGTGCCGGTAACGGAATGAATCAACAGACCTATTCTAGAGCACCGGAGGATTTTCGGCTGTTATGCCGGTCGTATCTTCCCCTCTGAACGCATCTTCGTCGGTACGCACACCAGTAGCTGAACATTCTGCCAGTATCAGCTTGTTTCAGACCTGTGAATCTGCTGATATGACGGCACGTTTCACGATGTCACACGGCGTCATCTGCGCTAGTACACCGGCGCTATCCTTGGGTATCATACGAGAAGCTACAACCGTAAAATTTCTGCCGTGTAGCGCTCGCATTTGCGAGTCACAGACACATCATCGACCCCCTGGCGCATCACCTAAAGGAGACCACCGTGAGCGAAGCCATTGAACAGCTGAAGGCAAACCTGCCGACTCACCCTCCCGTGGACTCCCTCAAACCGCTGGATGAGGACTACACCGGTCTGCGCATCCTCGCGGTGCACGCTCACCCGGACGACGAGTCCTCTAAGGGCGCCGGTACCGCTTCGGCGTATATTGCCCGTGGTGCTCGCTTCATGGTGGCGACGATGACCGGCGGCGAGCGCGGTGACATCCTGAATGAGGAGATCGATAAGAGCCCGCGTGCACACCGTGACCTGCCGGGTCTGCGTCGCGCTGAAATGGCGGCTGCTCGCGAGATTATGGGTATTGAGCACCGCTGGATTGGCTTCTTCGACTCCGGTCTGCCGGAGGGTGACCCCATGCCGCCTCTGCCCTTCGGTAGCTTTGGCACCATGCCCCTGGATCGTGCCGCCGCGCCGCTCGTGCGTCTGGTGCGTGAGTACCGCCCGCACATCATCATCACCTATGACGAAATCGGCGGCTACCCGCACCCCGACCACATCATGACCCACAAGGTTGCCGTGGAAGCATTCGAGAATGCAGGCGACCCCGAAGCGTACGTGGGTGAGGGCGAGCCCTGGACCCCGCTGAAGCTCTACTACGACCGCGCATTCAACCCCGAACGCACCCTCGCCCTGCACGAGCATCTGCTCGATACGCACGGTGAGAGCCTGCTGAGCGGCTGGATTGAGAACATCGCGCACCGCGCTTCCTCGGGGGAGGCGCCTCGCCACGAGACTACGACCCGCATCCTGGTTCACGAGCACTTTGAGCAGCGCGATCAGGCTTTGCGCGCGCACGCCTCGCAGGTGGACCCGAACGGCGTGTTCTTCGCCGTTCCCAGTGAGAAGCTGAAGGATATTTGGCCCTGGGAGGACTACACGCTGGCCGCCTCGCACGCTGAGGTTCAGCTGCCCGAATCTAGCCTGGACGAGGGCCTGAGCGACTACTACGTTATCTAGGCTGGGGTGCATCGCCCCGCGCGTTACAATGATGCCCTTCACCCACGATATGAGTCGTAGGTGAAGGGCATCATCCATTCTTAGGCGCGCGATGCGTGCAGCCCCTGTGCACAACCCCGAACGCCGCCACCAGATGCCACAAATTTTGAGCCGATTCTCAGCCCAACCGTGATGCCGATTGCCGCGAAGGTACGGCGCGGCGGCGTAGAATAAGAGCTTGGACTCTTTCGTTATGAGCCCGCTGAATTATCTGCCACGACAGCCGAATGAGGTATGAGCTATGAGCGCCAACGCCCTGCCCGTGATTACTGTGCACGGCCACGCCAGCAACCCCGGCACTGTCACTGAGCCTACCATCTATGAGCAGGCTCTGGCGCGCTCGCTGAGCCCCGAATCCCTGCCGGCACATATTGGAGTGCTGGTGGACGGTAACCGCCGCTGGGCGGCTCAGCGCGGCTTGAGCACCCGTGAGGGCCACGCCGCCGGTGCGGAGCGAATTATTGATTTTCTGGCCTGGTGTACTGAGCTGTCGATTCCGCAGGTGAGCCTGTACATGCTCTCCACTGAGAACCTGAAGCGCCCCGAGAAGGAGCTGACCGGCCTGGTCGCTGTGATTGATGCGTTCTTGGTGCGTCTGGTGGAGTCCGCCTGCGGTCCGGTGCGCGCTATCGGCAATATTGACCTAATTCCTCCTCAGCTGCACGAGCGCCTGGATTGGGCGATTGAGCAGACTGCGCACCTGCCCGGTGTTCGCGTGAACATTGCGGTCGGCTACGGCGGCCGCCAGGAGATTGTGGATGCGGTCCGCTCGGTTCTGCGTGAGGCCGCCGCTGAGGGCGCATCCTTGGAATCGCTTGCCGAACAGCTGAGTGTGGAGGATATTTCTTCGCACCTGTACACCGCCGATATGCCCGACCCGGACCTGCTGATTCGCACTTCGGGCGAGCAGCGCCTGTCCGGTTTCATGACCTGGCAGAGCGCGTATTCTGAGTTTTATTTCTGCCGCGCCCTGTGGCCGGATTTCACACGCGTTGATTTTCTGCGTGCCCTGCGGGATTACGCGAACCGTTCCCGCCGCTTCGGTTCCTAGAACTTGGATGCCCTAGCGCCATCGGTGCATGTTTCTCGGCCGGCTGGCTGGTTCCTGGCTAGCAGTCTCCGGTAGTACAGCCTCCAGCAATACAGAATGGACGTTCTATGCTCGCTGAGCTTTCCCGCCTCTACAACGCTGGAGGCGCCTCCGTTATTGCCGCTCTGGTGCTCGGCAGCTACCTGCTGTATTTTCTGTGGTGCGCCCTGCGGCTGTGGCGTATTGACGTGCGGGAGCACCGTCTGCCGCACCGCATCCTGATTCCTTTGGCTATTGCCACCTATACGGCGCTGCCGGTGTCTTTGCTTTTTGCCGGTCGCCCCGCCGATATTTGGCGTGTGATTGGTGCCGGTCTGGTGCTGTGGTTCTGCTACCTGCTTCTGCGTATCCTGTCTTTTGGCGCGCTGGGCCGCGGGGATGTGAAGCTTGCCGGTATTCTGGGCGGCGTGCTCGGGTACCTGTCCTGGGCGAATCTGGGCTGGGCGTCGCTGGTGACGTTCCTTGCCGGTGGTCTGGTGTCTTTGGCTCTGGTGCTGTTTACGAAGGCGCGCGGTAGCACCCGCATTGCCTTCGGTCCGTTTATGCTTCTGGGTGCGCTGGTGGCGTTGGCGGCTCCGGCGTATTCTCTGTGGTAGATTCCGAAGTAGGGTAACCGTCCGGCTAAGTGGCGGGCTCGTTCTTCGTGCGGCTCGCGACTGTTCGCTCTGCTCTCTAGCACCTATTTCTCGGCGGAACTGCCGGGGCTTTTGAAAGGTTAATGTTATGCCTACTCCTCCCTATATCCGTAAGCTGCGTGAGCAGATTGGATCGGATTACCTGTGGCTGTCCGGTGCGACGGCTGTGGTGTACCGTGAGCAGGATTCTAAGGTGCTACTGGTGCGCCGTAGCGATAACGGGGCGTGGACCCCGATCACGGGCATTGTGGACCCGGGGGAGAGCCCTGCACTGACCTGCCTGCGTGAGGCGCAGGAGGAAGCGAACGTGCAGATTGAGGTGCTGGAGCTGGCGCAGGTGAAGGCTGACCCGCCGATGCAGTTCGGTAATGGTGACCGCTGCCAGTTCTTGGATCATACGTTCTTGTGCCGCTGGGTTTCTGGTGAGGCGAAGGTGAATGATGAGGAGTCTTCGCAGGTGCGTTGGGTGGATGTGTCTGACCCGGCGGAGCGTGCGTTGCTTTCGGATCGGATGCTGGACCGTATTGATGCGGCGCTGAACTATAACGGCCACTGCCGTTTTGGTTTGGAGTCGGTGCCGCCGGAAGAGCTCTAGACCGGTTACTGGGACTGAGTAAAAGCTGCCGAACTAAACCTGTACATACAGAAGGAGGGGCGACCCGCCGTCATGGCGAGTCGCCCCTCCCAGCATTTTTATGACAGTTTGTTACATGTTATTGGGTGGTTCTTCCTGTTTTTCTGTGGGAGTGGGGGACTGGAAGCCTAAAGGTTGCCGTGGTTTTATTTTGTTTTTGTCTTCTTTACCTTAAGTTGCGTCTGTGTATCGAGTTATGAGTGGTGTACATGAGATGCTTTATATATGACACGGGTTACATTGGGAGTGACGGCCCCGTATTAGTCAGTAACCCGAGAAAGATTCGTTCACGTGATGTTCTGGTGAGCGTAGTCGCTTTCCTTTTACTCTGCCTATAAATCTTTAAGGCATGCCATTTTTCTGTGAACTAGGCTCATTGTGTTCATCGCAATTCTTGGGCGCTATTTTGATGCGTCCTGGAAGGAGCAAAGCATGACAACACATAAAATACCCTGGAGAATCTACGTAGCCCTTATTGGCTCTCTGGTAGGTACAGGAATATATTCCTTCGCCCTACCCATCGCGATTCTCGCTAGTACAGGCGAAATTGGGTTGGCTGGCGTAATGGCGGTAGCCATGCAAATCCCCAATATCGCCTTGGCATATCCACTAGCAACCCTATCTGATAGTCTGCCTCGAAAACCTATGATTGTGATTGCCGGGGCAGTAAACATCCTCAGCATCCTTACCTTGGCGTTGATGATTGAGCAGCATATGCTGTCATGGTTCACCATCGCCGCACTAGGATTTGTGAGCGGTGTCTTCTCCGAACTGGCTGCTGCCTCAGAAGCAGGATATATTCCGCAGCTTCTCGGACGAGAAAACCTTCTTTCGTACAATGCACGTCGTGAAATTTGCGAGGGAATATCCGCAATCATTGCACCCCCTACAGCAGGATTTATTGTTCTTGTCGCGGGTGCAACGGTCGGTCTTATCGTCCCGGTGCTCCTTTTCGGAGCGGCAACTATTTCATACGCAACGTTGCCATCCGTAGAGATGGAAACTAAAACTGAGCAACGCGAAACCGCACAACATGGGTTTATTCACCGCATGTTTGACGGTATCCAATACATGTTCTCCGGCGCCCCGCAGAGACTTATCCTTGTCTACACGTTCTTCTTGGCGGCAGCTACGGCATCGTATTCACTCATCATTATTTACCGCCTGTATGAGGAGCTCACTTTTGAAGCCTCAGTGGTAGGCATGATTATGGCCTGCAGCGGTATCGGTGGTATCGTCGCGGCGCTCATCATCGATCGTTTCCTCTCTTTCGAGAACACGCGAGGAATGCTACTGGTCGCCAACGTCGTATCCCTGCTCGGAATACCGCTCGTCACCATCAGCAATAACCCCGTAGTGCTCGGCGCCTTGCTCTTCATCCTGGACGTAGGATGGGCATCAGCTTTCATCTTCTCCAATAATCTGCGTGACTGCATTACACCGAATGAGCTACTGGGGCGTGCCAGCTCCCTTGACGGTGCCGTATTTGGATTAGGAACGCTGTACTCCATGGGCGCGGTAGCACTGATGCTTGACCATCTCGGCTCCTTCAACGCTGCGCTTGTCGTCAGTATCCCGGCTGTACTCTGCCTCATCTACACGCTGGTCCACTATAAACAGTTCAAAGTGTTCAATATTGTTGAACAATAGTGAGAACCCGCTACCAACTCAATGACGGGGCAGAGAACACATACAGAGGGAGGGGCGACCCGCCGTCATGGCGAGTCGCCCC
>NZ_KV817374.1:160584-226350 GCF_001814645.1 Rothia sp. HMSC076D04 | reverse complement strand
GGGCGACCCGCCGTCATGGCGAGTCGCCCCTCCCTCTATGGTTAAGCCGCGAACCTCAGAGGAGGTTCAGGCGGGGCGAGATTAGAAGTTGCCCAGCATCTTGGTGACGTCCAGAGCCGCATCCAGCTGCTCCTCAGTCACTTCGCCGCGCTCCACATAACCCAGAGCCACAACTGCCTCACGGACAGTCACCTTGTGAGCCACCGAGTACTTAGCGATCTTCGCAGCAGCCTCGTAACCAATCAGCTTGTTCAGCGGGGTCACGGTCGACGGCGAAGCCTCAGCCAGGAAGCGGCAACGGTCAACGTTAGCGGTCAGACCGTCAATCATCTTCTCAGCCGAAACGCGAGAAACGTTAGCGAGCAGGCGGATCGACTGCAGCAGGTTAGCAGCCATCACCGGGATACCCACGTTCAGCTCAAACGCGCCGTTAGTGGAAGACAGAGCAATGGTTGCGTCGTTACCGATAACCTGAGCGGCAACCATGATGGTAGCCTCACAAATCACGGGGTTGACCTTACCGGGCATAATCGAGGAGCCGGGCTGCAGATCGGGGATGTGCAGCTCGCCCAGGCCGGTGTTCGGGCCCGAACCCATCCAGCGGATGTCGTTGCTGATCTTCATCAGGCCGTACGCCAGGGTGCGCAGCTGACCGGAAACCTCAATCAGGCCGTCACGGTTAGCCTGAGCCTCGAAGTGGTTACGAGCCTCGGTCAGGGGCAGACCGGTCTCCTCAGCGAGCAGCTCAATCACGCGAGCGGAGAAGCCGTCCGGGGTGTTAATACCGGTACCCACAGCGGTACCGCCCAGGGGAACCTCAGCCACGCGGGGCAGGGAGGCGTTCACACGCTCAATGCCGTAACGCACGGTTGCGGCGTAGCCGGAGAACTCCTGGCCCAGGGTGATGGGGGTTGCGTCCATCAGGTGGGTGCGGCCCGACTTCACAACGTCCTTGAACTCTGCAGACTTGCGCTCCAGGGACTCAGCGAGCACCTCGAGAGCGGGAATCAGGTCCTTCACCAGAGCCTCGGTCACAGCAACGTGCACGGAGGTGGGGAAGACGTCGTTGGAGGACTGGGAAGCGTTCACGTGGTCATTGGGGTGAACCTCAATGCCCTTGGACTCCAGGGAACGGGTTGCCAGGGTTGCCAGAACCTCGTTCGTGTTCATGTTCGAGGAGGTACCGGAACCGGTCTGGAAGACGTCAATGGGGAAGTGGGCGTCGTACTTACCGGTTGCTACCAGATCCGCTGCGTCGCGGATAGCCTGGGCGCGCTCAGCGTCGAGCACCTTGAGTTCCTCATTGGCGGTCGCGGCTGCCTTCTTCACGAGGGCAAGCGCACGAATATGGGCGGATTCGAGGGTCTGACCCGAAATCGGGAAGTTCTCGACTGCGCGCTGGGTCTGTGCACGGTAGAGTGCATCAGCCGGAACGCGAACTTCGCCCATGGTGTCATGTTCAATGCGGTATTCAATGTTTTCAGCCATATCTCTAGGATAGGCGTTCAAAGTGGCTTACGTCGCCTCGAAAAGGTGTCAAAAGAGGAAAAACGCTCATAAATTTTGCGGCGTGAGAAGGCGTGTAAAAACCCCGCCCCGGTAGATGTGCGAACACGCTACCGTGGCGGGGGTATCCCATAGAAAAATCTGTTGTTAAGTGCGAGCATGTGGGTTCTCGCGCTAAGGCTCGTAATGAGCGGAGAAGAAGAAACCTAGGCCAGGTTCTCCGCAACCACAACGCGCGGGGGAGTCTTCACGACCACCGGAAGCGCCTGAGTCGGCGGGTTCTGCGCGTCGTTCTTCTCCTCCGGCAGGGTCAGGTCCTGCGAGCTGAACACCAGCTCCGCCTTACCCTCCTTCAGATGGTAGAAGACACCAATCACGGCGACCTTGCCCTCAACCACCGCATCCGAAATGATGTGGGACTGCTCAATAATTCGGATGGCGGTCTGGCGGGTGTGCTCACGCACCATGTCGTTGACGACCGGGTTCTCCGGCAGCTTCGGAGACATCACCGAAGGCAGGATGTGCTGCACCAGGTTACGGATGAAGCCGTGCGGCATCTCACCGGACTCCAGGGACTTGCTGGCCGCAGTCACAGCACCGCAGGAGTCGTGACCGAGAACCATCACGATAGGGGTCTTAAACTCCTCAACCGCGTACTCCAGCGAGCCGAGCGCGGCATTCTCCAGGACGTGGCCGGCGGTACGCACCACGAACGCGTCGCCCAGGCCCAGATCAAAAATAATCTCTGCCGCGAGGCGAGAGTCACCGCAACCGAAAATCGAGGCGAACGGGAACTGCCCCGATGCCAGGTCGGTACGGCGAATCGTGTCCTGGTTGGGGTGCTCATTGCTACCCTCAACAAAACGGCGGTTACCGTCCTTCAGATGCTTCCATGCTTCTGCGGGAGTCGGTTGGATGCCAGCCATGTGATGCTCCTTAGCGGACAAATACAGATAACGCGTGCCGTCGGAGCCAGCGAATCTGCGAACGGGTATGTGGGGCTTCAGGCGCTCGCGCTGAAGCTGAGTTTCTCGCCGGGAGCCTCCCGGAGAAAGAACCTACCTCAAATATGCCTTAAATATGCGAAAAATAGCTAGTTTGGCGCGCCTTCACAACACCCAAAATCAGTGCCTCAGAGCGTATGAAGCGCCGAAGAGAGACGCAGCCCTCACAGATTTGCCACATCTGCTCACCTTAAAGTCAACACGCACGCAAACTCGTTCAGAACAAGAAAAACGAAGCGCCCGCGCGCTATCCTGAAAGGAGCACTACTGCGTCGGCGACTTCGTGCTGGAAAGAACCAGCCAGCCGACGGTGTATTCAGAAATCTCGAAGGTGAGTCTATGACTACGAACAACAACCACGGCGATCGCAACCTCGCAATGGAACTGGTCCGCGCGACTGAAGCTGCAGCAATTGCTGCAGGCCCCTGGGTCGGCGCAGGCGAAAAGAACCTCGCAGATGGTGCAGCCGTAGACGCAATGCGTTACCGCCTCTCCACCGTCAACTTCAACGGCACCGTCGTCATCGGTGAAGGCGAGAAGGACAAGGCTCCCATGCTGTACAACGGCGAGAACGTCGGCGACGGCTCCGGTCCCTCCCTCGACGTGGCGGTTGACCCCATCGACGGTACCCGCCTGACCGCACTCGGCATGGACAACGCCCTCTCCGTGATTGCTGTGGCAGACGGCGGCACCATGTTCGACCCCTCCGCAGTGTTCTACATGGAGAAGCTGGTCACCGGCCCCGAAGCCGCAGAGTTCGTGGACCTGCGCCTGCCCGTTAAGCAGAACCTGCACCTGGTCGCTAAGGCTAAGGGCAAGAAGGTCAGCGAGCTGACCGTCTGCGTGCTGGACCGCCCCCGTCACGCCAAGCTGATTCAGGAGATTCGCGAGGCAGGCGCCCGTACCCGCATCATCCTCGACGGTGACGTCGCCGGCGCTATCGCAGCCTGCCGCGAAAACACCGGCGTGGACCTCATGCTCGGCACCGGCGGCACCCCCGAAGGCGTTGTCGCAGCGTGCGCTATCAAGGCAACCGGTGGCGTCATCCAGGGCCGCCTGGCACCGACCGACGAGGCAGAACGCGAAAAGGCACTGGAAGCCGGCCACGACCTCGACCGCGTGCTGACCACCAACGACCTGGTCACCAGCGACAACTGCTTCTTCGCCGCAACCGGTATCACCGACGGCAAGCTGCTGCGCGGCGTTCGCTACAGCAAGAACGTTGTGACCACCCAGTCGCTGGTTATGCGTTCCTCCTCGGGCACCGTGCGTACCGTTGAGGCAGAGCACCGCCTCTCCCGCCTGCGCGAGATCCTCTCGCACACCAAGAGCCCCGAAGAACAGTAATCTTCGAAGCGCAGTAATCCTCGAAGAGCAGTAATCTTCGCCCCCGCAAGGGCTGAGGAGCCGCGCTAAGACTCCTCAAACATTGCACATACATACACAGGGAGCCGCCCCCCACCGAAGAACTCGGTGAGGGCGGCTCCCTCGTATATTTAGCTTTTAGTTCTCAGGATACGCCCCAGTAGCGGTGCGCCTGAACCCGTTAGCGAGAGCGGAAAGACTGAACCTTCGCCTTGGCCTTAGATACCGCATCGCGAACCGCCGGACGAGCCTTGTACGCCAGCGTGTAGGCACGGTAACCTAACGAAGTTACCGGAACATCCCAGGTACCCGGGTACTCCACCGACTCGCCGCCGAAGGACTTCTTGAACTTGGTGAAACCAGCCCACTCGTGATCCGGCTGATCCTCCGGCGCAATACCGAAGAGGTCAACGTACTTCAGACCCTTGCGCTTAGCGTCCAGGATAAAGTTCGTCACCACCGGAATACCCGCGGACAGGCGACGATGCTCAAAAGAAGCCGCCGCATGCGCGTAGGTGCGGGTGTCATCCGAATCGTACACAAACGCCGCCGCAATCGGGGTGCTCTCACCGTTTTCATCGGTCAGCTTCGCAATGTACAGGGACGCCGCACCGGCGGGCATCAGCACGCGAGCAACCTGCATCAGGTACTCATCCTGCTGACGGTTAAAACCGTTACGGTCTGCGGTCTCATCCAAGAACGCGAACAGAATCGACAAATCCTCAGGGTTCGTCGACACCTCAATGGTCACGCCCTTCTTGTGGATATTGCGGTGCAGGTTGCGGTTATTGGACTTCATACCCTTGAGGATCTCGTCCTCAGAGCCCGAAAGATCAATAATCTGAGTGTGCGAAGGCTGCACCTGGCGAGGAGCCAGAACCGCACCGCGACGAGCCAAGAAAGCAGCCGCATCCTGATCGCCCCAAATAGCGGATTCAGTCGGCTCAATGCGCACAAACAGGCAACGATGCTTCGCAGCTTCTTCCTTCAACGACGTGAGAGCCTCATCAAAAGCCACAGCGCTGGAGGCGACCGGTCCGTACGGGCTGTACAGGTAGCGGCCGGTAGCGCCGCCCTCAACAGTCGCAAGGTACGACCAGCCGTTACCGCTCTTACGGATCACGGTGTGACCATTAGATTCCTGAAAACGTGCCCAAATATCGGACTGAAGAATATTGCTCATTCTTCTAGTGTATCCGAGCTTAGGGAACGTAAGCCTGGGGCTCCGAGGAAGCTTCGGGTGCAGGAGTGGGGCGGGGTGCGGAGGAGCTCTCCTCCGCCTCGCGCTCGGCAGCTGCCTTTGCCTTCGCCTCGGCAACGCGGGTGCGCAGAGCTGCTCCCTTGTCCATTGCGGTCTGGCGCAGATCCTGAGAGAACTGACGCAAATCAGCGTGAACCTGCTGAGCAAACGCATCGGTGCCCGAACCCAGAATACGCAGAGCCAGCAGACCCGCATTGCGAGCACCGTTAATGGAGACGGTAGCTACCGGAACACCGGCGGGCATCTGAACAATCGACAGCAGCGAATCCATGCCCTCGAGGTTCTTCAGACGCACCGGAACACCAATCACCGGCAGCGCGGTGACGGAGGCGAGCATACCGGGCAGATGAGCGGCGCCGCCGGCACCGGCAATAATCACGCGAATACCGCGGCTGTGAGCCTTCTTGCCGTACTCAATCATGTCCTCGGGCATGCGGTGTGCAGAAACAACATCAGCCTCGTAAGGGATGCCGAACTCGTCCAGAACCTCGGCGGCGGCCTCCATGACCGACCAATCCGAATCCGAACCCATCACAATGCCAACAATGGGCTGGGAAGAATTATAGGGAGACTGAGACATAATCCTCATATCCTTTCAGGATGCGGTGGCGAACCACCATCAATAGGGTGCGTCGGATACGCAGGATACTCTCACCCCACGCACCGGCTAAAAATAGGGCTACAGGGGGCGGCCGTCACGCAAAATGGAGGCGGCATTCGCGGCGCTATGACGCAGCGCCTCAAGCTCAGCCACCGTGCCAGAAATATTCACGTGACCGATCTTGCGGCCCGGACGGGTTTCCTTGCCGTAGAAGTGGATCTTTGCGCGCGGTTCAGCCGAAAGCGCCAGCGGGTAGACACCGAAAATGTCTTCGTTCTCGCCGCCCAGATAGTTCTTCATCACGGCAACACCCTCCAACACGGAAGTGTCACCCAACGGCAGATCCAGCACAGCACGCAGGTGCTGCTCAAACTGGCTGGTCACCGAGCCGTCCTGAGTCCAGTGGCCGGTGTTGTGCGGGCGCATCGCCAGCTCATTGATGTAGAAGCCTGCGGGGGAGCCGGGAACCTCGAAAAGCTCAGCCGCCATTACACCGGTCACGCCCAGCTCGGAGGCAATGGTCACCGCAGCGGCTGCGGCAGCCTCAGCGATCTCGGGGTCCAGGTCCTGTGCGGGTGCAATGACCTCATCACAGATGGAGTTCACCTGGATGGTCTCAACGACCGGCCAGGGGCGCACTTCGCCGCTTTCACGGCGAGCCACTAGAGCGGAGAGTTCACGGGTAAAAGGAACCTTCTCCTCGGCAAGTAGGGCGGAGAAATCAGTGCGGGAAGGCAACTGCTCGAACCATGCAGCACTGCGCTCGCGAGCCTCCTCGGGGGAATCCAGAACGAGTACGCCCTTGCCGTCGTAGCCGCCGCGCGGGGTCTTCAGAACCACGGGCCAGCCGATCTCATCACCAAAAGCAAGCAGCTCGTCCAGGGTAGAAACCTTAGCCCAGCGGGGGTTCGGCAGGCCCAGACGCTCAATAGCGGCGCGCATCAGGAGCTTATCCTGCGCGTACTGGAGAGCTTCGGGACGGGGTTGTACATTCACACCCTCCGCCATGAGGGTGCGCAGAAATTCGGTGGGCACATGCTCATGGTCGAAAGTGATGACATCCTTGCCGCGAGCAAATTCGCGGAGGGTGTCCAGATCTTTGTAGTCCCCGACGGGGGCGGTACGTACCGCTGCCACGGCGCCAACGGTGGGCGCCTCCGCGAGAATCTGCAGGTTCAGGCCAAGGTTAGTTGCTACGGGAGCCATCATGCGGGCCAGTTGGCCTCCGCCGATGACGCCAATTACGGGTCCAGTCACAGGGTAAGTCACATCACCTAAGTGTACCGGGTTCGGAGGGCCTGTGGGAGCAAGACCACATTAAGGTCACAGAATGGGTTTAACTGGGCGGTAGAGCCCAATATTTGGGCGTAAAAGCCGGAAGAAATCGTAAAAACCTGCCTTCTGCCCAGTCAACGTGAGATGAAAGGGAATGTCTCGTTAGCTGGGAGGTCTGTGGAAAAACTCTCAAAGGTACAAACAACCAACCGGGACTGTAATAACATATAAGAGCTTGTAAAAGAGGCTGACGCACTCCATAGTGGCGGCATGAATGACACCCACCGTAACAGTGCCAGCTCTTTCCCCTGAACTCCTCTAGATAGGCCCCGCATGAGCGCACAGACTAAACCGACCATGACCGAACGCCTGAAATCCCTCTGGGACAGCTACGGTATTGAGGTGCTCAAATTCGGTACCGTGGGCGGTGCCGCCTTCATCGTCAACTCTGTAACGGTGTGGGTGCTGATGATGACCATCATGTCGGAGTCCCACACCAAGGCGAAGGTCGTTGCAAGTATTGTCGCAACCATCTTCTCTTGGCTCATGAACCGCCTGTGGACCTTCCGCGACTCCCGCTCCGAAAACTGGAAGCGTGAAGCGGTCGAATTCGGACTGGTCAACCTGCTCGGTATTCTCGTCGAAGCAGGCTGTGTGGCATTCAGTACCTACGTGCTGAACCTGCGCACCCCCGAGGCATCCTTCATCTCCGGTACGATTATCGGTACCATTCTGGGCACCATTCTTCGCTACTTCCTCTACCGCTTCTGGGTGTACGGTTCGCACCGCCAGAAGGTTGAAGAGGGCGAAGGCACCGACCACGAGGAGCTCGGCCGCATGTTTGATGAAGCCGCCGCCATTCTTGATGGCGAAGAACCTGCAGCACGTAAGGCAACCTCTGAAGCAACTGCACCTGAGGCACAGTCGAAGCCGGGCTCGCAGAACTCCTAAGCTCCTCGGGTTGAGCTCCTCTGACCGTAGAAGCAGCTTAGTTAGAACGTGGTATAACGATTCATCCCCCGACACGAACGGTGTCGGGGGATGAATCGTTTAAAGACCTATATGTTTGTTCGCGCTCCGTGTGATTGGTAGCCTTCCACGCGATTTTTCAGGCAACAGGAGAGGGGCGCTATGCGCGGGAAATCTCCACCGCACGCTCGGCAACCATCAAAGACGCCAGCTGCCCATTCTGCCAGTTGACGCTCGGGTCAGCCACAAACACCGCATGGCCCGAGACCAAAATAGCTAGCACCTCCAGCAGGGCGCTCAGGGTCGCCTCCGAGGCATCAAAACCGTAGTCGGGGCTCAACTCCAAAGCGAGCGCACGCTGCCCCGAAGGTAGCGTATAGCCCGCCGTACGATATGCCTGTGCCTGCGTGAGAGCCTGCTCGTAGGCTTCCGCATAGCTGAAACCCTCAATGATTTCTGCTGAATCATCGGGAAGCAGACCCGAGTACTGGTCGCCAAAGCTACGCACCAGAGCGCAGTAATCGAGCACCTCCTCGGCGTGCGGAGCCAGCGACTGCAGATCGCCGGTGTAGGAAAGCGCCAGCGGTGCACGGTCAACCGCCAGAAGGTACGCGGGGTTATTCGTATAGCCCGCCTCCTGCTCGGTGCAGACCGCGGCAACCAGCGGCTCATCCTGATCGAGGAGAGCGCCCACGCGCAGTGCCGCCAGTCCCAGAACAATAGTGCGCCAGTGCAGAGGTGCTTGGAGGTCAAAACCCTCGCCGGACTCCAGCTCGCATTCTTCAACCAGCAGGTTTGCGCTCTTATCAATCCAGTTCATGAGAACCCTGCCGGAGAGCTCAATGCGCTCGCCTGCCGCCGAATACCAGATGAGGGCGGGGGTCTGCTGGCTGCTGAGCTTCTCAAAGAAACGGTTCAGAGTTGTAGGCACGGATGCGCCGGTGGGGGAGAGAGTAACCATGGGTTTCACTCTACCGCACGGTTCAGAAGGAATGGAGGCACGGGGACAGGTTCGGGGGGTCTGCGGGGGAGGTGATGCGGTTCTATGAGGGAGTAGAGCGTCGGTCACCGGGCTAGAAAGTACAGGGGTAAAGTAAAAACTTCTAATGGGGCTTAAAAAAACCTAATGATGAAAAACCTTTGCACTAACGAAGGTCCTGTTTTGAAATACAGCATATATATAAATTGTAAATATAAATGTTTCGCAATAAGCGCGGAAAATATGCAAGGCATGGACGCCAAAAAGATAAACTTTTCTTTTCGAATTTCCTGAAAATTTCTGGTAGCGGGGGTTTGGCAGACCCCTGCTGAGCTGACTTCCCTTATATTTGCAGTCAAGATGCAGAATTTACCGGCGATGGAAACTAGCCCTGAAAAGGGGAAACTTGAGACCGGCTCAAGATGTGATACAGGGCAAGTGAGGGGAGGAAAAATATATAAAGGTCAAAATCACATTAAATATGACGCTTGTAACACATACATCTAAACATTGATTAAGTCTAGTTTGACGAAACGGCGTGTCGCACGTCTAATAGATGTATAACTGCGTTTGCTCCGGAAGGGACCGTAGAGGCCAGAGCAAACCGCTCCACACCATACACACGAAGATTCCGTCCACGACGGATCCGCAGACTCATTAAGTTCACAATGAGAACACGGAAGGAAAACCCATGGGCTCCTACATTGCATCCGACCGCTCTGTCGCGGCCGCGCGCGCATCAGGCGCTCAGCACCGTAGCATGAATCCCACTCAATCTCTCGAAAAAGTCGCCGACGTCTTTCTCTCAGAAGCAGAACGAGCCAAGCGGCTCAACCCCCCTCTCTGCACTGACATCTGGACCGCAGCGGCAGGACTCTACGGAACCGAAGGCGAAGACGGAGAACTCGCCTGGCAAGCTGAAGCACTCTGCGCCCAGACCGACCCCGAAGCCTTCTTCCCCGAGAAGGGCGGCTCCACCCGAGACGCCAAAAGGGTATGCGGTGTATGCCCCGTGCGCGAAGAATGTCTACAATATGCAATGGACAATGACGAGCGCTTCGGAATCTGGGGCGGGCTGTCAGAACGTGAACGCCGCCGACTGCGCAAGCAGGCGAGCTAAGCCAGGAAGGTACCATCTACATGCAGACCGCACGACTGTGCTCCCGCCAAACCTGCCAGCGAGAGGCGACTGTTACTCTCCATTACTCCTACGCAGACTCCACGGCACTTATCGATGCACTCTCTGAATTCCGCGAACCCCACGCCTACGACCTCTGCGACGAACACGCCGCACGGCTGACGGCACCCCAGGGTTGGCGAGTGGTCTACAAGGTACCCGTTCAGGACACCACCGAATCTTAGAATTCAAAACCAAGAATTAAACACCCGAATGCAAAGAACCTTCCGCGAATTCATGCGGAAGGTTCTTTGCGTATGAGAAACTGGCAGATAGTACAGACACCCGCAACTCACTCAAACACCGATCACTCGAAAAGAACGCGAGATCCATGACCAAAGAAACACACCGAGGAATGTGGGGCGCACTGCGCCCGGCCATCCGCCGCACCAGTGCCGAAGAACTACTCCACGCCCGCCGCACCGAAACTAAAACCAGCGAACCGGCACCGCACACCGGCGCCTTCGGACGCATCGCAGCAGACGTACCCACCGTCGCCGAAGAACCCGACCTGCCCACCGGGAACGTACCCGTCGTCCCCGCACGCAGCAAACTACGCGAACAGGGAGTCGGCACCCGCGTACGCACCCGCACCAACGTCTCCACCGGCTTCGTGCCCCTCGTACGCGACTCGCAGAGCACCCCCAAAAACCCGACGCTCAGCGACCTCAACCGCGAAACCATGCAGAGGGCAGCCGAAGCAGCTGCAGTAGCTGAAGCCGAAAATGCGACCGAAGTGGAAACCGTCGCTACCGCGGAGGCGGCAAGCGCCTCCACCGCGGGACGCAAGTACCGCACCGAAACCACCCGCACCGGTCACACCCACGCGGTCGCGGACCCCAACGCACCGCTGTCTTCCCTGGCAACCTCGCCCGAAGCTGCAGAACGCGCCGCAGCCCGCGAAGACGCTGTGGAAGACACCCCGCGCTTCCTCAAGCTCCGCGCAACCCTTATTGCGCTCACCGTACCGCTGACCGTACTCATGATCGCGATCCGCGCTGTAGCCTCCGCGCCCTTCCTCTGGCTCGAATACCACCGCCCCGGATTCCCCGAAGACAGCTACGGCTACTACCTCGTCGAGAGGATGCGCCTGGGCTCCTACGGCGTGGACTACATCAACAACTTCGCACCGCGCGAATACCTCGCCCGCGTCACCACCGGCGCCGACAACACCCTCGCCTTCACCGAAGCAGAAGTGAACCACATGCACGACGTGAAATGGGTACTGCTCATCGCCACCGTAGCTGTTGCCGCACTCTTCCTGCTGACGCTCTTTAGCAGCATCTCCCTGCGTGAACGCGCCCCCGGAACCATCCGCCGCAGCCTCTTCTGTGGCGCGTGGATTACCCTGGGACTCATCGCGGTGCTCGGCGTTGTGGGCGTCTTCGGTTGGGAATGGCTGTTTACCACCTTCCACCAGGTGTTCTTCCCGCAGGGCAACTGGGAATTCTCCGTACGAAGCTCCCTGATCCGCCTCTACCCGCCGCAATTCTGGATCGACGCGGCAATCGCCGTAGCAGTCCTCGTAGCCGCGCAAATCACGCTCCTGCTCGTGACCACCTGGCCCACCAAATACCGCAAGCTCAAGGCAGAACGCCGCCGCCAGGAACGCCAGGAACTGCGTGTCAAGCTCGCCTCCGCACGAGTCGGCGACAACTAAAAATCATCAGCCACTTCACCGTGCAAACCAGCGCGGAAAGGGCACAACAAAGGGGGCTGGGCTCTACCACACGGTAGAACCCAGCCCCCTTCGCTATACCCAAGCTCGCATTGCTCGCGTCTGAACCCACGTCTAAGACCAGGTCTAAAACCCCAGCCTAAAAACCTGAGCCTAAATCCAGGACTTAAACCACATATGCGAATACCACTGCTCATACGGAATTACCTGAGCAGTCCACAACGGCATAAAGTATGCACTCAACACCAGCACACCCACAAGGTAAATCGCCACCAGCGTCACGCCCAAACGGGCACGCAACACCGAACCGCGAGCACCCGACAGCGCCAGACCCAAAACACCCGCCAACAGCAGAATCAGGAACGGCTCAAAGGACAGAGCGTAGAAGTAGAACATCGTGCGATTCGGGTACATAAACCACGGGAAATAGCCCGCACCGAACACAACCAGCAGCGCACCAAAACGCCAATCACGCTTCAGCACCAAAACCAGAAGCGCCACAATAATCGCCGGAATAAAAGCCCACCAAATCGCCGGGTTGCCGATATTCAAAATAGCCTCGGAACAGGACTTCACGGTACAACCCGAAGAACCCAACTTCGGCGACTCATAGTAGTACGAGGTCGGGCGACCCAAAACCAGCCACTGCCACGCCTGCGAAGAATACGTATGCGGGCTACTCAAACCAGAATGGAACTTAAACGCCGAGACATGGTACTCCCACAAGGAACGCAAATCCTCAGGAAGCCACATGACACCCTTGCCCGGGTTCTCAACCGCCCAGCGGCGGAAATACGCATTCGACGACTGGAACCAGCCCGCCCAAGTGCTCAAATACACCAGCAGACCCACACCAATCATCTGGAAGAATGCGGGGATGCCGTCACGCACCAGTGCCGTCAAACCCCACTTGTTCAGACCCACAATACGGCGAGCATTAATATCCCAGAACACCGTCAGCAGACCCATCGCCGCAATAAAGAACAGCGAATTCCACTTCACACCCACCGCGGCACCGGCACACACACCGGCAGCGAAACGCCACAGGCGCAGACCCATGCTCGGGCCCCACGGCATCGGCGGAAGCACACCGCCATTCTGGCGTGCCGCCTCCGCAATATGGCGCGCCAACACGCGCCGCGCCTGAATACGGTCAAGCACCAGACACGCAAAAGTCGCCAAAATCCAGAACATCTGGAAAATATCCAGCAGAGCCAAACGAGACTCCACCAGCATCAGACCATCCACAGCAGCCAGCAGCGCCGCAATAGTCGCCACCGTCATCGAACGGAACAGCAACCAGCCAACATAGGCAATCAACGCCACCGACAGGGTGCCAATCACCGCAGCAGAAACACGCCAACCAAAGGGATTATTATCACCAAAAATTGCCATGCCCGCGGCAATCATCCACTTACCCAACGGAGGATGCACCACATACTCCGGCGAATCCGTCAACAGACCCGACGGGTGACCCGCCGCAAAGGAAGCATTAGCGTCCTTCGACCAGCTCAACTCATAGCCATAATGCACATACGAGTAGGCGTCCTTGGCGTAGTACGTCTCATCAAAAACAATGGCATTCGGATGCGCCAAATTATAAAAACGCAGAATGCCGGCAACCAGTACAATCAATGCAGGCGCCAACCAACCCCAACGCGGGGCACGAATATAGGCAACAGCGAGCGCATCCAGCAGAGAATCGAGGCCGTAACGACCGCGTTCAGACGAAGAACGGGTCGAATCAGCCGAACCAGCCGGAGCGGCAGATGCGGGGGAAAGTAACTTAGGTATCTTCACCCCATCAATCCTAAAGGGTCAGAACGCACGATGCACCATTTCAGCCCGTGAATGGCTTATATGACGCACCCGGAACCTGGGCCTGACGCAGAGCTCTGACCTGCGCCCCACCCGGCACCGGATTGAGTGCGGGCGTTACACTTAGTGGGTACACGAAGACCAGACACAGACACGAGGCCTGCCATGACCGCACCCGCAGAATACACCGAAGAAACCACCGACCCCTCAGAAACGGTCGAGGCACCCCAGGCTGACACCGCTGATACCGCCGTCACCTCAGAAGAAGGTGGCGTGCTCATCCTCGGCGGCACCCCCATTGGCAACCTCGCTGACGCCTCCGATCGACTGCGCTCAGCCCTCGCCACCGCAGACCTCATCGCCGTTGAAGACACCCGCAAGCTACGCACTCTCGCCTCCGGGCTTGGCGTGCGCACCCGCGGCCGTATCATCGTCAACCACGACCACAACGAAGCCGAACGTAGCGAAACCATCGTGCAGGCGGTACAGGACGGTCAGCGCGTGCTGTTGCTCTCGGATGCGGGCATGCCCACCATCTCCGACCCCGGCTACGTTGCCGCCGCAGCCGTCGCGGAAGCCGACCTGCCCGTCACCGTTGTGCCTGGCCCCTCCGCAGCGTTGACCGCGCTCGCGCTCTCCGGCCTGCCCACCGGACGATTTACCTTTGAGGGTTTCCTCGCCCGCAAGGGCTCCGAGCGTTCGCGCCGCCTCGCCTCGCTGGCGGGGGAGGAACGCACCATGATTTTCTACGAATCTCCGCACCGCACTGCCTCAACCCTGGCAGACTTCGTGCAGACCTTCGGCGCCAACCGCCGCGGAACGGTCAGCCGTGAGCTAACTAAGCTTCACGAAGAGGTTCGACGCGGTACCCTGGCTGAGCTTGCCGAATGGGCTGAGTCTGAACGCGTCCGAGGCGAAATCGTCATTATCGTTGAGGGTGCGCAAGCCCCCGAAACCCCCGAAGCGCAGGACGTAGTGCAGCTGGTCCTCGACCGCGTGGCTGGCGGCGAGCGCCTCAAGAGCGCCTGCGCTGCGGTCGCCGCCGAGACCGGTACCTCCAAGCGTGATTTGTACGAGGCGGCACTGGCTGCCCGCTCCGAATAACCCAGAAACACTCCCCAGCTTTACCCCGCAGTTTTATCCCAAGGATTTATCAATGTGTCAGAGCCATCCCGGTCCTGAAATCACCCAGGAGTACCTGAACTCCCTCGCCGCCCTGGCGAACTACACCCTGCCCACCCCCGCGGCACTCCAGGCAACCGCCCTGCCTAACGGCTGGGAGCCGGTGCCCGGTGAAGTACCCGCACCCTATAAGGCGGAACTCTACACCGGCATCAGCGACGCCGAAGGCGGAGAAGGAACCCGCCGCCGCTCCACCACCGGCGAGAACGGCCGCAGCCGCAATCTGGTCTTCCCGCCCGCCCCCGAACCGCTGCCGTACCCCATCGTGGATAACCACACCCACATGGACCTGCTCGACGGCGAAGTAGAAATCAGCGCCCGCGATGCACTCGATGCCGGTGAGAAGCTCGGCATCGCCGCCATCGTGCAGGTCGGATGCGATATCCCCTCCTCCCTATACGCGGTCGCCGCCGCGCAGGCTGATGAGCGCGTCCTCGCCGCTATTGCGATTCACCCCAACACCGCTCCTGAGCTGGCTGCAGCCGGTCAGCTGGAGGCGGCGCTCGCCACCCTCGACGAGCTCGCCACCGCCGACCGTGTGCGCGCTATTGGCGAGACCGGCCTGGACTATTTCCGCACCGGTGAGGAAGGCAAGGAGGCGCAGCACTACAGCTTCCGCGAGCATATTCGCATTGCGAAGAAGCACAATCTGGCGCTGCAGATTCACGACCGTGACGCGCACGAGGATGTTGTGCGCATCCTGGATGAAGAGGGCGCACCGGAACGTACCGTGTTCCACTGCTACTCGGGTGGTCCGGAGCTTGCCGCGATCTGCAATGAGCGTGGCTGGTACATGAGCTTTGCCGGCACGGTGACTTTCAAGAATTCGAAGGGAATCCAGGAGTCGTTGGCGATGGCTCGCCCGGAGCTGATGCTGGCTGAGACGGATGCACCGTTCTTGACCCCGCATCCGTTCCGCGGCCGCCCGAATGCGTCCTACATGACGAACTACACGGTGCGGTTTATGGCGGCTCATCGCGGTGAGGAGCTGGAGGCGCTCTGCCGCCGTATTCGTGAGAATTCGGAGCGGGTTTACGGTCAGTGGTAGGCGCGTACAGCCTGTAGCGGATAGCTACTCTGGGCAGCCTCATGGGTAATCCGTACGGTACCTGGCTCCTGATTTGCACCGGCTTGTATTTGATTTCTCGTTCGGGTGCTGAGCTGTTGCTTAAGCAGCTTGAGGACAAGGTGCCGGGTACCGTGGCTGATGATTACAAGCTGTACCAGCAGTGGGGTGTGGATGTGCGTTTTGTGCAGCCTGGCCTGTGCGGCTGGGAGGGTAGCAGCGTCATCCTGGAATCTGGTAAGAGCCACCTGGAGATGCTGGCTGAGAATCAGAAAGGTTCGAGCGCCCTGGATCGAGTGCGTATTGCGTTGGCTCCGAAGATGCGTTTGGTGAATGCAAAGAATGCTCTGGACGCCACCATTGATGAGGTGAAGCAGCGTCTGGGCAAGGCGAAATAAGTAAGCCTCTTTGAGAAAGCCTTTCTTCGTCATATATGTATGGCGGGGAGGGGCTTTTTGTAGTTATTTTCAGCTTTAGCGCGTGAGGTATCGTGTAACGTGCGAGACATAACAGGGGGCTGCACGCCAATTGTTGGGTACTATCTTCACATGAGTGATAGGGTATTTTTATACATACAATTCATCACTCACTGACTAGGCATTTTGTTATCGTGCGCGCATATTTTCGGCGTGCTTTGTGTTTGTCGGTGCCAAGTCAATACTCGGCACTCATGCATGGCTTCTGTCGTTTCAGATCAGGACCGTATGGGTGCGCCAAGCAAAGGGAAATTCATGGCAAAAATTCTGAAATACGTTCTGGGACTGGACGGCGCTAACCGGTTTGATTCTTTCTTCTCGGTGGGGGCACCCGCTCAAGGTTTTCAGCGTTATTCTGCGGTGGATAACCGTGATAATCACGTCACTGATGCACAATTCGATAGCAAACTGTTCCTGGCTCGTTACGGTAAAGAGCCGAGGCCTGCCGAAAAGGGTTGCGCTTTGAGCCACTACCACATGTGGAAGGACTTCCTCGCTTCAGATGCCGACTGGGCTTTGCTGGCAGAGGACGATGTTCTCATTTCCCCTGACCTGCAGCCTGTAGTGGAGAGGATTATCGAAAAGTATCCTCACGTGCAGATGGTTAACCTGGGCGATATCTACGCTTCTGAAGCTGGCAAGCTCAACCCGCAGGTTGATTACCCCCGTCTTTCGTTGCTTTCTCCTTTTGTGTACGGCAAGTACCGTATGGGTAGTGCCTATGGTTCAAAGCCTCTGTATGGTGCTGCCTTGTATCTTCTTTCGCGTTCTGGGGCTGAACGACTCGTAGAATGTTATGGCGAGACGGTTCCCGGCGTTGTTGCTGATGATTATTCTCTCTACCGAGAATGGGGAGTAGACGTATATTTGGTGCAGCCCGGCCTGTGCGGCTGGGAAGGCACCAGCCTCATTCAAACTTCTGGCGTTCGTCACTTGGAAAGTCTTAAGAGCACGCAGCATGGCACCGGTTTTATCGACCGGGTGCGCATCGCCCTGGCGCCGAAGAAGCGTATTGTGAACGCGAAGAATATTCTGGATGCCACTCTCGAAGATGTGAAGCAGCGTCTAGGACGATAATCCAGAGACGGTAACCCAGAGACGGATTGGGCTACTACTATCGCATAAAAATGTGAATACGTGGATCTTCTGCCCTGTCATTTATCCCCTCCCTATCGTGTATATGCGGTAGGGAGGGGATTGTTTTTGCTGTGCACCGGTACACGCGTGCCGTACCGCGTTTTAACCTGCGGACACAAGAGATTGGTGCATGGTGAATGATAGAATTTTTTCTACGTTGCACAGTAGTGTGCGTATTTATCACACGCTCAATATTTCAGACTCCCTGCCGTTTACGCACTGATTTTTAAGATTGATGAACCCCTCTGTTGTGCAGGTGGTCTGAAGTTCTGAAAACTCATCATTAACCGACGCGATCTTCTACTGCTTAGGTCTTCTGGATGAGCTATTGAAGGGAAAAACATGGCAAAGATTCTGAAGTATGTTCTGGGCCTGGATGGCGCGAACCGTTTTGACTCGTTCTATTCGGTGGGCGCACCCGCGCAGGATTTTGTCCGTTATTCTGCGGTGGATAACCGCGATAATCACGTCACTGATGAAGAATTTGACGTTGAGTTTTTCCGTAGCCGCTGGCATCGCGACCCGAGCCCCGCGGAGAAGGGTTGCATGCTTAGCCACGTGAAGATGTGGCGTGACTTTGTTGCGAGCGACGCCGACTGGGCACTGATTGCTGAAGACGACATTCTTCTTTCTCCGGATGCTGAGGCGGTGGTGAACGCAATCATCACGAAGTACCCGCAGGTGCAGCTGGTGAACCTCAGCGATTCTTTTGCGAATGATGCCGGCAAGCTGAACCCGCAGGTGGAATACATCCGCCTGTCTCTGCTGTCTCCTTTTGTACACGGTAAGTACCGTATGGGTAAGCCGTACGGTACTTGGCCCCTGATTTGCACCGGTCTGTACCTGATTTCCCGTTCGGGTGCTGAGCTGTTGCTCAAGCAATTTGAGGATAAGGTACCGGGCACCGTAGCTGATGATTACAAGCTGTACCAGCAGTGGGGTGTGGATGTGCGTTTTGTGCAGCCTGGCCTGTGCGGCTGGGAAGGCAGCAGCGTCATTTTGGAATCCGGTAAGCGTCATCTGGATAAGGTGAATAGCCTCCAGCACGGTACTGGTCCGCTGGATCGACTGCGCATTGCTTTGGCTCCGAAGAAGCGTATTACAAACGCTAAGAACGCTCTGGAAGCCACTCTTGATGAGGTAAAGCAGCGTTTCTCGCGGTAACCTAAACTGTAACCTCCCCACCATCCACCTATGTGAAGGAACGCTGTGAACGATCTGCCCCTGCTCGGCCCTGCTGAGATTCGCGAGCTCGCCGAGATGCTCGGTATTCGTCCCACGAAGACTCTTGGGCAGAACTTTGTGATTGACCCCAATACGATTCGTCGTATTGTCAACGCGGCAGAGATTTCACCGGAGGAGACGGTGCTGGAGGTCGGCCCGGGCCTGGGTTCGTTGACCCTCGGCATCCTGGACGCTGCGAAGGATATGGTGGCGGTGGAGATTGACCCGCCCCTGGCTCAGCAGCTTCCGCACACGATTGAGAAGTTCCGCCCTGAGAAGGCGGGCGATATTGACGTGGTGCTCATGGACGCCCTGAAGGTCACCGAGCTGCCTCGCACTCCGGATGCTCTGGTGGCGAACCTGCCCTATAACGTGGCGGTTCCGGTGCTTCTGCACCTGTTTGCGCAGTTCCCGAGCATTCGTCACGCCCTGGTGATGGTTCAGGACGAAGTCGCCGACCGTCTTTCGGCGACCCCGGGTTCAAAGATTTACGGTGTGCCCTCGGTGAAGGCTAATTGGTATGCCGAGGTGTATAAGGCGGGCGTGATTGGCAAGAACGTGTTCTGGCCTGCACCGAAGATTAACTCTGGCCTGGTCGGCTTCCGCATGCGCGAAGAGCCGCTCTCTACCGTTGACCGCGACCTGGTGTTCACGATCGTGGACGCGGCCTTCGCTCAGCGCCGTAAGACCCTGCGTGCCGCGTTGAGCTCCTGGGCGGGCTCCGGAGCGCGCGCGGAGCAGATTTTGGTGGCTGCCGGTATCGCTCCGACGGAGCGCGGCGAGAAGCTGGATATTCACGGTTTTATCCGCATTGCGGAGGCTTCGCTGACTGTCCCGGCTGAGCCTGTAGTGGAATAGCTTCTTCCCGCTCTAAATTTTTCACTGACGTTCTCACGCGAGTTCCCTCGCGAAAGGTGTATGCGCTGATGAGTACCGCCTCCCAGACCGCTATTTCGGTTGATGCTCCCGGCAAGGTCAATCTGTACCTTGCCGTGGGGGATGTTCGTCCGGACGGCTACCACCCGTTGACTACGCTTTTTGCGGCGGTCTCTTTGACGGAGACCATCACGGTCTCTGAGGGGCAGGCACCGGGGCTGAGCTTGAGCATGGATATTGTGCCCGGCTCCCTGGTGGATCAGCAGATGCAGGCGGGGCAGTTCGACCCTGCCGCTGTGCCAATGGATGAGCGGAATCTTGTGTACCGTGCCGCTGCGCTGATTCTTGCGGAGCACGGCATCGAATCTGTCCCGGCGCTGCACCTGCATATTGCGAAGGCTGTGCCCGTGGCAGGCGGCATGGCTGGCGGCTCAGCGGATGCGGCGGCGGCTCTCATCGCCACGGACCGCTACCTGCACGCAACCGGCCGCACCGGTGTGCTCCTGACCCAGACGGATTATGAACGTCTTGCCGCGCAACTGGGCGCCGATATTCCCTTTAGCGTGCGTGCCGCGCTCGGGCAGACCCTCGCACTGGGGCAGGGGACCGGCACCGAGCTTCAGAACGTTGCTGCGCCTCGGGAGCCCCTGCACCTGGTGATTGTTGCCGCACAGTTTGGCCTCTCAACCCCCAGCGTGTTCAAGCAGCTGGATGCCGGCCGTGCCGCCGGTGAGTATCCCGCCTCCGGTGAGCTGGTGGAACCCGTAGAGCTTCTGAGCGCCCTGAATTCTTATGACGGTTCGGAGGGGGCGCTCGCCTCCTTGGCACCGTTGCTGCGTAACGACCTGCAGGCACCCGCACTTTCGTGCGCCCCGCAGCTGGAACAGACTCTGAACCTGCGCGAGAGCGAGGGCGTGTACGCCTCCCTGGTGTCCGGTTCCGGTCCGACGGTGCTTCTGCTGGTTTCTTCGCAGGCTCGGGCGGAGGCTCTTGCCTCCACTCTTCGCGCTGCGGGCAACCACGCTGTGAGCGCGGTTAGTGCGATTCTGCATCATTAGTAAATGACCCATAACCGACTGGTGTACACCAATCCCGGTCCTTTGGGAGCTGCATTGGCGGCTAAAAAGTCTGCGTTGTGTCTTGAAAAGTCTCGCACTTTCTCTCCCGAATATGTTGTTCGGCATTGGGAGAAGCTTTTCGGATCCATTCACCGTTAGCCGCCGCTGTAGCTGAGCGCTGAATATATGAAGAATGCCGGTTCTAGATTCAATCTAGAACCGGCATTCCTTATATCAGTAGACCTTAGCCCAGCAGTTCGGAGAGTTCGAGCCAGCGCATTTCTAGCTCGTCAATCTCATCCTGAAGTGTCTGCTGCTGCTCGCCGAGTGCCGCTAAACCGGCGTAGTCCGAGGCGTCGTGCGCGCTCATCTGCTCGGAGAGCTTCTCCTGTTCTGCAGCGAGCTTGGCGAGGCGGCGTTCAATCGCACCGGATTCCTTCTGCGCCGCACGCAGCTCGGCACCGGAGACCTTCGGGGTATCCGGCTCAGCAGAAGCCTGCGCCGAGGAGGCGGCACGCGCTTGCACGCTACCGGCAGCGGAGCCACCAGCACCTGCCGCCGAGAGCGCCAGATACTCGTCCACACCGCCGGGCAGGTGGCGGAACGAACCGTCAATCACGGCGTACTGCTGATCGGTGACGCGCTCCATGAGGTAACGGTCGTGGCTGACCACCAGCAGGGTACCCGGCCAGGTGTCCAGCAGATCCTCCATCGCAGCGAGCATATCGGTGTCCAGATCGTTGGACGGCTCGTCGAGAATCAGCACGTTCGGCTCGTCCAGCAGAATCAGCATGAGCTGAAGGCGACGCTTCTGACCACCCGAAAGGTCCTTGACCGGTGTAGACAGCTGCGCACTCGTAAAGCCCAGACGCTCCAGCATCTGCGAGGGGGACAGCTCCTTGCCGTCTGCAATGTAGCTGCGCTTCTTGCGGCCAATCACATCCGAGACGCGGTCGTTAGCGACCTCGTTGAGCTCGTCGAGCTGCTGGGTCAGGGTCGCGATCTTCACGGTCTTACCGTGCTTGACGCGGCCCTCGGTCGGCTTCAGATCACCGGTCACCAGAGAAAGCAGAGTGGACTTACCTGCGCCGTTCACGCCCAGGATTCCGGTGCGCTCGCCGGGGGCAATACGCCAGGTGACCTTCTTCAGCACGGGACGCTTGCCGCCGGGCATCGAGAGGTCGTCGTAGACGACGGAAACGTTTTCGAGGTCGACCACGTCCTTGCCGAGGCGGGAGACCGCCATCTTCTTCAGCTCCACGGTGTCACGCACCGGCGGAACGTCCGCAATGAGGGCGTTGGCGGCATCAATGCGGAACTTCGGCTTGGAGGTACGCGCGGGCGCACCGCGGCGCAGCCAAGCGAGCTCCTTGCGCATCAGGTTCTGACGCTTTGCCTCCGCTGCGGCTGCCTGACGGTCACGCTCCACACGCTGCAGGATGTACGCCGCGTAGCCGCCCTCGAAGGGCTCGACGATGCGGTCGTGCACTTCCCAAGTGTCGGTACAGATTTCGTCGAGGAACCAGCGGTCGTGGGTGACGACCATGAGTCCGCCAGCATTCTTGGACCAGCGGGACTTCAGGTGGTTAGCGAGCCAGGTGATGGCTTCAACGTCCAGGTGGTTGGTGGGCTCGTCGAGCATCAGCACGTCCCACTCCTGCGCGAGCAGGGAGGCGAGCGCTACGCGTCGACGCTGACCACCAGAGAGCGAAGAGACAGGTGCATCCCAGGGCAGATCGGAAACCAAGCCCGAGATGACATCGCGGATACGGGACTGCGAGGCCCACTCGTATTCGGGGGTGTCGCCCACAATCGCGTAGCCGACGGTGTGGTCGTCGTCGAGGACGTCTGACTGGTCAAGGTAGCCGATGCGGGTGCCGCCGCGCACGGTAACGCGGCCGGAGTCCGGTTCGAGCCGGCCGGCAAGGATCTTCATGAGGGTGGACTTGCCGTCGCCGTTGCGACCGACAATGCCTATGCGGTCGCCTTCGTTCAGGCCGACCGTGATGCCTTCAAAGATGGTTCGGGTAGGGAATTCGAGGTGCAGCGATTCGCCGCCAAGTAGATGTGCCACGCCTTCTAGGGTACAGGGTGAGTGTTCAGTTCAAGTAGCGCTCCAAGCTTTGATGAGGGGCTACTTGGCGGTGCTGAGAAAAGCTGTGGGGATTGCGGGGCGCGCGGCTAAGTTGAGCACAGATATTTGATAAACTGAGGAAAGCATTTCCTGCATTGCGCTGTTCTGTGCCCAAAATGGCGGTCAATGACGATGAGGACCCGCTAGCGGGGGCTTGTCGTGAATGTAAGGATAATCCGCCATGGTGTAATGGCAGCACAGCGGCCTTTGGAGCCGTTTGTCTAGGTTCGAGTCCTAGTGGCGGAGCGTAAGCACTCAACGGCACCGTTGATAGAGAGTTGGCGGTCCGCGCTCACTCCTCACTCTTACAACCTCGTCTAAGGAGTCTTCCCAGTGAACACTGAACTGGCACCCTCTGCAGTGATCGTTCTCGCTGCAGGCGCTGGTACGCGCATGAAGTCCGCTACCCCCAAGGTCATGCACGGCATTGGTGGTCGATCCATGGTTGAGCATGCTGTCGCTGCTGCACGCGATCTGAACCCCGAGCGCCTCGCTGTTGTGGTACGTCACCAGCGCGATAAGGTTGCTGAGCATGTGCTTGCGTTTGACCCTGAGGTAACCATCGTTGATCAGGATGAGATTCCGGGTACTGGTCGTGCGGTTGAGGTCGGTCTGAATGCCTTGGATGCGCAGGCAACCGTCTCCGGCACCGTTCTGGTGACCTACGGCGATGTTCCTCTGCTGCGCCCCGAGACTCTGCGCGAACTGATTGCCTTCCACGAGGAAGACAAGAACTCCGTAACTGTCCTGACCACCCACATTGATGAGCCCGGCTCCTACGGCCGTATCGTGCGTAACCAGGCTGGCGAGGTGACCGCCATTGTTGAGGCGAAGGACGCTTCCCCCGAAGAACTCGAAATCACCGAGATCAACTCCGGTATTTACGCTTTTGATGTTGCAGTCCTGCGTGAGGCGCTGCTTGAGGTGACCACCAACAACGCTCAGGGCGAGAAGTACATTACCGACGTTCTGTCCATCGCTCGTTCGAAGGGCCACCGCACCTCCGCTCTGGCTATTGAGGACCGTTGGGAAGTTGAGGGCGCTAACGATCGCGTGCAGCTGGCTCAGCTGGGTCGTATGCTCAACAACCGCATCCTTGAGGCGCACATGCGTAACGGCGTGACTATTGTTGATCCGCAGAACACCTGGGTTGACGTTACCGTCACCATTGAAAACGACGTAACCTTGCTGCCGGGCACTCAGCTGCACGGTTCCACCACCGTCGCTACCGGTGCCACCATTGGCCCGGACACCACCCTGACTGACATGACCGTTGAGGCTGACGCTACCATCATCCGCGCGCACGGTTACGGCGCTGTCATTGGTGAGGGCGCAACTGTTGGTCCCTTCGCATACCTGCGCCCCGGTACCACCCTGGGCAAGGACGCTAAGCTTGGCACCTTCTGTGAGGCTAAGAACTCGCAGATTGGCGATGGCGCAAAGATTCCGCACCTGTCCTACGTTGGTGACGCCACCATCGGTGAGGGCGCGAACATTGGTGCTGGATCTATTTTCGCGAACTACAACGGTCTGGTGAAGAACCGCTCCGTTATCGGCGCGCACGCCCGTATGGGTTCTGCGGGCATTTACGTTGCACCTGTTACCGTCGGTGACGGTGCCTACTCCGGCGCGGGCGCGCTGATCCGTAAGGATGTTCCTGCTGGCGCCCTCGCCTACTCTGAGACTTCCCAGCGCACCATCGATGGCTGGGTTCTGAAGAACCGTGCCGGTACCGAACCCGCCGAGGCCGCTAAGGCTGCTGGCGCGCAGGAACCGGCAGAATCCTAATTCGAGGAAAGAACAACACCATGAGTAGCGAGATTACCAACCCCGGTGAGCGCAAGCTTGTAGTGGTCTCCGGTCGAGCACACCCCAAGCTTGCCGAGGAGATTGCACAGGCACTTGATCACGACCTGTTGCCCACCTCCGCATACACCTTCGCCAATGGCGAGACCTACGTCCGCTTTGAGGAGTCGGTGCGCGGTGCGGACGCTTTCGTGATTCAGTCGCACCCGGCACCCATCAACGAATGGCTCATGGAGCAGATCATTATGATCGATGCGCTCAAGCGTGCATCCGCTCGTTCCATTACCGTGGTGTCTCCCTTCTATCCCTACGCTCGTCAGGACAAGAAGCACAAGGGTCGCGAGCCCATCTCGGCACGTCTGATTTCGGACCTGTACAAGACCGCGGGTGCTGACCGCCTGATGTGCGTGGACCTGCACACTTCGCAGATTCAGGGCTTCTTCGACGGTCCGCTTGATCACCTCTTCGCAATTCCGGTTCTGGCTAAGCACATCCGCGAGCGCGTGGATGACCTGTCCAACGTGACCGTTGTGTCCCCGGATACCGGTCGTGTCCGCGTGGCTGAGCACTGGGCTGACCTGCTGGACGGCGCGCCTCTGGCGTTTGTGCATAAGACCCGCGATATTAACGTCCCCAACCAGGCTGTTTCTAAGACTGTTGTGGGTGACATTGAGGGTCGTACCTGCGTGCTGATTGACGACATGATTGACACCGGCGGCACCATTGCTGGCGCCGTGAAGGTCCTCATGGACAAGGGCGCGAAGGAAGTTATCATCGCGGCAACCCACCCGGTTCTGTCCGATCCGGCTGCTGAGCGTCTGTCTCAGTGCGGTGCTGTGGAGGTCGTCGTGACCAACACCCTGCCCGTGCCGGAAGAGAAGCAGTTCGATAACCTTACTATTCTCTCCATTGCTCCGTTGATTGCTCGCGCTATTCGCGAGGTCTTCGATGAGGGCTCTGTGACCGAGATTTTCGAGCACTAAGCTTCTAAAGCCTAAAGAAAGTCCCCCGTTGACCGTTAGGTCGGTGGGGGATTTTCTGTTGTATGAGGCTAAAGCTAACCCGGCAGGAATAGATATCTGTTCCTGCCGGGTTAGTGCTGTATTTAGCGCCGCGTGCTTAGCGGTGTGCCTGTGCGAGCCAAGGCAGAATCACGCGGAGGGACTGCTCCACCTCATCCACTGCAACCTTTGCTGCTGCGGGGCCGCGGCGGTAGGGGTCTTCCAGCTTGTCGCTATCAAGCGGGCGGGCGCCGTGCGAGTAGAGGTAAGAGAGAGGCTCGGCGCGGCGTGCGTCCTCGCGGATTCGTGCAACCTGCTTGAGAAGCTTAATCTTGGAGTGGTGTTGGGGCCATTCGCGCACGATCCAGTCGGCGTGTACCTTCTCGGCCACCAGAATGATGGTGGCGTTTTCAATAATCTGCTCGTTGAGCTGGCGGGAGGCGAAACCTTCGGGGTTGTATCCTCGTTCGATGAGTTCGTTGGCTACGTGTTCGTAGACGCCGTGGCCGACGAGAGCGCCGGTGCCCGCGCTGGAGAAAATCCACTTGTCTTCCAGACCGTACTCTGCGGCGAGGTGCTTGGAGATTACCTCACCGGATGCGCTGCGGGCAATATTGCCGGTGCACACGAAGAGCGCTTCGAAGGGGCCGTCCTTGCGGGCGCTGTCGGTACGGTTGAGAGTCTTGGGGGAGAACTTAAAGAGGGAGGGGCGTTCGCCGCGGGGCGTGGTAGCCGGGCGGGAAGCCTGTGCGTTCTGGCTGTTGGCTTCTTCGGGGTTGGCGAGCTCTTCGGCATCAACGATGGGCGCGTTGTGCTGGCTCACACGGATAATGCTGGGGCCGGTGGGCTTACCGTCTACATCGAGGATGTCACCGGGGGCTGCCTCGATATCGGTATGGGTGAGAGGCTGCGAGACGGTTGCGGTGCCGTCGGCGCTCAGTTCTTCTTCCGGGGTGACTTCCTGCTGATGGGTTTGCGTAGCGGTGTATGCCTCGTAGTCGTCTACTGCTTCGAGGAGGGAACCGTCAGGGGAAATGGTGCGACCGGCTACCCCGTGGCGGTTCTTGCCTGCCAGCTCGGGGTTGCTCTTAATGAGGGAGCGGACTCCATCAGCAATATTTGCGGAGGGAGAGGCGGCGGTTGCCTGCTGCGCCTCGGCAGTTTCTGCTGAGTTGGTTTTGTCCTCGGAGGAACCCCACGCGTACTTGTCCTTGAGGGACTTGATGTTGAAGATGCCCATCAAAAAGCCTTTTCTAATTGACGTACCCAACAGTGAACAGGGAAGCCGGAAGTGCTGGGTTTGCTGAATGAATAGTATCTATCATACCGAGTTACTTGCACCTTCAACGGTTCCTTCTCCTGCGTGTGGCGAATACCCTACAGGTGTACGTAAAGTTGACATCTCTCCCAGTTTTTTCCACGAAAGATGACCTAAAGTACAGAAAACCCTCTAAAGCTGAGGAAAGCCTGCGTGCTAAAATTATGCCTAGACTCTACTCATCACTCCTCAATTACATGGGCCCGTCTGCAATTTGTGACGGGTCGAGAAAGGCATCATGAACCTTCTCGCAGCGAAACCTCGGTTCTATCCGCAAACACTAGATTCGTCTTTTGGTAAAAGATGCTGAGATTTAACGGGTTTCTTTACAGCTTGTTACATTTCTCTTCTCTATGCGACGATAGTAAGGGAGGCACGGAGATCGTATCCCTCTATGGCGGGTAGTAGAAGTTAAACAGGCTCGCGGCACCAGAAACGATGTTTATGGTGCAGAATGTTGAATTTTGGAATATCTATTTCAAACTTGTTTATTGTTGAAGGCTTAACTTTGTGTCTAATAGTAAAATTTGGATTAAAACTCTGAATTTACTACAGATAATTGTAATGCTTCTTCTCTCACTCAAGTCATTTATTCTATTGCGGATTGTTATCTGCAGAAGGTGCAGGTTTTATTGTGAAGACTATGTACTCTAAGATCCGACTTTTCTTCCCAGGTAAGAAATTTAGGCTCCTCATCGTCAATATCATTGGCCTTTTCCTTGTATCGCTGTTGGAGATGCTTGGTGTTGCGCTGGTGCTTCCCCTGGTGAACCTTGCTATGGGAGCTCCCCGTGAGGGTTTCATCTTGGAAGTTTCTAATTTCTTTGGCAACCCAGATACTCCGACCTTGATTATTATCTTCGGTTTGACTCTTGTTGCTGCGTTTGTACTTAAAGGCGTTTTTTCGCTGGTTGTCCGTCGCTGGAGTCTTAGCTTTCTTGCAACCCAGCAGAGCGCGGTGTCGGTAGCCCTCTTGAATCGGTACACTCGTGAGCCTTATCTGGATCATCGCAAGCGTGGCATAGCCCCAATTTATAACGCGGTGAATGACGTTACTGCCCAAGCATATGGCGCCTATGTTGGTGGTGTCTTAGGACTTATCGGTGAATTGCTGTCAATTCTAATGCTTATGGTCATGTTGCTGGTTATTATGCCTGTTCCAGCGTTGCTGGCAATGGTTTATTTCGGGCTGACGTCCTTCGTTCTGCAGAGCGTTCTTAAGCGTAAGAACCGCGAACAGGGTGTTATCGCCCTGAATGCGACTAGGGGTGCATGGTCTGCCATGGTTGAGTCGGTAGACAGCTTCCGTGAGATTCGTCTGTACGATGCGACCGATCGTTACATGTATCGTTACCAGGAAAAGCGTCTGGATTCGGTAGGCGCTTCTATGCGTAGTGCTTTCCTTGCGGAATTTCCTAAGTACACCTTGGAAATCATCTTCATTATTGGTATTGCTGCTCTCATGGCCTTTATGAGCGCTACGCAAGGTGCTGATAGCACTGGCTATTTGCTTCTCTTCGCTGGTGCCTGCATTCGTATTTTGCCTAACTACACCCGTATGGTTGCCTCTCTTGGTGGCATCCGCGCTGGTGAGCATGCTAGCAATGAACTCGTGAAGGAGATCGAGCAGCTCTCACCTGAAGCCCGAATGTTTAACCTGGCTTCTAAGCCTGTCGTTCCGGAAGGCCATGAGTACATCAATAAAACTATTGAACCGATTAACATTCAGGTTGATAATTTGAGCTTCCAGTACCCGGATGGTGATAAGCCGGTTCTTAATAACATTACGCTGGATATCCCAATGGGCTCTTCAATTGCTTTCGTAGGCGGCTCAGGATCGGGTAAGACGACTCTAATTGACCTTATCTTGGGTCTTATCGCTCCGACCCATGGACAAGTGCTCAAGAATGGTGAGCCGATCCAGAAGGATTTGCGTTCTTGGCATCAGCGTATTGGATATGTGCCTCAGGATGTTTTTATTGCAGACTGCTCTGTACTTGAAGCAGTTGCTTTTGGCCTTGAGCCCAATGAGATTGATGTAGAGCGTGTTAAGTACTGTCTTGAGGTTGCTGCACTGACTGAGGTAGTAGAATCATTGGAAAATGGTTTAGACACTAAACTTGGGTACAATGCGACCCGTCTTTCAGGCGGCCAGAAGCAGCGTATGGGCATAGCCCGTGCCCTCTACCGGAATCCGAGTGTGTTGATTCTTGATGAAGCTACTAGTGCCCTGGATAACGAGACTGAGTACAAGATTACAAAGACCATTGAACGAATCTCGAAGGATATCACCGTGATTATTGTTGCCCACCGTCTGTCAACGGTCCGCAATGTTGATCAGCTGGTTTACCTTTCCAATGGCCGAATTGCTAATCAAGGAACCTTCGCTGAGGTGCAGCGAGCAAACGCAGAGTTCGCTAACCTGGTGAAGCTGGGCCAGTTGCCGGATTAGTCTCATAGCTTGCATATCTAAAGTAGAAGGGGCTCTCGTCATGAACGAGAGCCCCTTCTGTTGGTTTTATATTGTATTTTTACCGTCTGGAAAGGTCCTTAATAACGTGCACAGGTAGAATCTTGCTGAGCTCGAGCAGTATCTCATCGGTCCCATCTGAAGAGCCATTATCAGCTGCTAAGATATGGTCCACACCTTGATCGAGCAGATGTCGGATTGTCTGCTCGACGATATCTGCTTCGTTCTTCACCATGGTTATGCCCCAGATAAAGGGGCCGGAGGGGAGAACCGTGTGGGTAAATGTTTTGTTAAGCGAAGCGTAACGTTCTTTAAACTCAGCACTCTCACGAAGTGCAATGGCTTCGCGTTTATTATCATGATTTATCTTTAGCAGGAAAAGCTGGTGCTTGAGGGATTTAAGAATGTTAATCACAGCTACTCACCCGTAATCCAGTTTTTACCTTCGGGGTGATGCACTGCAACCCAATGAGTGCGGTGCATCTTTGGGCGGCGCTGATAGATATGGGCATCTTTAGGAAGAAGTTGATGAATATCAGGGGAAAGGACAATCTTCTGAGTCAACAACTCACCGATGTAAGCACCCCAATAGCCGAAGGTCGTATTGGTTAGAATTAGGTAAGGTGCGCTGGCCACAAGCGCCAGGTCATCGAACATGCCGGAACCCTGCTTTTCGAAAATGCATGGCGCAACCGAATTTAGATGTGAGAGATTTTCCTCACACCACTGAAGATCGTCCGATACAAAAATAATCTTTGAAGGAGTAACGGTCTCCTGAAGCTTCTTCAGCGCTTCCTCCACATAGGTCACCGTATCAATTCCGAAAACCTCATTAATTTGAGGCACAGAATAGTAATCGCCACGGCGAATGTTAATAACGAGAGAATTTTCATCCACTACGTTCTGCATTCTTGCAAGGCGCTTGCTAAAGGATTCTGAAGAAAGAAGGTATTCGCGAATAAAAAAGTGCAAATCTTCTTCGCTGATATCATTCTCAATATCCGTCGGGAAGTAGCCGCTACGGCGGGTAAAGAACGTATACTCTGACGAAGAAGCCGTAATGGAGGCAAGCTTCGGGAACTCCTCGGTCCATGCCTCCATTCCGGGACCATAAAGCAAAGATGCTTTGTCAGTACCGTGATGGCGCAGAGTAGCCGCGCGGGCCCATAGATACAGCCAATTACCTCCCCGGGAGATAGGGTAGGAAAGGAGAATAAATTTTTCGCCGCGGCGTAGCAGGTTAATATATTTCGCCAGATACTTATGGCGAATAGAGTTGTAAGCCGTATTGACAGCACGTTTGAAAGCGGGTTGCTGAACAGTGTATACGGCGACCCTTTCTGATTCAGTGATGGCTTGGGTATCAGAATCCATGAGAAAGTCCCCTTTCGGATGTGTAAGACAGTGAGTTGATAGTGGGTGAGCATTTATCGACTGCATAGGTAATTGAAAAGTGCAGCTAAAAAAGTAGTGAAGTTGTATAATCCTAGAGACGATAGCGCCCACATTTACGGTGGTTTCTATCATCCCTCTCACTCAAGAAAGATTGTAATACATGACCTTCCATCCCCGCGTATCTGCGGTTATTCCTTTCTACGGCGAGCCGGAGCCGGTTCTTGCCATTATTGACACTCTGCGTGCTCAGCAGGGTATTGACCCCGCCGATATTGAAATCGTCGTCTCGGATGACGTTTCGCCCACCCCCTTCCCCGAGGTTGAGGGTGTGACCGTGGTTCGCCGCCCTGTGAATGGTGGTTTCGGTAAAGCTGTGAACTCCGGTGTTGCTGCCGCGACCGGTGAATGGGTTTTCATCCTCAACAGCGACCTGGAACTGGATAACACCTTTGTCTCGCGCATGCTCGCAGCCGTGGAACGCCACGGCGAGGTGCTGGCTAGCCCGCAGATTATTGGCCACGACGGCAAGCAGCAGTGGGTCGCACGCAAGTTCCCCACCGCAGCGCATGTGGCGTGGGAATGGTTCACCCTGCTGGCTCGTTTCAAGCCGACTAACTGGTGGCACCGCGGTGTCGGCCACGATGTTGAGGCATGCACCGGCACCTCGGACGCGAAGGTCGACTGGGTTATGGGTGCGTGCATGGTCGTTCCTCGCGCGACCTTCAACCGCATCGGCGGCATGGATGAGCGTTTCTACATGAACAGCGAAGAGGTGGACTTCCAGTACCGCCTCTCGAATGCTGGTGTGGACCGCTACCTGATTCCTTCGGTAACTGTCACCCACGAGGGAGGCGGATCTTCGCCCTCCGAGCGCCGTGTACAGTGGCTAACCACTGCTCGTTTTATTTATGCCGATAAGTGGGGCTGGGAGAAGAAGCTTGCTACGGCTCTGCGCGCTACCAGCTACGCAAACTTCCTGGTGAACTCCGTGCGTGCTCTGCGCAATAAAGACGTGGACGCTCGTGGCTTCCTCGCCACCGAGCTGGAGCGTATCGCCAAGGCAGAGCGCCGCGAGAACTAGGCGCGAAACGTGCGGAATCTACAGCGGCAGTTCCGCAAGATTTTTAGCCCTCTTCGTCAGAAGGTGCATATAGAACGTAGGAGGCGACACAGTGCATTCGAGTGTGTCGTCTCCTGCTTTCGTTGTAAAATTTCAGTAGGTATGTTTTGCCTCAAGTTGCAGGTGAAACTTTCCGTTCCTCTTCACTCCAACACATAGCACCGCACGGTTCTACCCTGCGGGTTCTCATAGCAAACGCCGACAGGATTCAATCCTCATATGACTCAGCCCAAACTTCTACTGCTCTCACCCGCATTCCACGGGTACTGGAAGGCAATTCAAGCATCCCTGGAAGTGCACGGATACGAAGTGCGCACCCACATCTACGATGCGCCGGGTACTCTGCCCGAGCGTATCCTCAACAAGCTTGCTCACGAGCTGCCCGAGAAGTACCGCCCCGAAAGCTTCGCTGCTCAGGCTACTCGTAAGGCGATTGACGCTTTCAACGAATTCCGCCCCGATATTGTGCTGGTCATTAAGGGCGATATGCTCTCCCGCGAATGGTGGGACCTGCTGGAGACCTCCGGCGTTCGCTACGGCACCTGGCTCTACGACGAAATGCGCCGTATGAGCTACACCGAAGAGGACCTGCACCACCTGGGCTCGCTGGCAAGCTACAGCCCGCTGGACGCGCAGCACCTGCGTGAGCAGGGCTTCGAGGTGCTCGACATGCCCAACGCCTACGACACTCACTGCCCGGTTGTCCCCATGCGCGAGGACTCCATCAACTTTGTGGGCGCTAAGTACCCCAACCGTGAGGAGACCCTGCAGGCGCTCGTCGCAGCCGGTCTGCCGGTGCGTGCTTACGGTCGTGCTTGGTCGCGTCACCCCTATGACATTCTGCGCACTAAGCAGTTCAAGGATTCCGGCGTGCCCGCAGGCCGCGATATTGACCGCTCTGAGGCGTACGGCATTATGGCATCCTCCCCGGCAACGCTGAACATCCACAATAACCAGGATGGTTTCACCATGCGCACCTTTGAGGCTCCCGGCGTGGGCGCCCTGCAGGTGATTGACCGCGCTGATGTGGATCGCTACTACATTCCTGGCGAAGAGGTCCTGGTCTACGAGAGCATTGATGAGCTCATCGAGATTTGTACCCGTATTTTCCGTGAGCCGAAGTGGGCTCGTCAGATTCGTGAAGCCGGTCAGAAGCGTACTCTGGCTGAGCACACCTTCGATCAGCGTGTAAAGATTTTGGAGCAGCTATGGGCCTAAACCTTTCTAAGATTGTGACCAAGATGCCGAGCGTGCGTTGGCACATGGCAGACCTGCTGGGCAAGACCCTGTACTCGCGGGCGTTCGGCTCTTTCGGTTCGGGGACTGTTCTTGTCCGCCCCCTGCGTATGGTCGGTGTAGAGAACATCTACCTTGGTGACCAAATCGCAATTTACGAGGATGCCTGGATCGCTTCTGAAGCCGGAGGTATTCTGCGTATCGGTTCTGGGACCTATGTCGGTCACCGTAGCCATATTCACGCTCTGTCGAATGTGACTATTGGTAAGGATTGTGTCTTTGCCGATAACGTGATGGTCAATTCTGGCGAGCACCCTCTGGACTCTCTGCATGATGTGCAGCCCGGTGGCGACATCGTGATTGGTGATCGCGTTTTCCTCGGTCAGAATGTGTCTGTACTCGGTGGTGTCACCATCGGAGACGGTGCTGTGATTGGTGCTGGAGCTGTGGTCACCCGCGATATTCCGGCTAATGCCGTGGCTGTGGGTATCCCGGCTACCGTTATTCGAGTCCGTTCTGGGGAGAAGCAGGATGCTTAAATACCCTCTAGATTTGGATGCTTGGCAGGCATGGCAGAGGCGTCAGAAGAAGCTGAAGTGGGCTAAGTACAAGCTGAATTCACTTCTTGCCTCCGCGCGTTCTCGGACCGTTGCGGAGGAGCCCGTACACGGCCTTCTGTACACTCGCGGTACTAAGCCTCAGGTGCTGATCGTTATGGATTCGTTCTCTCCGACGAACCGCAACGCAATCTTGGAGCCTCTCAAGCACCTGGATGCTGTCGATGTTGCCCTGTGGGTTCCTGAGGACGCTAGCGAGTACCTGGACGGGCAGTACGCCAGCGAGCGCTACTCACGCAAGGACTGGTCTGAGCAGGAGATCTCCGGCGATGAGCTGATGCGCCTCCTGCCTGATATTCGCATTGTGCTTTCTGCCGCACAGTTCCTTGGACGCGGTGCGGCCGCCTACGAGTACGCTCGCGCGATTGGCGCTGAGTACTGGATGGTTCAGCATGGCCTACTGGTGCCTCAGGCGCCGCCGCTACCGGTCGGATGCACCCTGCTGGCTTTCAGCGAAGCTGACGCAGAATTTTGGGCATCGGGTCGCCGCGACGTCACCACTCACGCGGTGGGTTCGCAGCTGCTCTACCTCGCGGCGCAGAAGGCTGCCGGTGCTGAGGCGCAGAAACAGAACGACCTGGAACCGATCTTCCTAGGACAGATGCACGGTGCGGAACTGCCGCGCGCATCCTTCGCGTACGCTTCGCACTCCTTCTTGAAGAAGTTTGGTGGAACCTACCGCCCGCACCCGAGCGAGAAGGACAAGCTGTCGGTGCTGACCCACAAGCTGTGGGAGAAGGAAGGCATCCGCATTGACCGCTCCGGCACTCCGCTGAACGAAGTGCCAAACCCGGTGGTGTCCATCTTCTCTACCGGTGTTTTGGAGGCTGCGATCCGCGGTATCCCGGCGTGGGTTTACCACCCGGCACCGCCGGCATGGCTCGTGGAATTCTGGGACCGCTACGGCATGAACCAGTGGGGTCAGGAACCGACCCCGGCACCGGTTCAGCCGAAGAAGGAACCGGCACAGCGTATCGCTGAACTCATGATTGAAACTTTGGAGGCATAATGCGTATTCTCTGCGTCATCCCCGTGCGCGGTGGCTCAAAGGGCATTCCGCGTAAGAACCTGCGCCCCATCGCGGGTAAGCCGCTGGTCGCATGGACCATCGAGCAGGCACTGGCTGCTAAGGAAGAAGTAGCCGGCGAGCACGAGCTGCGTGTTGTCGTCTCCACCGACGATGCTGAGCTGGCTGATATCGCCCGCGAGTACGGTGCTGAGGTACCGTTCATTCGTCCGGCACACCTGGCTGAAGACACCACCGCAACCGAGCCGGTCATCGAGCACGCCATCGAGTTCTACACCGAAAACGGTTGGGAACCCGAGGCTGTCATGTTGCTGCAGGCAACCAGCCCGGTGCGTCTGCCCGGTACTCTGGCTCGTGCGGTCCGCCAGTTCGCGGAGAACGGTAAGGACTCCATGGTCGGTGTGATTCCGATTGGTCCGTTCATCTGGACTTGGCACGCTGACGGTGAGCCCACCGCGGCGTTCGAGATTATGGCTCGCCCGCGCCGCCAGGAGCTGACCAAGGAAACCTTCCGCTACCGTGAGAACGGTTCAATGTACATCACCAAGACCCACGTGTACACGGACCACCACAACCGCCTGGCGGGCTACCCCGGCGGTACCATTGATTTGTTCATGCTGGACGAGGTCGAGGGCGTCGACATTGACGCGCCGATTGACTTCTCCGTGGCAGAGCACCAGCTCACTCAGATCCTGGCCGAAGGCAAGTAACCTTCACCCGCGGCAGTACCTCTTCTGCCGCTTCCGGCTTGACCAGCACTCAGGCATTCAACTAAACGCTCAAACGAAAAGGTCAAAATCGTGATTATTGAACGCAATATTGCCCCCTACGTGGTCTTCGCTGAAGACCCGATTCTCAACGCACTGCAGAAGATTTCTGCTAACGGCCAGCGCATCATCTTCCTGGTGAACGAGTCCGGTATCCTGCGCGGTTCGCTCTCTGACGGCGACTTCCGTCGTTGGCTGATTGCTAACCCGACCGCATCCCTGGAGACCAGCGCCCTGGACGCTGCAAACACCAACCCGCAGACCGCACCGGCTGATGCTGATCCCGAGACCCTGCGCGCATACTTCGCGAAGGGTATCAACCACGTGCCGCTGACCGACGAGCGCGGTCACCTCGTGGCACTGGCAATGGATGAGCAGGACGTCCTGCGCATCGGTAAGCACACCATCAGCGAGGATTCCCCCTCCTTCATCATTGCTGAGATTGGTAACAACCACCAGGGTAGCGTTGACTTCGCTAAGGAGCTGGTGGACCTGGCTGTTGAGTCCGGCGCAGACGCTGTGAAGTTCCAGCTGCGCGATATGGACGCTCTGTACCGCCAGCGCGGCGCAGCAACCGCAGGTGAGGACCTGGGCGTTCAGTACACCCTGGACCTGCTGTCCCGCTTCTCCCTGACCGTTGACCAGATGTACGAGGTCTTCGACCACGTCAAGCAGCACGACATGGACATCATGTGCACCCCCTGGGACGCACCCTCCGTTCAGGCACTGGTTGACTACGGTATCCAGGGCATGAAGATTGCTTCTGCTGACCTGACCAACCACGAGCTGCTGCGTGACGTGGCTTCCCGCGGCCTGCCCATGCTGGTTTCCACCGGTATGAGCCGTGAAGAGGAAATCCGCGAGTCCGTGGCTCTGCTGCGTAACGCTGGCGCATCCTACGCTCTGCTGCAGTGCCAGTCCGCGTACCCGGCACCCTTCAAGGACGTCAACCTGGCGTACATGGACCGCCTGGCTGAGATTGGTCAGTGCCTGGTCGGCTACTCCGGCCATGAGCGTGGCTACCACGTGCCGATTGCTGCTGTTGCTCGCGGCGCGAAGATCATTGAGAAGCACTTCACCACCGACAAGACCCTCGAGGGTAACGACCACACCGTCTCCCTGCTGCCTGAGGAATTCAAGGCAATGGTTCAGCAGATTCGTGAGGTTGAGACCGCTATTGGTTCTGCTGCTCCTCGTGAGGTGTCCACCGGTGAGCTGATGAACCGCGTGAACCTGGCAAAGTCCCTGGTTGCTACCCGCCACATCGCTAAGGGCGAGGTCGTGACCGAGGCTGACGTTGCTGTGAAGTCCCCCGGCCGCGGTCTGCAGCCGAACTACCTGCCGCAGCTGCTGGGCCGCACCATGCAGCGCGACGTTGAAGAAGGCTCGTTCTTCTTCGAGGGCGACCTGAAGGACGATCTGGTGACCCGCCGCGACTTCAAGTTCGACCGCCCCTGGGGTCTGCCGGTTCGTTACCACGACTACAAGCCGCTGATTGAAGAGGCAAAGCCGGACTTCCTGGAGTTCCACTTCTCCTACAAGGACCTCGAGATCAACATCGACGACGTCTTTGACTCCAAGCTGGACATGGGTTTCACCACCCACCTGCCCGACCTGTTCGCAGGCGACTTCCTGGTGGATCTCGCGTCCAAGGACCCCGAGGTGTGGGAGCGCTCCATCGCCGAGGTTCAGCGCACCATCGACATCACCCGTGACCTGACCCGCTACTTCACCGTAGACGAGGATCCGGTCATGGTCGTGACCATGGGTGGCTTCACCAAGGACAAGCACATCCCCGCATCCGCACGTGCTGAGAAGTACGAGCGTATCGGTGAGGCGCTGAAGCGTCTGGACGCATCCGGCGTTCGCCTGGCGGCTCAGACTCTGCCCCCGTACCCCTGGCTGATGGGTGGTCAGCAGTACCACAACCTGTTCCTGGATCCGAAGGACACTGCAGAGTTCTCGCGTGCGTTCGACACCGCGCTCTGTCTGGACATCTCCCACACCATGCTTGCTTGCAACTTCCTGAACATTCCGCTGTCGGAGGCTGTTGAGCAGCTGGCACCGCTGTCCATCCACCTGCACCTGGTGGACGGCACCGGCGTTGACGGTGAGGGCGTTCAGGTCGGCGAAGGCGATGTCGACTGGGCATCCCTGGGCAAGCAGCTGCGTGAGCTGGCACCGAAGGCATCCTTCATTCCCGAAATCTGGCAGGGCCACATCAACAACGGTGAAGGCTTCTTCACCGCACTGGACCGCCTCGAGAAGTGGCTGTAGAAAGTAGACACTCACTCATGAATTCAAACGGATTTCCCACTGCCCTGTGGGTCGTTCCGGTTCCCGAGTTTGGTGGAGTAGCTCGGCACGTTGTCGATATGGCACGTGCCGGGCTCCCCGGCTTTAACCTGGTGGTTCTCGCACCCGAGGGTAAGCTCACGAGCCGTCTTGAGGAACTGGGCGTCACCGTCATCAAGGCTGAGTTCGGTCCTGACTACGGTTTTAAGACTTCTTTTGCTTCTTTGCAGAAGGCTGTTGAGCAGCTCCGCCCGGATATTGTCCACAGCCACCTGGCGTATGCAGACGTTGTCGCAACCGCTGTGGTCAACGCACTACGCATCCGTAGCGTCATCAAGCGCGGCACCTGCGTGCCGAAGCTTCTGACCACTGAGCACGGTATTGCCGGTAATGACTCGGTGTACCACGGTAGCTCCTGGCGTTCTAAGCTCATGGAGACCGTGCACCGTGTGCGCCTGTGGGGTACCGATCAGGCGATTGCTGTTTCTCGTTCTACCGCTGATCAGATGCGTGCCAAGTGGGGCGCTCGTGGCGTGGAGCTGGTGTACAACGGCGTGGATATCCCCGAGGTGCATGCAGCTGTTGAGCAGCAACGTGTTCCCGCAGAGGGAGGTCCGCGTATTCTCTCGCTGTCCCGCCTGTCTCCTGAGAAGGGCATCGACGTGCTGCTGGATGCTTTTGCACAGCTTCGTGCTGATTACCCGCAGGCTCATCTTGAGATTGCGGGCTCTGGCGATTTGGCGTCCGAGTTGCAGGCTCAGGCTCAGCGTCTGAACCTGGGTGATTCGGTGACCTTCAGCGGCTTCGTTAACCCGATTGAGGCGATGGGTCGTAGTGACATGATTGTTCAGCTGTCGGTGTGGGAGAACTGCTCCTACACTCTGCTGGACGCTAAGGCTGCTGGCCTGAAGACGGTCGCTACCGCTGTGGGTGGTAACCCGGAGATCCTGGGTGCTGACGAGCTGGTGGACCGCCAGAGTGCAACCCTGACTCAGGATGTTCTGCAGGTCATGCGCCAGCAGCTGCAGAAGGGTGAGACTGAGCCTTTCACCTGGATTTCGAACGAGCAGATGGCTGCTCAGACGGTTGATATTTACACTCGTGTACTTCGAGGAGGCCGATGATGAGCCAGACTTCGCAGGTTTACGCGCATCTGAACGAACCCACCGAGAAGCCAGAGGTTTCGCGTTTCTCTGAAACTGTGTCTCGCGGTAGTAATTACGTCCGCCATCAGACCAGCCAGATTCGTATGCCTGAGTTCATCCTGGCGTTCCTCTTGCTTTTTGGTGACCCAGTACCGGGTGTTGGTTTGCCCTTTAACCAGGTAATCATTCTTTTGCTGGCGCTGTACGGTCTGACCCGTAAGCCAACTTTTGACGTGAGTCATTTTTCGGGTCTGCGCGCAATTATGTTTATTGCAATGGGTTACCTCGCAATTGTCTCGTTCTACGGTGTACATTCCGAGGACGCATCGGATTGGACTCGACGTTTGCTCCGTCTTGTGGCTGCAACCGTGTTGATTTGGGCTATTGCAGCCGGACGTCTGCATATTCGCTCTATTGTTCTGGGATACTCATCGGCGATTCTTTTTAACGCTGTAGGGTATTTTGCAGGTTTTGCCCCGGCAACTGGTTATGTTGGCTATCTGACCGGCTGGCTGGGTGACAAAAACTTCTCGGGTCTGGTGTACTGTCTGTTTGGTCTGTTAATTCTGAGCTTTGCCCGTAACAAAATTGAAGTTATCGGCACTATTGTTGTTTTCTCCGGGCTGCTATGGGCTACGGGTTCTCGTACCTCTATCGCGGCGTATGCAGCGGGTCTGATTTGGATCGTTATTGCTCACCGTATGAAGACTTTTGGCCGCATTGCCTTGGGTGTGGCCCTGTACTGGTTAATTGATATCTTGACTAGTGACTACGCGCAGTCTGGTGCCTTCGCAGATCGTACCGGTACCGATGCGCTTCGTTCACTGATCGACCAGGCATCTGAGATTAAGGTTCAGGCAACTGGCTTCTTCGGCCAGGGCTTGGGCGAAGCGTATGTATATCTGGCACATACTGGTTCGAAGACCTGGTTCTTCCACAATTCGTACTGGTCTGCGCTTGTGGAGGGCGGCTGGCCGTGGATGATTCTGGTCGTTGCCATTACCTTGCTCTTTATCGTGAATGTGTTTAGCGGCCAGAAGACTCTGCCGGCTAAATTCTATGTTGTACAGGGCGTTGGCGTTGCCATCATGATTTGTGCATCGCGTCTGGGCGAGGTGTTCTACACCTGGCCGTGGGCTGTTGCCTGTGGTTTGGCTCTGCGCGTGTTGCTGCTTGAACGCGAACAGCGTCTTGGCACCGGCCATGATGAAGCGAATATCGAAGGCTTCGACGAGCGAATTGAAATTCGTGAGGCGGAAGAGAAGTCGCAGCACGCTGCGCCGATGTGGAAGGAAGAAAATGTCTAAGACTGATCGAGCTCCTGAAGTTAGCGTCATTATTTGTGCGCTGAACGCTGCATTGACTCTTCCTCGCCAGCTTAAGGCCCTGGAGAACCAGGAAACTGAGCTTCCGTACGAAGTGATTTTGGTAGACAACGGTTCAGAGGACGACACCCGCGCCGTTATGGAAGCGTGGGCTCAGGAACCCCGAGAGGATAAGTTCACGGTCAAGGTCGTGGACGCCTCCGCAACTCCAGGTATTCCCGCGGCCCGTAACGCCGGTGCACGTGCCGCATCGGGTAGAGTCTTAGCATTCTGCGATGCTGATGATGAAGTATCTCCTCAGTGGGTTCAGGCGTTTTCAGAGGTGCAGGATAAGGAACTGGCAGGTGGCTGGATTCGCGCTTTTGACGCTAATGGCAGCCCTCGCCCCGATGCCTTTGGCAAAGGTCTGATTGCAACTCCTTATCTGCCGCACGTGGGCAACTGTAACTGTGCTATTACCCGTGCACGCTTTTTTGAAATTGGCGGCTACGATGAGTCCCTTCCCCGCTACGGCTACGAGGATGTGGATATTTCGTGGCGTCATCAGGAAGCCGACGGTGTGATGCGCTTTATCCCTGAAGCAGAGATTCGTTTTACTCTCTCGGAGGGGAAGAGCTCTATCCGTAAGAAGTACGAGCTGGGTGTGGGACGTGTGCTGATGGCCCGTCGTTTCCCGAAGTATGATTCTGCAACGTATTCGTTGAAGTCTACTGTGACTGGCAGCGTTCAGCAGCTGTTGAATATCCTGCGTCAGGCTGTGACCCAACGTAAAGTTGCTCGTCGAGATGTTGCCAACTGGGTTGCATCGCTGGGACGTATCCGCGGAAGTATCAAATACTCCGGTAAGAATTATGTGCCCGCACGCAAGCTGGTGAAGGAGTAGAAGGATGGAGAAAGAACTCTACATCGCCACCAATAACGGTGACATGGGCGGAGGCGAGGTCATGCTTCTGAACATCGCCCGCGCGGCCCGTAGCCTTGGCTACAAGGTCACCATTGTGGGCCCTTCCGAGCCGAAGCAGCTTGTAGAAGCCGCTGCGGATGAGGGGTTCCCCCGCATTGTCTTGCCGGCTAAGAACCGCGCACAGTACATGGTGGCTCTGCGTAGCTGGCACGCTCGCCACAAGGACGTTCTGCTGTGGTGTAACGGTCTGGTTCCCGCAGCGGCAACGGGCGGTCGCAAGAACCGCATCGTGCACCTGCACCAGCTTCCTGCCGGCGTGAACGCGAAGCTCGTACCCTTTGCTCGCCATAAGGCGTCCGTCCCCCTGGTCCCGAGCCGCTATGTGGCTCGCGCCTGCCCCGGCAGCGAGCTGTTTGCGAACTGGGTCAGCGGCGTATCCACCGAGCTTGATCACCGTGTGGGGGAGCGCAGACTTCGCGTCGGTTACCTGGGGCGTTTGACTCCCTCTAAGGGCATTGCGACCCTGTGCCAGGCGATGAGTTCCTTGAACTCTAACGGCATTGAATACGACCTGGTGATTGGCGGCGAGCCTGTCTTCGCATCTGACGAAGAACGAGCTGAGGTTGAGGAGGCGCTAGCTCGTGTCGCCACCTTCAGCACTCGTTTGGGCTGGACTACCCCGGACCGTCTTTTCGGTGACATCGACATGCTCGTTGTACCTTCGATTGCCCCCGAGTCCTTTGGTCTGGTGGTCGCTGAAGCGATGAGCGCACGCGTCCCTGTGATCGTCAGTGATGCTGGTGCTCTGTCGGAGGTACTGGGCGGTGCATCGTACCCGTACGTTGTGCCTGCTGACCAGCCGGTAGCTCTTGCCCAGGCTATTAAGAGCCTGGGTACTGAGCTTCGAGAAGATACGGATGCGCTGGCGGAGCGAACCTCCGAGCTGTTCTGGCGTTGGCAGGAGAATTACTCGCCTGAAGCAGGTAAGGTCCGTGTTGGTGAGATTCTGGAACGTTTTATCCGCTAAGGTGCTTCTAAACGTATAGGCCATTCCCAACGGATATCCTCTCGCTCAAACCCCCGAAGGAAAATTATGACGACTACTCACCGCTACAAGGCTGCGGTTATCATTCCCTCTCGCGGTGGTGCAGATATTCTGCACTACCCGCTGGATGCGCTTGCCGCTCAGACTGAGAAGGACTTCCAGGTTATCGTGGTCCTCGACGGCGATATTGACAACAGTGAAGCTGTGCTTGACCGCTACATTGCAGAAGGCAAGCTGAACTTGACCAAGATTGTTTTCGAGGAGAACCGCGGCCGCGTGGCTGCGTTGAACGCTGGTCACCGTGCGGCTGATGCGGACATCCTTATCCGCTGCGATGATGATCTGGAACCCGATCCCAACTACGTTGCGAACCACCTCAAGTACCATGAGGCTCCTGGTGAGCACGGCGTAATCGGTATCTACTTGAACCAGTTCCCGGACACTCCCTACTCTCGTGTGTACGGTAACTACCGCGACCAGAAGTTCCGTGAAGCTGCGTACCAAGTTGCGCCTGAGAAGCGCTGGATTTACTGGGCGGGTAATGTGTCTATGTCGAAGAAGCTCTTCGACGAGATTGGTGGCTATGACCCCGCGTACCGTCTCTACGGTTGGGAAGACGTAGACATGGGTTATGAGGTTGCTCAGCACGGTGGCGAAATCCATATTGCCCCTGAGCTGGCGACTAAGCACTACGTGGCTGCTACCACCACTGCAGTGCGTGCCCTGCGTGCCCTGCACTCGGGTTCTGCCCGCACCATCTTCGTGCGTAAGCACGGCGATGCGGCGCACCCCGCCCCGAACCCGACGGGTGCATGGGGCTTGCTGGTCAAGGCCCTTGCTCGTTTCACCACGGAGAAGACCATCAAGGCTCTGGGGGATGCGAGCGATAAGATTCTGCTCAAGCTGCCCGCTAAGGCGGCTGAGAAGCTTGTGGCTTTGCAGGTTGAGGCTGCATCTTACGCCGGTATTCACTATCCTGAGCGAGCTCAGAAAGTTTTCTAGGAGGAAAAGAAAATGTCACTCACTCAGCTCTTGACCTCCGCTCCGTTTACCGGGCCGAAGAACCCCGACGCGGTGCTCGCGGATATCCCGAAGAGCCTCAAGAAGCTTGGCCGCCTGGCGCGCCGTTACGTGCCGCTGGTCAAGCCTGAGGCTACTGAAGAGATTGCGATTGCTCACGACTACCTGACTCAGCGCGGCGGCGCGGAGCGTGTTGTCCTGGCAATGCACCGTGCGTTCCCGGATGCACCGATTTACACGACTCTGTACGACCCGGAGGGTACCTTCCCTGAGTTCAAAGACGCGAAGATCATTACCAGCCCGCTGAATAAGATTGGTTATTTGCGTCGTAACCACCGTATGGCGTTGCCGATTTTGCCGTTTGCTTCTTCTTTCTTGAAGGTACCGGCTGAACGCGCTGTGGTGTCGACGACCGGTTGGGCACACGGTTTCAACTTTGCCGGTCGTAAGTTCATTTACTGCCATTCGCCGGCGCGTTGGCTGTACCTGAGCGATCAGTACCTGGGTGAGAAGAGCACCGGCCCCGTGCCGCTGCTGCTGAAGACTCTGCGTCCTGCACTGATGTTGTGGGATCACTGGGCGGCTCACCGCTCGGCGGTGTATGTGGCGAACGCGAGCGTGATTAAGAAGCGCATCGAGAACGTGTACGGCAAGAAGGACGTTCCGATTTTCTTCCCGCCGCACTCGGTAGACACCACCGCACCGGTTGAGCCTATTCCGGGCCTGGAAGAGTTCACCGAATCGGACGATTATTTCCTGATTGTTTCTCGCCTGCTGCCCTACAAGAATGTTGATAAGGCTGTTGAAGCCTGCAATGAGTTGGGTAAGAAGCTACTGGTGATTGGCCGCGGTCCGGAGAAGGAACGTCTGGAAGCGCTTGCGGGCCCGACTATTCGTATTGCTTCGGGTGTTTCGGATGCGCAGCTTCGTTACGCGTACCGTCATTGCCTGGCGCTGCTGGCTATCTCGTATGAGGACTTCGGCATTACCCCGCTAGAAGCGGGTGCTAGCGGCAAGGCCGTGATTGCCTACCGTGCGGGCGGCTTCCTGGATACCATTCAGGAAGGCAAGACCGGCATGTTCATCAACCAGCCGACCGTGGAGCAGCTGGTGGAAGCCCTCAAAGCTTTCAACCCGGATGACTGGGACGCCGACTACATCCGTGAGCACGTTGACGGTTTCTCGGAGGCTCGTTTTATCAGCCGCTTGAAGACCTACGTGCAGGCTTTGCCCGAAGACTAAAAGAGCTCGGCCCATAGAAGAAGGCGGGGCGGTAGAACTATATAGTTCTACCGCCCCGCCTTCTTTATTCGTTCTGAGGGCCTTACCGGGCTTCTAAGAGCCCCTTGGAGAGCAGCTCAGGAATGAAACCCTCAATCTGCGGTCCCATAGTCTCTATGGGCTGTTCATACATTTCGCAGAGCACGTCGATAGCGTCCTGCAACGGCATCGGGTCCTCAAAAATACTCCAAATAATGGAGGCAGAATCCTGAAGAACAGACAGCTCACCGTTGGCAAGATTCGCGAGATAAGTTGCTGTGGGGGAGTACTTAGCGAACTCTTCAGAATGAACATACGCGATGTTCTCGGGGATGCCGTATACGGTCTGACGGGAATCTACCGGATTGCTCATTTTTTCACCTTGATTCCGAAACGCTCAAAGAACTTTGCACGTATCTCTGCCTTAGTAGGGGTGCGTCCCAGCTGCATCGCCAAATGGTCCTTATTCACAAAGAAAATATTTTTGAGTGTGCGTAGCTTATCGTGCAGGGTCGTTGCTGATTGCAGGCGTCCGATCCACTGGATGTAGTGGGGCACATCCTGGGAGACCGACAGCCACAGTAGGTAGTCGCGGTCGTCACGGTACTGCTCCAGACCGCCCATAGCCGCGCTGTATGCGAGGGAAGAGTCAAGCTCCTCCGCGCGGGCTCGTAGGCGCTGCCAATCGCTATAGGAGAGCAGAGAGACTAGATAGTTAATATCTGCACTGTAGCGTGATGCAGCGCGGGCGCGGTGAAGCACCACGAGAAGACGCGCATCCAGATCGCTGGGGACAGTGCAGGGACGGTGAGCAATCATACGGGTCTTGCGTGCCGCCCAGATGCGGTCAAACGCCTTCTCATAATCGCCGTGGCGTCCTAGACCGGGAAAGAAACGATGAATATCAGTCAGGCCCCATGAAGCGTGGTAGAGCGTCATCGCGTGCTCGAACACGGAACCTGTTTCGAAGTGGGCTTGGATACGCCATCCATCTGCCATAAGGATCTCTACAAAGCGGTCCACGTGAGAGGGCCGGACAAGCAGGTCAGCGTCGGAGCTGTACCTGCCCTTGCGGTAAATTTCCTGGGAGAAAGCGTAGCCTTTGACATGCAGAATATCGATGGAGTGCATGTCGGCAATCCGCTGGAAGTAGGCGTGCGCAAGCCGAATCCGTGCCGCGAGCGGAGTAGTCTGCGGCTCCGGGGTATTGGGTGAGTGAGTGGTCACAATAGCCTTTCGGTGCACATGTATACCAGATAAGTATAAGGCGGGACGGGCAGAAAATACTGCCCATCCCGCCCTAAGTCGCTCCCTATGGTTTAGGGCGCTTATTACGTTGTTACTTCTTGGTCGAGGACTTCTTTGACGACTTCTTGTCGCCTTCCTTGCCGTAACCGTAGTAGGTTGCATAACCAACGTAGGCGCTTGCGTAACCGAAGCCGTAGTAGGAGTTACCCAGACCCTTACGGGGTGCACGGTTCAGAACCATACCGAAGAGGTTAGCGTTAACCTTCTTCAGGATGCTTGCTGCCTCAGTCATCTGTTCACGGTGGCTTCGACCGATAGAACCAACGAGGATCACGCCATCCACGGAGTGGGAGAGCAGCGAAGCGTCGGTCACGGGCAGCAGCGGCGGAACGTCGACAACCACGATGAACTCTTCGGAGAGCTCGTTGATCAGCTGGCGCATCTTATCCGAGCCCAGAAGTTCGGAGGGGTTCGGGGGGATACGACCTGCAGGTAGGACGAAGAGGTTCGAATCGCCCAGCTGGTGCACGGCGTTAGCGATCTCAACCTGGCCAGCCAGAACCTGGGTCAGACCAACCTTAGCGTCGAGCTTCAGCTTCTTAGCCACGGTCGGGCGGCGCAGGTCGGCGTCAATGAGGATGACGGGCGAACCAGCGTCAGCCATTGCGCGAGCCAGCGACAGCGACACGGTCGACTTACCTTCACCGGGCACTGCGGAGGTGACGATGAACGAACGAGGGGGAGTGTCAACGTTCACGAAGCGCAGGTTGGTGCGCAGCTGGCGGATAGACTCCTGAGCGATGTGGTCGTCGGTGTTGCCCTTAACGATGTTCTCTTCGTTCAGGTCGTCACTGACGGGCAGAACACCCAGGATGCTTGCGCCGGTTGCCTTGGTAGCGTCGTCACGGGTGCGGATGCGCTGATCCAGCGCGCGGCGCAGGAAGATAGCCAGGTACACCAGCGCCAGGCCAGCAGCGGCACCAACGAGTACGTTCTGCTGGTAGTTCGGAGCCACCAGCGGGGGGTTCACGCTTGCGTTATTCAGCGGAATCACGCGAACAGTGTTGCCGCCGGTCGGGGATGCACCGGTGTTTTCGCCGTTTACCAGAGCCTGAGCGTTACCGGGGTTCTGCTCAATTTCCTTGATGTAGTCGGCGGTAGCCTGTAGCGCACTGTTAGCGAGAACCTGTGCGTTCTTCGGGGAAGAAGCCTTCGCGTTAACGGTAATCAGTGCAGCGTTATCACCTGCGGTTGCGGTGAGGCTAGAACGAATCTGACCGGTGGACAGGGACAGTTCGGGGTTGTTCTGCTTAATCTTCTGTGCCACGGCCTCAGAGGAGACGATAGCAGCGTAGGAGCGAGCGCGCTCCTTAGCGGCCGTAGAGCCCGAGAGAACATCCACCGTACCGGACTCACCCACGGTCACGTAGCCCGAGGATGATGCAGCGTAGACCTTCGGCTGGAGAGATGCATAGCCGAAGCCCGCTGCGGCACCGACAACGATGCCAATAATCAGCAGCCAGAGGTTAGCCCTCGTGGTGCGGAAAAATTCCAAAATGGTCATGGTAGTGAGAATACTCCAGAAAGTTTGAGTTAGTGTGCCTGCGACGTGGAGTGTTGTTGCAGGCGGTGAAGGGATGCGAAGATCCCCAGGTGTTTATTAGCGGAGCAATCCGAGCAGGTAGCTACCGTAACCACTCTTGACGAGGGGGGTAGCAATGTCGCGCAACTGCTCATCGGAGAGCCAACCGTGGCGCCACGCAATTTCCTCCGGGCAACCAACTGACAGACCCTGACGGCTCTGAACAGTGCGGATGAAGTTAGTGGCATCAGCGAGTGAATCAAAGGTTCCGGTATCGAGCCACGCGGTACCGCGAGGCAGAACCTCAACCTTCAGTTTACCCTGTTCCAGGTAGACACGGTTGAGGTCAGTGATTTCCAGCTCACCGCGAGGGGAAGGCTTGATTTGACGTGCGTACTCTACAACCTTCGAGTCGTAGAAGTACAGGCCCGGAATAGCGTAGTCGCTCTTGGGGTTCTCGGGCTTCTCTTCAATAGATAGTGCGTTGAAATTCTCATCGAACTCCACCACGCCGTAAGCGCGAGGATCAGCAACCCGATAAGCGAAGACGGTCGCGCCATCCTTCTGCTCGTAGGTGGCAAGCTGAGTACCCAGACCGGGACCGTAGAAGATATTGTCACCGAGCACGAGGGCTACGGGGTCGTTGCCAATAAAATCAGCACCCAGAATAAATGCCTGTGCCAGACCATCCGGAGAAGGCTGCACCTTGTATTCGAGATTAATACCGAAACGGGAACCGTCACCGAGCAGTCGCTGGAACTGCTCCTGATCGGTAGGAGTGGTAATAATCAAAATATCGCGGATACCCGCCAGCATGAGAGTGGACAGCGGGTAGTAAATCATCGGCTTGTCATAGACCGGAGTGAGCTGCTTGCTAATACCCTGAGTGATAGGGTGCAAACGGCTTCCGGTGCCGCCGGCAAGAATAATTCCCTTCATAACTTCTTATTGTGTCATGTTTATCTCTTTGTTGAGGCATAAAAATCGCTATTTAGGCAGGTAAAATATACCGTATGGCTCACATTCTTGTTACCGGCGGTGCCGGTTTTATTGGTTCGAACTTTGTTCACCACCTCATCGATAACACTGATCACACTATTACTGTGCTGGATAAGATGACCTACGCCGCAAATGCTGCGTCTTTGGAGGGTCTTCCTGAATCCCGCTTCAAGCTCGTCGTAGGCGACATCGCCGACCGCGAGCTGGCTGACGAACTGGTCGGCAAGGCAGACGCTGTCGTTCACTACGCTGCGGAATCGCACAACGACAACTCCCTGTCCAACCCCGAACCGTTCATCCACACTAACCTCATCGGTACTTTCAGCCTCCTGGAAGCAGTCCGTAAGCACGGCACTCGCTACCACCACATCTCCACCGACGAGGTCTTCGGTGACCTCGAGCTGGACGATCCGGCAAAGTTTACCGAAACCACTCCCTACAACCCCTCTTCCCCTTACTCCTCCACTAAGGCAGGCTCCGACCTGCTCGTGCGCGCATGGGTCCGCTCCTTCGGTATTGAAGCAACCATCTCTAACTGCTCCAACAACTACGGCCCCTACCAGCACATCGAGAAGTTCATCCCCCGCCAGATTACTAACATCCTCTCGGGTCTGACCCCGAAGCTGTACGGCGAGGGCCTGAACGTCCGTGACTGGATTCACGCATCCGACCACTCCTCGGCTGTGCTGCGCATCCTGGAGCAGGGCAAGATTGGCGAAACCTACCTCATCGGTGCAGACGGCGAAGAGAACAACATCACGGTTCTGCGCACCATCCTGCGACTGATGGGCAAGGACGAGAACGACTTCGAGCACGTGGTTGACCGCCCCGGTCACGACCTGCGCTACGCAATCGACGGTAGCCGCCTGCGTGCAGAGCTCGGCTGGGAGCCGAAGTTCACCGACTTCGAATCCGGTCTTGCCGACACCATTAAGTGGTACACCGACAACCGCGGCTGGTGGGAGCCCCTGAAGGCTGAGGTCGAGGCGAAGTACGCAAAGGCTGGCCAGTAATGACCAAGGAATTGAAGGTTACTGAAACCGAGATTCCCGGCCTGCTCATCATTGACCTGCCGGTTCACGGCGATAACCGCGGCTGGTTCAAGGAAAATTGGCAGCGCGAGAAGATGGTCGCAGCCGGTCTGCCCGACTTCAACCCGGTGCAGAACAACATCTCGTTCAACGCTTCGATAGGTACCACCCGCGGTATCCACGCCGAGCCGTGGGATAAGTACGTTTCTGTTGCGACCGGCCGTATCTTCGGCGCGTGGGTTGACCTGCGTGCCGGCGAGTCCTTCGGCAAGGTCGTCACCGTGGAGCTGGGCCCGGACACCGCAATCTTCGTGCCCCGCGGCGTGGGTAACTCCTTCCAGACCCTGGAAGAGAACACCGCCTACACCTACCTGGTGAACGACCACTGGTCGGCGGATGCAGTATCCGGCTACAGCTTCCTGAACCTTGCCGATGAGACCGTCGCAATCGACTGGCCTATCGACCTGGCGAAGGCAGAACTCTCCGAGAAGGACCGTAACCACCCGCGTCTGAACGAGATCAAGCCCCTGGAAGCCGACCCGATCCTGATTATTGGTGCGGGCGGTCAGCTCGGCACCGAGCTGGTTCGCCAGCTCACCGAGCAGAACGTACCCTTCCTGGCTGTGGATCGCGACCGCCTCGACCTGGGCAAGCCCGAGCAGTGGCGCGACGCATTCCGCTGGCGCTCCTTCCGCGCGGTCATCAACGCTGCAGCGTACACCGCAGTGGATCAGGCAGAAACCCCCGAGGGGCGCCGTGACGCCTGGGCAGCTAACGCCCTGGGTGTGAGCGCTCTTGCCTCCATCTGTGAAGAAGCTAACCTGCCGCTGGTTCACGTATCCACCGACTACGTCTTTGACGGCTCCCTGCCCCTGGGCGAGGAATACCCGGAGGACTACCCCCTGGCACCGCTGAGCGTCTACGGCGCATCCAAGGCTGCCGGTGAGGTTGCCGCCGCCGCATGGCGTAAGCACTACACCCTGCGCACCAGCTGGGTTGTTGGCGCCGGCAAGAACTTTGTGGGTACCATGGCATCCCTGGCTGAGCGCGGTATCGACCCGTCCGTGGTCGCCGACCAGTGGGGCCGCCCGACCTTCACCCAGGACCTGGCAGCAGCTGCCCTGCACCTGCTCTTCTCCGGCGCAGAGTACGGCACCTACAACGTGTCGAACACCGGTGAAGTCATCAACTGGGCGCAGTTCGCTCGTGCAGTGTACGAGGGCACCGGCCACGACCCGGCACGAGTCAGCGACACCACCACCGAGGAATACTTCGCCAACGCTGAGCTCTTCGCTCACCGTCCGACGAACTCGGCAATGGACCTGTCCAAGCTGATTGCTGCAGGCTTCACCCCGCGTGATCACCGCGAGGCGCTTGCCGCCTACTTGGCAGAAATGGGCTCCTAATCCTCTAAGGAATTGGCTCTATATCTGCTGACAACAGCATAAAAGGCGTGAAAAACGCCATATCACAGGTTCCCGGCCCTTGAAGAAGAGCCGGGAACCTGTACAATATTGTCTTGGCCAAGGCGGTGGAATACACGAAACGTGTAGGTCCGTAACTGACGGTGGCTGGTTGGAAAGAGATTTCTGGCGCCAGTCCCTATTCCACTTGGCGCATAACTTCTAACCAAGAAAGGGTGGACAACTCATGTCAGATACCATCAAAATTTCAGCTACCGTACGTAGCGACTTCGGCAAGGGCTACGCGCGCCGCATCCGCATGGCAGGCGACATCCCCGCCGTCATCTACGGCCACGGCGAAGAGCCCAAGCACGTAGTACTCCCCGGCCACGCAACCACCCTGGCTGCCCGCGTCCCCAACGCTATCCTCGACCTCGACATCGAAGGTGAATCACACCTCGCAATGATCAAGGACATCCAGCGTCACGCAATCCGCCCTGAACTGCAGCACATCGACCTGCTGACCGTTAAGCGCGGCGAGCGCGTTGAGATTGAGGTTCCTGTACACGTTGAAGGCGAGCCTGCTGTTGGCGCCGTTGCTAACCAGGAAGAAACCGTTCTTCTGGTTGAAGCTGACGCACTGAAGGCACCCGAAGCTTTGACCGTGAGCATCGAAGGCCGCGAAGCTGGCGCTCACGTTCTGGCATCAGACGTTGAACTGCCCTCAGGCGTAACCCTGGTTGCAGACGCTGAACTGCTGATCGTTAACGTTTCTGAGCCCGAGGAACTCGACGTTCCCGAGCCCGGTGAAGAAGGCGAAAACGCACCCGAGGGTGACATCGTTGAAGCTTCCGAGGAATCAGATCAGGCTGGCGAAGCTCACGACTCAGATAACTCAAAGCACTAGACCGCGCCCTGCGCCTAGCGCAACAATGATTTGTGGATGGCCCGCCGCTACCTCTCTTCTGAGGTGGTAGCGGGCCATACTCATAGAATGGTGTAGTCCATGAATTTTCTAAAAACCTTTTACAGCGCCGTGGAAAGGGCGAAGATATGTCTGATGCGTGGCTCATTGTTGGTCTGGGGAACCCGGGCCCGGAGTACGAGAAAACCCGCCATAACATCGGCCAGATGGTGGTTGATGAACTGGCGCGTGAAGTAGGCGGTGGCTTCAAGGAGCACGGACGCGCGCGCGCCCAGGTGCTGGAAGGACGTTTGGGTATAGGCGGACCCAAGGTAGTGCTGGCCAAGCCCCTGACCTATATGAACACCTCGGGCGGCCCGGTATCGGCTCTAGCCCAGTTCTACGATATTAACCCCGACCGTATCATCGTTGTGCACGATGAACTCGATATCCCCTTCGACACCATTAAGCTCAAGATTGGTGGGGGAGAGGGCGGCCATAACGGCCTGCGCGATATCACCAAAGCACTGGGCACCAAGGACTACTACCGTGTGCGCACCGGCATCGGTCGACCTCCCGGACGCATGGACACCGCAGATTTCGTGCTCAAGCCCTTCAGCAGCACCGAAGCGAAGGACCTGCCCTTCCTCATCTCAAACGCAGCGGATGCAACCATGATGCTCGTAAAGGAAGGCCTGCTGGCAACCCAGCAGCGCTACCACGGCGCAGGCTCCTAGCCGTATGACCCGTGCCGGGTAAACACTGAACTGGGTCAACACTGAACTGGGGTAATGCATGATGCGGGCCGATGTGTGAACTAGGCTCTACCTAACTATGCAAGAGCCCGGTGAGGGAATAAGCTAGAAAAGAATGACGTTATACGCTCCACGACGGGAAAATACCCGACCCGTGGAGCGTATGAGCGAGAGAAGAAGGTACCCGTGGCTGAATACTCCACCCCCGCCAACACCCCGCTGAGCGACGAGATCGTACGCCAGCTTCGCCAGGATTTCCCGATCCTCAACACTGAGGTCAACGGGCACCCCTTGGTCTACCTGGATTCGGGGGCAACCAGTCAGAAACCGCTTCAGGTGCTCGACGCTGAACGTAACTTCTACCTGCACGCTAACTCTGCCGTGCACCGCGGCGCACACACCCTCGCGGTTGAGGCAACCGACCTGTTCGAGGATGCGCGCATCACCGTTGCGAACTTCGTTGGCGCCACTGATGAAGAGCTCGTGTGGACCTCTAATGCAACCGAGGCGCTGAACCTGGTCGCCTACTCCATTGGCAACGCCTCTCAGGGTATCGGCGGTCCGGCTGCTGAGCGTTTCGCGCTGGGCCCTGGCGACGAAATTGTCACCACCGAGATTGAGCACCACGCGAACCTCATTCCCTGGCAGATTCTTGCTCAGCGAACCGGCGCAACCCTGCGCCACATCCCCTCCACCGAGGACGGTCAGCTCGACTACGAGGCAGCCGAGAGCATCATCAACGAGAAGACCCGCATCGTGGCGTTCACCCACGTCTCGAACGTGACTGGCGCAATTACTGATGTGCCCCGCATGGTTGCTATGGCTCGTAAGCACGGCGCAATCGTTGTACTGGACGCCTGCCAGTCCGTGCCGCACATGCCCGTAGACTTCCACGCCCTGGACGTCGACTTTGCGGCGTTCTCCGGCCACAAGATGCTGGCACCCACCGGCATTGGCGCCCTCTACGGCCGCGCAGAGCTGCTGAACGCCCTGCCGCCCTTCCTGACCGGCGGCTCCATGATTACCCGTGTGGGTCTGCAGGACGCCGAGTACATGCCCGCCCCCATCAAGTTTGAGGCGGGCACCCAGCGCGTCTCGCAGGCGGTTGCTTTCGCTGCCGCTGTGCGCTACCTGCAGCACTTGGGCATGGAGAACGTTGAGGCGTGGGAACACGAACTGGGCGCTCGCCTCGTTGAGGGCGTTCAGAAGATTGAAGGCGTGCGACTGCTTGGCCCCACCGATCCCACCAAGCGTGCCGGCCTGGTCGCCCTCGCCATCGAGGGTGTACACCCGCACGATGTGGGTCAGCTACTCGACACTCAGGGCATCGCCGTGCGCGTGGGTCACCACTGCGCCCAGCCGCTACACCGCTGCGCCGGCGTGACTGCCTCGACCCGCGCCTCCACCTACATCTACAACACCACCGAAGATGTGGATGCTTTCCTGAAGGCACTCGCCGAAGTACGCCCCTACTTCGGCCTCTAAAGCAGACGCGTTAGACGCTAGCGCCCCAAATTTTTCAGACATACCAACTGACGGAAGAAGAACACCGTGTCTCTTGAATCCCTGTACCAGGAAATTATTCTGGAGCATTCTAAGCAGCGTAGCGGCGAGCACCTCGTAGAGGTACCCGCCGGTCACGCAAGTGCCGATAACCACCAGTACAACCCCACCTGCGGTGACGAAATCAACCTGCGTGTGGTGCTCTCTGATGAGCTGAAGGATGGCGAGAAGACCATCGAGTCGATCTCTTGGGAAGGCGACGGTTGCTCTATCTCCATGGCTGCCGCTTCTGTGCTCTCTGAAATGGCTCCTGGCATGACCACCTCCGAGCTTCAGCACCACGTGGATGCGTTCCGCGAGATGCTGCGCTCGCGCGGTAAGGTGACCCTGGATGAAGAAGAGTACGGCGATATGGCTGCATTCTCCGGTGTTTCGAAGTTCATGGCGCGCGTGAAGTGCGCGATGCTCTCCTGGGTTGCCGTTGAGGAAGCCACTAAGGAAGCAGCTGCGAAGAACTAAACCTTTGCTGAGAAGGTAGGCTGAACCGGTGGGGGAGTAGCTAGTATTTGAACGCCAATCGAAAATACCAAATGGCTACTGAACCTAAAATATTGCACAAGAACGTAAGTATATGCGGTCAAAGCGTGCAGAAAATACTGGCTAAAACTCTTCGCTAAAATCTAGCGGTTAATTGTTTATCTATATAAGCTTTCTTTGATTTCAAGCGACGTATAGAAAATATGAGGCGGATACTACACTGTATCCGCCTCATTTTTATATCTTTCTCTTTTTCCTCCAAAAAGGTGACTGGTAAAATAAAAGGACGAAGGGCGCCCAACCAGCACCCTCGAGAAACTCTTTTCGGACCCGCACACTCTGAGGTGACAGCGAGAAGAAATAGGGCAATAATAAGAAAATATTTTCTCAATATTGCACATTCTTCACTTATTCTTAGGCTCTCACCCCAGACCGCGGATATGTTTTTCACCGCTCTGGTACCTCAACCACACCGGAATACCCATCGCCGCTACCAACCACAAGGAACCCCCATGATTATTGGCTACGCCGCAGGCGCCTACGACCTTTTCCACTACGGCCACCTCGAGATTCTCCGCAAGGCCAAGGAAAACTGCGACTACCTCATCGCAGGCGTCGTGCACGATGACGTTCTGGAAGTGACCAAGGGCCGCCGCCCCGTCATCCCCATCGAAGAGCGTGCCGCCATCGTCAGCCACATCGACTACGTGGACGAAGTGCACGTCGAAACCACCCCCGACAAACTCGAAACCTGGAAGCAGAAGCCCTTCAACGTCTTCTTCAAGGGCGACGACTGGAAGGGCACCGACAAGGGTAACGCCCTGGAAGCACGCTTCGCAGAGGTTGGCGTTGAAGTACACTACTTCCCCTACACCGAGCACACCTCCAGCACCAAGCTGCGCAAGGTCGTTGACCTGCTCGAAGCAGAGCACGACCTGCGCGTAGAGATGCGCCGTTTCGCCGAACTGCTTGGCGAGCGCGAATACTCCGAGGCGATTGTCGCTTCCTAACGCTGTCGCCTCCTAATGCTTATATGTCCTTATCAGGGCTCTAGAGCTCATAGAGACCCATAAAGAACAGAGGATCCCCGCCGTAATTACTTACGACGGGGATCCTCTGTATCTTGGTGTATCTAGCCGTATATCAGCTACACCTCAAAGGTGAGCGTCTCATAAGCTTTAGCGCTGTGCCAGCCACTTCTCAGCGGAGGTGCCCAGAACCTTCAGTACGCGGCCAACCTGGGGCTCAGCAGCGGCTGCAATCTTCTTGCCCACCAGCGGGATGGAGCAGGAGACCTCACCGTTGACGTCCAGGCGGGTCTGCTCACCCTCGGGGGTCAGCTTCTGAGTAGCCTGAGCGGACACGGGAACGCCGTTGACCTTGACCTCGGTAGAAACGGTGCGGGAGCCGTCAGCAGCCGGTGCGCTTACGGTGTCCACCTGGGTCATAGCAACGCCGTTGCCGACGAACTTACGAGCGATGTCCGGCACGCGCTCAGCGGGCACGGTACGTTCGGTGGTTGCGGTGAACTCAGCGGAGGTGTCACCGGAAACGGAGAAGCTACCGAACTCAACGCCAACCTCGGAGCAGACGAAGCGTGCGAAGTCCTCGCTGGAGAATGCCTCGATAACCTGCTCAACGTTTGCGTTGATAACGGTCGATTCCTGAACTGCCATAATTGTTCCTTTCGTAGTGCGCGAAAACCCCGCGCATTATCCCTTCTAAGGATACGGTGCGCGGGGTTTCGCAACCAATGTAAAGACGCGAATCCACCTGAGAATATGCCGTGAACAAGGGAAAACATCCACAGCCTCTCACAGGGTGGTTGGAGGATTCGCATGCCGGTCTAAAAATGAGGGAAACACCTTCGGGCGGCTCCCACATCGCATCGCTAAGGATGCGGGGCATAGAAAGCTAAAGCTTTTTAGGCGCTGGGAGCCATCGCGTCGATGCGAGCCATCTCAGCCTTACCCGCACGGTGTGCGCGAGCAGCCTGCTTCAGGCGACCCCAGAAGGAATCCTTACGGTGGGTCTTGCCAGCAAGCAGATCCTGCAGTTCCTCGCTCAGCTGTGCTGCAGAAATCTCCGGGGTGGAGATGTAGGGCTCAGCGGTGCGGAACAGGGAGGGGTTCGCCAGAGCAAGATCCAGCTTGTCGAAGAGGTCTTCGCGGCTTTCAACAACAACAGCGTGGCCGCGCTTCTCCATCAGAGTGGTGAAGGGGACCTGGTGGTTGTCAACGACCTCGTCGAACTCTGCGCGGCGCGGAACAGCCAGGGGCAGAGCGCCGGTGCGGCGTGCATCCTGGATGGAACCGGGGCCGCCCTGAACCAGCACTACGCGCGCGGTTGCGTAGTAGTCCAGCAGTTCGGAGGCGGGAAGAAGCTTGAGGTTGTCTGCGTGCTTAATGGGCGCAGTGTGACCATGCTGCACGAGGCAGGTGACCTTGGGGTGAGCCTCAAGATAAGCCTCAACCCAACGCAGAAGACGATCAAAAGTGTGAACGTCGGTGCCGAGGGACACCACCAAATCGTAAGTCTTGGTAGGAATACGAACGGGCGCGACGGCAGGAGTAAATACGGGCAGGTCGAACTTGGAAGTATCAACGCTGACGCGGGGGAAGTTCTGAATAGACATAGCCTATTCCTCTCTATGTATTTATCGGTAGTAACCCCGTATACCTGACGCAAAAATCCGGAGGGCATCATTGGTATACGTGGCGGCGTCGTGCCGGAGAAAATGGTGAGTAATCTCCGCATACGCTTCTCTGGCGAGTGGTTAGTTCGCTTGGATGGTGAGTCCACAGTGGAGCGCACGACTTATGCGTATCTGTATGTATTAATAAATACTATACCCTGAAAATAACGCCCTCAGCACACGCGGGGACGCTATTTTCAGGATAAATTCATCACTCTTAGAAAATGGGATGAATCACACGAGAATCAGGGAAATTCTCCTGCTGTTCCTCGCTCTGAACAATAATTCGATCAGCAAAGGTGTACAGCATCTTGCCGGTCATCGTCGGCAGAGTTGGGCGGTCAAAACACTCAATATAAAGAGTCTTTACGCCAAAAAGTTTAGCTGCAACAAAGAAAGGAACAGCAACACCTGCACCCGCAGAAACAACCGCATCCGGACGTTCCTTCGGGAAAATACGAAATGCCAAGAACAGATTACGAATAGCGTTCTTAATATTTCGAGTGGTCGGGTAATACGCCCAATAGGTCTTCTCATCCGCGAGAGAAGATTCAACATCGGGCTGCTTAAAGCTAACCCACACGCGGTCATAATCCTGCCACGCAGCAGAAGTAGCTGTCAGATGCTTCAAGTGTCCGCCACTGCTAGAAACCAGCAGAAGCTTCTTCGGTGCCTGAGAGGAAGTTGCCTCAGTCATAGTGTTCTCCTAAAGCCCCAATACAAGAGAAAAATAAGAAGAGAAGATAAGGGTGAGCTGACGGGCCCTACGGAACCGGCATCAACAGACCTATCACAATAGATCCGCCTCAGCAGGTACCACCGCACCCTACGCTCAAGGACGAAGGACGAACCCGCACAGAGGCGAGGCATCCATCAATAGACCCCGATTACGCGCGGTCCAGTTACTCCCGGTCTAGTTATTCGCGGTCCAGGAAAACAGCCAGAGCGTTCACGCCCTCAAGCTGATCCAGCTGAGCGAAAAGCTCACGAACCTGCTGCAGAGAAGTAGCTGCAGCCACCGGAACCAGAGCCACGCCGCCAGCCTGAACGAAACGCAGCTGGGTCGATAGGGGAGTAGCGGTGCTCAGGCTAATCACCAGAGGAGTCTCGCTCTTCTCAACCAGCGACTCGGGAGTGTGGCGGGTCAGAGCGTCACGGACCGAAGCGTAATCGGTGAAACGTGCGTACTCGGTGGGCAGAACACGCTGCAGCATCTGGTACAGGTGCTCAACGCCGCGGTCAGTACCGGGCAGAATGACAATGCCGGAAGCGCCAGCGCTCTTCACATCGCCGTCGGGAGCACCCATGGTGCGCAGCAGCATGAACGCGTCATTCGCCTCCGAAGAGGAACCCAGCTCGTGAACCGGGATGCCAGCATCTTCCAGACGGTCAGCGTAACCAACGTGACGCATGGTGCGGTCACGACCGTAAGCCAGCACAGCACCAATCAGCAGACCGGCAACAGCACCAACAATAGCCATCTTCACCGGGCCAAGAGCCGAGGAAGAAGAAGGAACCTGAGCCTCGCTCATCACACGGCCACCGGTGGTGGAAGTCAGCTGAATCTGGGCGCGACGCTCCTGCAGCTGAGAAAGCAGACCCGCACGGCCGTTATCACCCTCGAGAGCAGAAATCTGCTCATCAATCTGGTGCAGAGCGGAATCAACGCTGCTCTTCAGAGACTCGGAACGAACCTGCAGGTACGCGTTTGCCATAGCGTTAGCGTAACGTGCAGCATCCGTGCCGTTGGGGCGGGTTACCTCAATATCCAGCACAGCAGTCTGGGAGGTACCGGTCACCTTGACGGAGTTCATCAGGCGGCTGGTCAGCTGAGCCTCAGAGAGGGTATCGCCATTAGCAATCAGAGACTTCGCGGCGTTCTGCGCAACCTCACGAGAGGAAGCAACACGAGACTCGGTCGCAATATCCACCTTCGCGGAGTTAGCGCTACCGGTACCGGCGGGATCAACCACCAGCGGGTAAACAACCAGCGAAGCCTTAGAAGTGTACTTGCTATTGGTCATGTAGCCGTAGACGGCACCCGCCACAGCGAAAACCACGACTGACAGCAGAATTAGCAGAGGGTGTCGGAAAATGCGACGTACCTGGCTGCCAAGGGTAACCGAGGAGGAATGAGAGGTGTTATCCATGAGGACATCCTAGAGGAAGAGAAACGGACACTAAATATCGGAGAAAAACGTAGAAGAAGCGGAAGACTAAGACTTCGCACGGCGGGCGGAAAGGAAACGCTCAATACCGAGAGCCTTACGGAAGCGGTACAGCACCGCACCGTACACCGGCACCAGAAGCACCACGTACACGATGACGCCCAATACGCTCTGATCCAAGAAAGTCAAAGACACCAGAGCACACGCTGTCGGAACAGCCGCACCCAAGAAGAGCGAAGGAGCCATCTCACGGACCGAAGCACGAATACCCACCAAACGGAACACCTGGTAGCTCGCCAAGAAGGTGTCAATCAGCAGAGCCGATGCCCACGCCGTCACCGCACCGTACAGGCCCCAGACCGGAACCAAGGTGAAGTTCAAAGTCACAGCCACCACCAGCGAGGAGAACTTGTTCAACAGCTGCCAGCGACTCTTACCGCTCATCAGCAGAACAGACTGCACACCACCGGCACTCATCGACAGCATCGCCGCCGGGCAAATCACCCAGAGAATACCGGCGCCAGCCTCAAAACCCTTACCGAAGAAGCCCAGAAGAACCGGACCAAAGAACGCCAAGGAGAGGTAGAACGGCCAAGACAGAGCAGTCAACACGCGAGTAGTCGATAGGAAAATCTCTCGAGCACGATCGAGCTGACGAGTCGCCAACGCCGCACTAATCGACGGGCCGGTCACCACACGTCCGGTGTGCTCAATCATGGCACCCACACGAACACAACGGTTCACAGCACCATAGACACCACCTGCAGCAGCACCTAAGAACGCCGTCACCACCAGCACGTCAATCCACTCCAGAATCGTTTCCACAACGGTTGCGACACCGCGTGCAGAGCTGAAACCCCAGAACGAACGGAACGTCTCGGTCGGAGAATCCTCAGAAGGAAGAACCTCCAGATGCTCCTCCGAGGGGAACGCCCGCTCCAAAAGCCACAGGGCAACCACCGCGGTAATCGCCACCGGAATGGTCCAAGCGTAAACCAAATCCATGAGCTGACCCGAGAACAGAACCACCAAACCCACAGCCGCAAAACGCAGAGTAGGAAGCAGAACATTCTGCAGGAGCGTAAAAGTCACCACACGATGCAGACCACGCAGAGCGCCGAAGAACACCGTCATCAACGCCGCCACCAGCACGAAAGCGGAGCTGACGCGCATCGCCGCCTGATACTCGGGAGCCATCGGCACAATCCCGGTGTAGATGTAAACACCCGTCACCAGAAGCACCGAAGTCACCAGCGAAGGAATCAGACCGTAACGGATTAGCTGCGGCAACACACCGTAACGTCCCAGCGCCCGCTGAGCGCTCATCGTACGAACCAAGCCAGTATCCGCGCCGAAGGTCACCAGTGAAATCGCAATCGCGAACAACGCCATCAGACGGAAGAACTCGCCCGAACCCTCAGCACCAATACCATTCGACACCACCATCGTGGTCACAAATGCGATACCCGCACCGTACATCACGCACAGCGAAGCAAGAGAGCCGCTCTTCGCCAGGCTGGGCTGCTTACCCTTAGCGGGAGCTTTCTTAACCGGCGCGCTCTTTGCGGATGCGCTATCTGCCGGAACACCTGACGCGGAAGGCTTAGCCTTCTCAGTCAGAGTCTTTTCTTCCTGTGCCTTTTCTACAGACTCAGCAGTAGCCGGGGCAATCCGCCGGGAACCGGGCAGATGAGCACCCGCTACAGCGGTAGCGTTCGCCGCTGAGGAACCCGCCTCCAAAGAACCGGGCAACGACTCCTCGGAAGCAAAGCCTCGAGCCGGAGGCACAATCGACAGCGCCGTGGTCGCAGGAAAACGACCGGAACGGATGTCGTCCACCGTCGGAGCGAACTCATCAGCAGAAGATTCCACCTGCGAATCAGTCAGCTCCACTACCGGCTCCACGTACTCGCCGCTCTCACGTAGGCGTGCACGGCGGCTAGGGTGACCACCCGTCGAGTAGGCATCATCGAAAGCTGAAACCGCAGAGGTCTCTAAACCACGAGGGGACTGATTCTTCGTCATAGCCCCTCACCATCCCGAATGGAACGAATACATGCCATCGACGCGAGCATCAGAATGGTCAGCTGAGCGATATCGAAGCTGTAGAAGATGAAGACAACACAGCACGCTACCGGCACGCTATGGAGCCAATACCCGGGCGTGGTCTTCACTCGTGCACCGCTTGCCACAGTGCACACCATGAAGAGCGCGAACAGCGCCAGACCCACGAAGCCAAAGCAGAACATCAGAGTCCACAGGTATCCCTGGGTACCCATTGACACGCCAATGCTCGGTTCCATACGCGGAGTGCCGTAACCAATAATCGGGGACTCCAAAGTCGCTTTCCAAGTAGCGCGGTAGAGCGCCGCACGACCACCGGTGGAGTCCGAGTAGTCCTGACGACCCAGAATATTATCCACGGTGCCCGACGCAAAGAGCGCCACAACCACAGCTACGATTGCCGCAACACCCATACCCACAGCACGCCAATTAGCTGCAAGGAACTGACGCAGCAGTACGTACGCTGCGCTGATACCCAGACCAATGAACATACCGCGGTTACTGGTCGCAATTGCCGGCACGGTAGAAAGCGCCATGCCGATTAGCAGTGCGATACGCAACCAGATGGAACGCAGACGCAGCAGGCACGCCAGCATCACCGGGGTGAGCAGGGTGTACGCCAGACCCCAACTATTCGCGTAAGGGAACGGCGCGGAGGGGCGAATATACGCCTCAGGCGCACCCCAAGGACGCTGAACCTCCGCCAGGGGAGGAAGCATGTAGTCGCGCACCAGCAGGTTCTGCATAAAGCCAGAAGGCATGATGAAGCTCATCGGGGTACGCAGACGGAACTCGGGGAAGAGAACGCCGCCGTAACCCAAAACAATCAGGGTCACCCACAGAGTTGCCAGACCGCCCAGCAGCCTATTGACGCTAATAGAGGAGCGCGCATTGTAGTAGTACAGGGCGTAAATGCCGGCACTGAGAATATTCACAAAGCGCAGACCCCAACCAATAATGTCGGTGGAACGGGTCAGAGCAAGTGCCGCAACAACAACCCACACGCAGAATGCACCCCAGACCCACAGGGAACCGGGAACACGCACATTACCTCGAATGATGAGGTAAAAAAGTATGATCGCTGCCAGTACCAGCGGTGCAATCTGAAGCAGCCCCAGAGCCCACAGCGCCGGGAAGCCGTACAGCAACGCCAGCAGAGGCCAGGCGGGGAGCTTCTTCTGCGCCGTAGACACCGGGCGGATGCGCGCGCGGGCACGCAGAATACCGCTAGGCGGCGTATTAACCGACCCGGCGGAATCCTTCAGAGCCACAGGCGAAGTACCCGGAGGGGAAAGAACGGAAGAGGAAACCATGTCTGTGCGATACCTGGTTAGAGACCTCGACCGGTCTTCTGGACGAGATCAAGAAGAGTAGCGGGCTTAATAATGCCGGTGGACACAACATACGCCGCCCAAGCACGAAGCTGCTTGGGGTCGCGGCGCAGAGCGGAGCGAGCGTAGGCACGCGCCTCCTTGTTGTTACCCAGCGACGCCTGAGCGTACGCAATCTGACCGGCGATACGTGCCAGACCCTTGGGATCCTGCTCAAATTCGGGGAACTTACGCAGAATGTAGCTCAGACCGTCAACCATGGACTGCCACTTACCGGAGAAGAATGAGGGGCGGTCCCAGAGCACCAGAATCAGCGGCTCGGGCACGCTCAGCACATCGCCGTGGCGGGTTGCACGCAGCAGCAGGTCGTAGTCTTCACCGTAGGCAGCGGGCAGCTCCTCATCGACCAGGCCGATGCGAGCGGGCTTACCGTCAACGCCGAGCAAATCCTCGCGAGAGTACAGCATAGCGGAAGGGTGAATCTCGGTGATGCGCGAACGCAGGAAGTCCGCGAAGGTTGCGCGCTCGGGCGCCAGGCGCACGATATCCTGACCGCCGGAGCGGACGGTAATACCCGAAGAGATAGCGGCTGCTTCGGGGTTTTCGCGCCAGAGAGCGACCTGCTGGGTGAGCTTGGACGGCATCCAATAGTCGTCGTCATCGCAGAAGCCAATCATCTCACCGCTGGAGGCAATGATGCCGCTGTTGCGGCCGCCAGCCAGACCGCCAGAGCGGGTGTTGGAGACAATCTTCAGGGCACGGTTTTCGCCGACCTCAATGTCCTCGAGGCGGTCGGGCTCAACACGGTCAAAGACGACAACAACTTCAACGAAGCCGCGGTAGCTCTGCTCAAGGATGGAGCGGACCGCCACGCGAAGCAGTTCGGGGCGCTTGCCGTTGGTTGCGATAACGGCGGAAACAGCAGGGTTGCGAGAGGTGAAGTGCATCATTGGGGTTCTCCTTACTCAGCGGGGGTCGCGAGGCTAACGTACTTGCGACGCATGGACAGCAGGACGGTTGCGGCATTAGCCAGCAGAAGCAGCGCGTAGACGATGACGAACACGGGTCCGAAGCCAAGGAAAATGTAGATCCAGCAGAGGGTACCAGCGTCCATGTGCAGGTTGATGAAGGAGCGCAGGGGGCCACCGGTCGGGGGAGCAGCGGTCTTGCGGTTGTTGCGTAGCTGCTCAGCAAGAATCTGGCTCATGAAGTGACCGGCGGTCAGCGCGGTGAAAATCATGGGCATCGCAATGATCCAGCCGTTGAATGCGTTGGAACCGGTAAAGGAGTAGTGCGCAGGGTACAGCAGGAAGGAGAGCAGAGTTGCCATGTGCACGGAGGGCACACGGATGGAGTCGACCACATGGTCGAGCCACTCACCGGCGGGGGAGGACGCGCCGGTCACGCGAGCAACCTGGCCGTCAGCGGAGTCCAGGCCGTAACCGAGAGCGAAAAGCAGTGCAACGCAGATGCCCACACCAATGCTGGGAGGGCAGGTAATCAGAACGATGAGGCCTGCAGCGGAACATGCAGCGGAAATCGCGGTGACGCCGTTGGGGGTGATGCCCAGAGCGACAGCTGCCGCGGCGAAGTAGCGTGCTACTCGGCGGTTGACCCAGCGGGTGTAGGCGGGAACGCCAATGCCGGGCTTCTGCGCTGCTTCAAGAGAGCGCAGGGTGTGAGAAAACTTCGCAGAAAATCCCGATGCGGGTGCGGAGTTCGGGGCGTGAGGTGCCTCAGAGGTGGACATGCACATTCCTTTTTAATCGGTGAGAGGAGTGAAGGAGAGTGAATTACTCCCTTTCGGGGTGGTTGCGAGAAAGTCCGGAAGTCTCGCACGCGAAAAAAGAGGTGGTTGGTCCCTTTTTTCACGTACACCACTATATAGATATTTTACAACGAGATGAAGTGCAACAGGGGGCGTGTGGTCAGGGTCAACAATTGTGTCGTAAAAACCCTCTGACAATGCGCTTTGGTGCAGATTTGCGGGATCCTTCGGGTAGGCTTGGTGTGCTGTTAGAGGGGGTTATCGGCGCTTTGTTCTCGTGAATTGTGGATTTAGAAAACATTTCTGAACATTGTGCAGAGAGGCACATGACAGAAGCACAAATAATGGGAATAAATGATGCAAAAAACACGGAAAAGTGGGGAATATACGCAAATGGGGTTTGATTTCCTGAATCATTCAGAAAATCAAACCCCATTTAGCTGAGATTATCTAGAAGGTATTAGTTCCTTCGAGACTGCATCGGAACGCGGGTTCCGACTCCGTTATTGACGATGCGTCGCTCGCCCTGGCCGGCTGCCGCGTTGTTCGCGTTGTCGACCACGGGCTGCTCAGCCTCGTGTGCGGCGGGAGCATCCGCCTCCTTGTCGCCTTCCTTCTCGGCGGGCTGCTCAGCAACCGGTGCCTTGGAGGTAGCCTGCAAATCGAAGCTCACATTCGGGCGAACGTTACGTCGGCTAATGCCCGGGTGAACCTCAACAGCGATGAGGTTCTCACCAGCCTTCAGCTGAGAAGCCGGAACGGTGAAGGTCACCGGAGTCTTCTGAGCCGTAGCGGTATCAATCGAGCTCGATGCAATCGCGCTATTCCACAGCTTTCCACGAGTGTCAAAGTTGGAACGACCAACCTCTTCACCGTTGACACCCACCGCAATAGCGTCATCCGCGTAAGTGGTCAGCACGAGATCACGGCTGGCCTGCTCACGAGTGAGCTGGATGGTGGTGTAGGCGTAGATATTGTGGCGGGAACGCACGAGCGGAACCTTAACGGAGGTGTTAAGGTTACCAGTACCGACCCCAATCGGGGTCTTGCCGGTCTGCCATGCTTCCTGCGCAATATCTTCCAGGCTGAAGTGGAAGTTGTACTTCCAACCGTACTTACGGTTGGGAGCCTGGGTAGAGACCATGTACTTCCACTCGGACGTGTAGGGCAGAACAATCTGGTCCTTAGCGGCTTCTTCCTTCGGATTCTCAGGCTTGGGATCGGCAGGCTTCGGGTCCTCA
>NZ_KV817374.1:94750-160484 GCF_001814645.1 Rothia sp. HMSC076D04 | reverse complement strand
GCTTCGGGTCCTCAGGCTTGGGATCGGCAGGCTTGGGATCGGCAGGCTTCGGCTCCTCAGGCTTCGGATCCTCTTCCTTCGGTGCCTCGGTAGTTGCTTCTGCACTCGGGGTAGCGCTTGCTGAAGCACTGGGGTCAGCGCTTGCGGTCCGATCAGCGGTAGGAGTCTCGGTCGCGGTCTCCGTAGGAGTCGGGCGAACCGGAGCTACCTGAACCGGAGTGGACGCAGAGTAGTTATCCGAGGTGTCCACAGCACGCACAAAGTAACGTGCGTTATCGGTGTGGTCAATCTCGAACTTCGTACCCGAAGTGCTTGCAATGACGCGGTCGTCACGCAGAATCTGGTAGCGGACACTACCGGTATCCTGCACAGCGTCCCAGGTCAGAACGTCCTTATCGTCCTTCAGCTCAACCTGCAGGTTCTGCGGGGTAGCCGGAGGAGTTACATCGCGAGCCTCAAAGCGCGCAAAACCGATGGTATCCTGAGTGCCGTGAACACCCAGCGAACGGTGAATATCGCCGCCAACCCACAGGGTGCCCTTCGAATCCACGAAGGACTCCCAGATACCGAAGCCATGGTCACCCTTAATAGAGGGGGAGAACTCCGGTAGCATCTTGCCGCTGTCCTTATCAAACGCAGCAACCAGCTTGACCGAGTGAATCACGCTCGAACCGCCCACGGGGGCCTGCTTGTTACGCGAATCCTGGTAGAGGAAGTCGCCGCAGTGGCAGGCGCCGTAAATGGTGTTGCCATGCAGGTGCAGATCCTGGAAGTCGCCGCCGTTACGGGTAATAGCAGTGTAGGTGGGGCTCAGGGAGGCCTTGTCGTAACGAGAGATGAGGTGCTCAGTACCGCCCACCCAGACACCGGAACCGGCGTCCTGAACGTCGAACTGGAAACCCCAAATCTTAGTTTCATTACGCAGATCAGAGACATTAGCGCCAGCAGGAATCTCAGAATGCTGGTACGCCCAGGGGCTACCCTTCTGCAGGTGCTGAGTAATATCAGCCACGCGGTAGGCAAGGCCGCCGTTGAGCCAGGTGAAGTAACCGGCTACGTAAACATGAGAGTTATCAGCGGAGGCACTAATACCGTTGACGGTGCCATTAAACACCTGACGCCAATTGCGATCCACGCTCACGATACCGGGCACGCCGTCAGAAGGCTCGCCCAGCTTAAAACGGGCAATATTGCGCGAATACGCAACACCCGCCTTTTCGCTTTCATGAATGTGGGTAAAGGTGCCGCCAATATACACATAGTCACCCTGACGGTGAATGGTCTTCACCGTCATGACCTCGGTGAGAATACGATCTTCGACTTTAACCTGAGCCCATTCAGGGGCAATTTCACCGGTCGTGGCGTCAACAACGACGAAGCTCTTATGCTCCTCACCGTTAACAAGCTTGAAGTTACCGCCAATAGCCAGACGGTTATTCGGCAGAGCCTCAACAGCCTTCACCTGACCATTAACAGTCAGCTTGAAGTCGCGGCGCAACTCGCCGGTCTCCGGGTCAAAGGCAGCAATATTAGACTGGTGAACCTTCTCGCCGGAAGACGACTCAAGGTACTCGAAGTCGCCACCAATAAACACGCTGGAGGTGCCGTTGCCGTGATCGACCTCGGTGATCGCCTCAACGTAGGTGTTCATCTCGTTGGTTTCACCGGTGAAGGTCCTAGTACTGGTTCGCCAGCGCCAGTCCGCCGAACGACTACTGGGCAGGGCGCGACGAGCGCTCGCCGGGGTACCTGAATCCGGGATAGCGCCCAGATTCAAATCATTCTGGGTCAGCTTCGGGCGCAGGAACATCTGGGTGTAACCGAATGAGGTTTCACCCTTACCGTCCTTACCGTAAATGTAAGAGTTCTGCGCGTCGGTCATCGCCGGCTCAGAGCCATCCTGCGAAATGGGGGCGTTTGCACCGTAACGGAAACCCATACGGTAATCCTGCGAAGCCATTTCCTCAAAGAGCATCGTCCTGAAGCCGTAGTTCTGGCCGCCAAGCATATGGTCTTCCCACGTGCCATCAGGCCAGTCCCTGCGGCCATTTTCATTGTAAGAAGAGAACTCGTCAGGGTTGGAGACTGTCGCGTTGGCCCAGATAGCGTTTGAACGCAGAGCCCAAGTCCACTCAGAAGTCTGGCGGCGATCAACCGTCGCCTCCTGCCACTTGGTGCCCGAGGTGTTCAGGGCACGGCGGAAACGATAACCATCAGGCAACTGATCGGGGCGGGTGCCGTTGAGCAGCTGAGAAATAGTGGTGCCCGAAAGCTGAATAGGGGTCTTTGCAGCAGGCACCGAGCTCAGAGCTTTGCCCTGCTCTAGAGTCAAACCGGACGACGCGGGTGCGGCATCACTGTAGAGCTGGGAGGTGTCGCCCTGACCTTCGTAGTTTTCGGTCCAGCCATCGCGGCCCTCACCAATCTTGACCCAACCGCCACCATCAGTTTCCTGATCGCAGTAGAACTGGGTAGGCTGGCTCATCGCGGGAGTGTACAGCCAGTAGGCGCCGCTCTTTGCCTCGGGGTTAGCCTGCTTGGCTTCCCAACAGCTGGCGGCAGCACGCTCGGAGGTCGTGCCATTGTAGAAAGCAGAGTCCCTTTTTTCCGCAGTCTGTTCGACAGCGGTACTCGGCGTAATAGCGGGGATAGCTACGGGCAAAGCCAAAGCCGTAGCAATGCTCAAGCAAAGAGTTGAGCGGGTTATAGCAGAACGTGAAAAGCCGGAGCCCGTCATGCCAAGGTGGGCTTTCATAATATCTCCAAATGAATGCCAAGAAATGTTATCGAGTGCGCATCAACATTAATGCGCTATGGATGATAATGCGCGGGTTCCAGCGAATCATAACTGGAAACCGGCATCTTTAATTAGACCCTAGCAATCAGGATTGTTCGGGAAATCATGGGTCGCAATCTTCCACTGACCATCGACCTGAACGAGGGTGTAAATATTGAGTGAACGCTTAGGAGAATTGTCATCCTTAACGGGCTGATTATTCTCGTCATAGATCTTCACCGAGGAAGAATCCATGCATACTTCCAGCATGCGCGCGGGCTGACCCTTGTACTGAGTTTCAGTCATACGGGGAGTGCCCACCACAGTGGAAGAACCTTCGTAGTGCCAGCCAGCCAGTGCGTATTCGGAAGCCTGCACGGCAAACTCAGCGGCAGCGGAATCCACAGCTACCGCCTCGATGGAGCGAATCGTCTCATCATCGAGAACAGCACGCGCCTGCTCAACGTTCTGCTGCTCGGCCTCTTCATCGCTACTCGGATCAGCGGTACGCTCGGGAGAAGGAGCTGCGGAAGGAGCCGCCTTGACCTTGGTCAGAATGGTCTCAAAAGAGTTAACCAGTTCGGTAGTCTTCTTAACTTCTTCAGCGTCAACGGGCACGGAAGAAGCGTTCTTCATTTCCTCAGCGCCAGTGTAAATCTCTTCAAGCTTCTGACCGTCAGAAGAAGTAGCCTCAGCATTTGCCTTGGGAGATGCCTCACCCGAAGCCTCAGCGGATGCAGAAGCGGTGCCCTGCTCAGAAACCTTAGGGGAAGCGCTCGAAGACTGAGCGGAAGAAGCGTGTGCAGAAGCGGAAACACTTGCGGAAGCAGAAGCGGAAGAAGAGCTATCGGAGCTCGGGTTTTCAGTAGCGCAACCGCTCAGAACCAGGGCGGATACCGCAACGGTGCCCAGGGTGCCCAGAAGCCGGGACCGGGAGGACTGCTTGAAGAATGATGACATAGGAAGCCTCTTTAGTGGTTGGAGTGAGAATGACTATATTCCGGAAGATAATACCTCGCACAATGGCAAAGCACCTAAAGGCTAACACGCAAAGCTGGGAAAACACTTAGACCCGCAAAAATAACGTTTTTATAAATGATGAGAATAAGCCCTAAATAATGCTCTATTTTTGCCCGAATGGAAGATAAATATATATCTCTGAATGAAAGAACCTTCATGTAAATGAATGAAATAGATTCACATTGTGCAAAAAAGTCCCGGGCTGGTCATGAACCAGCCCGGGACAATAGGGCGAACATCACTAAAATTCTTTGTCACAAAAGTGGATATTGCCCTGATGAGGGGTTATGCTGCCTGGACAGCCTCGGTACTTGCCGAATAGTTATCTGCAGTATCTACCGCGCGCACATAATAGCGGGCGCCATCGCGGTGATCCACCGAATAGCTCGTACCCGTAACCGTCGCAATAGGACGATCATCGCGCAGAACCTGGTACTTCACCCTGCGCTCGGAAATACCCGACCACGTCAGCTGATCCTTGGAACCGTTCGTCGTGACCTTCAGATCGCTCGGGGGAGCCGGAGGGGTCACATCACGAGGAGCATAACGCGCGAAGCCAATAGTCGGCTGTACGCCATTAGCGCCCAGCGACTTACGGATATCGCCACCAACCCACAGGGTGCCCGTGGAATCCACGAAGGACTCCCACACACCGTATCCATACGCGCCGTTCATAATCGGTGCGAACTCCGGCAGCATCTTGCCGCTGTCCTTATCGAACGCAGCTACCAGGCGAATGGTCTGAGCATTAGTCGCGTTCTCCCACTCCGAATAGACAGTGTCTGCGCCCTGGAAGAGGAAATCGCCGCAGTGGCACGCACCGTAAATAGTGTTGCCGCTCAGGTGCAGATCCTGGAAATCGCCACCCTCACGAGTAATCGCACTGTCCGTGCGGCGCATCGAGCTTTTCTCGTAACGGGTAATCATATGCTCGGTGCCACCCACCCAGACGGAGGAACCAGCATCCTGAACATCGAACTGGAAGCCCCACATCCTGCGCTCGTTTTTCAAATCCCAGGTTTGGGCATTCTTGGGGGTATACGAAGGACGGTGGTGCCAAGCTACCGGGTTCGTGCTACTGCCTTGCATATGAGCGAGACGGAACGCCTCCTGGTTATTCAGCTGGGTGAAGTAACCAGCGACGTACACATCGGCATTGCCCTCAGAAGCGCTCACGCCGTTAACTGTGCCATTAAAGACCGGACGCCAGTTCCAGTCCACCTCACCGTTGCTCAACTTAATGCGAGCCAGGTTCCTCGCATACGCGTAGGTGGGGGAGGTCTGGCCCTTCAAGTGAGTGAAGGAACCACCAATGTACAGGTAGCCATCACGCACGTGCAGGGTCTTAATCTGTACCGGTACGGAAGCAATGCGGCTAACCACGCGGATATCCCAGTCCTTAGCAACCTGACCGGTCTGCGGATCCAGAATTACAAAACCGTTGTAGTACTCGCCGTTCACCTGGTCGAAAGAACCACCCACAGCAAGCAGGCCGTTCGGCAGAGCCTCAACCGACTTCACCTGACCGTTAATCTTCGGGCGGAAGGAACGGCGCAGCTCGCCGGTACCCACCTCGTAACCAGCCAAGAAAGCCTGCTCAACCTTCTCGCCGCTTGCCGACTCAACATACGCGAAATCGCCACCGGTAAAGACAGCGCCACCGACCTCGGTGATCGCCTCAACCTGGGTGTTCATCTCGCCGTTCTTACCGGTTCCGGTATCAGCGCTGGTACGCCACTTCCACTTCTCGGAGTAGCTATTGGGTAGCGCGCGGCGGTTACTTGCCGCAGCGCCCTGCTGGCCATAATCATGCAGACCCTTAGCCACCAAATCGTTCTGAGTCACCTTCGGGCGCAAGAACATCTGAGTAAATACCAGGGGAGTGGTCGAATCATCCGCCGGGCGGTAAATATACGCCGAAGGACGGTTCATCAGGTAGGTCTCGGTCCACCATGTAATCTTGGCGTTGCGACCGTAGGTGAAGCCCAACTTGTAGCCCTGCGATGCCTTCTCTTCGAAGTTCAGGGAACGGAAGTCATCAGAATCATGGGTGAAGATGTTACCAGCCACCTGACCACGGTTGGCGTAGTCATAACGGTTACTGTACTGCCAGGTGTTTTTGACCGAAATATTTGACCAGAACATCTTCGAACGCAAAGTCCAAGTCCATTCGGTACTGGAATCACGGTGAGCCTTAAAATCCTGCCAGGTAGTGCCCTCAACGTTCATCGCGCGATGGAAACGCACGCCATCGGGCAAATCCTGCGGACGGGTACCGTTCAGTAGCGCGTTCACGGTCACGCCGGAGAGCTGCACCGCATCAAAGCCGGTCGGGTTCTTATACAGCTGATCGGCATTACCGCGACCGTAGTAGTTCTCAGTCCAGCTCTCACGACCGCGGCCAATCATAACCCAGCCGCCGCCATCAGTTTCCTGATCGCAATAGAACTGCTCAGGAGCACTCATCGCAGGGGTGTACAGCCAGTACGCGCCGCTCTTGCCACGCGGATTATTCTGCTTAACCTCCCAGCAGCTCGCAGCCGCGCGCTCGCTCGACGAACCGTCATAGTAGCGTGCATCAGCAGCCTGCGCGCCCGAAGCAATCGGACCCAAAGAAGCCGCAACCATCGCAAAAGAAGCAGCCGCCGCACCCAAAGCACGGGACCCGGAGCGAGAAGCTACGCGAGAGCCCTCAGAAGCGGAGGAAGCAGCACCCTGCGCGCGCCCTCCACGCGTGAACGGAAGAAAATTCATTTGTCTCTCCTAGAGACCTCAACCGGCACACAGCAGAAAACTGCAATTCACACAGCAACACCCACCCCACACAAGGCACAGCATAGTGACCAGGCATCGGGGTAAGGGGGAAGCGTTATGAACTGCGCTAACAGCGAGTCTGTAGCCGGAATCAGTGAGTGTAGTTATCGGAAATTGAATGAATACGCCCCACCCCTCACGCACGAAGCCAACAGTGGCAACGCACCCGTACGAAGCGGAACGCTAAAAATCTGTGAAGTTTCCTCTGTCGTACCAACAGCGAAGAAACACCACAGATCAAGATTCAGCCCATCATCGGAAAGGACGGAAGCAACCCATCCGACGCAATGAATCCCAACCCATCATAGCCGCCACAGGGGCGAAGAGATAGCAAACTGGGAAAACCGGACCGAACCAAAACTATAGAGGGCATACACCCCGGGTGCACCGCCGCCTGACCCGGACCCCGCAAACCCTGCAGAGCCCGAACCAGGCGGCGGCTCAAAGAAACTAGATCAACAATCTGACCTAAGCCTGAGCAGCTCCCGTGGAAGCCGAGAAGTTCTCAGACGCATCGATGGAACGCACATAGTAGCGAGCGCCATCAGTATGCTCAACCTCGTAGCTGGTGCCCGAGACCGTAGCAATCACACGGTCATCACGCAGCACCTGGTAGCGAGCACCGCTCTCACGAACACCAGACCAAGACAGCTTATCGGTCGAGCCATCACGCTGAACCGACAGATTCGACGGAGTCGACGGGGCGGTCACATCGCGAGGAGCAAAACGAGCAAAACCGACAGTGCGCTGCTCACCATTAGCACCCAGCGAACGGTTAATGTCGCCACCAACCCACAGGTTGCCGCGAGAATCCACGAAGGACTCCCAGACACCGTAGCCGCTAGCGCCCTTCAGAACCGGGCTGAACTCGCCCACAACCTCGCCGCTGTCCTTATCAAACGCCGCGACCAGGCGCATGCGGTGAACCGCCTTCGATTCCTTCCAGTAGGTGTGGTAACCGGTAGAACCCTCAAAGAGGACGTCACCGCAGTGGCACGCGCCGTAAATGGTGTTACCGCTCAGGTGCAGATCCTGCCAGTCGCCACCATACTTAGAAATCGCAGTGGAAATACGGCCGTAACCGTTCTTCGAGTAGTTAGCAATCAGGTGGTCAGCACCGGCAGTCCACACGGTCGAGCCAGCATCCTGAACATCGAACTGGAACGCGTACACAATACGGTCAGTAATGTTCAGCTTCAGCGAAGGCTCCCACTCCCACCTAATGTTCGAAGCATCCGAGCCGTTCAGAGCAGCCAGGCGGAAAGCACGCTGGTTATTCAGCTCAGTGAAGTAACCCGCAGCGTGAACAGTCGAGTTATCGGACGCAGCGGTAATACCGTTGACCGTACCGTTAAAGTTCGGGCGCCAGTTCCAATCCACCGCACCGTTCGAGAGCTTAAAACGAGCGGCACCACGCGAGTAAGCGTACGCCTTAGACGTATTGCCCTTTACATGGGTGAAGTTACCGCCAATGTACAGGTAACCGTCCTGAACCAGCAGGGTCTTCACCTGAACTGCATCGCCATTACGGCGCTGAACCTGAAGATCCCACGTGCGGTCGATCTGGCCGGTGGTTGCGTCCAGAATGACGAAGTGGTTGACCTTCTCGCCATTAACCTCGGTGAACTCGCCACCAACCGCCAGACGGTTATTCGGCAGAGCCTCAAGAGCCTTAATCTGACCGTTGAAAGTCGGACGGAAAGAGCGAACCAGTTCGCCCGAATCCACGTTATAGCCCGCCAGGTACGACTGGTCCACGCGCTCGCCACCAGCCGACTCCACGTACTTGAAGTCGCCACCGGTGAAGACGGTGTCGCCCACCTGAGTAATAGCCTGAACGTAGGTGTTCATCTCGTTCTTCTTGCCGGTGCCAGTCTGCTCACTGGTGCGCCAACGAACGGGCATCGTGTAGCTATTCGGCAGAGCACGACGGTTGCTAGCGGCAGAGCTAGAACCAATTTGCGAGAAGTTCAAGTCACGCTGAGTCAGCTTCGGACGCAGGAACACCTGAGTAAAGGGGATGGAGTAACCAGCGGAACCACGCTTGTGGTAAATGTATGAATCCGGATTCTCATTACCGAAGTTCACCAGCGCACCGTACGCAAAACCAATCTGGTAGCCCTGGTTCGGGTTCGCGAAGAAACGAACAGAACTGGTGGTAATACCCGGAGCCATCTCCGAAGCATGACGACCCATATGAGCGGTGCGGTTAATGCCGGCACCGGTGAACTTCACGGTGCCCCAACGCTGACCGTAGCTCATCGCCCAGGTCCACTGCTCAGTCTGAGGACGCTGAACATAAACGTTCTGCCACTGGGTGCCCCTTGCATTGTGGGCACGGTGCAGGCGCATGCCATCGGGAAGGTCCTGAGGCTTAATGCCGTTCAGCAGAGCATCGACAGTGTTTGCGGGAAGCTGGACCGGGGTAAAAGCAGAAGGGCCCGTGGGGTTCTGATGCAGCTGGTTCGGGTCGCCGGTGCCGTTGTAAGACTCGGTCCAACCCTCACGACCGCGACCAATCATGACCCAGCCGCCGCCATCAGTTTCCTGATCGCAGTAGAACTGCGCCGGGCCGCTCATCTGCGGGGTGTACAGCCAGTAAGTGCCAGAGGAGGCGGAAGGATTAACCTGCTTGACCTCGTAACAGGAAGCAGCCGCCTTATCGCTGCTGGAACCGTCATGGGTTCCGGTCGCAGCCGAGGCGGGAGTAGTAGGAGTAAGAGGTGCCGCAGTAAAAGCAGTACCAAAAGCGAGTGCGAAAGCACCCCACTTCTTAGCAGACCATGAATGGGCATGGCGCTTTTCAGCGGGTTTGTTCGTGTATGTGGTTGTCATATGCGTCTTTCTGATGCGACGTTCCGGAAGAAACATCGAAAGATACGGTGAATTTAGCGCACTAGAAAAACCGCAGTAAATACTGAAAACCTGAGGTTGGTTGGAAGAGGTAAACAGAATCCGGAAGGGGATATACTGTCTGGTTTTTCTCTAAGTGTTAATGATTAGGGTACAGGATTAAGCTGTGAAAATAATGGTGCACAAAGTGCAAAGATGCCCGTGGATGTGTGATTTGCACCCCATGTGATGAACGTTGTGGCACAGGAACGGACACGGAAGAAAACCATACTCAAATATCACCCACGAAAGCGACAACCGAGTGCAAAAAGGAATATATTCCATCACAGAGAATACAAGAGAAAAATGCCAGAAAAAGCAGACAAGTCATACAATGGAAAAGCCGCAAAAAACACCCCAAAACGCACAAAAAGCACCATGAAATAAAGGCAAATTCACTCGGACGCCCCAAACCGGCACCGCTCTATACCGACCATCCATAGCAGCCCTCCACCAGCTCAACCGCCGCAAGCGAAGACCCCAGACTCAGGAGAACCCGTGAGCACCACCCGAAAAGCTACTGCACAGCCCCTCGAAGCACCCCTGCACCCCCTCCTGAACACCCTCAACCAACTCAGCAGCTGGGCCGCGATCCGCACCGCCGCCTCCGCGAAGCCCACCGAACGTAGCGCACGCACCCTCATCGGCGCCGTCGCCGGAACCCACGCCGCGCTCATTGCAGACATCTCCACCGCAGTACGCGATACCACCGCCGAAGCGCTCAGCCTCATCATCGCCCCCACCGACCGTCAAGCAGAAGACCTCGCCGCAGCCCTGCGCTCCTACTTGCCCGCCGCAGACATCGCGCTCTTCCCCGCCTGGGAAACCCTGCCCCACGAACGCCTCTCACCGCGCTCCGACACCGTAGGCCGCCGCCTGCAGGTACTGCGCGCCATGACCGGGGACGCGGCTAAACGCCCCCAAGTCGTCATCGCACCCGTACGCGCCGTCATCCAGCCCATCGTCACCGGCATTGAAAAGCTTGAACCCGTGCACCTGATCCGCGGCAAAGAATACCCCTTCAAAGATGTAGTACGAGGCCTCAACGACGCCGCATACTCCCGTGTAGACCTCGTCGCCAAGCGCGGTGAATACGCCGTACGCGGCGGCATTATCGACGTCTTCCCGCCCACCGCAACCACCCCCGTCCGCCTCGAATTCTTCGGTGACGAACTCGACGAAATGCGCCACTTCTCCGTCGCCGACCAGCGCACCCTCAGCGGGGGAGAAGAACTTACTGAACTCACCCTGCTGCCCTGTCGCGAACTGCTCATCACCCCCGAGGTCATGAGCCGCGCCGCCCGCCTGAAAGCCGACTACCCGGCAGCCGCAGCCATGCTTGAGAAGATTGCGGGTGGAATCTACGTCGAAGGCATGGAATCGCTTACCCCGCTGCTCATCGAATCCATGAACACCCTCACCGAGCTGATGCCGGCAGGGTCCATGATTATTAACGTCGAACCCGAACGCGTGCGTGCCCGCGCCGAAGACCTCGTCGCCACCAACGAAGAGTTCCTCGCCGCCGCATGGGACACCTCCGCAGAAGCCGACGCAGTAGCACCCATCGACCTGGGCCAGTTGCGTATGAGCGACAGCGGATTCCGCACCATCGACCAAACCACCGCACAGGCACTCGAAGCCAAGCTCAGCTGGTGGGAAATCACCGAACTCGTCACCGACGCAGACCTGCTCGAAGATGCCGCCGCAGGCGCACTCGAAAACCAGAACATCGCTGACGCCATCGAAGACGGAATTGACACCTACACCGTCAACGCCACCCCCGCAACCGCATTCAACGGATCCGTCGAACGCATGCTCTGCCAGGTCGGCGACCTCATCGGCCAACAGTGGACCGTCCTCGCCCTCACCAACGGCCGCGGCTCCACCGACCGCCTCATCGACCTCTTCCACTCCGGCGAAGGGGCACCCGCCGTACCCGCAGCCCGCCGAACCAGCCTCGAGGAGGACCCCGCAGGCGACCTCGAACACGGCATCGTCGAGGTTTGCGAGGCACCCGCCTCCGCAGGCTTCCTCATCGAGGAGGCGAAGCTCGCCGTCTTCACCGAAGCCGAACTGCTTGGCCGCCGCGGAACCTACGCACCCCGAGGCGCCACAGGACAGAAATTCAAAACGCGCCGCCGCCGCAATGCGGTTGACCCGCTCGCACTGAACCCCGGCGACTACGTGGTGCACGAGCGTCACGGCATCGGCAGGTTCGTCGAGATGACCTCCCGCCCGGTGGCTGGTGCATCCCCGGTCAACGGCGTGCAGCCCATGAAGGAATACCTGGTCATCGAGTACGCCCCCACCAAGCGTGGCGGCGCACCCGACCGACTCTTCGTGCCCTCCGACCAGCTGGATCTGATTTCCAACTACGTGGGTGGCGAGAACCCGAGCCTGTCCAAGATGGGCGGTAGCGACTGGGCTAAGACCAAGTCCCGCGCTCGCAAAGCCGTCAAGGAAATCGCTGCTGACCTGGTGAAACTCTACTCGGCTCGCCAGGCATCGCGCGGTCACGCCTTCGCAGCAGACACTCCCTGGCAGCGAGAGCTGGAAGAATCCTTCCCCTATAACGAGACTCCCGACCAGCTCACCGCCATCCACGAGGTGAAGGAAGACATGGAGAAAGAAATCCCCATGGACCGCCTCATCTCCGGCGATGTGGGCTTCGGCAAAACCGAGGTCGCCGTACGTGCCGCATTCAAAGCGGTGCAGGACGGCAAACAGGTTGCCGTGCTCGTACCCACGACCCTGCTCGCCCAGCAGCACTACGAGACGTTCAGCGAGCGCTTCTCGGGCTTCCCCGTGAAGATTCGCGTGCTCTCCCGCTTCCAGAAGGCGAAAGAAACCCGCCAGATTACCGAAGAAATCGCATCCGGCGCGGTGGACGTGGTGATCGGTACCCACCGCATCCTCTCGGACAGCGTAGTGTTCAAGGACCTGGGCCTGGTCATCATTGACGAGGAACAGCGCTTTGGCGTGGAGCATAAGGAAAAGCTCAAGCAGATGCGCACCAACGTGGACGTGCTCGCCATGAGTGCTACCCCGATTCCGCGCACCCTGGAAATGTCGCTAACCGGTATTCGCGAGACCTCCACCCTTGCCACCGCGCCGGAGGAACGCCACCCCGTGCTGACCTTCGTCGGTCCGCGAACAGACAGCCAGATTACCGCCGCAATCCGCCGCGAGCTCATGCGTGAAGGACAGGTGTTCTTCGTGCACAACCGCGTGGCTGACATCGACGACGTTGCCGCCGAAATCGGCAAGCTCGTGCCGGAGGCGCGCATCGCCACCGCCCACGGCCGCATGAGCGAATCGCGCCTGGAGCAGATTATTGTGGACTTCTGGGAGCGCCGCTTTGACGTGCTGGTCTGCACCACCATCGTTGAGACGGGCCTGGATATTTCGAACGCGAACACGCTCATCGTGGACCACGCCCAGAACTACGGTCTGAGCCAGTTGCACCAGCTGCGCGGACGTGTGGGTCGTGGCCGCGAGCGCGCCTACGCGTACTTCCTGTACCCGGTGGATAAGACCCTCGGCGAGATTGCGCACGAGCGTCTGAAGGCCGTCGCGACCCACAATGAGCTGGGTGCGGGCCTGCAGCTCGCGATGAAGGACCTGGAGATTCGCGGTGCCGGCAACCTGCTCGGTGGCGAACAGTCCGGTCACATTGCGGGTGTGGGTTTTGACCTGTACCTGCGTCTGGTGGGCGAGGCGGTGGCGAACTACCGCGGCGAGAAGGAAGAGCGCGAGATCGAGACGAAGATTGACCTGCCCGTCAACGCGCATATTCCGCACACCTACATTGACTCGGAGCGTCTGCGCCTGCAGGCATACCGCCAGATTGCCGCCGCCGATACCGAAGAGAAGATTGCGGAGGCACGCGAGGAACTGGTTGACCGTTACGGCGAGCTGCCGGAGGCGGTAGAGAACCTGCTTGCCGTGGCGACGGTGCGTATGCACGCCCGTGCCGCCGGTATTCATGAGCTGGTGGTATTGGGGCCGAAGGTGCGTGTGGTGACCGCTACGCCGCTGCCGGAGTCCCGTCAGATGCGTCTGAAGCGCGTGTATCCGGGGTCCACGCACGCTCAGCCGAAGGGCATGGATACCTGGCTGACGCTGGTTCCGCGCCCGAAGACCATGCCGGTTGGCGGTAAGGACTTGGTGGACGGCGCGATGCTGCAGTGGGCTGAGAAGTTCATTAACTCGATTTATGCCGAGAAGCCGCAGGCTCTCGAGGAGTAGAGACCTACAGGGGTAGGTGTCGCCCTGTCATATCGGGCGGCCGAACCATGATGCCGAACCATGAAGATGCTCGCCGTGCAGGTTGCCACAATATGGCATATCTGCACGGCGAGTGCGTTTGCCCCGTAGGGGCGGCATAGCTCACAATTAAGGCATGACTTCAAAGGTGAACTACGCATCTCAGCGAATTGTAATTATTGGTGGTGGCCCCGGCGGCTATGAGGCAGCGATGGTGGCTGCCGCATCCAACGCGGACGTGACTTTGATCGAACGCAACGCCATTGGTGGCGCCGCCGTTCTGACTGACGTTGTGCCCTCTAAGACGCTGATCGCTACGGCGGATATGATGACCCGCTTCTCCGAGGCGGGTAGCTTGGGCATTGAAAACACGAAGGGTAAGGCGCCGCAGCTTCGTGTTGATATGGACCGCGTGAACCGCCGAGTCCGCGACCTGGCCCAGCAGCAGTCTGCCGACATTAAGCGTGCCCTGGCCTCTGCTGGTGTGAAGATTATTCACGGTACCGGTAAGCTTCTTGACCGCCACACCGTGCAGGTGACCGATGAGGCGGGCCTCGTCTACCCCCTGCACGCAGACTTTGTGCTGTTGTCGGTGGGTACGCATCCGCGTGAAATGGCGACCGGTATGCCCGATGGCGAGCGCATCCTGACCTGGACTCAGCTGTACAACCTCTCCGAGGTTCCCGAGGAGCTGATTGTGATTGGTTCGGGTGTGACCGGTGCCGAGTTCGCGTCGGCGTATAACGGTCTGGGCTCGAAGGTGACGCTGGTGTCTTCGCGTGACCGCGTGCTTCCCGGTGAGGACGAGGACGCAGCTCGCGTGCTGGAGGACGTCTTTGAGCGTCGCGGCGTGCGAGTGATGCCGCGTTCCCGTGCGGCTGCTGTTGAGCGTACTGAGGATGGCTCCGGCGTTATTGTGACTCTGTCGGATGGTCGTAAGGTTTCTGGCACTCACTGCCTGGTTGCTATTGGTTCGATTCCGAACACTGAAGATTTGGGCCTGGAAGACGTCGGTGTTGAGCAGACCCCGAGTGGTCATATTAAGGTGGATGGTGTGTCCCGTACGAGCGTGAACAGCATTTACGCTGCCGGCGACTGCACTGGCGTGTACCCGCTGGCTTCTGTGGCTGCGATGCAGGGCCGTATCGCTATGGCGCATATCCTCGGTGATGCGGTGCGCCCGCTGCGTACCGATAAGGTTGCCGCGAACATCTTCACCTCCCCGGAGATTGCGACTGTAGGCGTGAGTGAGAAGGACCTTGCCGAGGGCGCCTACCGCGGCGACGCGGTGACCCTGCAGCTGGGCACGAACCCGCGCGCGAAGATGATGGCGATGCGCGACGGCTTTGTGAAGATTTTTGCTCGCCGCCACTCCGGCACCGTCATTGGTGGCGTGGTGGTTGGTCAGCGTGCTTCCGAGCTGATTTACCCCATTGCCCTGGCGGTGGAGAAGAAGCTCGCGGTGGATGACCTGGCGGATACCTTCACGGTCTACCCCTCGCTCTCGGGCTCTATCGCTGAGGCTGCACGCAAGCTGCACACTCGCGGTCTGTAAGGCTCAAAACCTGTTAGGTGCTGAGCTGGGCGTTCCCCGCCTGGTGCAGCATCCCGGAACAGTATAAAAGCGGTGGGGGTCGCCTCCTGAATCTAAGGAATTCAGGAGGCGACCCCCACCGCTTTGCCGTAGAGAGACGCGTTAGCCCCTGCGAAGCTTTACTTCGTGGTGCTGACAGCGTTCATGTCCACGTCACGGGTCTCGTGAGTGAGCAGGATGAAGACAACGCTCAGGATCGAGGCGAACGCCAGGTAGCCGCCCACGGCACCCACACCGTAGGAGGTGTTCAGCCAAACAGCCACAAACGGGGTCAGCGCCGCACCGAGGATGGACGCCACGTTGTAGGCGATACCGCTGGCGGTGTAACGCACGTTGGTGGGGTACAGCTCCGGCAGGTATGCGGACATGGAACCGAAGGACAGACCCATCAGGCACATACCGATGAAGATGAAGAGGGTAACCACTGCGGCGTTTGCGTTCGCGCCGGTACCAACAACGGAGGGGGAGATGAACAGACCGAAGGACAGACCGAAGACCGCCATAGCGATGGTGGTCCACAACTGCTGGGTGCGGCGGCCGTACTTGTCAGCCAGCCAACCCGAGATCGGGATGAAGATTGCGAAGCCGATAATGGAGATCAGCTGAATGATCAGGAACTCGCGGTAGGGGATCGCCAGGCCGCCCTTATCAGCCTTGCCGATACCGTAGGAGAGAACCCACGCGGTCATCAGGTAGAACAGAACGTAGCACGCCACCATGATGAAGGTGCCCTGAATCATGGGCCACCAAGCGACCTTGAACGCCTCAACGAGCGGGGTCTTCACCTTCTCGTTGTTAGCGGCAGCCTTGGCGAAGACGGGGGTCTCCTCTAGCTTGAAACGAACGTACAGGCCAACGGCGACCATCACGATGGACAGCAGGAACGGAATACGCCAACCCCAGATGAGGAAGGGGTGATCAAGGTTCTTACCGTCGGTTGCGGAGTTGAAGGAAATCCAGCTGGTCAGCAGCAACATGAAGCCGTTGGCGAAGACAAAGCCGATGGGCGCGCCGAGCTGAGGCCACATGGCGGCGCGTGCACGCTTACCTTCCTCAGCGTATTCGCTGGCAAGCAGTGCCGCGCCGGACCATTCGCCGCCCAGACCCAGGCCCTGGCAGAAACGCATAATGGTCAGCATGGTCGGTGCCCACAGGCCAATCTGGTGGTAGGTGGGCAGCAGGCCGATGATGAAGGTCGCCAGACCCATGGTCAGTAGCGCACCGACGAGGGTTGCTTTACGACCGATCTTGTCGCCGAAGTGACCGAAGATTACGGAACCGAGGGGGCGGGCAATGAAGGCGACGCCGAAGGTCGCGAAGGAAGCCAGAAGTTCGGTGGTTGCGTCCTTCGAGGGGAAGAACAGCACGGGGAACACAGCCACTGCTGCGGTGGCGTAAATGTAGAAATCGTAGAACTCGATGGTGGTACCAACGAGCGAGGCGAGAATAACTCGACTGCGAGGAGTCGTATTCTTCACCGATGCAGCAGACACTTTCGTGTCGGGTGCAGAGGTGCTCATAAGGAAAACTCCCGAAATGGTGAACTGTGTGTACAGGTGGAGCCGGGGCGTCCGTTACCGGTCAGCGCGTGAGGCGGGTGTGCCGTAGGCGCGTATCGGGTGCCGTGACCGCACCGGGTGGGTGCGGTGGGCGTAGGAATCTGAAAGGCTCCTCTAAAGTGCAACATTATAACTCTGTTCAGAAAAGACCCAACAAATACAGCCACTATCTGGACGTAATCGCAATAAGGGGGCCGCTCAAACCCCACAGAAGCAGACAAGAGCGGACATGGAAAATCCCCCGGAAAGATACGAGACATTACCTCATACCCTTCCGGGGGATTCGTATAGCCTATAGCGCTTGCAGTCGCGAGACCTCAGTATCGAGATAGAGCGTTACTTAATGGTCGCCAGCACCGCACCGGAGGTGACGGTATCGCCGGCCTTAGCCGACAGGCCCGAAACCTTACCCGCCTTGTGCGCGGTAATGGGCTGCTCCATCTTCATCGCCTCCAGCACCAGAATAAGGTCGCCCTCAGCGACGGTATCGCCGTCAGAAGCCGCTACCTTCACGATGGTGCCCTGCATGGGGCTGGTCAGCTCGTCGCCGCCACCCTTCGCCGCGCTACGTGCCGAACGGGACTTGCGGGTCTTGGATGCGGGCTTAGCGGCAGGCTTAGCGCCACCGCCCAGATCGGGCAGGGACACCTCCATGCGCTTGCCGTTGACCTCAACAACCACGGTGGTGCGCTCGTCCTCATCGGAGTCCACGCTGCCGGGTGCACCGGAGTACATGGGGATGGTGTTGTTGAACTCGGTCTCAATCCAGCGGGTGTGCACCTTGAACTCGCCGCCCTCAGCCGGTGCGAAGGCGGAGTCATCCAGCACGACGCGGTGGAACGGGATGACGGTGGGCATACCCTCAATGGTCAGCTCAGCCAGGGCACGGCGGGCACGCTGCAGAGCCTGCTTACGATCTGCGCCGGTAACAATGAGCTTAGCCAGCATGGAGTCGAAGTTACCGCCGATAACGTCGCCAGCCACGAAGCCCGAATCCCAGCGAACACCGGGGCCGGTGGGGACGGTCATCTTCTCGATAGTGCCGGGGGCGGGCATAAAGGAACGGCCCGCATCCTCACCATTAATACGGAACTCGAAGGAGTGACCGCGCAGAACCGGGTCCTTCTCCTCAATCTTCTCGCCGCGGGCAATACGGAACTGCTCGCGTACCAGGTCAATACCCGAAATCTCCTCGGAAACCGGATGCTCCACCTGCAGTCGAGTGTTGACCTCAAGGAAGGAGATGGTGCCGTCGGTGCCGACCAGGAACTCACAGGTGCCTGCGCCCTGGTAGCCGGCCTCGCGTAGAATCGCGCGGGACGCCTCATACAGGCGCTCGTTCTGCTCATCGCTCAGGTAGGGTGCGGGCGCCTCCTCAACGAGCTTCTGGTTACGACGCTGCAGGGAGCAGTCACGGGTGGAAACCACCACAACGTTGCCGTGTGCATCCGCCAGGCACTGGGTCTCAACGTGGCGGGGCGAATCCAGGAAACGCTCGATGAAGCACTCACCGCGACCGAACGCCGCGGTTGCCTCGCGCACGGCGGACTCGTACATCTCAACAATGCTCTCGCGGTCGCGCGCCACCTTAATGCCGCGGCCACCGCCACCAAATGCGGCCTTCACCGCAATGGGCAGACCGTGCTCATCAGCGAAAGCAATAACCTCATCGGCAGACTTGACCGGGTCCTTGGTGCCGGGCACCAGGGGAGCGCCCACCTTCTGCGCGATGTGGCGTGCCGCCACCTTATCGCCCAGCTGGGTAATGGACTCGGGGGAGGGGCCAATCCAGGTCAGGCCAGCGTCAATGCACTTCTGCGCGAACTGCGCGTTCTCAGACAGGAAACCGTAGCCGGGGTGCACGGCGTCAGCACCGGAGCGGATGGCAATCTCAATGAGCTTGTCCATCACCAGGTAGGACTGTGCCGCGGTGGCACCGCCGAGAGCGTAGGCTTCATCGGCGAGCTTTACGTGCTGGGCGTCGCGGTCGGGGTCAGCATAGACGGCGACGGTCTGCAGACCCTCATCGCGGGCTGCGCGAATCACGCGGACAGCAATTTCACCGCGGTTAGCGATAAGAATCTTGCTGACCGGGCCGGTGTGGCGGCCGGGGACTGCAGTAAATTTCTTGGCGGCTTCTGCCTGGTGCTGAGTCACTTAAAGCTCTCCTTTAATCTCCTGCTCCAAGGATACATCGGCAGGATTGGCGAATATAACGCGCATCATACTGTTCTATCTTATCGATTGGTGTTCAACAATGTGTATTTCAGGGCGCGCTTTGAGACAGATTTATACTGTGGGTTGGTTCTAATTCTCTTCCTCGGGCGGTAGCCACAACTCGGTCACCGCTACTTCGCGGCGGCGCAGCATATCGCGTAGTGCGTGGATGGACAGGCCCACCACCGTGTGGAACTCACCCTCAATACCGCGAATAAACGCCGAACCGTAACCGTCCAGGGTGAAGGATCCCGCCACCCAGAGCGGCTCACCGGTAGCAATGTACGCCTCGATTTCTTCGGGGCTGAGCTCATCAAAGTGGACGGTGGCGCTGCGCAGTTCGGAAACGGTAGGCAGGTCGGAAGCAACAGGCAGTGCGGCGCCCGGCTCAATACCGCGTAAATCCACGAGCGCGTGACCGGTATGCAGTACGCCGTAGTTGCCGCTCATCGCACTGATGCGCTCGCGTGCCGCCTCGGCAGTGTGCGGTTTACCGTAGGCAACGCCGTCAAACTCGAACACCGAATCGCAGCCCAGAACCAGCGCATCCCGCACACCTTCAGCAGCAAGTTCAGCGGCAACTGCCTGCGCTTTCAGCTGCGCCAGCAGGGATGCGGTTTCAGCAGGGGTGAGTCCCGCACGTCCCTGTGCTCGCGCCTGTTCGTTGGCGGTAGCGAGCGCGGCGTCCTCATCTACGGAGGAGACGCGCACCGTGAACGCGATGCGGGAGTCTTCCAGGAGCTTGCGGCGTGCCGGGGATGCGGATGCAAGAATCAAACGGATCGGTGTGGTACTCATAGGTTCTATTTTAGAGCCTTGCGGGTGAGCCTTACCCTCGAGTGCAGATTGAAGGGTGTCAAGAAGCTGGGGGAATGGGTAGAAAAGTAAGGGGGGGGGGACGAAAAGAGCGTGTCCCATCCCCCTCAACCACGTAGGAGATGGAACACGCCGTTCAAAATCATAACTCTTCTCAATCGTTAAAGAAAAAAAGAATCAATAGTGACACTTTTATGACGTTTGACAAATGTATTTTGCCCGTGCTGTGCGCTCATGCTGGGGGCATGGGTGGCGGAGAAGCAACACGGCGCTAAGCGGTACCGCCTAGCGCCGTGTGCGTGAGCCTTCGTCAGATTAGCGGCGTACCGCGCCTGCGTCCTCTACTTCGTGAAGTCGCTGCGCCTCGCCGGCGATGCGCTCATCGTAGAATTCCTGAGCCACGAAGCCGCCCTCAGAACGGGGAGCGTTGTAGAGCTCCTCATCCAAAATGCCCTCGCGGCGAGCCACAATCGCGGGAACCAGAGCCTGACCGGCAACGTTCAGAGCGGTACGACCCATGTCAACGATCGGGTCAATCGCCAGGAGCAGACCCACACCGTCCAGGGGCAGACCCAGAGTGGACAGGGTCAGGGTCAGCATCACGATAGCGCCGGTCGTACCGGCAGTCGCAGCCGAACCAAGTACGGACACCATCACAATCAGCAGGTACTGGGTGAAGTCCAGCTGAATACCGTAGAACTGAGCCACGAAGATCGCGGCAAGAGCCGGGTAAACCGAGGCGCAACCGTCCATCTTGGTGGTCGCACCCAGCGGAACGGCGAAGGATGCGTAGGCGCGGGGAACGCCCAGGTTACGTTCGGCAACGGTCTGGGTCATCGGCATCGAACCCATTGAGGAGCGGGACACGAAGCCCAGCTGGAGCGCCGGCCACACACCCGAGAAGTACTGGCGGACCGACAGACCGTTCGCGCGAACAATAATCGGGTAGACCACGAGGAAGACCAGCAGCAGGCCAATGTAGAGGGCGATGACAAACGCGACCAGCGAACCCATCGACGCCCAACCGTACGCGAACACCGCCTTAGCAATCAGACCCACGGTACCCAGCGGTGCCAGGCGAATAATCCACCACAGAATCTTCTGAATAATCGCCAGAGCGCTCTTGACCACGTCAATGAAGGGCTTAGCGGCCTCGCCGACCTTCAGCGCGGCAATGCCGACCGCGCCGGAAATGACCAGGATCTGTAGCACGTTGAAGGATGCCGAGGCGGTGATGCCGGAATCACCGGACTTAGCGCTGACGCCCAGACCCAAGAAGTTCACCGGAATCAGGCCGGTCAGGAACGCGGTCCACGAACCGGTCGAGCCGGTGTACGCCTTGCCCTGCACCTGCGCGCCCACGCCCGGCTGAACAATGAGGCCCATCGCAATACCAATAAGCACCGCGAAGAACGCGGTAATCGCAAACCAGATGAGCGTGTTAACCGCCAGACGCGCCGCATTAGTCACCTGCGACAGGTTCGAGATGGAAGCGACCACGGCGGTGAAAATCAGCGGAACAACGGCCGCCTTCAGCAGGGTAACGTACGAGGAGCCGATGGTATCTAAGGTCACCATGAGCCAGTTGGGATTGTTCTTCGCATCCCCGCCCAGTGCGAGGGCGAGCGCGCCGAGAACAATACCCAGAATGAGTGAGGCAATGATTTGGTTGCCGAAAGAAGTAGCCCACTTGGGCAGACGTGAACGAGATGATGCATGCGGTGTAGACATGTGGCATACTCTAAAACTTTTGTGCACTCGGGCGCGAGTTTGTGTGAAGAAGTGTTTCAATCCGGTGCAGTGTAGGGGATGTGTGACGAACCGTGACTTTCCGAAGGGACCTTTCGGCTGTACATCCCGCAGTCTAACCAGCAATGCCGCCAGCAGCGCAGTCCAACCAGCAACGCCGCCGCCAGCTGCCACCTCCCCAATAGGCGGTTAAAGCGGCTGATAGTTAATTAGGAATCGCCGCAAAAGCAAACAGAAAGGAAACAACTGCGCAACATGCGGGGAAGCTTGCTGAGATTTTGCCGTCAGCTAATAAGCCGAAAGCTAGAGCTTGATATGCTGGAATCACACCGATAGTCCGGCGAAAGTCGCCGGATGATGCTGTACCCACTCAGCTTCATATACGCGTTGAGCAATACGCCACGCACCACCTTTCAAGGAGAGATGCATGAGTTCTGCTCCCCAATACCCCGGCGGAACCACCACCCCCAACGGCCCGAAGAAGCCCGGCAACCGCATGGAAGCAGTCGCCAACTTTGCTACCCGCGCCGCACAGACCTCTGCCCAGCAGACCCTGAACCTGGGTGCGACCCGCCCCGGCATCGCCAAGATGATTGCCGTAGCGGGCGCTGGCGTGCTGCTGGTTGGCGGTGGCATCTTCGCCTACAACTCCATGCACCAGGAAGAGAACGCGTTCCTGTCGCAGGGCGAAGAGTACGCCCGCGTCTGCCAGGACGCGAAGACCGGCCTGCGCGTGGAAGATAGCGAATGTGAGAAGGCAAGCGTTCAGGAGCCGACCGACTCATCCAGCAGCGATTCCTCGGGCTCCTCGAACTCGTCGGGTTCCTCTAGTTCCTCCGGATCTTCTGGGTCTTCGGGCACTTCTGGTTCGACCACCACTCACAATAATTCGAATGCGTTCCTTTGGTACTACCTAGGTCGCCAGAGTGCCGCAAACTCCACCGGCACCCCCACGGTTCCGGGTGTGGGTACTAAGCTCTCCGGAGGCAGCACCACCCGCCCCAGCAACGGCACCGTCTACAGCGGCGTGTCCTCCAAGGGCGGTAGTTTCGAAGACTCCTACCGTAGTGCGAAGAAGTCCTCCACCGTCTCCTCGGGCAAGGTGACCGGCACCAGCAACTCCGGTAAGACCTCCTCGGTGCGTAATAAGACCACCGGCTCGGTCTCCAGCGGTAAGCAGGGCACCAGCAATAGCGGTAGCACCGGCTCTTACAGCAAGTCGAACACCTCCAAGTCCGGTTCGTCCTCCAAGTCGGGTTCGTCCTCAAAGTCCGGTTCTTCGTCCAAGTCTGGCTCTTCCTCGAAGTCCGGCAGCAAGGGCGGTTTCGGTGGCGGCTCGAAGTCCGGCGGCGGTACCTCCGGCGGCTAAGCCATAAGCCATCACACTGAATGCGGGCAGGGACTGAACGGTCCCGCCCGCATTTTCCTCACTAGAACAACCAAACCCGCGGTGACGTAACAACACCGCTTTCCATTCACTACTTCGAAGGAGCCTAGCCCCTCATGCGCCGCGAAGAATTTCCCGTCGGCCGACCCGACTGGGAGAACGTCATCATTGAGGAAGGCCTCACCTACAGCGTGGACGGCCCCCACGACACCGACCACTACTGGAACGAATACGCCGCATACATTTTCAGCCCGCAAGAAATGGACTCTGTGCGCGCCCAGGCAGAAGAAATGCACCGCATGTGCCTGGAAACCGTCGAGTACATTGCCTCCGGCGCGTTTGGCACCCTCGGCCTGCCCCAGGCAGCGTTCAACCTCGCCGTAGAATCCTGGAACCGCCGCGACGCCGACTTCTACGGCCGCTTCGACTTCACCTACTCCGGTGTGCCGGGCGACCCGATGAAGCTGCTCGAATACAATGCAGACACCCCCACCGGCATCGTGGAGGCGGCAGTCAGCCAGAAAACCTGGGCGAAAGACCAGCGCCTCGACACCCGCGGCTACGCCCACTGGGGTGAAATCGGCGAAGCTTTCACCAACCGTTGGCGCCACATCTTCGCCCCCGAAATCACCGCGGGCGTGCAGCCCGTACTGCACCTGGCGCACGTGCCCCCCGAGATTGACGAGACTAACGAGGACTACAACAACCTCTGGCTCATCGCCTACTCGGCACAGCAGGCGGGCATCAAAACCCACATGATTCCCATCGACGAAGTCATCTTCAACGAAGACACCAAGAGTTGGGAAGACGCACAGGGACGGCGCATCACCAACCTCTTCAAGCTCTACCCCTGGGAAGACCTGGTCACCGACAGCGAAGCAGGCTACGACAAGCTCCTCTTCGCCTACCACGGCGCCATGGACCGCTGGATTGAGCCTGCGTGGAAGATGTTCCTCTCCAATAAGCTGCTGCTCGCCGCGCTCTGGGATAAGTACCCCGGCCACCCGAACCTCGTACCCACCTACGCGGGCCACCGCGGCGGCATGCGCAACTGGGTTCGCAAGCCCATCTTCGGACGCGAAGGCGACGGCGTAGAAATCTACGCCCCCGACTACGACGTCTTCATCAAGCCCGAAGACGACGACTTCTTCGCCAACGCCCCCGAAAGCGAATTCATCTACCAGGAGTACATCCCGGCACCGCGCTACGAAGGCATTATCAATCCGGTCAGCCACCCCATTCTCGGCGTGTGGGTGGTCGATGGACGCACCGTAGGCGTGGGCATCCGCGAATCGAACGGCGCGCTCACCGACTATTGGTGCCGCTTTGCCCCGCACCTGGTGGATCTGAACGACTCTTCCGGCATGGGATTCGGCACCACCGACCCCGGCACCGCAAACTTCGGATAGCCCCCAGAAGACATAGACCTCAGAGGACATAGACCTCAGAAGACACGAAAATACAGCGAAGCCCCCGCCTCAGCCGCAAAGCTGAAGCGGGGGCTTCATCTATAGAGTTCCTATGCGGAGGCTCTAGTCCAGAGGGTACTCGTCTAGAGGCTACTCGTCGTCCTCGTCATCGTCATCCTCAGTATCCAGAGGAAGCATCATCTCATCGGTCAGGGCGCGGCGCAGAGTGTCCAGACCCACCGAACCGAGCAGAAGCGCACGAGTGTGGAACGCACGCATGTCATCGCCGCGGCGCAGAGCCTGATCGCGCAGCTCCAGCCACAGGCGCTCGCCAATCTTGTAGCTCGGCGCCTGACCCGGCCAACCCAGGTAACGCAGGAACTCGAAACGCAGGTGGCCCTCGGACTCGTCCAGGTTCAGCTTCAAGAACTCGTAACCCAGCTCAGAAGTCCAGATGGTGCCCGGCTCAACGCCCAGCTGCTCAGCCCACTCAGCGGGAATCGGCATCTCGCAGTGAACACCAATATCGAAGACCACGCGGGCGGCGCGCATACGCTGAGCGTTCAGCATGCCCATGCGGTCACCCGGATCCTTCAGGTAGCCCAGTTCCTCCATGAGGCGCTCGGCGTACAGCGCCCAGCCCTCACCGTGACCGGACACCCACAGCATGTTCGTGCGCCAGGAGTTCATGGTGCCCTGCAGAGCCGTAGCAATAGCAATCTGCAGGTGGTGACCCGGAACGCCCTCGTGGTACACGGTGGAGGTTTCACGCCAGGTAGTGAACGTGTCCTCACCCTCGGGAACCGACCACCACATGCGGCCCGGACGCGAAAAATCGGGGGAGGGGCCGGTGTAGTAAATACCGCCCTCGTTCGTGGGCGCAATGCAACACTCAATGCGGCGCATGGGGCCGCCAATTTCAAAGTGAGTATCCGCCAGGTTCTCCACCGCGGCGTCGGCGAGCTTCTGCATCCATGCCTTCAGCTCATCGGTGCCGTGCAGCTGACGTGCCGGATCTTCATCGAGTAGCTGCTTCGCACGCTCAATGCTTGCGCCCGGCTCAATCTCCTCGGCAACCTCACGCTGACGAGCGATAATGCTCTCCAGTTCCTTCACGCCCCAGGCGTAGGTTTCGTCCAGGTCAATGGTGGTACCCAGGAACGAACGGGAGTGCAGGCTGTACGCCTTACGGCCCACAGCGTCGCGGGAGGGAGCGATCGGCTGTAGCGTCTCCACAAGGTAGCTGTTGAGGCGGCGGTAGCCTTCCTTAGCAGCTTCGGCACCTGCGGCAGCCTCGTCCTTCAGCGCGGGGACAGCCTCGGCGACCTCAGCGGCCAGCTCGTCAAAGAAACCACTGGGAGCGTAGTACGCGGCGGTCTGCTCAATGACAATATCCACCTGGCGGCGCGGGGCGACCTTGCCCTCTTCACGAGCCGCCTCAAGGGTCTGGATGTAGCCCTCCAGCGCCTCGGTCACGCGGTGCATACGACCAATAATGTGCTCCCAATCCTGCTGGGTGTTGCGCTTCATCAGGTCAAAGACCGAGCGCACCTCCTGCGGGACGGAGGCAATATTGTTCAGCTGCCAGCCACCAAAGCCAGCCTTGTGCTGCTTGCGGTACAGGCTCAGGCGCTCCTGCAGAGCATCCAGGGTGACCAGGTCAACGTCATCAATAGGCAGGACGTTATCGACCTTCTTCAAAGTCTTCTTCGTAAGGCGCGCAAAAGCCTTCTCACCGGCGGGCGAGTAGTCGGGGTACAGAGTCTCTACGCCCTTACGGCCAAGCTCGGTCGCCTGGACGGGGTTCAGGTCGAGGACCTTTTCAAAATATTCGTTAGCAATCTGATCGACGTCGGTCAGCGAGCGCTTCAATCGGTAGATGCTGGGAAGTTCCTGGTAAGTGCTCATGTTCATATCCTAACTCAGGGGTGTGCCTTCAACCACGATTTTCGGTGATATGGGTCGCTTAAACCGGCAATATTACGTGCTGAGCGGCACCGAACGCCAAGAAAAGGGCCCACCTGTGGACAACTCACCGGGGAGGATGCGCGAAAACGCCCCGGCTTTCTTCTCCTGAACGTGCAGGAGAGGAAGACCGGGGCGTCACCCAGATGGGTTACAAGCTGCTAGCTGGCGACTTAGCCGGTGAAGTATTCACCGTTGAGCCCGAGCAGACCGTTCGCGCTCTGGACCACGCCGAGGCGGTGCGCAATGAGGCGGTCCTGCAGCTCATCGCCGGATACCAGATCCACCAGAATGTTCGGGTACTTGGTCGAGCAGCGGATGAACTCGTCGTACGCCTCATCGCTGAATGTGGCGTTCGTGATGAAGGTGCCGAGCTGACCGCCGCGGGCGTGAATTGCCAGGAAGAACGCGGTAATGTCCTGAGGCCGAACGCTCGCGGACAGCACGCCGTTAGATGCCGGGCGCAGAGTACGAACGTAGAACGCTCGCTCTTTTTCACCGGTGGCGGGGGTCGCCACGCCGTCCACACCCCGAGCCTCCAGCGGCTCCACGGTGTAGCCGCGCATCAGGAACAGATCGAAACCAATACGGCGGAAACGCTCCTCAGACACCTGCGCCAGCGCCGGAGCCAGAGCCTCACGGCGGAAGACCTGACGGTAACGCTTCAGAGCCTCACGCACCTGAGTGGCAGCCACCTGCAGAGCAGTCGAGGGCTCAGCAGCAGAAACAGCCGGAGTGGAAACAACCGGCTGGGCAGGAGCCACAACGGGCGCAGAAACAGCAGGAGTGGACACAGCAGGCTGGGCGGTAGCCTCAGCGACCGGTGCCGCCGGAACCTCAGCGGGTGCCTGGGCAGTAGTCGCCTGGGTAGGAGCCGCTACCGGCGAACCAGCCGGACGCGCCAACAACGCCGGAGAAGCACCCGGCACCGGAGCCAGCGGCTCACGCGAAGCACCCTCACGAGCCGCCAGGCGAGCCTGACGCTCCGCCGCGCGTGCCTCCTTAGCAGCCTGAAGAGCCTCCTCACGAGCCTGCAGCTCAGCCGCAATATCCTGAGGCAGCTTGTGCTTGAGCGACTGCGGCGGTAGCGGCGCCATGCGGGCGGTCACCGCCTCCGGAGCACCCTCCGGGAATCGCTTGAGCAGCTCCTTACCCGCCTCGCTCAGCTCGTAACGCTCCGGGTTCTTGCGGGAAGTACGACCGGTACCCTCACGCAGAGCGTTCAGGTAGCGTTCGCCCTTGAGCACGTGCATCGCCACCGAATAGCGGTTACGCAGACGCGGGGTCAGCTTATAACGGTGCGGAGCAATCTCACCCTGCAGGTACGGGATATCCAGGGCGAGCTTCAACTCATCGTAAATGTCGTAGTAGGAGATACGCGGGTTCTCCTCCACGAGCTTCAGAATCGGGTACAGCAACTGATGCGGGTACGGCAGAGCATCCACCGCTGCAGGATCCAGCAGAGCCGAAGCCACCAGCTTCTGAACGCTCGGCTCAACCATCTGCGCCATAGCCGGCGCGAAAGCAGGACCCAACGAGTAGACGGTCTCACGCTCGGACAGGTAGTGGTGGGCGATCAGCACATCGTAGAGGTAATCCTGCGCGTCAATCTGCACAAAATAGGGGTTCGAGGACGCCTGCTGGATGCGCTCGTCGCGGTCAAAGACCTGCTCCAGGCTCGGAAGGCTCAGCTCCACATCGGCGCCGTGGTCGTTGAGAGTATCGAGCAGAAGAACGCCCATATGGGTCAGCAGAGCATCGGTTGCGGCAATATCCTCAGCGGTAATCGAGGTGCCCTCATCCTTAACCAGCGCCAGCACGGAGCTCAGCTCGCTTGCGGGCACGCCAGTCTCCTCGTGGCGTGCCACCAGCTCCTTCGCAGACGGGGACAGCGAGTACAGCGTCAGCGGCGAATCCGTGTGCTCGTGAATGGTCTTGGTGCGCAGGTAGCCCTCACGGGTCAGCAGGCTCAACGCCTGAGCAATCACCGGCTCCACGATGCGCTGCTCCAGATACGACAGACCGTACCAACCCTGCACGAAACCGCACTCACGCAGCACCAGCTCGCGAATCTTCACGGGCGCCGCCGCAGGGTAGGACGGGGTAACGCTCAGGACAATGGGCAGAAGCTCACGCACCGTAATGTGCGAGAGCAGAACCGGGTAGAACTGCTTCAGATAGTGCAGGTACACGCCGCTCTGCAGAGGCAGAACCGGCAGAAGAACCTGCGCCTGCTGTTCCTTCGGGGTACCCAAAAGCTCACGGCCAGCCTCGCTGAGGGTGTAGTGCAGGTTGCCCGGATGCAACTGGCTGAGGGACACCTCAAGATAATCAGCATTGACCAGCGCCGCAATCAGCTTATTGAGTGCCTCACGGAAGAGGACATTGTCACCGACCGCAATGAAACGCTGAGTCATGTTGAAACCCAGGTCCACGCCAACCGGGGTGTACATATCGGGGAAGAAAACCTTCTCGCCACGATCCTGCGCGCGCTCAAAATGGCGGAGCAGAGAGAAAGCCGCCGCAATGCTGAGAGTGCGTGCTTCCTCGGGTAGAGCCTCCCACGAGGTTTCCTGCTGCAAAGAGTGCAATTCGGAATGATCGATATGGAGCATTGTTTTATTCACAAAAGCCACGCCGGGCTCCTTATCTAGTGTTATTTATCGTGCAGGCGTTCTTCATAAAGTGCAGTCATTCGAGCGGGAAAATATTCACACAATACTGGGCGACACCATCTTTATTTTTGGGTCGACACTTTGGTAACCCACTTTGGTAACCCCTTGTGAAGAGAAGTACGTGAAGAGAAGTAGGAACGGTAGATTTCTCAGCACGTTCCGCTCACGTACCGTCTTCTATGACGAACACTTCAGAAAGAACGCTATAAATTATGGTGAAGTGCTGATACCGTCACGGGTATATACACTTCGTGAAATAATGCGAGTATATATAACGCATTACCCTCCCATTGTATCGGCTGGTTCAGGAAATAACCTAGTTTTCTAAAACCAACCGATATATGAAAAATATCCTCAAGGAAAAGTGAAAATACATTAAGTGAAATGACGTGGGAAATGCATGAAGGCCAGAGATATTCGGAGAGAAATAACTCGCCCCAGAAACACCCCGGCTACTCCAAGCCGCGGGCAAAATACTCCTCGTCAATGCGGTAACCGCACTCGCCCTCACCATCAAGAACACCCACACGGTGACGAATCATCAGCTCCACCAACTGGTGTCGATCAACCAGCGCAATATTGCGAGCGCCGGGCAAACCCTGCAAATACTCGGGAACCGGATGCGCAAAAGCACCGCAGGTCACCAAAACACCCTGCAGGCCGCCGTGCAGAAGCACTGCACCGGCAAGCTTCTGAATCTCGTTGGGGGTGACCTTCATAGTTCCGCAATAATGCTTCACCTGAATATAAATCGGCGCGAAATCCAGGCCATCAGAATAGCGGGCAATAACGTCAACACCCTTATCATCAGCACCGCCGGTTACCTCGGTGTTAAAACCAAGAGCCGTAAAAATATCGGCAACAATCTGCTCAAAATATTCTGGCGTCACCGCGTGAATATGCTGAATCAAATCCTGCGTAAAATGCTCCGCGAACTCAGCCTGAGCGTGAATCACCGGCGAATCGCTGGCACGCAAAATAATATCCAGAGGTGACTGACCGGCGGGCCAGGACCCCGCAGCCTCCGCAGAATTCAAAGCATGCGCAAGATGCGCCGCGCCGGTTGCCTCATAAGCAGCGGTGGCGGCATCAGCATGATCAGCGCCTGAGAAATGCGGCAGAGCATGAAGGACGCCGGTATCAGGAGTGCCAAAAATGAGGCGATGCTCCTCCTGCGCATTCTCCAGTAGCGCGTTCGCCTGCTTCTTCAGCTTCTTCACGCTTTTTGCCGTCAAACTCTGAGAGCACAACGCCTGCACCTGCTTCACCACACGCGGCGGCACCGAACCGTGCAGATGCGGGGTGCAGGTCAGCTCGGCGCCCAGGGGAGTGAGCAGGTACTTCCTCTTCTCCCACGGGGTCAAACGAGGCATAAGCTGGGCATAACGAAGTGCCACCAAGATTTTCAAGGTGGTACGCACAGCCACCGCAAAATCGGTGGATTCAAGAGCCGGTAGGTTCTTCTTCGACCCCAATGCCTTAGTCTGCTGCCGCAACTGCTCGCTAACATAGGCGGCGGTGCGGGGCACAGTCTTCGACAAGCGCCGTAGCGTCGGCAACAGAAGCGTGATATAGACATCCGGTGGGGGCCTATGGTTTTTATTCAGCATCTTTGCCATGGTCCCTGCCAATTTACTAACACTATTGTGATGGTATATACATCGTAGCATCAGGGCGTATCATCATCGCTTTATCGTTTCTAATATGACAAAACCGCAAGAACCAGCGCATTAGATGTACAATAACGCAATATAAATCTTGAATTTGAGGCAAAACAATATATTCCCGTCACACCGGCTGGCGTGACGGGAATATAAGAAGCATAGTTAGCAGCCCGCATTACATGGGGCGAGCGCGCCTCCACGAACCGGGGCCGGGACGCAACGAAACACCCAGGCGCTGACCGCGGTTCAGGATGCGCGAAGCGGCACCCACCAGCAAGTTCTGCTCCTGCTTTGCGGCGCTCGCCTGCATCATCGCAACCACAGCGGTGAGGGCGGCAATCTCCTCCGGAGTGGGGGAGCCCTTAACCACCTTCAGTAGAGGCTCCTGCTCAGCGTCAGCATCTACCGAAGGCTGAGCAGAATCCTTCGGCGGGGCGCTGGATGCGGTATCTGCGTGCGCAGAAGAATGTGCGGAGCTACGCTCAAGCTGCTCGGGGCTCTCAGCAGCCTCCGAACTATCCTTCTTTTTACCGAATGAGAAATAACTCAGCGGGTTGTAGCCTGCCAAAGGCACGCCTCCTTAGAAAACCTAAATCGTGCGAAGGCCCGCGCCACAGACGGTGCGGGCACAACGGAAGCCTACAGCGGGATGTTGCCGTGCTTCTTTGCCGGGGTAGACGCACGCTTATCGTGCAGGGCACGCAGCGATGAAATAATGCGCACGCGAGTCTCGCTCGGGGCAATAACCTCGTCAATGTAACCCAGCTCAGCAGCCTGGTACGGGTTCAGCAACTCTTCCTCATACTTGGTGATCAGCTCAGCGCGGCGAGCCTCAACATCGCCACCCTCAGCCGCCAGAGCAGCCAGCTCACGACGGTACAGAATATTCACCGCACCCTGAGCGCCCATCACGCCAATCTGAGCGGTGGGCCACGCCAGGTTAATATCGGCACCCAGCTTCTTCGAGCCCATCACAATGTACGCGCCGCCGTACGCCTTACGGGTAATGACGGTAACCAGCGGAACGGTCGCCTCCGCGTAAGCGTAGAGCAGCTTAGCGCCGCGGCGAATAATGCCGTTGAACTCCTGATCGGTGCCGGGTAGGAAGCCGGGAACATCCACAAAAGTCAGAATCGGAATGTTGAACGCATCGCAATGGCGCACGAAGCGGGCAGCCTTCTCGGATGCAGAAATGTCCAGGCAGCCGGCGAACTGCATCGGCTGGTTCGCCACAATGCCGACCGTGCGGCCCTCAACGCGGGCGTAACCAATCATCACGTTCGGAGCGTACAGCGCCTGCATCTCCAGGAAATGGCCGTCATCGACCACGGACTCAATGACCGCACGCATATCGTAAGGCTGGTTCGCAGAATCCGGGATGAGAGTATCCAAATCCAAATCGTCCACGCACACCTGCGCCTCCTGGTCATGCTCCAGGGGCAGGGACTCTGCAAGGTTATTCGAGGGCAGGAACTCGAGGAGCTCACGCACAAAGTCGAAAGCGTCTTCCTCGTCCTCAGCCAGGTAGGTGCTGGTACCGGTCACCGAGTTGTGCTGACGCGCACCACCGAGGGTCTCCATGTCCACATCCTCACCGGTCACGGTCTTAATGACGTCCGGGCCGGTAATGAACATGTGCGAGGTCTTATCCACCATGATGATGTAGTCAGTCAGAGCGGGGGAGTACGCGGCACCGCCAGCGCAGGGGCCCATAATGACCGAAATCTGCGGAACCACACCGGAGGCGCGCACGTTCATGCGGAAAATATCGGCAAACATCGCCAGGGAAGCCACGCCCTCCTGAATACGGGCGCCACCACCATCGTTAATGCCGATAACCGGGCAGCCGTTCTTCAGAGCGAACTTCTGCACCTTCACAATCTTCTCGCCGTTCACCTGCGAGAGAGAACCACCGTAAACGGTGAAGTCCTGCGAATACACGGCAACCAGGCGACCGTCCACGGTGCCGTAACCGGAGACCAAACCGTCACCCAGAGGCTTCTTCGCCTCCATGCCGAATGCGGTGGTGCGGTGGCGGGCGAGGGCGTCAAACTCTACGAAAGAACCCTCGTCCAGAAGCATGTCGATGCGCTCGCGGGCGGTGTTCTTGCCGCGTGCGTGCTGCTTCTCAATAGCTGCCTCACCGCTGGGCGCGAAGCTGCGCTCTCGACGTGCATAAAAATCAGCGAGCTTACCGGCGGTGGTGCTCAAGTCAAAATCCTGCTGGAGGTTCTCGGACATTATTCCTCGTTCCTGCTCCACCCGATCGTCGGGAGCCAGTGGTTGCGGTGATAGGGTGCTCAGGTGCCCGAAGAGCACTCTTGAACAACGTGCATATCTTTCAACTATAGTGCGAACTAGCCCACATATGCCAGATGAGAAGCCAGAATATCAACACTAGATACACTTTTATGCACGCACCGCCCGCAATGATGCGCGAAGAGCGCTGAAGAGGCATCTAGAGCGCAGAGACACGATGCAGAAAACCCCCTCTCGCGCCGGCAATCCTTGTCGGCGAAAAGGGGGTTCAAGCTACTCTAGCTTTGCAAAATTTAGATGGTGCCCAGGACCGGGTTCCATTCGGTCACGGTGTGAGACAGAACCGCGCCACCAATGTTCATGGGGTCGCCAGCAACCAGCTTCTCAGCGGCCTCAACGGAGTCGACCTTTGCGATCAGCAGAGCGCCGGCGGGAGTCTCACCGTCCAGCAGAGGACCGGAAACAATCAGGTTGCCCGCCTCAATCTGCGAACCAAGGTACTCGCGGTGAGCCGGACGGTACTTCGCCTGCTCCTCGGGAGCAGCGTAAACGTAAGTAATTGCGTAATAAGCCATAGCGGTCTTCTTTCGAGCAGGGCGGAGGAACCTCCGCAGCCGGTCGGTGCTTGATGCACCCTCACTGTCTAATGTACCGTCTCGGGCGCCGGGCGGGCATCACCGGCGGCAAGAAATTGGTATGGTGAGAAACCAGTGCGACTCGGTAGAAGCTGGCAGGTTTCGGTGACGGGTCGGCATACTGCAGAGTAGTTTCGAACAGAGTAGAAAGGTGCAGGCTATGGAGAAGAACATGCACATCGAGAGCGATCATTCGGTTTTGGATGCGCCGCGCATCCGCACCATCGCAATGGAAACCGGGTACTCCAGCGTAAACCTTTACGATGAAGTCGACTCCACCACCACCCGCGCCCGCGAACTACTCATGGACGGCACCGACCCCGAACGTGAACAGCTCGGTGAGCTCTCCGTCTACGCCAGCCTCTACCAAAGCGCCGGACGCGGCCGCCTCGCCCGAGCCTGGACCGCCCCTCCCGGAGCCTGCCTAGCCGCAAGCATTGTGGTGCGCCCGCACGCCTCCGCAGACCCGCTCGCCCGAGAGCTACCCGACGGCAGCTACCACTGGCTGACCCTCATCGCCGGGCTCAGCGTGGTCGATATTTGGCGCAGCTACGGCGTGGACGCCGCCCTCAAATGGCCCAACGACGTCATCGCACAGGGTGCCAAAGGCTGCGGAATCCTCGCCCAGCTCGTTCCCGAAAGCGGCTCCACCGAGGGGCAGCGCAGCATTATTGTGGGCATCGGTCAGAACACGAATATGTCCGCCGAACAGCTGCCCGTACCCACCGCCACCAGCCTGAGTCTATGCACAGGTGCCGCGGTTGACTCCTCCGAGGTCCTCACCCGACTGCTGAGCATCTTCGCTCGCCGCTACCGCGCCTTCGTGCGCGCCGGCGGCGACCCGGAACGCCCCGACCCGCTCAACCCGGAGAGCCTCAGCCTGCTTGACCAGGCGCGCGCTGCCACCGCAACCCTCGGAGCCAGCGTGCGCCTGAGCCTGCCCGACGAAAGCACCGTAGAAGGCGTTGCTGAAGACCTCGACGCGCAGGGGCGCATCCTCATCCGCCGCGAGGACGGAACCCTGGAGCCCTACGCGGTGGGCGATATTGAGCACCTTCGCCCCGCCAACGGTAGCTACGGAGATTTTCAGCAGGCACACTAGAAGCAGCCCCTAAAATTTCAGCCCGGCACGGCTACACTCAACGAACCCGCACCACCTCAACCGGCGCCTCTAGCCGGAATACAACAACCAGCACAGCTAAGGAACACCATGCGTTTGCGCGGAAAACTCAACCCCGGTGAGCATGTCATCATTGCGACCCGACAGCACTACGGTGCCCTGCTGCCCACGCTTGCCTACCTGCTGGTTGCAATCGCCGCGTCAACCTTCGCCTCCACGGCACGGTCCTCACCGATTCTGTGGACTCTCGGCACAATCTGTGCGGTAGGTACCCTGCTCGGTGCCGTGCGCACCGCCTGGCGTTGGGCAACCACCTACTACCTGCTGACCACCCACCGGCTCGTGGTTCGCCGCGGTGTGATGACCCGAACCGGAGATGAATCCCTCTACCTGGATTCCATGGGGGAGCGCTGGGCAAAACAGCGCGGCCCGGGAGCCTGGCTAGGCTACGGTTCGGTGTACGTAGTCTGCCGCGGCGTGCATCACCGCCTGACTTACGTGCCCGACCCGAAGCGTTTTGAAAAAGAAATTAAAGCCGCCCGACGCGACTACTACGCCCTACGCTCTCGATATATTTAGAGCTTCTTCGCCCCCGCCGCTGACTCGGGCGGGATCTGTCGGGTTGGCTCAGAGCCTAAATCAGCCGCCAAATCTGCCGAAAAAATGCGGATTAGAGTATTCTTAAATGTGAATTACTCCACTAAACTATCCTAGGGTGCGGGCGCTTTTGTGACCCAAACACCACAGCGGAGGGGTATATTAACAAGGCGCTATACAGTGAAGCAGTGCACAATCGACGCACGGCACACGCCAGCGCATCCGCACGACAGAACAGATGATCCGGCAGATATGAAAGGAGCGGCAGCGGCAATGAGCACGGCAGACCACCATGAACCTGCGCACTCTCCGCAGGGTACCGGCGCCACCATGGGCCCCGAAACCCAAATGCTGAACCTCAAAATTCTGCAGAACCTCGCCCAGAACAATATCTACCGCGACGAGGAATCCAAGGCGGGAATCCGAGCCCTCGAAAAGTCGCTCCTGGGACAGGGGCGCCGCTACACCCCCGTAGAAGCCGCAGAATGCGCCGGACTTCCCCTCGAAACCGCCCAGCGTATCTGGCACAATATAGGCTTCCCGACAATTGCCAACCACTCGCCCTACTTCACTGAAACAGACGTGCAGATGCTCGCCGACCTGCAGAAGTTGGACGCAGACGGCGACATTCGCATGGAATATGTGGCATCCCTCGTGCGCGCTGAAGGTCAACTGACCGACCGTACCGTCGCCTGGCAGATTGAGGCGCTCGTGCACAACATCATGGTCACCGAAAACCTCAGCGATAATGATGCCCGCCGCAAGCTTCTTAAAGACTTCCCACGCTACCTTGAGGTTCTCGAGCGTCTGGCGCTGTACGCATACCGCCGTCAGATGTACGCCGGAATCCTGCGCCTGGGATTGCGCGAAAACAACGTGACCACCTCCGGCCTCTCCCGCCTGCCCTTGGTGCGTGGTGTAGGATTCGTGGATCTGGTCTCGTACACCTCCCTGGTACGTAACCTAGACGCGGCGGCTCTTTCTCAGCTCATCAACCACTTTGAGCAGAGTTGCCTGGACGTTATTGCGCCCCTGGGCGGTCGCATTATTAAGACTCTCGGTGACGAAGTCTTCTTCCTCACCGAAACCCCGGACACTATCGCAGAAATTAGCCTGCAGCTCTCCGAAAAGATCGGCGCCGACCCGCAGCTACCGGAAGCCCGCGTCGCCTTCATTTGGGGCGAGGTTCTGGCTAACCGCGGCGACGTGTACGGCTCCAGCGTGAACCTGGCTGCGCGCCTGGTCTCCCTCGCTGAACCGGGTACCGTGCTGACCGATAATGAGACAGCAAACACGCTCCGACAGGTGGGAAATCGCTATACTCTCACCTCTCAAGGGACGCGAAACGTTAGAAGCTTTGGTAACGTAGACCCCGTGGCGGTGACTCGTCGCGCGAACTACACAATGGAGATAGACCTCTCATGACTGAACTGAAACTACGTACCGGTGGTGCAACGCACCGCGGCGCACATCGAGAAAATAACGAAGATTCGATGGTCGTCGCCGGTTCCCTTTGCGTGGTCGCGGACGGCATGGGAGGCCACGAAGCCGGCGAAGTAGCATCGCGTCTGTGCGTGCGTCAGCTTGCCTACTCGCCCTTCTTCACCATGCCCGGTGGCCGTAGCGAAGAGGAGCAGCAGGCCTACGCTGAACGCCTCGCCGCCATTGACGAATCCGACCCCGCCAAGCGCCGTCGCCGCGCAAACACCGTCCTCAACAACGAAATCGTGGGCACCCTGAACCGCCTGCACGATATTCTCGGCGAAACCAACGAAGAAATTAAGCAGGCACTTTCCCGCGCTGGAGGCACGACCGTCACTGGCGCCTGGCTGACCAACATCGGTGACCGTAACCTGTGGGTTATTTTCAACGTGGGTGACTCCCGAACCTACCGTCTGCTACGTGAGGACGACGGTATTCACCACTCCGCCATGGAGAAGCTGCCCGGCTCTGAGGGTTCCGCCTCGCTGGAGCAGGTCACGAGCGACCACTCCGAGGTGCAGTACCTGGTTGACGAGGGTCAGATTACCGCCCTGGAGGCGCTGACCCACCCGCGCCGCAACGTGATTACCCGTGCGCTGGGTACCGGCAACTACTGGGAACCGGACTTCTGGGTTCTGCCCGCCCGCGCCGGTGACCGCCTGATGCTCTGCTCCGATGGCCTTTCCGGTGAGCTTTCGCACGAATACATGGCGCGCGTACTCACCTCGATTCGCCACCCGCAGGACGCCGCTGACGTGCTCCAGCACGAGGCGCTGCGCTCCGGCGGCCGCGACAACATTACGGTGATTGTTGCTGACGCTGTCGAGGCCTAAACTTCATACCTTATGATTCACCCCCCGCTCTCTTCGGGTACTCGTGCGAGTGCCTTCAGGAGGTGGGGGTGAACTGTATCTGCACACAGAAACTAAGGAAGCGCGATTCGGGAAGTGGCTACGGTGTTTTTGCGCCAGTGTTCGCGCGCGAGGAACCTGCCAATATGACGAGCGATAGGGGAGAGGCGGAGCAAAAACGCTAGACTGGACGGGTGACTGAGAACAACACCACCCAGCAGACTGCCACCGCCGAGACTCGAGCAGAGAGCCCCGCAGAAAACTCCGTGGAAAACACCGCAGAAAACACCGTGGAGATTACCGAGGCCCTGCGTGCTGAGTACGCGGAACTGACCGATAAGATTCGTGCCGCCCGCCGCGCCTACTACAACGAGGACGCGCCCTTCCTCTCTGACGCCGAGTACGATAAGCTCTACCGCCGCCTCGAAATCATTGAGGCGGAGCACCCGCACCTGATCGCCAACGACTCGCCCACCCAGGAAGTCGGCGGCGAAGCCATCGAGGCCTTCGCACCCGTCACCCACCTGCAGCGCATGTACTCCCTCGAGGACGTCTTCTCCTTCGAAGAGCTGCGCGCCTGGCTGACCAAGACCGAGGAGAGCGCCCGGAACCTCACCGGTAGCGCACCGCAGTGGCTGACCGAGCTGAAGATCGACGGCCTGGCGGTGAACCTGCTCTACCGCAACGGCACCCTCGTGCGTGCGGCAACCCGCGGCGACGGCACCACCGGCGAAGACGTCACCCACAACGTGCGCACCATCGCGAGCATCCCGCAGCAGTTGAGCGGCAAGAACCACCCCGAGGAGATTGAAATCCGCGGCGAGGTGTTCATCTCTTCCGCTGATTTTGAGAAGCTCAACGAGTCCATGATTGCCGCAGGTAAGAACCCCTTCGCGAACCCGCGTAACGCCGCGGCAGGCTCGCTGCGCCAGAAGGATGCGGCGATTACCGCCTCGCGCCCGCTGAGCATGTACGTGCACGGCATCGGTTCGCGCACCGGCCTGGATATTGCCACTCAGTACGAGACTTACGACCTGCTCGCCTCCTGGGGTCTGCCCGTGAGCCCCTACAGCGAAATCGCCGATAACACCGAGGTGGTGTTCGACTTCATTAACAAGTACGGCGAGCAGCGCCACTCCCTGGTGCACGAAATTGACGGCATCGTCATTAAGGTCAACGACTTTGCGACCCAGGCTCAGCTGGGCTACACCTCCCGCGTGCCGCGCTGGGCGGTGGCGTATAAGTACCCGCCCGAAGAGGTGCACACCAAGCTACTGGACATCCGCGTGGACGTGGGACGCACCGGCCGCGTGACCCCCTACGGTGTTATGGAGCCCGTGTTCGTCTCCGGCTCGACCGTGGAACGAGCCACCCTGCACAACCAGGACGTGGTCAAGGCTAAGGGCGTGCTCATCGGTGACACCGTGGTGCTGCGCAAGGCAGGCGACGTGATCCCCGAGATTGTCGCCCCCGTGGTTGCCCTACGTGACGGCACCGAACGCGAGTTCGTCATGCCCAGCGAATGCCCCTCCTGCGGCTCGCCCCTTGCCCCCGGCAAGGAAGGCGACGTGGACCTGCGTTGCACAAACCCTCGCTCCTGCCCGGCGCAGCTGACCGAGCGCGTGTACTATGCGGCAAGCCGCGGCGCCTTCGACATTGAGGCGCTCGGCTTCGAAGCAGCAAAGGCCCTCACCAGCCCTGCAACCCCGGACACCCCTCCGCTGACCACCGAGGCGCACCTGTTCAGCCTCAACATTGAGGACCTGCGCGAGGTCACCATCGAACGTGAGAAGAAGGTCAAGGGTGTGGGCACCGGAAAGATGGAGCGCGTGCCCTACTTCTACACCAAGCCGACCAAGGCACGCCCCGAGCCGAAGCCCACGAAGAATACGCTGAACCTCTTCGCCGAGCTGGAGAAGGCAAAGCAACAGCCGCTGTGGCGCGTGCTGGTTGCCCTTTCGATTCGCCACGTGGGCCCGACCGCTGCCCGCGCGCTCGCCGCGGAGTTCGGTTCGATGCAGGCGATCCGCGAGGCTGACCGTGAACGCCTCGCCGCTGTGGACGGTGTGGGCACCACGATTGCCGACTCTATTATTGAGTGGTTCGCTGAGGACTGGCACGCCGAGGTGGTGGACTCCTGGGCTGCCGCCGGTGTGCGCATGGAAGATACCCGTGACGAGTCCGTGGAGCGCACCCTGGAGGGCCTGACCGTGGTCGTGACCGGCACGCTGAACGGTTACACCCGTGACGGTGCGAAGGAAGCCATTATTTCTCGCGGCGGTAAGGCATCCGGTTCTGTATCTAAGAGGACCCACTTTGTGGTCGCTGGCGCGAACGCCGGCTCGAAGCTGGATAAGGCTCAGCAACTGGGTCTGAAGGTTCTGGATGAAGAGGGCTTCACCGCCCTGCTCGAGGGTGGTCCGGAGGCTGTTGAGGCTACCGCCGAGTAGACCCGGTAGCGGGGTCATCTGAATCTGACCCCTGCAATATATAGAGCATTCAGGCTCTGGAGTGCGTGCTCCAGAGCCTGAATGCCAATTTTTGGCATTTGTAATTACCACAGCTTTTAAGGTGGAAGCGCCTTAAAACACTCCCAAAGCGAAGAAATATTTAAAAAATATTTACACGCCGTTCAAAACCCTTAAAGGTGGTGCTCATTCACCCCGAATCGGAAAGCTCAGTGGGGGAGTGCACTCGGGGTTAAGTCCCTAGAAAACCCCGAAATTCCGGGGTGAAACCCTTAAGATACGCGGGGTTCTAGGTCTTGATTAATGTTTCCTGCACTTTTAACCTGAAAGAACCCTGGGAGAACCCGGGACGTTCACTGTGAACTTGAAATCAGGTTGGAATCATAAAAAACCTCGGCTATCTTTGAGACCAGATGGATTCTCGCAAGAGAATCACCTGTGTGGTTTCAAGCTTGGAATGCTTGAAACGATGCCCGGTTCTACCGCACGTCCCCATCGAGGAAGTGCCACCCGGATTCCGCACATAAGTGCAGAATCGCTCACGGTGACATGAAATCGGTGGAGAGCCGCTCACATGGTAGAGCCAGAATATGAGTAACCTACTTCGTTATCAAAGGGTGAGCGGCGGCGCGCTAGAGTTCCGGGGACGGAACGAGCGGGGACGGCCCCAAGGAGCATTATGAAGAACACTTCCATTCGTCGTACCGCAGCAGCTCTCGCCATCGGTGGCGCTGTAGCAGCTACCATGTCGATGCCCGCTGCAAACGCAGTAGACGGTGCTACCTGGGACGCACTGGCACAGTGCGAGTCCGGTGGCAACTGGTCCATCAACACCGGTAACGGCTTCTACGGCGGTCTGCAGTTCACCCAGCAGTCCTGGAACGGCGTCGGCATGTCCGGCTCCCCCGCGACCGCTACCCGTGCACAGCAGATCGAGGCTGGCGAGCGTCTGCTCGCTATCCAGGGCTGGGGCGCATGGCCCGCATGCTCCGCTAAGCTTGGCCTCTACGGCAAGACCGGCGCAGCTCCCACCTACACCGAGCCCACCACCACCGTGGCTGCACAGTCGCAGACCCAGCAGACCTACACCGCTCCCGCGGCACAGGCTGCACCCGCAGCTCCTGCAGCTCAGGCTGCACCCGCAGCAGTTGAGGCACCCGCAGCTCCCGCTGCACCGGTAGCACCCGCTGCACCCGCAGTTGAGGCTCCCGCAGCTCCCGCAGCGGCACCGGCAGTTGAGGCTCCCGTAGCAGCAGCTCCCAAGGCTGCAGCAGGCACCTACACCGTGGTTCCCGGTGACTCCCTCTCGCTGATCGCTGCAAAGCTCGGCGTTGCAGGCGGCTACCAGGCAATCGCAGCTGCGAACACCGACATCATCTACAACGTTGACCTGATCTTCCCCGGCCAGGTTCTGACCATCCCCGCCTAAGGATTAACCCCCAAGCGTAACGTGGACACGTTGTAGCCCAACGCCCCGCACCTCACACGAGGAGCGGGGCGTTGAGCATTTAACCCGAAAACAGGGGAGGAGAACACCGCCTGACCACGCAAACCAGCAGGTAAACCCTCCAACCCCCAATGAGACGGAAAACGCAACCTCCACTACACTAGAGAAGAGACAAGAAAACAAACTACGGGAGAACCATGTCTGCCATCACCTTTGAACAGGTAAAGCACCTGGCATCGCTGGCACTCATTGAGATGACCGATGAAGAACTCACCGCGATGGCGTCTGAGCTGGACGTCATCGTCGCATCCGTTGAGACCATGTCGCAGAAAGCAACTGCCGACATCCCCGCGACCAGCCACCCCATCCCCCTCGAGAACGTCTTCCGCGAAGACGTACCCGTCACCACCCTCACCCAGGAAGAGGCGCTCTCCGGCGCCCCCGACGCACAGGACGGCAAGTTCCGCGTGCCGGCAATCCTCGACGAAGACTAAGAGGAGAACAACCAAGTGAACGAACTGATCCAGCTCACCGCCGCAGAAGCAGCAGAAAAGCTCGCATCCGGCGAAATCACCTCCGTCGAGCTCACCCAGGCACACCTGGACCGCATCGCAGCCACCGACGGCGCACCCCTAAGCGACAACCGAGCAGACGGTAAGAGCGGCCTCAACGCCTTCCTGCACATCAACGCTGAAGAAGCACTCGCCACCGCAGCCGCAGTGGACGCAGACCGCGCAGCAGGCAAGGAACTGCCCCCGCTCGCAGGCGTACCCATCGCCGTCAAGGACCTCATCGTCACCAAGGGCCAGCCCACCACCGCAGCATCGCGCATGCTCGAAGGCTGGATGAGCCCCTACGACGGCACCGTCACCCGCAAGGTCCGCGAAGCACGCATGCCCATCCTCGGCAAGACCAACCTCGACGAATTCGCAATGGGCTCCTCCAATGAGCACTCCGCATTCGGTGTAGTCCGCAACCCCTGGGCACTCGACCGCGCACCCGGCGGCTCCGGCGGCGGCTCCGCAGCAGCCGTCACCGCCTTCCAGGCACCCCTGGCACTCGGCACCGACACCGGCGGCTCCATCCGCCAGCCCGCAGCACTGACCGGTAGCGTCGGCGTCAAGCCCACCTACGGCTCCGTCTCCCGCTACGGCGTCATCGCCATGGCATCCTCCCTCGACCAGGTAGGCCCCGTCGCACGCACCGTCCTGGACACCGCACTGCTCCACGAAGCAATCGCAGGCCACGACCCGCTCGACGCAACCTCCCTGCCCGATGAGCCCGGCAACTTCGTTGAAGAAGCCAAGGCAGGCGCAGAAGCCGCACGCAAGGGCGACCTGTCCGGCCTGCGCATCGGCGTCATCAAGGAACTCGGCGGCGGCAACGGCGAAGGCTTCGAAGCAGGCGTCCTCGCACGCTTCCGCGAATCCGTTGAAGAGCTGAGTGCCGCAGGCGCAGAGATCATCGAGGTCTCCCTGCCCTCCGTCACCGAAGCCATCAGCGCCTACTACATGATCATGTCCTCCGAGGTGTCCTCCAACCTGGCACGCTACGACGGCGTCCGCTACGGCCTGCGCGTCGTGCCCGAGGACGGCCCCGTCACCATCGAACGCGTCATGGCCGCCACCCGCGCCGCCGGCTTCGGCCACGAGGTGAAGCGCCGTATCATCCTCGGCACCTACGCACTGTCCGCAGGTAACTACGACGCCTACTACGGCGCCGCACTGCGCGTGCGCACCCTCATCCAGCGCGACTACGCCGCCGCCTTCGAAAAGTGCGACGTGCTGATCTCCCCGACCGCACCCTCCACCGCGTTCAAGCTCGGCGAGAAGACCGAAGGCGACCCCATGGCCATGTACCTGGGCGACGTCGCCACCGTGCCCGTCAACCTGGCAGGCGTCCCGGCGCTCTCCCTGCCCGGCGGCCTCTCCGAAGAGAACAACCTGCCCGTCGGCATCCAGTTCACCGCACCCGCACGCGAAGACGCACGCCTCTACCGCGTCGGCGCAGCACTGGAAGAACTGCTCACCGCAAAATGGGGCGCACCGCTCTACAAGAGCCTGCCCGACACCGAAACTCTGATCCGCGACTTTGACTTTGGGGGAACCAAGTAATGAGTGAAGAAGTCCTCAGCTTCGAAGAAGCCATCGAAAAGTACGACCCGGTCCTCGGCTTCGAGGTGCACGTCGAACTGAACACCAAGACCAAGATGTTCGACTCCGCACCCAACGAGTTCGGCGATACTCCGAACACCAACATCACCCCCGTATCGCTCGGCCTGCCCGGCGCGCTGCCCATGGTGAACAAGACCGCCGTTGAGTCCGCCATCAAGCTCGGCCTGGCACTGGGCTGCGACATTGCAGACAAGTCCTACTTCGCCCGCAAGAACTACTTCTACCCGGACTCCCCGAAGAACTTCCAGACCTCCCAGGCTGGCGGCCCCATCGCGGAAAACGGCTCCCTGGACGTCGAGCTCGAAGACGGCACCATCTTCACCGTCGAAATTGAGCGCGCCCACATGGAAGAAGACGCCGGCAAGCTCACCCACGTCGGCGGCGCAGACGGCCGAATCCAGGGCGCAACCTCCTCCCTGGTCGACTACAACCGCGCAGGCGTGCCCCTGATCGAGATCGTCACCCGACCCATCGTCGGCGCCGGCGAGCGCGCACCCGAACTGGCACGCGCCTACGTTGCCGCAATCCGCGACATCGTACGCTCCCTCGGCATCTCCGACGCCCGTATGGAACGCGGTAACGTCCGCTGCGACGCCAACGTCTCCCTCATGCCCAAGGGCGCAGAGAAGTTCGGCACCCGCTCCGAAACCAAGAACGTGAACTCCCTCCGTTCCGTCGAGCGCGCCGTCCGCTACGAGATTCGCCGCCACGCAGCGATCCTCGAACGCGGCGAAAAGGTCACCCAGGAGACCCGCCACTGGCACGAAGACACCCGCGAAACCTCCTCGGGCCGCCCCAAGTCCGACGCTGACGACTACCGTTACTTCCCCGAACCGGACCTCGTACCGGTCGTCACCAACAGCGAATGGATTGAGCGTCTGCGCGCCGAACTGCCCGAACCCCCGGCAGAGCGCCGCCGCCGCCTCAAGGGCGAATGGGGCTACTCCGACGAAGAGTTCCGCGACGTAGTCAACGCCGGCGCACTCGACGTCATCGAAGAGACCGTCGCCGCAGGCGCAACCGCAGCAGCAGCCCGCAAGTGGTGGATGGGCGAGATTGCCCGCCGCGCAAAGCAGGCTGAAGTTGAGCTCACCGCCCTCGGCGTGGAGCCCGCAACCGTGGTCGCCCTCGAAGCGCTCATCTCCGAAGGCAAGATCAACGACAAGATCGCCCGCCAGGTGCTCGAGTTCGTCCTCGCCGGTGAAGGCACCCCCGCCGAAATCGTTGAGGCACGCGGCCTCGCCGTGGTCTCTGACGACGGCGCGCTCACCGCAGCCGTTCAGGAAGCCCTGGCAGCAATGCCCGACGTTGCCGACAAGATCCGTGCCGGTAAGGTTCAGGCTGCTGGCGCTATCGTCGGTCAGGTTATGAAGGCTACCCGCGGTCAGGCTGACGCTGCCCGCGTGCGTGAGCTGATCCTGGCTGAGTGCGGCGTGGAAGGCTAAGCTTTTCTGCTGACCCGGCTCTAATGAAAGAGGTGCTGTCTCCCGAGGTGGGAGGCGGCGCCTCTTTCGTGCTCTCTTGTCCCATTCCAGGTTCTGCGCGGGATGCACGGTTCCGCTTGGATTCCGCACGGAAAGGCGGTTATCGTCCTCGTTCCTACAGGGAACCCGCCCTCGCTTCGCTTCGGGCACCCTGATGTCACGTTCGGACGATCCCGCCTTTCCTCGCTGGGGTACTGTGCGGGTGCGGCCGCGTTTTCCGGATGCGCCCTCAGGGTGTCACACGGACGCTCTCCGCAGCGCAGCGAGGAGATGGCGGAGCGTCCGGGTGACGGGTGCCCCTGCGTAGGTGCGGAGGAAATATGCGGCGCCCCGCCCCTGCTTAGTGAGGGGAGAAATGAGGACGAACACTGTCCCTCCAGTAACGCAACGTATTTAAACGAAGAACGCTCCGTCCGTATCACTTAGATACAGACGGAGCGTTCTTTTTAACGCGTGGCTTGCTTGGTTATAGCCTACTCAGTAACGCCGAGGTTGCTCATCAGGAACGCGTAATCCCACGCCATCTCGCGCCAACGCGTATACCGGCCCGAACCACCACCGTGACCGCCCGACATATCAATCTTCAGCAGCGGCACCGGCGAGGACGGGTCAATCTGCTCACGCAGCGCCGCAACCCACTTCGCAGGCTCCACGTAGAGCACGCGCGTATCGTGCAGGCTCGTCACCGCAGCAATTGCCGGGTAGCGGACCGGGCGGATGTTCTCGTACGGGGTGTACGACTTCATGTAGGCGTACACTTCCGGGTCCTCAATCGGGTTGCCCCACTCTTCCCACTCCATCGCCGACAGCGGCAGCTCCGGGTCGAGGATGGTGGTCAGCGCATCCACGAACGGTACGGCAGCCAGGCAGGCGGCGTACTTTTCGGGGGCGAGGTTCACGACGGCGCCCATGAGCAGGCCGCCGGCGCTACCGCCGTAGCAGCCGATACGCGCCTCATCAGCCCACGGCTTAGCCGCAATGTAGCTGGTGACGTCCACGAAGTCGGTGAAGGTGTTCTTCTTCGCGAGCTTCTTGCCGTTCTGGTACCAGGAGCGGCCCATCTCGCCGCCGCCGCGAATATGCGCAATGACGTAGATGACGCCGCGGTCCAGGATCGACAGCATCGGGATGGAGAACATCGGGTCCATGGATGACTCGTACGAGCCGTAACCGTACTGGATGACCGGGTGCGGCTTGCTCATGTCCAGGTCGGCGCGGTGAATCACCGAGATCGGGATGAGCGTGCCGTCCGCCGCCGGTGCCCAGTCGCGGTATGCGCGGTAGTCCTCACGGTTGTAGCCGCCGAGTACCGGGGTTTCACGGCGCAGCAGCAGGGTCTGCGACATGGGGAAGTAGTCGTAGACGCGGCGCGGCGTCAGGTACGAGGTGTAGGCGATACGCAGCACGGGGGAGTAGTTCTCCGCACGCAGCACGGAGGCGGTGTACAGTTCCTCGTCGAAGCCGGCAGGTTCCATGAAGGTCACACCGGCGGGGCGGCGGCGGCGCCACTGGATGGGCAGCTGCTCACGCGGTGCAAGGAAGATGCGGGTGGTCGTGTCCGCGCGGGCGGTAACAACCAGGTGCGTTGCGGTGAAGGTGAAGCCCTCCAGGCGCACGTGTTCGCTGTGGCGGATGACCGGCACCCAACGCTGCGCGTACTCTTCGAGGCTTTCGCCCTCGCGCGGCATATCTGCGAGGACCAGCTCGGAGTTCAACGCATTGTAGTCGTGCTGAATCAGCAGGTGCTGCTCGCCGGCAATGTTGAGCGGCTCGGCATAGTATTCGATGCCCGCGCTCTTGGGGATGAGCAGGGTCGGCTCGCCCTTGGGTTCGCGGGTGGGGATGAGGCGCACTTCCGTGTACTCGGAGTTGGAGCTGGTGATGACTACGGAGGAACGGTCGGAGCTCATGGCGGCGCCGAGCCACATGGTGTTGTCCGGTTCCTCGTAGATCAGGTGGTCTTCGGTGCCCTGCCCGACGTCGTGCACGTAGACACGCCAGGGGCGCCACGACTCGTCGGGCACGAGGTAGATGAGCTGTTCGGCGTGGTTGATGAAGAAGGAGCCCGCCGCAATGTTGGGGATGGTGTCTTCGAGGAAGGTGCCGGTTTCCATGTTGAGGAAGCGCTGCTCGTAGCGTTCGTCGCCCTTCTCGTCCACGGAGATGCTCAGCAGCTTGCCGTTACGTGCAGGCTGGAAGCTGCCGAGGGAGAAGAACTCCATGTCCTTTGCGTATTCGTTGCAGTCGAGAATGACGACTTCACCCTCTAGTACTTCGCCGGGGGTGACGGTCGGCGGGGTGTAGCGAACCACCTCATCGCCTTCGTGCAGGGCTGGGTAGCGGTAGAAGACGGGGTACTGGCCACCGGGCACCATACGGCTGTAGTACCACCAGTCACCGATACGGTTCGGGACGGTCAGATCCGACAGCAGGGTGCGGTCCTTGATTTCGTTGAAGATGGATTCGCGGAGGGGCTGCTGGTCTGCGGTGACAGCTTCGGTGTATTCGGCTTCTGCCTTGAGGTAGTTGAGGACCTCTTCGCTTTCCTTGTCGCGGAGCCATTCGTAGGGGTCGATGAAGACGTCGCCGTGGTGTTCGCGGCGGTGCTCGACCTTCTTCGGTACGGGCGGGGTGAGGTTCTGTTCAGCCATGCTGCCACCTCTTTCATTGAGTTATGGGTTTGTGAATGGTGTGTGCCGTCTGCGCCCGCGTTCCTGCGCCGCCGGGTGGCGGGGAGGATGCGCGGGGGAGTGTGGGCACGCCTAGTTCTAGTGTATCGAAGAGTGAGGCAGGCTACTATATTGCGGCATGTGCGGGGCTGCCCGGCTCAGCCTGTGGAAGCCCCGCGGTAGCCTCGCCGGGGCGTGCGCGTTTATCGGCTAGTTGGCGCGTCCCTTAATGGACATGAGCGTGCGGCGGCCCGCCTTGTTCGCCTTCGTGAAGGCGCGGTTACTCTGCCGGTACTCGCGCTCCTGAGAACGCAGGCGCAGGCGCGCGGATTCCGCCATCATCCTGCGGTAGCGTTCGAAGCGCTCGGGGTCGAGGGAACCGTCGGCGAGCGCCTGCTGCACCGCGCATCCGGGTTCGGAGCCGTGGGAGCAGTCGCTGTACCGGCAGGAGGAGGCGTAGCTGGAGACGTCGTCGAAGGTTTCGTCAATGGCAGCGCTATCGCTCGTGGCGGCGAGGGCTCGCACGCCCGGGGTGTCAATCAGCACTGTGCCAGCTGAGGATTCTGTGCCGGAGCCTTCTGCGCCGGATTCTCCAGCACCGAAGTATCCAGCACCGGGTAAAACAATCATCTGGCGGCTGGTGGTGGTGTGGCGCCCCTTGCCGTCAGCATCTCGGACCGTGGAGGTGACCTGCACCTGATATTCTTGGCTATCCTCGCGGGGGTCAACTCCGGGGTTGAGCAGGGCGTTGACCAGAGTGGATTTTCCGGCGCCGCTACGGCCCAGGAACGCGGCGGTACGTCCGGCAACGAGTTCCGCGACCGGTGCGGGGTCGTAGCCGTTATCCGTGCAGACGGTGAGCACCGCATCCACGCCGCCCGCGAGGGATTCCTCGTAGCCGGCGAGCTGTTCGGCCGTCACCAGGTCACCCTTGGTGAGAATCAGCGCGACCTGCACCCCGGATGCGTGCGCGAGGGCGGTGTAGCGTTCGATTCGCCCGATGGACGGCTCGGGGAAGCAGGGCTCAACGATGCAGAGCATATCCACGTTGGCGGCGACAGGCTGATCCGCGGATTCTCGGGTGGCGCTGGGGCGGGTGAGGTAGCTTCGCCGGGGCAGAATCGCGAGGGGCTTATGCTCTGCGGGGTGGGTTTCACCGCCGGTTCCGGGGATGGGCTGGGCGAGCACCCAGTCACCCACGACGGGGTATTCCTCTTCGCCGTAGTCGTTTTCGACCGGACGCAGGGGAGCGGAGAGCTTCACGAGCTCGCCCCGCTCGCAGGTCAGTAGCTCGCAGCGGGTGCGGTGCACGGCGCTGACGCGGGCGAGGGTGAAATCCTCGAGAGTACCGTCGAGGGTGAACGCGGCGCGAATTGCCGCGCCCTGCCAGGAGGGGTCGAACCCTAAAGTCTCTAAGGTGTATGAAGCGGGAGTAACGGTCACAGGAATAGTCTTTCTTGGTCGCGGCGCCCGGGTAGCGGGTGAGTAAACGGTTTGTTCTTTTTATCTTTTCTTGGGTTTCAACACTTATAGCAGCGAGGCGCGGGCACCGGCACGGATACGGCGGGTGGCAAGGAAGGTAAGCCCCAATCCGATTGCGGCGTAGAGTACCGCCAGGGCGGTGTCTGCCTCCAGGGACGCAAAGAGCTCCTGGGTGGCGCCGCCCGAAACGCTGCCGGGTGTCTCCAAAGCCGAAATATCCAGCGCCTGCACCAGCCGGGACCCGGGGACCCACGAACACACCCACGCAAGCCAGCCGGGGTAGGTGCTCACCGGCACAATCACGCCCGCGCTCACCGGCAGAATAATCGACAGAAAATTCGACCCCGTGTACGGATCCGACAGGTACAGACCGAGCCCGGCGGCAAAAATGCCCAGGCAGACCCCGCCCAGAACCGCAACCGGCATCAGCGCAATGGCTCCAATCAGAAGCCCCGAAGCCGCCCCGGTAGAGGGTGCCGTGAGGGACAGTAACCACACGATGCCCACATTGCTCAGACCCGTCACGGATGCCAGCAACGCGGGTACCGCCGCCGCACCGAGCCAGTAGCCAGCATCCACCGGGCGAGCCGTACACACGTACTCGAAGACGCCAATCCACCGGTCGGTGGCAACGCGCGCGACAATACCGGCTGCCACGGAGCTGAGGGTGGCAATCAGAGCAGACGCGCAGCCGATGCGTACTGTATCGTTCGCGGCGAGGTCGGCGCCCAAAAGCACCGTGAAAAGCACGTTAAGACCGGGTACGAGAACCAGGGTCGTGATGGCCGTTCCGAGGGTTGCGAAGGTAATAGAAGATGACCAGCCAATAGAGGCGGTAGACAGCGCCCGACGCACCACGCCGGGCAGAGAATCAGTAGAGAGAACACGCACGCTACATCGCCCCCAGAGTGCCGCGACGATGGGCGGAGGCGAGAGCCTTCCGAGCAAAGAGGAAGGCGCACAACGCCCAGATGAAGCTCACAGCCAGAGTCTGTGCCACGGGTAGGAGCGCATCCGCCGGGGTAGTGATGGCGGTACGCCCAAGTAGCAGGTGAACCGGCGCCTGCAGGGGAATGAGCACGCCCGCGGCATCCAGCCAGGCAGGCGCCTCAACGGTCGTGAAAAGAACCCCGGAAAGAATAAACACCGGCACGAGCAGAAGCTCCTCATAGGCGATAGCGTTCGGCGTTGCCACGAAGAACACCGCAATCATGAACGTGACCGACAAGCAGGCAAGCCACAGCAGGGGAACGCCCAGAACGTAGCGCGGCCAGAGGGCAGAAAAGTCCGTGACCTGCGGGTTTAGCGTTACGAGAGCCCAAACCGCCCACGATAGAGGCAAAGCCGCCAGGCCCACAATGGAGGCGCTCGAAACGATAGCCGCCAACACCCGCACCGGAGAAATCGACCCCGAACACAGGTACACGAGGGTCCCACGGAAACGCTCAAAATTAATGATGCCCGCCGACACGACGCAGACCGACCACATGCCCACAATGCCCGCGCGGGTCCACGCGAGAGTTGGGTCAACGGAGTGACCCGCGGAGCTCTGGGCCGCCGCGTGCACGGCGAGCGCTTGAAGGATAACCGACCCGAGCACCGTGCTGATGAGCAGCTGAATAAAGTACGGGACCGTCAGGAACTGTCGCAGGCTAAATCCCATGAGCCGCAGCTGGCGGGCGCACTCCTGCCTCAGGTCGTACTGCTGGCCCCGGGTTTGGGACTCTTCCGAGCGTCGCGTCTGAGTACTCATCGCTTGAGCCCCTCCGCCATCGCCAGGTATGCCTCTTCCAGGGTTGCCGGGCGCGTGTACGGCTCGGTTCGTGCCCCGATGTTCGCGGCGGCGAGCCCCTCCGCCAGGATGCGGTGCGCCTCGCCCGCCTCGAACGTGGCGCGCTCGCCGTGCCAGTAGAGGGTCAGTTCCCAGCCGGAACCACGCGGGGCAAAAAGTACCGCCGCCTTATCGTGGAGGAATCCGCGTAGTGTATCAAGACCCTCGGTGGCGGTGGGATCCACCTGAACCACAGTCGTGGCGGCAATACCGGCGTGTGCGGCAACGTCCTCGAGACTGCCGCTCACCGCAACGGAACCGGCGCCCAAAACGGTGATGGTATGCGCCAGGTCCTCGATTTCGCCCAGTAGGTGACTCGTCAGCAGAACGGCGGCGCCGTCCTCCGCGAGGGAGCGGATGAGGGTTCGCACGGTCAGGGCGATATCGGGGTCGAGCCCGTTGGTCGGCTCGTCCAGCAGGAGCAGGGCGGGGGAGCCGAGCAGCGCGCGAGCGATGTGCAACCGCTGCTTCATGCCGCGGGAAAACTCCTGAAAGGGTCGCGCCGCCGCATCGGTGAGTTCCACGCGGGCTAGGGCGTGGTCCACCTCGCGCCGCCGGCTCCGCCCGGAAACCCCCGCAACATCGGCGAAGAAGAGCAGGTTGTCGCGGGCGCTGGCGCGCGGGTAGAAGCCGCTATCCCCGCCGAGTGCGAGACCCACGTGACGGCGTGCCCGCTGCGGGTGAGCGATGGCATCAACGCCATTCACGGTGAGGCTACCACCGGTAGGAGTGAGCAGGGTTGAGCACATCTGCACGGTCGTCGTTTTGCCCGCACCATTGGGGCCTAGGAGAGCGTGAATCTCGCCGGAGCTAACGCGAAGCGACACCCGGTCGACGGCGGTAAAAGCGTTTTCACCTTTGCCAAAGACGCGGCTGAGCTGCGCCGCATCAAGAACAAGAGACATGGTAGGTAACCTTCGGGTATGACCCTCTGGCCCCTGTACCGGAGGGATGCTGAGCAGGATAAACGGCGTAGTGAGCCGCGCCCTGCGCGAATGTATATGTAGTCAGTGTTGTAGTCTCAGTGTACCGAAAAGCGCGGATAAAAGTGATGGGGGTTACTGTATGTGGAAGGGGGTCCTCCAAACCCGGCTGCCCCACCCGGCATTGTCACCAACGTTTTGTTGCAGGCGGTTTTTTGTTACGGACGTTAAAAAACGTCATCTTTGCAATGAAATGTCTTAAAGTGCCGTCTACCCACAAAACCCTTGACCCCGCCCCGTGCCCTGTGACACCCTGAATACAGGTCAAGAGCGCCAGCGACAAGCCCCAGCTAGCTGGCCGGCAACCCTCCTCCGCGGTGGGGTGCCCTGGGTGAAGACCAGGCGGCACGCACAAGCGTGACGCAAGCGCGGGACCGATGTGACCGAAAACGGTACATCAATCGTGACAGGATTATTCGACGACGATTCCTGTACCGTCGGCATGCGGCCCCCTAAGAATCCCCATTAGGAGCCACGCATGAGCAACAACACTACCGTCCCGACTCCCGCCAACCCCGCAGGTTGGAAGTTCGAAACCCGCCAGATTCACGCAGGTCAGGCGCCGGATGCCGCAACGGGAGCTCGGGCACTACCCATCTACCAGACCACTTCCTTCGTCTTTGACAGCGCCGAGCAGGCAGCGAACCGTTTCGCCCTCGCCGAGCTGGGCCCCATCTACACTCGCCTCAACAACCCCACCCAGGAAGCTATCGAAAACCGCATCGCTTCCCTGGAAGGCGGCGTTGGTGCGCTGCTGCTGGCATCCGGTCAGGCAGCTATCACCTACGCAATCCTGAACATTGCCGGCGCCGGCGACCACGTGGTCGCATCGCCCTCCGTGTACGGCGGCACCTACAACCTGCTCAAGTACACCCTCGCCGACCTCGGTATCGAAACCACCTTCGTTGAGGACCCGGACGACCTGGATGCATGGCGCGCCGCAGTCCGCCCCAACACCAAGCTCTTCTACGGCGAGTCCGTGCCCAACCCCCGCAACGACGTGCTCGACATTGAGCCCATTGCCGCAATTGCGCACGAAAACGGCGTACCCCTGATCGTGGACAACACCGTGCCCACCCCCTACCTGCTGCGCCCCATCGAGCACGGCGCGGACGTGGTCGTCCACTCCGCCACCAAGTACCTGGGCGGCCACGGCACCTCCATCGGCGGTGTGATTGTTGACTCCGGTAACTTCGACTACGGTGCAGACCCCGAGAAGTTCCCCAAGTTCAACCAGCCCGCACCCGGCTACCACGGCCTGGTCTACGCACGCGACCTGGGTAAGGACTCCGCATTCGGTGCGAACCTCTCCTACATCCTGAAGGCACGCGTCTCCCTGCTGCGTGACACCGGCGCCGCAATCTCCCCGACCAACGCCTTCAACATCGGCATCGGTCTGGAGACCCTCTCCCTGCGTATCGAACGCCACATTGAGAACGCCACCAAGGTCGCCCACTGGCTCGAAGCAAACCCGCAGGTTGACAAGGTTATCTGGGCTGGCGTGGAATCCTCCCCCTGGTACGAGCGTGCACAGAAGTACCTGCCCAAGGGCCCCGGCGCGGTGCTCGGCTTCACCCTCAAGGGTGCAACCCTGGAGCAGACCCGCGACTTCGTGGACGCGCTGAAGCTGCACTCCAACGTGGCGAACATCGGTGACGTGCGCTCGCTCGTGATTCACCCCGCCTCCACCACCCACTCCCAGCTTTCCGCCGAGGAACTGGAGAAGATTGGCGTGTACCCGAACTTTGTGCGCCTGGCAGTCGGTATTGAGAACATCGACGATATTCTCGCCGACCTGCAGCTGGGCTTCGACACCCTCTCCTAAACGGTGATGCAACCCGCAGGTGGACCCGAAAGCTACGGTTTTTCGGTCCACCTGCGGATTCCCCGTTACGGAGCTTTTTGTGACTGAGCGGCGTTGCTGCCGCCCAACCTGTTGCTTCTTCTACCCACAGACGAGTACCCCGCTCACACCCGGCACCACCTCGCCGGCCAACCCAGTGAAGGGACCCCATGACCACCCAGAGCACTAGCCAGTCCGGCACCACGCTGTCCAGCTCCAAACAATCCGGAACTATCAACCAGCCTGTCACCGCACCCATCCCCGTGGCGGGCACCCAGCGCGAGCACCCCGAAGCGCAAGGCTACCTGCGTCAGCTGAACATCGGCGACCTGGAGCTCGAATCCGGCGTAACCCTGCCGCAGGTCACCATCGGCTACGAAACCTGGGGCACCCTCAACGAGGCTGGCGACAACGCCATCCTGATTCTGCACGCGCTCACCGGCGACACGCACGTCTCCCGTGGCGTACCCACCCCGGATATGCCCGCCCCGCTGATTCGCGCTATCGAATCGGACGGCTGGTGGGAAGGCATCGTTGGCCCCGGCTCGGTCGTGGACACCAACCGCTACTTCGTGATTGCCCCCAATATTCTGGGCGGCTGCTACGGTTCCACCGGCCCGGCAAGCATCATTCCCGAAGGCTACCCGGGTGCCGGTGAGCATTGGGGTTCCCGCTTCCCGCAGGTCAGTATCCGCGACTCCGTACGTGCGGAGGCGCACCTGGCTCGTGCACTGGGTGTGACCAGCTTCCGCTACGTGATTGGTGGTTCCCTCGGCGGCGCTCGTTCCCTGGAATGGGCGGCAACCAACCCTGAGCTGGTGCGCGGATGCGCGGTCATCGCCTCCGGCCCTTCGGCTACTGCCGAGCAGATTTCCTGGGCTCACACCCAGAACATTGCAATTCGTTCGGACGCAAACTTCGCCGGTGGCGACTACTACAACGGTCCCGCGCCGACTGCGGGTCTTGCCCTGGCGCGCCGTATTGCGCACACCACCTACCGTAGCCCCGCCGAGCTGGAGCACCGCTTCGGTCGCGAGGAAAACCGCGGCGAAAGCACCGTGGGTGGCTCCCTGGGTGAGCCGCGTGGCCGCTACGCTATCGAAAGCTACCTGGACCACCACGGCGCCAAGCTGGTTGAGCGTTTTGACGCGAACAGCTACCTGGCAGTCAACGAGGCACTGATTTCGCATGATGTGGCTCGTGGCCGCGGCACCCTGGCGCAGGCGCTGGCTCACACCGATTGCGAGTGGACGATTGCGGCGGTGAATACGGACCGTCTGTTCTTCCCGCACGAGTCGCACCGCCTGGCGGAGGCGCTGCCCACCCCGGTTACCGTGGACATTATCGAGTCGAACCACGGCCATGATGGCTTCCTGATTGAGGCGAAGCAGGTGGAGAAGATTCTGGCGCGCGCCCTCGGCGTTGAAGATGAATCCGCCGCCCCGAGTGAGGCGCAGCGTGAACGTGAAGCTTTGGAATCGATGACTCGTCTGTACGGCGCTGTTAATCGCTAACTCGACCGGCACCCGAAGGCGTTTCACGCATCCTGTTGAATGTTGTTTTATCCAAACAGTGGGTGTGGGATTGTGAGGGAATGGCTGGGTATTCTCAACTGTCCTTCCCTCCGTTGAGAATTAACGTTCACCTTGACGGTTGGGTTATAGGACGCCGGGTACTCGCATAGCGCGAGTGCCCGGCGTTTCTTTGTGCCCGCCTGACGGGTATCGTGCCAAGTCAGGGAATATTTTCCGGTTTTTGAGGTGTTTTAGAAGGTCTCCGCGAGATACCGCGGAAGTAGCCTCCTGTTGCACTGGAGAGTAAGGGTTCTCGGTTTGCTTTAGACCCGCTCTAACCCCATAGCATTAAAGCTGTGGTAAGTATTCAAGAGGTAGCGGAGCAGTTGGGGGTGAGCACCCACGCCCTGCGCTATTACGAAAAAGAGGGGCTCATTGCTGTGCCCCGTGATGCTCACGGAACTCGCGTTTTTGACGAGGAGTCCATCTCCTCGGCACGGTTTATTGCTACCTGCCGTCAGGCCGGAATGAGTCTTGCCGATATTCGCACGATTTTGAGCAATCCGGACGACCACGCTCTATCTATTGATGTGATGGAGCGTGCCCGTCAGAAGATTGAGGATGAGATTGTGGGGTTGCAGCAGAACCTTGAGCACCTGGATCGCCGTATTCAGGAGCACCGCCGTCACCTCGATGGCACCCGCTAGATAGCCGTCTAATTTTCATGCAGGTATGCACGCCGACGCCCGGTATTCCCAACGTTGGGAATACCGGGCGTTTTTCTGTGCTCAGCTTTCACACTCAGCTACTCACCCCTAGCTACTGGGTATTTTCAGCCAAAGATTTAACCCCAGGCGGCTTCATCAGGGTCGACACCGTGTGCACGAGCATTCTCGTAGATGACATCCCGCAACCATTCTGCAAGCCCGGTCGCGAGCTTCTCGTAGTGAGCCTTGAAGCGGGCATCCTCAACGTAGCCGCGGGCTAGAATAGCGTGCTTGGCGGGGGTGACCTCAAAAAAGAACAGAGAGGCGCGGTGCCGCTCGGCGAGCGCGTTCGCCTCCTCGCTGCCCGGCTGCACGCCGCGGTTGAATGCCTCGACGAGGGCCTGCTCTACCTCGTCAACCTGCTGTTTGCCGTTCTGCCAGTCGGCACGGTTCATCGTTGCAGTTCGGCGCTGGTATTCAGCCCAGTCGTCAGTTTTCACGTAACGTTCCTGCGCTTCCTGCTGGTGGGCGAGGCTGAACCCCTCACCCATAATCTCTGCTTTTTCGGCAGCGCTGAGCTGCTCATTCTTAGGTGCCATAGCGTCCTCCAAAAGGTGTTCGATGGTTTCAAGCATGCGCCCGTACGCGGCGATTTTGCGTTGAAGCATATCCCGCTGAGCGAGCAGATGCTCGGTGCTGTTCGCTTCGTCCTGCAGTATTTTGTGAATAGCGTCAAGACTCATGCCGGTGGCGCGGTATCCCATGATGACGGTGATTCGTTCAAGGTCTGTATCGGTGTAGTACCGGTACCCGTTGAACTCATCATGTGCCGGGTTGAGTAAGCCCCGCTGCTCCCAATGGTGAAGCGTGCGCACTGTTAGCCCGTGCAATGATGCCGCTTCTCCTACGGTGTATTCGTGTTGCCCGTCAGGCGGTGTTCTGTTCGCGTCCATGGTTTCACTCTAAAACCTCACGTTAGGTGAGGGTCAAGCTAGCGGCGGAACCTGCGGTGCAGGTTTGTGGAGGAGTCCTCGCTAAGATGGGTGCATGAGCGAAAACAAATACGTCGTCGAATACACCCGCCCCGAGAACGAACGTGTAGGCACCCACCTGGTGCTCATGCTGCACGGCTACGGCTCCCAGGAGCACGACCTGCTGTCCCTGGCGGCGCACCTTCCGCAGGAGGGTTTCACCTACGCCTCCATGCGTGCACCGCAGCCGGTTGGCAGCCAGTTCTCCGCGGACTCGACCGGCGCCTACATCGCTGCGGACGCTATCGGCTACCAGTGGTACCCGCTAAACCAGCAGCTCGAATCCGATCAGCGCGCCATCGAGCAGGCCAGCGACTACGTGCTGGAGTGGGTACGCGCGAACCGCACCCCGTACGCCTCGGTGACCCTGCTGGGCTTCTCGCAGGGCATGGGTATCGCAACCTCGATGGTGCGTCACGCTCCCGGCGAGTTCGCCGCCGTGGTGGGCCTGTCCGGCTACGCCGTGGACTCCGACTCGCCCTATTTCAAGGATGAGGAGCTGAAGAAGACCGAGCTGCCGGTGTTCTTCGGCCGCGACCAGGAAGACCCCGTCATCCCGCAGGAGATGGTGAACTACACCTACGACTGGATCCGCAAATACACTGACGGCATTAAGGTTCTGTACGCCGGTGCGGGTCACGGCGTGAGCGCCATGGAGATTCGCCATGTGGGCGAGTTCCTGGAGGTGAAGGTGCAGGGTAAGGAGCCGCGTATTCGTGCGCAGAAAGTTGCGGAGGCGACCGGCACCGTGGAAGGCTCTGACGCCTAAAACGGCTATAGGGAAGGCCCCCGAGTCATCATGACTCGGGGGCCTTACGTGTAGTTCTGCTTCCGCTCGGTTCTGTGCAGTTCCACTTGGAAAGGCGGTTATCGTCCTCGTTCCTACAGGGAACCCGCCCTCGCTTCGCTTCGGGCACCCTGATGTCACGTTCGGACGATACCGCCTTTCCGCGCTGGGGTACTGTGCGGGTGCGGCCGTGTTTTCCGGATGCGCCCTCAGGGTGTCAGCCCGGACGCTCTCCGTTGCGAAGCGAGGAGTGGCGGAGCGTCCGGGTGACGGGTGCCCCTGCGTAGGCGCGGAGGAAATATGCGGCGCGCCCCGCCTCCGGTAGGGGGTAGGGAAAGGAACGAGGACGAACACCGTCCCTCATCCTGACGCCCTATCTCAAATGGAATAAGAGGTTAGGCTAGTCCTCGTGCGCAACCTTCACGGTCACACCGTTGAGGGTGACGGTGTCGCCGGGGTGCAGCTGCTTGCCGCGTGCTTCCTCAATGTCGCCGTTGACCTTTACCAGGCCGTGCTGAATGACCTCGCGTGCCTGCGCGCCGTCCTCTACGAGGTTGGCGAGCTTGAGGAACTGGCCGAGGCGGATCATGTCGTCGCGAATAAAAATTTCTTCCATGCTTCCTAGTTTATCCCGCCGGGTGCATCCTGGCGTCCGGTAAAAATGGGGGAGTGGTGGGTCGGGTAGGCATACCCAGGGGTGGGGTGGTGATGGTACCCTAGTGTCTTGCATCAAAAAGTGTGCATATTGCGCCGATGAGCGCGAATACGGGCGCCCCGTTCTGGGTCGCGTCCCTTATGAACCCGAACTCACGCACGTCACAGCCGGTGGCGGGGCAGAAGGAGTAACTATGGCTGAAAAGTCCACCCTCGATAACGTTATTGCGCTCGCGAAGCGCCGCGGCTTTGTTTTCCAGGCCGGTGAAATTTACGGCGGTTCCCGCTCCGCATGGGACTACGGCCCCCTCGGTGCAGAGCTGAAGGAAAACATCCGTCAGCAGTGGTGGCAGCGTTTCGTCCGCTCCCGTGCGGACATGGTTGGCCTGGACTCCTCTGTTATTCTGCCTCGTGCGGTGTGGGAGGCATCCGGTCACGTGGCGACCTTCACCGACCCGCTGGTTGAGTGCCTGTCCTGCCACAAGCGTCTGCGTCAGGATCACCTGCTGGAGAACTTTGAGGCGAAGAAGGGCCGCCCGGCTGAGGGCATGGATGAAATTGCTTGCCCGAACTGTGGTACTCGTGGCGAGTGGACTGAGCCGCAGAACTTCTCCGGTCTGATGAAGACCTACCTGGGTCCGGTTGATAATGAGGAGGGTCTGCACTTCCTGCGCCCGGAGACCGCTCAGGGTATTTTCGTGAACTTCAACAATGTGGTCACTGCTTCTCGTAAGCGCCCGCCGTTCGGTATTGGCCAGATTGGTAAGTCGTTCCGTAACGAGATCACTCCCGGTAACTTCATTTTCCGTACTCGTGAGTTCGAGCAGATGGAAATCGAGTACTTCGTGCACCCGGATGACGCTGATAAGTACTTCAACGAGTGGGTTGAGGACTGCTGGAACTGGTTCGTTGACCTGGGCATTAACCCGGATAACATGCGCCGCTTCGACGTTCCTCAGGAGGAGCGTGCACACTACTCGGCTGGCACTATTGACGTTGAGTACCGCTTCGGTTTCCAGGGTTCCGAGTGGGGTGAGCTGATGGGTGTTGCGAACCGTACCGACTACGACCTGGGCGTGCACAATGAGCACTCCAACGCGAAGCTTGAGTACTTCGACCAGGCTACCGGTGAGCGTTACGTGCCGTACGTGATTGAGCCGTCCTTCGGTCTGACCCGCTCCATGATGGCGTTCCTTGTTGACGCATACGTCGAGGATGAGGCACCGAACACTAAGGGTGGCGTGGATAAGCGCGTCGTGCTGAAGCTCGACCCGCGCCTGGCACCGGTGAAGGCTGCTGTTCTGCCGCTGTCGAAGAAGGCTGAGCTGTCTGAGCCGGCAACTAAGCTGGCGAATGAGCTGCGTGGCCTGTGGAACGTGGACTACGACGAGGCGGGCGCTATTGGCCGCCGTTACCGCCGCCAGGATGAGATTGGTACCCCGTTCTGCATCACCGTGGACTTTGACACTCTCGAGGATCAGGCTGTGACCATCCGCGAGCGTGACACCATGAACCAGGAGCGTGTGGCTCTGGATCAGGTGAAGTCTTACCTGGCTGCACGCCTGGCAGGCTAAAAATAATTTATAACATGGTCGGCGGGTAGCCTCTTAGAGCGAAAGAGGCTACCCGCCGTCGTGTATTTGGGCTACCCTGGTTAGACTGATTGGCACGTTTGACGCGAGCGAAGGAAAGGTGCACGGATATGGCTGAACGCCTCAGCGAAAAATTTGAGGTTCGCCCTTGGCAGGAGGGTGATGACCTTGCCCTGCTTGAGATTTGGAACTCTGCCCGCAATGAGGTTGAGGAGCGCCAGCGTGGCCTTTTCGGCCCGGATACGGATGCGCCGTTTAGCCGCACCCTGGTGGTGACTGTTTCTGGTGTGCCGGTGGCTGCGGGTACTGTGGTTGTTTCGCTGTTGCATCCGACGCGCCTGTGGTCCTACATTGAGGTGGCTGCTGATCACCGCCGTCAGGGCATTGGTACCGCCCTGCTGGATGCGTTGCGTGAGATTGCGGCGGCGCACGGTCAGACCACTGCTCTGCGCGTGAAGCTTGCACCGTTTAGCGATGGTGAGGAGTTCGCGCAGGCGGCCGGTATGAAGCTGATTCAGCGTTCCCGCATGGTGCGTGTGGAGCCGGGTGCGATTCCTCCGGTGTCTTTGCGTGAGGATGCTGACGGTAACGAGACTCAGGCGATTGAGGATTTGGCGACCGGTTCGGTTGAGCTGACCGCCGCGCTCTGGGAGTTCTACCGCCGCGCCCATGAGTGGGATGTTCCCGCTGAGGTGGGTCTGGGCACGGTGAACCGCTACTTCCTCTCGGATGAGGTGCGTGCCTTTGGCGCCGTGGTGCTTCGTGACCATATTCGTGAGGCGGCCGCAGAGGGTAAGAAGGGCCCGATTGTTGCGTTTGCGGTGAGCTACCACCCCTTCGAAACTGACCCGGAGGCGGCGCTGGTGGATGAGAAGACCGCCACCGAGCTGCTGCTGGGTTATGACTTTGATAATGAGGGTGCCGTGGAGGCGATTATGCAGGTGCTGTCCCTGCTGAGCGCTAAGTACCCGGTGCTGGTTGAGGTTGACGACGCCATGGAGGCGCTGGTTCAGGTGACCGACGTGCTGCTGCGTGCCGGCACTGCCTCGGTGGAGGGTGATCCGACCTACATTTACGTGACCGAGTAGGTTCTCGGTACCCAGCCTGCTGGCTGACTCTTGCTGAAGGGGCGGGGGAGTGGAATGCTCCTCCGCCCCTCTCGCGTACCTGCGCCTCCTTGCGGTTGCTGAGCCTGTGCTGTGTTGTGCTGCTGCGCCTCCGTGCGGCTGCCGTGCCGCTGTACTGTGCCCGCTGTATCCCCTCAGCTGAGTCCGGTTCCCGATTTGCCCCCGTATGCCACAATATAGGGGTGAATTCTGAAGCACCCCGTCTGACTCTTCCGCCCCTGAAGCTGGGCAAACTGACCGTTGACACCCCCGTGGTCCTCGCCCCGATGGCTGGCGTGACCAATAAGGCTTTCCGCCGTCTCTGCAGTGAATACGGTGGCGGCCTGTACGTGACCGAGATGGTGACTGCGCGCGCCCTCGTGGAGCGTAAGCCCGAGTCCATGCGCATTATTGAGCATGACCCGGACGAGAAGATCCGCTCCATCCAGATTTACGGTGTGGACGCGGTTAACGTCGGTAAGGCTGTGCGCATGGTCGTTGAAGAGGACCGTGCCGACCACATTGACTTGAACTTTGGCTGCCCGGCTCCTAAGGTGACTCGCCGCGGTGGCGGTGCCGCCCTGCCTTGGAAGACTGACCTGTTCACTGCGATTGTGCAGACCGCAGTGAAGGAGGCGTCCCGCAACGATATTCCGCTGACCATTAAGATGCGTAAGGGCATCGACGATGACCACATTACGTTCTTGGAATCCGCCAAGATTGCGCGCGATGCCGGTGTCGCGGCGATTGCTCTGCACGGTCGTACTGCAGCTCAGCATTATTCGGGTAAGGCTGACTGGGATTCGATTGCGCAGCTGCGCGAGCTGATTCCGGATGTGCCGATCCTGGGTAATGGCGATATTTTCTCCGCTGAGGATGCGGTGCGCATGGTTGAGCAGACCGGCGTGGACGGCGTCGTGATTGGTCGCGGCTGCCAGGGTCGCCCGTGGCTGTTTGGTGACCTGCAGAATGCGTTTGAGGGTTCGTCGGAGCGTATCCGCCCGACCCTGACTGAGGTATCGGACATGATTTACCGCCACGCAGAACTGCTGGTGGAAACCTTCGGCGATGAGACTCGAGGCCTGCGTGAGATCCGCAAGCACGTGGCGTGGTACTTCAAGGGCTACCCGGTTGGCGGTGAGCTGCGCGCGAAGATGGCTCAGGTGCCCGACCTGGCGACGTTCCGTGAGCTGATTGCTCAGCTGGACCACTCGATTGGTTACCCTGGTGCCGCCGTGGAGGGTTCGCGAGGTCGCGCCGGTAGCCCCAAGCAGCCGCACCTGCCCGACGGCTGGCTGGATTCGCGCATCCTGGGGGACGCTGAGCGTCTGGGCCTGGTGGAGGCTGAGCTGGATATTTCCGGCGGCTAAACACTTGTGTGCCGCGGCGTGCTGTTTGCGCGTCGCGGCGCATCCTTTTTACGAGCCTGTTCGTGCGCTATGTTGCCGCTCCTGCAACGCATGCAGAGGCTACCTGTTGACCCTCACCGTAGAATTGAGTTTATGGCTGGATTGATCCGCAAAGAAGACATTGACGAAGTCCGCGCCCGTACCGATATCCGCGAAATCATTGAAGGCTATGTGAGCCTCAAAAGCGCCGGTATAGGCACCTTCAAGGGGCTGTGCCCGTTCCACGACGAGCGCACGCCCTCCTTCAATGTGCGCCCGCAGGTCGGTTCGTACCACTGTTTTGGCTGCGGTGAATCCGGTGACGTGTACTCCTTCGTTATGGCGATGGAACACACCAGCTTCGTTGAGACGGTGGAGCGTCTAGCCGCCCGTATTGGTTACACCCTGCACTATGAGGGCGGTAAGCCCGGCGCCCGCTACGAGGCGGGTATGCGCCGCCGCCTGCTCGATGCGCACAAGATTGCCGCAGAGTTCTTTGAACGCAACCTATACAGCGCTGATGCTCAGGAGGCGCAGCGCTTCCTCGGCGCCCGCGGTTTCGACCCCGCCGCAACCCGCAAGTTCGGTGTCGGCTACGCCCCGCGCGGCTGGGACCACCTGCTCAAGCACCTTCGTTCCCAGGGCTTCACCGATGAGGAGCTGAAGGCGACCGGTATGTTCTCGGAGGGTAACCGCGGCCTGTACGACCGCTTCCGCGGCCGCATCATGTGGCCGATTCGCACCATCGCCGGAGAAACCATCGGCTTCGGTGCCCGCCGCCTCTTCGATGACGATCAGGGCCCCAAATACCTCAACACCCCCGAGACGCAGCTGTACAAGAAATCCCAGGTGCTCTACGGCATTGACCTGGCAAAACGCGATATGACCAAGACCAAGCAGGTCGTCATCGTGGAAGGCTACACGGACGTCATGGCGGCACACCTTGCCGGCATCACCACCGCCGTAGCCACCTGCGGCACCGCGTTCGGTCCCGGCCACATCAAGATGGTGCGCCGCATGATTACCGACGACGGCTCCGGCGGCGAAATCATCTTTACCTTCGACGGCGACGCCGCAGGACAGAAGGCCGCCATGGCAGCCTTCCAGGAGGATCAGCGCTTCGTCGCGCAGACCTTCGTAGCGGTAGCCGAGAACGGCATGGACCCCTGCGATCTGCGCCTGCACAAGGGCGACGCCGCCGTGCGCTCGCTGATTGCTTCGCGCCGCCCGCTCTTCGAGTTCGCGATTGATTCGACCCTCGCCAAGTACGACCTGGCGACCCTGGAGGGCCGCGTGCTGGCGATGCGCGCTATCGCCCCGATTATTGCCGGCATTAAGGACCGTGACCTGCGCCCCGCCTACATGCGTAAGGTCTCCGGCCAGCTCGGCCTGGAGCTGGACGAGATTCAGCGTGCCGTGGCGTACGCGCAGAACCACCCGAAGCTTTCTCGCCCCCAGCAGGCGGAGGCTACCGCCGCCGCGCCGCGTTACGAGCGTCTGAATGAGGGGCCGCAGGGAGTGTCGGGCACGCCGGGCTATGGGGGCGCTCAGGGTTACGTGGGCGCGCCGGGTTACGCGGGTGCTCAGGGCGCAGTTCATGCTGACGCGCCCTACGACCCCGCCTACGACGCACCGCCACCAGAAGACCACGCCGCACCCAGCGCCTACGCAGGGCAGAACGCTGCCGCGCACCCGCCGAGTAGCATTCAGCCCGCCGCACCCCAGCCGGAGGTGACCGCCCCCGCCGTCGAGGAATTCCTCACCCCCGACCCGCGCGACCCGGTTGCCCGCCTCGAAAAGGCGGCACTTGAGATTGCCCTGCAGCACCCCGAGCTCATCAGTGTGGAACAGTGGCGTAACCTCGCCACTGTGCAGTTCCGCTACCGCACCCACCGCGAGGTGGCCGCCGGCATTATTCACGCGGCAACCGTCATGGCGCCCACCCCCGGCATCGAATGGATTAACTGCGTGCGCTCCGGCGCTGTGGAGGGCGTACACCCCGCCATCGCAGAGCTCGCCGTCTCACCGCTACCGGTCAGTAGCGCTGAGCGTCTGCCCGGTTTTGTGACTGGTGCGCTCAACGCCCTATTCGAACAGCAAATCGCCCGCCAAAAATCCGACCTGATGATGCGCCTGGAACAGCTCAGCGCCAACCCCGACGACGAAGAGTTCGAAGCGGTACAGCGTCAGCTTCTCGAACTGGAAATGCGCCGCCGACAGCTCGCCGCACAGCGCGGCTAGGTGCGGTTCCTTGTGAGAGCCCCGGCTGTCTGCTCAACGTTTTACGTTCCGCAGACAGCCGGGGGGGGGGTGGGGGAGTAGCGCGGGTTAACCGGAGCCCAAGCTCCCAATCTAAAGAGTGATACACTTCACGCTATTTCGAGTTGCGGAGCCCAAACAGCCCCGGTATAGTTATTACTCGTTGCAAGGGAAACCAAACAACAAAAACAAAATAATCCCCCGTAGCTCAATTGGCAGAGCATTCGACTGTTAATCGAAGGGTTACTGGTTCGAGTCCAGTCGGGGGAGCAGATATAGCAAGAACCCCGGAACGAAGTTCCGGGGTTCTTGCTATATACGTTACTCTGGCTCGAACCAGTAACCACTCCACCCTTCGTGAGCGCTGGGGCGCTCCCTTCGGGCCCTCGGGCTTACGCCCTCGGCGGGGGTAACGGGTTTTACTTCCTCGCGCGCTCGGAAAATCTTCGCCTCGCTAGTTCGAGTCCAGTCGGAACGTTCTCTCCAAGTCATGAATCAGTAACCACTCCGCCATACGCAGGCGCTGGGGCGCTCCCTCCAGGTCCTCGGGCTTACGCCCTCGGCGGGG
>NZ_KV817374.1:75056-94650 GCF_001814645.1 Rothia sp. HMSC076D04 | reverse complement strand
GGTTTTTACTTCCTCGCGCGCTCGGAAAATCTTCACCCCGCTGTATCGAGTCCAGTCGGAACGTTCTCCCCAAGTCGTGAACCAGCAACCCCTTGGGCTTACGCCCCCGGCGAGGCAAAGATACTTCACCCTGCAAAAATGTACCCTGTAAAAATGTGAAATCTAACGCACCGAAAAGTTCCCCACCCCCACGCGCCACGCACCCACTCGGCGCGTAGCGGGGGAGCGGCGCATCGGCATCCTCTTACGCCTACTCCAGAGCAAATCCACAGGCGCAACCAAACCCAGAAAGCTACGCCTGCAGCTCAATGTAGCCTCCAGAAAGTCGAAAATACCTGAAGAGATAGCGCAAACCCCCACCCAAACGGTCACGCGGAGGTATCATAAGGGGCTAAACTATAGGAGGTGGAGTGCGAAAAAGAAGCCTCCAAAAACACGTCACGGAGAGGTGGTCATGACCACTACTACTAATCCCAAGGCACCTAAGCGTTTCTTTGCTGGCATCAGCGGGATTAAGTCCGGCGTCGCGAACATCATCGACGCTGGCAAAACCTTCAAGACCCTCGGACCCAGCCAGGTCAAGGACGAAATCCAGATTGCAAAGCACGAGCTGAAGACCAAGGGCATCGCCGTTGGTAAGGGTGCGGCCTTCTTCGGCGTCGCAGCAGTCTTCGGTCTGTTCCTGATCATTGCGCTGGTCGCCGCAGCAATCCTCGGCCTCGGCACCGTCATGCCCTACTGGGCATCCGCGCTGGTCTTCGCCCTCATCTTCCTCATCGTCCTGGCAATCTGCGCCCTGGTCGGTCTGAAGAAGGTCAAGGCACAGCTGCCGTTCAAGCCCGAATCCGCAATCTTCGGTCTGCTCTTCGACCTCGGCGTACTCAAGGAAGGTACCGCCATGTCCGCTGAGCGCCTGAAGAAGGAACAGGCAGAGCGTGCAGAGCAGAAGGCTAAGGAAGCTGAAGAAGCAGCAGAACGCGCACGTCAGGAAGCTGAAGAGCGCAAGGCACGCGGTGAGGAAGAGCCCAAGCCGCCGACCTTCGAAGAGCTCAAGCAGCGCACCGCAGAACGCCGCCAGCACCTGGCAGCCCTGCGCGACGACCTGCAGTCCTACACCGGCGACGTTCAGAACAACACCCAGCAGGCTCTGGATGCTCTCAAGGCAGTGCCCTCCGAGGTTGCCGCAGGTGCAGCAGCTACCGGCCGCGGCCTGGCAGAGAACGTGCGCAAGCCCGAGGTTCTGCAGGCACGCTGGAAGTCCTTCGCAGCACTGGGCGCATCCATTGCAACCGTCCTGCACTTCCTGAACCGCCTGGTACGCCGCTAAACCCGGTACACCATAAACCCAGTCGCCGCTAAAGCCGGCGCATAGGTTTAACGCCAAGCGTCCAAACGCCCCGATACTTGTATCGGGGCGTTTGTGCGTCTACAGGCAGGTTGCCGACTTCTGTCTCAACGTGAGGTTTAGAGGTAACTCCCAGCCAAAACCCTCCCTCTACGAGTCGGAGAAGGACGCAGCTCACAGGTAGAATAGACAAGTGCTGTACGTACTGGATCCACCCGGTGCACGCGGCAGACAGAGGTAGAAGCGGCGCGCCGTCGCACCCGAAACCCCCAAAGTCACCGACACACTACACCCCGATGAGGAGCCCCGTCATGGAACAGGCAAAGACGATTCTGATTGGCGCAGAAACCTACCCGCCGGACATCAACGGTGCAGCACAATTCGGTCACCGCCTCGCCACCTCCATGCTCAAGCGAGGCCACTCCGTGCATGTGGTCGCCGCCAGCCCCATCCCCGGCCCCAGCTACCGCACCGAAGTAGAGGGCGGCATCGTGGAGCACCGCCTGCGCTCGCACCTGCCCCCGACCCACGAGACGAACCGCATCTGCATCCCCTGGGAGATCTGGTCCGAGGTCGGCACAATCCTTGACGAGGTCCGCCCGGACGTGGTGCACGTGCAGTGCCACTACATTATTGGCCGTGCCCTCATCTTCCAGGCGAAGCGCCGCGGTATTCGCGTTATCGCAACGAACCACTTCATGCCTGCGAACCTTGACCCGTTCCTGCCCTTCCCCTCTCCCGTGAAGCGCGTGATTGAGAAGGTCACCTGGAAGGACATGCGTTTCTGCTTCTCCAAGACTGCGGTCGTTACCACCCCCACCCAGATCGGTGCGGATGCGATGCGCGACCTGGGTCATTTTGACCGCCCCGTCATGCCGGTTTCTAACGGTATTGAAATCAGCGACTACGAGCTGCCTGAGGGAGCAGACGCCGGCAAGGTTCCCGGTGAGCTACGTATTGCCTTTGTGGGTCGCCTTGCCGAAGAGAAGAACGTGGACGTGCTCATTGAGGCGCTCTCCCTGCTGCCCGATACCCTCGAGCACGTGGTGCTGGATATTGCCGGTGGCGGTGAGCTGCGTGAGGCTCTCGAGCAGAAGGCGCACGATTGCGGTGTGTCCGACCGCGTGATTTTCCGTGGCTTCGTTCCCGATGAGCATCTGCCCGAGGTGTACCAGATGGCTGACGTGTTCTGCCAGCCCGGTACCGCCGAGCTGCAGTCCCTGGTTTCCCTGGAGGCGATGAGCGCCTCCACCCCCGTGGTGCTTGCGAATGCGCTGGCTCTGCCGCACCTGGTGGAGGACGGTGTGAACGGCTACCTCTTCGAACCCAATAACGCTCAGGATTTGGCGAAAAAGCTGGAGGCTGTGCTCTCCCTGCCCGCTGCTGAGCGCGAGCAGATGGGCCGCGAGTCCCGCCGCATCGTGGGCTTCCACAGTGCTGAGAACACCTGGCGCACCTTCGAGGAACTTTACGTGAGCGATGCTCCGTACCAGCGTTACCTGGATTCGCGCCGCTAAGCTTCTCTAGGTTCTGAGCGTTGAGTATGAGAGAGCGTTTTTCGTTCTCAGTCGCCGTTCAGGTACTCTAGAGGATGGTGCAGGCGCCCATTGCGCGCCGTCACTGCACCGGATGGGGAGTTAGCTCAGCCGGTTAGAGCAGGGGACTCATAATCCCTTGGTCGCGGGTTCGAGCCCCGCACTCCCTACGGCCCCGCCCGTCGACTTCACCCACTTGTCGGCGGGCGGGGCTTTTTCGTGCTCTTTTGTCGTGCACTCAGGGTGCCTATTTTTGTTCATGGAATGCATCAACGGTGATGAAAATGAGTAAATGACGAACGAAGACGCACCATAGCGTTCAATACGGTAGGGTTGAAGAGTCTTGTCACGAAAGACAGTGTGATGCCGCCGGTAGATGCCGATTCAGCCGGTAGGTGTTGCATCCACACACCATACGAGAGGATCTCAATGTCGGAGAACACTCCCAACAACCCGTCGCAGGGTGCAGCCGGCGGCTACGGCTACGATGCTGGCGCGCATCCCGCGCAGGATGCTTCGCTTCCGGGTCAGGCTGCTCAGCCGGGTAATGCAGCTCAGGCTGCCCAGCCGAGCCAGCCCGTGCAGCCGAGCCAGCAGGGTAATGTTGCTCAGCCTGCCGCACCGGTAGCACCGCAGCAGCCTGTTCAGCCTCAGCAGGCACCCCAGCCCGCTCAGGCAAACGCTAATGCACAGCCGAATTCTGAGGCTCAGGCAGCCCCCACGCAGCCCGGTCAGCCTGCCGCCACACCCCAGCTCGATGCACCTCAGCCTGGTACCGCTCAGCCGGGTGCAGCTCAGCCGGGTCAGCCCGGCCAGGCAACCTATGCGCCGAGCGCACCGCATCCGGCAGTGAAGGCGCTGGGTGCTACCTGGAACGCGTTCCTGGACGTTTTCTCCAGCAACCCGGCGACCGCGCACGCCCGCATCTCTTCTGCCGGTGCGTGGGGTTGGATTGTTCCCACGACTCTGCAGGCGCTGGTGGGTGCTTTCTTCTTCAGCCAGCTGGTAATTCTGGCGGCGGTTGTCATGATGTCCATGTTGGGCTACATGTTTGGTGGCCGAAGTGGTGCCGCCTACGGTGGCGCCTACGCCGCGCAGGCTGTGCCGACCGGACGCATGATTCTAGCGTACGTGCTGATGGCTTTGGCTATCTTTGGTGTGCAGGTTCTGCGCGGTGTGCAGCTGCAGCTGACCGCGCGCATTGGCAAGGCTCCGGTATCCTTCACCGCTAGCATGCACGCGGTGTCGGTGTCTTCTCTGGCGCTGATTCCTTCGTTCCTGGTGCTGAACCTGCTCGTGTTCTTCTTGACCCTCACCCGTAGCGGTGGCGGTGCGTTCTTCTTGACCATGCTCATGGTCCTGGTGCTTGCTTTCGCGGTGTTCTCGGGTGAGTCTTTCACCTACCTGGGCCTGAACCGTCTGGGCCGCTTCGCGAAGTCCCCGATTATCATGCACGCGGCGCTGAGCACCGGGTGGGTTCTGGCATCCATGGTTGTTTACTACGTGGCTATCCGTCTGATGGGATCCTAAGATGCACACCATGACTCATACTGCGAACGCACCGACTCGTCAGCGTTGGATGTTCCTGGCGGTTCTGCTGACCATTGCCGCCCTGATTCTGAGTGCCTGCGGTGCGAAGATTGAGACTCAGCTGGGCCTTGAGAGTGCCGAGAAGGGCACCCGTACCATGCAGGTTTCCTTTAACCTCAAGGACAACAAGGACAAGATTAAGGGCGGTTCGGAGGCTCTGGATACCTCTATTCGCAAGCATCTGCCGAGTGGCCTGGAGTACGGCGGTATCCAGTCCGACGGTGACAAGGCGCGCGCTACCCTCACTATTCCCTTCTCCTCGGTGGAAGAGTACCGTACCAAGGTAGCTTCTATCCTGAAGGCTGCAGGCTCCGATATTGATCCGCAGATCAGCATCATTAACTCCGAGCAGGGCCTGGTGAAGGGTATTCAGGTGAAGGAAAACTTCACGTCGAAGAACCTGCTGGGTTGGGTCCCTGAAGCTCTGGTCGTGGATGGTGTGGTCTCCTCCTCTGACAAGAACAACGTATTCACCAGTGACGGTGACACTACCGTGAAGCTTGGCGATAAGACGGTGAAGAACTCCGGCGGTTCCACTATCTCTGCGAAGGACGTTCAGGACCGCGGCTTCAAGAGCGTTCAGGTTGACGTTGAGGAGAAGAACGACGGTTACAAGGTCATGGTTTCTTTCGTTGCGCAGGAAATCATGAACTCCGAGACTTCCTCTGCTGTGGATGCCTACCTGAACCAGGTCAAGCCTGAGGGCTCTGAGCTGAAGAAGGGTCTTGAATCTTCTGATGTGAGGTCTAATGCTCCCTCCGCATCGACTAGTGCAGCTAAGGAAGAAATTGGTCGAACCTTGACCTTTGATGCTTCCTCCTCGCAGGATTTGAACGATAAGCTCAAGAAGCTCTTCGGCGGAAGCACTACCGGCCTGACTTTCAGCCGTGAACTGTCCGAGCAGTACCATGTCTTCAAGGTTGAGAAGAAGGTCTCGGGAACCCTGGATTGCTCCCTGCTGTGTTCCCCGGAAGGCTACGGAGTTCGTCTTTCGATGAAGAACAACTACGGTAACAGCTACGACACCGATTACAATCCCTCGAGCTCCAGCAGCTCGGACAAGACGGTGCCTGCCGTGGCTCTTACCTCTTCGCAGATCGTGCAGATGAAGAACGCGAAGGTTGCCTTCTCCTTGGGCTTGGATGGTTCCATGGAAGCGCGTTTCCTCTACTCCTTCCCGACTGAGGATGTTTCAGGTTCGGAGCAGAAGCTCAAGGATGCTTACGCAGGCGGTGGCGATAATGAGACCGAGGTCCGCCAGGACGGCGACGCCACCATCGTGAGCGTGAAGGTTCGCGGTAAGGACCAGAACGAGTTCAACCAGCGCCTGAATGAATACCTGCCTGATTCGAAGATTACGGTAAACCGCTCCGGCGGCTACCACCCCTTCGGCTCCGATTACACGGTAAACCCGTCGATTAGCCTGAGCTCGAAGGTAGGTAATTACGCCTACCAGACGCCCTTCGAATTTACGTATAGCGGCCCTGCCTTCTCTTCGGTAGATCAGCAGAAGGCACAGTCTTATAACCGTGTCTTTGTGGATGGTGGTGTGCAGATTAGCGCCGATGGCAGTAACCTGACTGCCAAGAGCGACCGGGGTATGTTCAGCACTTCTGGTCTGCAGGTTCCGGCTTCCGGTCTGAGCATGACCGACGTAATCGTGGATGCGGTTATTGTGGGTCTGCTGCTGCTCATCCTGGTTCTGCTCTTCCTGTTCCGCAAGAAGATTGCGGCGGCTCGCGCGAAGGGTCGTGAGCGTCGTGCCGCTTCGGCTGCGGCACTGGGCGCGGCGGCGGGTGTTGCGACCGGTTACGGCGCAACCCAGGCTGACGCACAGAACGGCTACCAGGCACAGGGCGGCTACGCTACTCAGAATGGTTATGCCGCTCAGTCCGGTTACCAGGCACAGGGGGGCTACCCGGCGCAGAACACCGCCTACGCTGCGGGTGATGATTCGCCGACTCAGGTGTTCACCCCGCAACACGGCCTGAACTACGGCGAGAACGAACCGACCAAGGCAATGCCCGCGTATATCCCTCCGACTGAGCAGCCCGCTCAGCCGGTTCAGCCCGGTCAGACTGCTCAGCAGCCTGCACAGCCCAACCAGCCTGTACAGCCTGTACAGCCTGTACAGCCGAACCAGTTCGGTGCTGATGACGGTGACGTCCTCCAGTAAGTAGCTGCCTCTAGCACCTACGCTAGTGGGCACAACTTAGGCTGGCTCCTGTGGCCCGTTGCCTCCTTCCCCGGAGGTGACGGGCCACAGCTGTATCTGGTTCGGCTCATACTCGGCGCTAATACCCGCGCCTAATATCCGCCCGGCACGGGTAGCAGAATGCTAGGTTTCTTCGACCCCAGCAGGCTCATGGGGTTGATATACTCTGCTTCCTTGCCGCTGCCGTCCCCGCGGGCGCCTCCCTGGCGTACGCCCCAGTACAGGCACGGGGTGGAGCATCGCCGGTAGGAGCGCTCGCTGTTGCCGCTCGCCGTGACGGCGACGGTACCGATGACATCACCGGCTGTAACCGTGGTGCCGACCGGGAGCGTTTCATCCATAGGTTCGAAGGTGCTGCGCCGCCCATCCGGATGCGCAATGACCAACACTTTGCGGTTGACGACCGTGCCGCTGAAAACCACTTTTCCCGGTGCCGGTGCGTAGACGCGCCGGTCGTTCTCGGGTACGGCAAGGTCTACGCCGCGGTGCCCCGCGCTCCAGCGTTGGGCGGGCTTCTCAAAGGGGCGGATCACCCGCGGCCTGGATTCGGCGGTGGGGGAGCGGTAGCGTAGTCGGCTCGCGGTGAGCTCAACGGTGTGGGGAAGGTGCGCGCTGCTGGGAGCTTGCGCACTTGAGGTGGCGCTGTCTGTAACACCTGCCCAATCAGTAAAACCAGCCCCGCCTGGAAAACTGAGCCAGCCTGAATAACTCTGACTGCCCGAATAGCCCTGCCCACCCATGTAGCCCTGCCCACCCGCGCTCACAAGTGCACCCAGCAGGCAGCACGCCATCAGCATTGCGCGCCGTAGCGTTGTCGCTAATGTCTTCATGTTCTGCTTCATCCTCTGATCACATCACGAATCGCCCCGCCCCGCAGCGCCCCACGAAAAATTGTGGATAACCCCGCCGTTTCCGCCTTAAAATCCTTTATCCACAGTGCCCCTACACACACCCGCCGCGCTTAACCCCAATCCGGCGGATTAATCGCGGAATATACGGTACAATGTCGTATTGCAGTGTGCCTGCGCGGGTATTCTCCCTCTGTGAGGGGGCCGCACAGCTTCACTGACGACGCGCGGCGTGAGCGGCATCCTCAAACGGGGAGCCGATAAGGGACCTTCGGTCCACCCACACGGGGTGGTTAGGGCCTGAGCTGAACGGGTAACCGTGAACGCTAACCGCCGCCAGGAAAAACTGATAACTACTATGCGCGCGTTGGGCTAGCCCGAATGGGAGGTCCGCGCGGCACCAAAAAGGAGACGACATGCCCGTCGTAACTATGCGTGAAATGCTGGACTCCGGCGTTCACTTCGGTCACCAGACCCGCCGTTGGAACCCCAAGATGAAGCGTTTCATCCTGACCGAGCGCAACGGCATCTACATCATCGACCTGCAGCAGTCCCTCGCCTTCATCGACAAGGCATACGAGGCTGTTAAGTCGACCGTCGCACACGGTGGCAACATCCTGTTCGTGGGTACCAAGAAGCAGGCTCAGGAAGTTATCGCTGAGCAGGCAACCCGCGTGAACATGCCCTACGTGAACCACCGCTGGCTCGGTGGTATGCTGACCAACTTCAGCACCATCTCCAAGAGCATTGAGCGCATGAAAGAACTCGAGCAGATTGACTTCGACGATGTAGCAGGTTCTCGCTACACCAAGAAGGAACTGCTCCTCATGCGTCGCGAGTTCGAGAAGCTCGAGAAGACCCTCGGCGGTATCCGTAACCTGTCCAAGGTTCCCTCCCTCCTGTGGGTTGTTGACACCAAGAAGGAGCACCTGGCAGTTAACGAGGCTCAGAAGCTGGGCATCCCCGTTGTTGCTATCCTCGACACCAACTGCGACCCCGACGAGGTTGCTTTCCCGATCCCCGGTAACGACGACGCTATCCGCTCCGTCAACCTGCTCACCCGCGTGATTGCTGACGCAGTGGCAGCCGGCCTGATCGAGCGCAACGCTAAGAAGAACGGCAAGGCTGAAGCAGCTGAGGAGCCCATGGCAGCTTGGGAGCGCGAGCTCCTGGAGCAGCACGAGGCTGCACAGGCTGAAGAGGCTGCTAAGTAAGCTTTCTTAGCCCACTAAGCTTTATGCTTTGTGGCCCCCGCCTGCGGGGACCACGTTCGGACGGCGCCCGCCCTGACCTGGGCGCGGCGCCGTCCGCCATTTGTACCACCGGGATGTCATCCCGATTTATTACAGCAACACAAGGAGTTCACAATGGCGAACTACACCGCAGCAGACATCAAGGCACTGCGCGAGAAGACCGGCGCAGGTATGCTCGACGTCAAGAAGGCTCTGGACGAGGCTAACGGCGACCAGCAGAAGGCTGCTGAGATCATCCGCGTTAAGGGTCTGAAGGGCATCACCAAGCGCGAGGGTCGCGCAACCGCTGAGGGCCTGGTAGCTGCACGCGTTGAGAACGGCGTTGGCTACATGATCGAGGTCAACTCTGAGACCGACTTCGTGGCAAAGTCCGACCCCTTCATCGCTTTCGGCCAGAACGTGCTCGAGGCTGCTATTGCTGCTAACGCTTCCACCCTGGAAGAGCTGCAGGCTGCATCCTACGAGGGCAAGACCGTTGAGGAGCTGACCACCGACGCTGGTGCACTGCTCGGCGAGAAGATCGTTGTCCGCCGCGTTGCACGCGTTGAGGGCGAGAACGTTGCAGTTTACCTGCACAAGACCTCCAAGGACCTGCCGGCACAGGTTGGCGTTCTGCTGGCTGTCTCCGGTGAGAACACCGACGAGATCGCACACGACGTTGCAGTGCACATTGCTGCAATGAGCCCCAAGTACCTGGATTCCGAGTCCATCCCCGCAGACCAGATTGAGACCGAGAAGCGCGTTGCTCGCGAGACCGCAATCGCTGAGGGCAAGCCCGAGAAGATTCTGGACAAGATCGTTGAGGGTCGCCTGAAGGGCTTCTTCAAGGAGAACACCCTGCTCGATCAGGACTTCGCGAAGGACTCCAAGAAGTCTGTCGCACAGGTTCTGTCCGAGGCTGGCGCAACCGCTACCGCATTCGCACGTTTCCGCGTGGGCGCATAAGGACTCGCTGCAGTTCTGCCCTCCCGTATTGCGGGTTCCCGGTAAGGGAAATCGTATGAGGTTGGGATTATAGCCTGAAGCCGGGTAGTCACCACTGGTGGCTACCCGGCTTTGCTGTATCCTTGATAAGGACTAGGCGGCAGGAGCCCGCCCCGATCACCTATAACAATCCCTAGGTAAGCCACTGGAGGAACCATGACTGAAGCGAATCCCCGCCCGATGCACCGTGACGAAACCGGCCGCCGCCGCGTTTTGCTCAAGCTTTCCGGTGAGGTTTTTGGTGGCGGTGAAGTCGGTATTTCTACCGAGGTCGTGCGCAGCATCGCTAAGCAGATCGCCGCAACTGTTGGCGAGGTTGAGACCTCCATCGTGATTGGTGGCGGCAACTTCTTCCGCGGCGCTGAACTCTCTCAGGCGGGTATGGACCGCTCCCGTGCAGACTACATGGGTATGCTCGGCACCGTGATGAACTCCCTGGCTCTGCAGGATTTCCTGGAGCAGGAGGGTATTGACACCCGCGTTCAGTCGGCTATCACCATGCCGCAGGTTGCTGAGACTTACATTCCTCGCCGCGCGATTCGCCACATGCAGAAGGACCGCGTCGTGATTTTCGGTGCTGGTGCGGGTCTGCCCTACTTCTCCACCGACACTGTGGCTGCTCAGCGCGCCCTGGAAATCCACGCAGATGAGGTTCTGGTGGCTAAGAACGGCGTGGACGGCATCTACACTGCTGACCCGAACAAGGACCCCAACGCTGAGCGCCTGTACAACCTCACCTACGATGAGGCAATGCAGCGCAACATCCGCGTGCTGGATCAGACCGCGTTCTCCCTGTGCCGTGACAACAACGTGACTATGCGCGTGTTCGGCATGCAGGGTGAGGGTAACGTGACCCGCGCGATTCTGGGCGAGAAGATGGGTACCCTCGTTACTCGCTAACGCCTAATTTTCTAGGCCGGGGCATGTTTGATGCCCCTCTGATTGTGACCGTGCTCGATAGCGCGGACTTATTCTGGACGGTACCGCGCGGGTAAGCGCTAAAACTCGCTTATGCCCGCCGGTACCGTCTAGACTTATATCAAATACGACGTTCTGCCTCTTTCCCATCGACTTCGCGGTATCCGTAAGGTTTTCGCCTCGGATGCGCCGCGAACCGGTAGGGAAATCATGAAGGCTGAACGCGCACCCACCGACAATTCTGGTACCCCAGAATACCGACAAAGGAGATCCTTTCGTGATCGAAGAAATCCTTGCCGAAGCCGGCGAGAAGATGGAAAAGACCATCGAAGCAACCAAAACTGAGTTCGCTAAGGTCCGCACCGGTCGTGTGAACCCCGCAATCTTCAGCGGCCTGACCGCCGACTACTACGGTGCACCGACCCCGCTGCAGCAGCTGGTGTCCTTCAACGTTGAGGACGCACGTACCGTCAAGATCGTTCCCTTCGACGTGACCGCACTGGCAGCTATCGAGAAGGCTCTGCGTGACTCCGACCTGGGTGTTAACCCCAGCAACGACGGTGCAGCTATCCGCGTTGTCATGCCCGAAATGACCGCTGAGCGCCGTAAGGAATACACCAAGCTCGTCAACCACAAGGCTGAAGAGGCTCGTATCTCCATCCGTAACGTTCGCCGCCACGCTAAGACCGCTATTGACAAGCTGGTCAAGGACAGCGAAATCGGTGAAGACGAAGGCGCACGTGCTGAGAAGGAACTGGACGCACAGACCAAGAAGCACATCGACCAGGTCGACGCACTGTACAAGCACAAGGAAGCTGAACTGCTCGAGGTCTAAACCCTAATGAGTACACGCAAAGAAGCGAAAGAAGAGAGAGGCGCGCCGCCTGCTCCACAGCCGAGCCCGCAGACCGCTGCAACGCCGGTCAAGTCGCGCAGCGCCAAAGCTGGCCGTAACCTGCCCGCCGCCATTAGTGTGGGTGTTGGTTTCGGCGTGCTATTGGTGCTGGGCCTGATTTACCAGCCGGTTTTTGTTGCGATCGCTACCGGCGCGGCAGCGTTGGGCGCCTGGGAAATTGGGCACGTGCTCAATACCCGCCGCGGCTACGGCATCCCGGAATACCTACTGGGTGCCCTGTCTGGCGCAATTGTGGTGGTGTCCTACCTGTTCGGTTTTACCGGGCTGGGCATCGCCCTGGCGGTGAGCCTGCTGGCGCTGTTGCTTTCTTCTGCTCTCGTGCGTGCTGACCGTCAGGTCTCACTGGGTAAGTCTTTGAGCGGTAGCGCCCTGGCTCTGCTGTGGGTGCCGCTGATGCTGGGTATTGCCATGGTCTACTTCCAGACGGACCACGGCGAGCGCGGTATCCTCATGATTCTGCTGATGGCCATCTGCAATGACACGTTCGGCTTCATTGCCGGCGTGAATTGGGGTAAGCACCCGATGGCGCCGAAGATTTCCCCGAAGAAAAGCTGGGAGGGCCTGGCTGGTTCCTTCGTCGGCTCGGCGGTTGTTGGCGCTATCGCCTTGGCGGTTATGGGTTCGCCCTGGTATTGGGCTATTCCGTTGGCGGCGGTCATGGTGGTCGCTTCGACTGCCGGTGACCTGGTCGAGTCCGTGTTCAAGCGCCGTATGGGTGTGAAGGACATGTCGAATATTCTGCCCGGTCACGGCGGCATGATGGATCGCCTGGACTCGATCCTTTTCGCTGCGGCGGCTGGCTGCCTGATTTTCCGGTTTATTATGCCGCTCTAAAGCTTCAAGCTTTATCGCTTATGGAGGCGGGGCGTTTCTTCCCACGAATGGGGGAGGGGCGCCCCGCCTTTGCTGTGCCCGCTTTCGCTGTACCCGGTGAATAGAGGCGTAAAAGGCTATATCTAAGACGCCGCCCGCCCACCTTGCACCAGGTAGCCTGCGCATTGGTATTCTTAAAGTTCAATCGTCGAGAGGAGCCCACCTTGGCAAGCACCACCCACGGAGGCGGATTTGCCCGTGCAGCAGAAACCGAACCCGGCTACAAGCGCAGTGAAGTAGACCGCCTGTTCACCCGCCTCGCCGAGGACTACGAGAAGCTCAGCGGAGCCGCCGAACTGCCCGAAGACCTCTACACCTCCCGACGAATCCGCCAGGTCGTCTTCCGCGAAGAACCCGGCGGCTACCAGCTGGACGTGGTCGACCGCGCCCTCGAAAAGATTGAGGAACGCTTCGCCAAGCTCGAACGCAGCCGCTACATTGAGGCGTACGGCCTGGACAACTGGGAACGCTCCCTCGTAGAGACCGGCGAGCTGCTCGCAGGCCGCCTGGAACGCCCCGCCGGTGAGCGTTTCCGCCGCCCCAGCAAGCGCCGCCACATGGGCTACTTCGTCGGCGACGTGGACGCCATCTGCGACCGCGTGTACGCCCAGCTCAACAGCGAGGAGCCGCTGGACCCCTCCGTGGTGCGCCACGCAAAGTTCCGCCCCGCCTCGGGCACCGTCAGCTACGAGGAATCCCAGGTGGACGCCTTCCTGGACCGCTGCATTGAGCTGCTGCAGGACCTGCTCTAAAACGTGAAGTGTTGAATCCCCCGCCCCGTATGACAGGGTGGGGGATTCTTCTGCGCTGGGGTCTTCTAAGCTGGGGCTCATCTATGCTGGGGTTCATCTACGCTGGGCCTTCTAACGTGAGAGGCGGCGCCAGTACCCGAACGTACCCGCGAGCTCATGAGACACTAGAACCATGAAGTTTGGATCCTCAGCACGCGTCGGCGGCAACCGCGACCGCCTCACCGACGCCCTCACAGAACTCACCCGCGCACCGCAGCGCGTCACCCTCCTCGGCTCAACCGGCTCCATCGGCACCCAAGCCATGGAAGTCATCGACCACCTCGCCGCGCTCAAAGGCACCAGCGCCTCCGCCGCCGACGCACCGCTGAAGGTCGTCGCCCTCTCCGCAGGCTCCCGATCCCTCGAACTGCTCGCACGCCAGGCAGTGCACGTGCGCGCCGAACTGGTCGCCACCAGCGGCACCGCAGAAGACGCGCAGCGCCTACGTGAACTCATCGAGGCGGTAGCCTCCGAAGCAGGAGCCACCGGCTACACCCCGCAGATCGCCCACGGCGCCGAAGCCTCCGTACAGGCGGCAGCGCACCCGGCAGACACCGTCCTCAACGGCATCACCGGCTCCATCGGCCTGGAACCGACCCTCACCGCCCTCAACAGCGGCTACCGCGTGGCACTGGCAAACAAGGAATCCCTCATCGCAGGCGGCCCGCTTGTACGCGCCGCCGTCGACGCATCCCCCCTGAACACCCCCATGGTGCCCGTCGACTCCGAACACTCCGCCCTCGCGCAGGCGCTCGCCTCCGGAACCGACACAGAAATCGACCGACTCATCCTCACCGCATCGGGCGGCCCGTTCCGCGGCTACAAGCGTGAACAGCTGCACGACGTGACCCCCGCGCAGGCGCTTGCACACCCCACCTGGGACATGGGCCTGGTCGTCACCACCAACTCGGCAACCATGGTCAACAAGGCACTCGAAGTGCTTGAAGCGCACCACCTGTTCGGCGTGGACCTGGACCGTATTGACGTGGCGGTTCACCCGCAGTCCATCGTGCATTCCATGGTGCAGTTCGTGGACGGATCGACCATTGCGCAGGCGTCCCCGCCGAGCATGGTTCTGCCCATCGCGCTGGGTCTGACCTGGCCGCACCGCATTCCCGGCGCCGTGCCTGCTTGTGACTGGTCGAAGGCTGCATCCTGGACTTTTGAACCGCTGGACGAGGAAGCATTCCCCGCCGTGCGCATGATTAAGGACGCCGGTAAGGTCGGCGGCACGCACCCGGCAGTGTTCAACGCCGCCAATGAGGAAGCCGTCGCAGCATTCCACGCGGGCGCGATTCGCTTTACCGACATTGTCGACTCGGTGGCACGCGTGCTGGAGGAGCACACCGGCAGTGCTGAGGCTGTTTCTGACGCTGATTTGACGCTGGAGGCGGTGCTGAACGCGGAGCGTTGGGCTCGCGTTCGCGCGAATGAGCTGCTGGGCATGACCGGCAACTAACCGGTTCTGAGGCGGTATTCGCATTTCTATGGGATGGGGCGTGGAGGGGCTGGTGTTCGTCCTCGTTCCTACAGGGGCACCCGCCCTCGCTTCGCTTCGGGCACCCTGATGTCACGTTCGGACGACACCGCCCCTCCACACGCACGCTAGGCTACCCGAGGTGGCGCGCCGTGTTTTCCGGATGCGCCCTCAGGGTGTCACACGGACGCTCTCCGCAGCGCAGCGAGGAGATGGCGGAGCGTCCGGGTGACGGGTGCCCCTGCGTAGGCGCGGAGGAAATATGCGGCGTGCCATCCCAACCAGCGACGCGAGGACGAATACCGAGCCCCCTTGCCTCCCCTCCCGGCGCATAGTAGGCTAGTGTTCAAAATATGTTCTCTCTAGGGCAAACAACAAAGACCCCTCGAACGAGTGAACAAAGATGCAGCATATATTTCACGAGGAAGTGCCCCTATGCGTCGACCGAACACCCTACGAACCCTCGCCGGGGCTATACTCCCGCTGACCCTGTTGCTTAGCTCCTGCGCATCCGGGCAGCCCAGTGCCGACTCCTCGGCGTCCGCTAACGCTGAGAAGGCGTATAGCGCCTCCAAGAGCCCCGATAGTCAAGCTATCGAAAAAGTGGAGAACCTCGCCTCACTTTCTGACAACGTTGTTCGTGCCTACCAGCGTTCCCTGAGCCAGTGCATGGCTGAACGAGGATTCCCGAACTACAAGGTTCCTGCAGGAGAAACTGAAATCCCGCTGCTACAGACCGCTGGTTTCGAACCTCTCACCGTCGCGGATGCCCGCGCTCGCGGATACAAAGAGCGCTGGTCTTTGGTAACTGCTGAGCTGGAAGAGCAGAGCCGCACTATGAGCGACGCTGAAATGCAGGCTCTTAACGGTACTGAAGGAAAGGGCGGTTGCCAGCAAGAAGCCACCCGCGTAGTCTTCGGTTCAGAAGAATCCCGTGCGATCATAAAAAAGGTCAACGTCACTGCGGTTCACTACCTTAACAACGACGCAATCTTCAAAGATCTTGGGCCTGCCACCGAGAAGTGGGCACAGTGCATGAAGGAACGCTTCGGAGGCGACTACACGTCTCCGGATATGGCTCGTGAACAGTACCGCCAGAACAACCAAGACACCCACGAACTGGCGATCAACGATGCGACCTGCCGCGAAGCAACCGGGCTAGATGCAGAACAGCGAAAGATGGCTATCGCTTACCTGAGTTCCTTCCTCGAAAAGGAGCAGGGCCTCATCGAGCAGGTGACCACGATCAAGAAAACTGCTGAAGAAAACGCCCGAAAGATTCTGAGCTAATCCTCCGGACTAATCAGACCGGGCTATCCAGACCGGACTAACCAGAACAGGCGTACAGAGTAGCTGCAACGGCTATACCTCGTCACAGCGTATTGTGCCCGGCACGTATCCCCGTGCCGGGCACAAACTAACCCCACACGGCATCGCCGCCCCTAAGCCCAAACGGCACAGACAATAGCGTTCCCGTACGCGCACCCAAAGAAGGGACACCATGAGCGCCACCCCCACCCGCCAGAAGAAAACCCTCTGGCTCTACGGCATTATCGCCCTGCTTCTCATCATCACCGTGGGTACGCTCATCAGCGCCCAAAACATCAAAACCACCGCCCAGAAAGACGCAGAAGCGGCACCCCCGGACCCCTCCACCATCACCGCCACGGTCACCCGCGAAAAACTACGCACCACCGTGCCCCTGACCTGCACCGCGAACTACGCCACCTCAACCCCGCTACGCTACAGCGGCGAAGGACAGTACACCGCAATCACCATCAAACACGGTGACACCGTCGGCAACGGAACCCTCATCGCAGAAGTCAACGGTGAACCTCTCATCACCCTCACCGGCGGCTTCGCGCTCTACCGCGATCTCAAACTCGATGATAGCGGCCCCGACGCCGCACTCCTCAACGAGGCACTGACCGCCATGGGACGTCAGGGCCCGCAGCCCGCGCGCATTACCGAAGACACCTACGAGGCTCTCAACAACCTCCTCGACAGCCTCGGCTACGCGCACGTCAAGACTGACCAGCCCATTCCCGCCCGCTACTTCCTCATCATCAACCGTGCCGGACTCGTCACCGGCAACCCCCGCGCAACCGGCGCTATCGCGGACGGTCCCGTAGCCACCATCGCAGAAGGTAACAAGACTCTCAGCTGCACCGGAACCACCGGCAGGCTCACCCCCGAAGCTCGTAGCGGTCAGAAGGTAACCGTGCCCTCCCTCGGCGATACTGAGTACGTCGCAACCCTCGGCTACAAGAACACTTCTGAAGCTGCTGGCGCCGCAGGCAACAGCCAGGCCGGTCGCCAGGCTAATGGTGCAGAAGGCGCAGCTGGCTCCAACCTCAACGGCGTAGCCGGTGCGGCAGGAGGCACCGAAGGCGAACGCATCCTCACCCTCGACGTAGGGGATAAGGCGGACAGCCTCCGAGGTTCCGTCAACGCGGAACTCACCCTCGAAGAAACCCCCGAAACGCACCTGGTTGTGCCCTCATCGGCGCTCTACACCCGTGACGGACAGACCCGAGTCATCGTGCTCGGCCCCGAAAGCTCCAACGGATCGAAGGCCCGCGAAGAACGCGAGGTAACCGTTACCGTCATCAGCAACGCCAATGGCAAGAACGCCGTCACCGGTGACCTGCACGAAGGCGACAGCGTCAAAATCATGCGCGAGAAAAAGTAGGGAGTAGCCATGACTGACTCCCGCGCTGCTCACGCGCACCCACCAGCCTATAGCGTCGATATTCAGGGAGTGTCCCAGCACTTTATGCAGGGTGACACTCGAATTGACGTGCTCAAAAATATTGACCTGAAAGTCCGCTACGGAGAAGTCGTCGCAATCCTGGGACCGTCCGGCAGCGGCAAATCAACCCTGCTGAACATCCTCGGTCTGCTCAGCACGCCCGCCTCCGGCAGCTACCTGCTGGACGGTACAGACACCGCAACCTTCAACGCGGCACAGCGAGCTGAAGCGCGCCTGGACAGCATCGGTTTCGTCTTCCAGGCGTTCCACCTCATCGAGCATAAGAACGTGTACCGCAACGTTGAGCTACCGCTCATCTACCGTGGTGTCCCCAAGGCAGAACGAGCGCAACGGGTTGCGGATACTCTCGCCCTGCTGGGGCTGAGCCACCGAACGGATGCACCCATCACCACTCTCTCAGGCGGTGAAAAGCAGCGTGTGGCTATTGCTCGTGCGCTCATTGGGGAACCGGCGTTGCTGCTCTGTGATGAGCCGACCGGCTCGCTGGATGAAGAGCTCACCCGTGAAGTGATTGACCTGCTCCGCGAATGTACGGGCGATCAGCAAAGCACGATTGTGATTACCCACGACCCGCTCGTGGCGGAGCACTGCGACCGGGTGCTGCGCATGCACGAGGGGCAGCTCATCGAGCAGAAAGCGCCGCAGCAGGAAGAAACGACCGCTCGTGAGCTTCTGAACCAGCCTAGCTTTACTGAGGAACAAGCATCTAAGCCGCAGGGGAGCGGGCGTGCACCCTGGGCGCTCGCCTCCCTCAAAGAAGCGTGGGACGCTACCGTTCACCGGGTGAGGCGCAATATCTTCACCATGCTTGGTGTGGTTCTGGGTATCGCTTCGCTTGTGCTGACCGTTGGTCTGACCGCCACCATTTCTGGGCAGCTGGCGGACAGCTTCGACATTTTTAGAGCTAAGCACCTGACGATAAGCTCGACCCGAACCGAATCCATGAGCCGCGCTGAACTCTTGAGCCTGGCGGCAAGCGAGAATTATCGGCGTGTTAGCCAGCTGAACGGAGTGACCGGTACCGCGCTGGTGGATCAGCTGGATGAATCCACCGATATTCAGCGCGGCCCCGACAACTTTGGCGAGCGCGGCGCTAACGTGACGGCGTCCGTCCTTGCTGCAACGCCCACTATCTTTAGCGTGCAGGGTCACGAGCTGGTGTGGGGCCGTACCTTCGATGAGGGGCACGTGGAGCGTAACGATAAGGTCGTGGTGCTCAGCGAAAGCGTGATGCGCCAGCTTGCGCTACCCTATAGCCCCGGAGTTACGGTCTATATTCACGATGAGCCGTACACTGTCATCGGTGTGGTGCGGGAGAATCCCTCGCTGACTCTGTCGTACGGTTCGGTCTACCTGCCTCTGGGTGCGAAGCCTGGTGCCGATGTTGAAAAATCGCAGCCCGCTGCCGGTGGCGGTGCCGTTGCGGCGCAGACCGGTAAGCGTTCCACTCAGATTGTGGTGAGTACTGTTGCCGGTGCCGCAAACCAGATTGCGGAGGAAGCACCGTACGCGCTCTCGCCGGAACGCCCCGCGCTGTATAGCGTGAGTGTTCCGCCGGAGCCGAAGACCCTTCGTGAGGCCGTCGACCAGCAGCAACGCACCATGCTTCTTGCCATGAGCGTTATTACCCTCGTGATTGGTGCAATGGGCATTATGAACACGTTCCTGGTTGCGGTGATGGAGCGTCGCCGTGAGGTGGGTTTGCGTCTGGCTATTGGTATGCGCCCTTCGGGTATTCTGCTGCAGTTCTCGGCGGAGGCGCTGCTGACCGGCATCCTGGGCGCTGTGGCTGGTATTGTGCTGGCGGTTAACGGCATCTCGATTGTGTCTTTGATGAACCGTTGGACGCCGATTATTAGTGCCGACACTATTCTGCTGGGCCTGGGCGCTGGTGCGCTGGTTGGTGTGTTGGCTGGTCTGTACCCGGCGGCGAAGGCTTCGCGTATTGATCCGGCACAGACCCTGGCGGCAGGCTAGTTGTTGAGGAAGGCGTGAAGGTGCGGTGTTCGTCCTCATTCAGCACCATAGCGTTTGGGGAGGCACGCCGCATGTTTCCTCCGCGCCTACGCAGGGGCA
>NZ_KV817374.1:0-74956 GCF_001814645.1 Rothia sp. HMSC076D04 | reverse complement strand
TACGCAGGGGCACCCGTCACCCGGACGCTCCGCTTTCTCCTCGCTTCGCTGCGGAAGAGCGTCCGTGTGACACCCTGAGGGCGCATCCGGAAAACACGGCGCGCCACCTCGGGTAGCCTAGCGTGCGTGTGGAGGGGCGGTGTCGTCCGAACGTGACATCAGGGTGCCCGAAGCGAAGCGAGGGCGGGTGCCCCTGTAGGAACGAGGACGAACACCACCCCTCCACATGCCCGCACCTCACCGGAGGAAGGGTATAGCGTACCCACCCACACCGTCCTGCATAGTCATATGAGGCGGGGGAGGGCGCCTTCACAGGCTAAGCGAGTATCCTAGAAGCTTCGTATCCCCGAACCGAAACGAGAAAAAGCGTGGAAATCCTGCTGTACGCTGTGGGCATTATCCTCATGGCAATCGCTATTGCCGTCTCGATTGCCCTGCACGAGGTGGGGCATCTGGTGCCCGCGAAGCTGTTCAATGTGCGCGTTCCGCAGTACATGATTGGCTTCGGTAAGACCGTGTTCTCTTTCCGCCGCGGCGAGACTGAGTACGGTTTCAAGGCGATCCCGTTGGGCGGCTACATTTCGATGATTGGCATGTACCCGCCGAGCCCTGCTGAGGTGAAGGAGCACCATGAGGAGGGCCATTCGGGCAGTACCAGCCCGTTTGCGTCCTTGGCTGAGGAAGCGCGTGCGGCGGATGCTGAGCGTCTGAAGCCCGGTGATGAGGACCGCCTGTTCTATAAGTTGCCGGTGCTCAAGCGCATGGTGATTATGCTGGGTGGCCCGACGATGAACCTGCTGATTGGTGTGGTGTGTACTGCTGTGCTGATTTGTGGTTTTGGTACGGCGCAGGTGACGAATAAGGTGTCAGCGGTGTCTGAGTGCGTGCCGAGCGTGAATGTCACTCATGATTCGATTAGCTATGGCGAGTGTACGGATAAGTCCACTCCGTCGCCTGCGAAGGCTGCTGGTGTGCGGGTGGGTGACCGTGTGGTTGCTGTGAATGGTGCGTCGACGGGTTCGTGGGAGGCGGTGTCTTCGGCGATTCGTGCGGCGGGTTCTCACCCGAGCACTTTGACGGTGGAGCGTGATGGTCAGCGTCTGGATTTGTTGGTGACTCCGGTTGAGATGATCCGCCCGGTTTCTGATGGTAAGGGCCAGTATGCGCGTGCTGCGGATGGTTCGATTGCGACGACTCGCGGCGGTTTTGTGGGTGTGTCGCCGTCGAGTGAGTTGGTGCCTGGTTCTATTACTGAGGTGCCTGCGATGGTGGGCGATACGCTCTCTCGTGTGGGTTCGTCGATGTTGTCGTTGCCGCAGCGTGTGTGGGAGTTGACGGTGACTTTGGTGACTGGTGGTGAGCGTAGTGTTGAGTCGCCGGTGTCTGTGGTTGGTGTGAGTCGTATTGCCGGTGAGGTGACGGCTACTGACCGTATTGATGTGAAGGCGAAGGCTGCGATGTTGGTCTCGCTGGTGGCGAATATGAATTTGATGCTTTTTGCGTTTAATCTGATTCCGCTTCTGCCTCTGGATGGTGGCCACGTGTTGGGTGCGCTCTGGGAGGGGGTGCGTCGTTTCTTTGCACGTTTGACTGGGCGTAAGGATCCGGGTCCGTTTGATCCGGTGAAGTTGTTGCCGTTGACGTATGTGGTGGCAGGCGCGTTTATTGTGATGTCTGTCATTCTGATTGTGGCGGATATTGTTAAGCCCATCACCCTGTTTTAGTGTGTTGTTGCGCGCGGTAAGGGTACCCGTATTAGTGCTTTCTTTCGCGTCAGTGGCACAATAAAAAGTTGAACGAAGGATGCGTCGTACGTCCTTCATAACCCATGTATGGAGGAAAACCTTGTCGGTCAGCCTTGGTATGCCGAAGCCCGCTCCCGCGGTTCTGTCCCCGCGTCGTAAGACTCGCCAGTTTAAGGTGGGTTCTGTCGGTGTTGGTTCTGAATCTCCGATTTCGGTGCAGTCGATGACGACCACTAAGACCCACGACATTGGTGCGACTCTGCAGCAGATTGCTGAGTTGACCGCTGCCGGTTGCGATATTGTGCGTGTGGCGTGCCCGACTGATAAGGATGCGGAGGCTCTGCCCATTATTGCGAAGCAGTCCCGTATTCCGGTGATTGCTGATATTCACTTCCAGCCGAAGTACGTGTATGCGGCTATTCAGGCTGGTTGCGGTGCTGTGCGTGTGAACCCGGGTAATATCCGTAAGTTCGATGACCAGGTGAAGGAAATCGCTCAGATGGCTTCGGACCACGGCGTTTCTCTGCGTATTGGTGTGAATGCTGGTTCGCTGGATAAGCGTCTGTTGGAGAAGTACGGTAAGGCTACTCCGGAGGCTCTGGTTGAGTCTGCTGTGTGGGAGGCGTCGCTCTTTGAGGAGCACGGTTTCCGCGATTTCAAGATTTCTGTGAAGCATAATGACCCTGTGGTGATGGTGGAGGCGTACCGTCAGCTGGCTGAGCGCGGTGACTGGCCCCTGCACTTGGGTGTGACTGAGGCTGGTCCGGCGTTCCAGGGCACTATTAAGAGCTCGGTGGCGTTCGGTACTCTGCTGTCTCAGGGTATTGGCGATACTATTCGCGTGTCGCTGTCTGCTCCTCCGGTTGAGGAGGTGAAGGTGGGCACCAAGATTCTGGAGTCGCTGAACCTTCGCCCCCGCAAGCTGGATATTGTTTCTTGCCCGTCGTGTGGTCGTGCGCAGGTGAACGTGTGGGAGCTTGCTGAGAACGTGACTAAGGGCCTGGAGCACATGAAGGTTCCGCTGCGTGTTGCCGTGATGGGTTGCGTGGTGAACGGTCCGGGTGAGGCTCGTGAGGCTGACCTGGGTGTGGCGTCCGGTAACGGTAAGGGCCAGATTTTCGTGAAGGGTGAGGTCATTAAGACCGTGCCTGAGGATCAGATCGTTGAGACTCTGATTGAAGAGGCGACCCGTATTGCTGCTGAGATGGAGGCTTCGGGCGAGTATGTTCCCGAGGGTTCCCCGGCTGTTTCGGTGAGCTAGTTAGCTTTTGTGCGCGGAGGCGCCCTGGTGAGGGCGCCTCCGCGCTTTTCCGGTTATGTCCGGTTATGGTGGTGGCAGGCTTGGTGCTTGCCGCTGCCGGGTGTGGCCGCAGGATCCGGTTGCTTTTTCGGGGGTGCGTGTCCCCGTGTTTTCACTTATTTTTTGTCGCTCATTCTCTATCACTCAACAGGTCATGTTCACTCTTTTTTCTCGCCGCCGTAAGGCTAATCGTGCCCGGCGTGCTGCTGTTTCGTCGATGGATTCTTCCCCTATGCCTGATCGCGTGAAGGAACACGTTTTTGCTCTGGATGCTCGGTGGTGCGATGAGCTGGAGGAGGTCCTGTTTAGTGACCCGGTCCCGAATCTGTACTCCATTGAGCATTATTTGGCGTGCCCTCTTCCGGTGAGGTCCCCGCGTATTCCGCTGCACTACTATCAGGGCTTTGTGGGTTGTGCGCGTGACGGGCAGTTGTGCTGTGTGCTGCTGTTGGGTTCGAATGTGGTGCCGGTGCGGCTGTGCGGTGCCGCGGTTGAACATGCCGCCGTTGAACGTGTCGCGGTTGAACACGCTGAGCACGATGTGGATTCTCCCGTTGCTGAAGCGGCGGATGCCACCACCCTGGACACTCCCGCCCTGGACACAGTGGCGCTGGATGCTACGGCGCTCGCGCATCGTGACGCGCTGGCTCAGCTGCTACTGCAGGTGGGTTCTCGCCTGGATTCCATGTTCGGTGAGAGCGCCTTCGTGATGCCCCTGTGGACGCGCATGCAGGAGCTGTGCGAGCAGACTCGCAGCGGTAAGAGCCCGCTACTGCAGATGCTGCAGCCGAGCCTGGGCGACGGTTGCGATCACCGTGCGCGGGTTCTGTCGGAGCGCCCCGTACAGCCGCTGCTGTATCTGCCGCCGGAGAAGGACCTCGCCCGCTTCTACGAGGCGGAGCTTCCTGAGCTGCCGGCGCACCTGCCCGCGCCTCTCAAACCCGTGCCCATCAAACCCGAGCCCCTCAAGCCGGGGCAGAGCCCCGCCGGTGCTTTTCAACTCAGCGGTGAGCCTGCCGGGTATGCACGCCTCGCCACCTCCGCGGACCTGGGGGAGCTTCTGCCCGCCGCCGCCGCCATGTTCACCGAGGAGGTCGGCTTCGACCCGATTGCCCGCTACGGTGACGGCTATGCGGCGCGCCTGCGCACGCTCATTGCCGGTCAGCGCAGCGCCATTGTCGCCGATGTGAACGGGCGGGTGATCTTCAAGGCGGATGCGGGCATCGTGAACCTGGACGCCGCGCAGGTGCAGGGCGTGTGGCTGCACCCGGACTACCGCGGCTACGGGCTGGCTAAGCCGTTCTTTGCCGCCGCCGCGCAGATTCTGCAGCGCCGCTACCCGCATTTGAGCCTGTACGTGAACGACTACAACGCCCGCGCTCTTGCCATGTACCGGGGGACCGGTTGGGAGCAGATTGGGCAGTTCTCGACCATCATTTTTGAGCGCTAAACACGCCGAACCCTAAAACGCTATAAAATTAAAGACGACTGTGCCTTTTTCGTGGCTTACCCGGTGAGCCGTGGGCACCCTACCTAAACCTATCGACCTTTCAAGGAGAATCGTGGTACTTCGCCTTTCCAACCTCTTCGTGCGCACTCTGCGCGAGGACCCCGTAGACGCTGAGGTCGCCAGCCACAAGCTGCTGGTTCGCGCCGGTTACATCCGCCGCGCAGCCCCGGGCGTGTACACCTGGCTGCCCCTGGGCCTGAAGGTACTGCGCAAGGTCGAGAACATCATCCGCGAAGAGATGGACGCCATCGGCGCGCAGGAAGTTCACTTCCCCGCACTGCTGCCCCGCGAGCCCTACGAGGCAACCAACCGCTGGGACGAATACGGCGATAACCTCTTCCGCCTCAAGGACCGCAAGGGTGCCGACATGCTGCTGGCACCCACCCACGAGGAAATGTTCACCCTGCTGGTCAAGGACCTGTACTCCTCCTACAAGGACCTTCCGGTTTACCTGTACCAGATTCAGACCAAGTACCGCGATGAGGCGCGCCCCCGCGCGGGTCTGCTGCGCGGCCGCGAGTTCGTCATGAAGGACTCCTACTCCTTCAACATTGACGATGAGGGCCTGAACGAGGCGTACATGGCGCACCGCGCCGCATACCAGCGCATCTTCGAGCGCCTGGGCCTGGAGATTGTCATTGTGACCGCACAGTCCGGCGCAATGGGCGGCTCCCGCAGTGAAGAGTTCCTGCACCCGACCCCCATCGGTGAGGACACCTTCGTGCGTTCCGCGGGCGGCTACGCGGCAAACGTTGAGGCCGTGACCACCGTGGTTCCCGAGGAAATCGAAATCACCGAGGACACCCCGGCGGCAATCGTCGTGGACACCCCCGACTCCGCCACCATTGAGACCCTGGTGGAGCGCATGAACGAACTGCACTCCGAGGTGACCGGCGGCACCCTGGAAGCTTCGCAGACCCTCAAGTGCTTCCTCGGCACCGTCATCACCCCCTCCGGTGAGCGTAAGGTCTTCGCCGTGGGCGTTCCCGGTGACCGGGCCGTGGACCTGGGCCGCGTTGAGGTCAACATCGGCGCCCTGCTAGGCATCGGCGGCGAGGTTGAGGTTGAGGCAGCCAGCGAAGAGGACCTGAAGGCATACCCCCAGCTGGTCAAGGGCTACATTGGCCCCGGCCTGAGCCTGGATGCGCCCCTGTTCGGTGCGCACACCGAGGACGAGGATGCGGTAGCTTCCGCAACCGGCATTCCCTTCTTCGTTGACCCCCGCGTGGTGCGCGGTACCCGCTGGGTGACCGGCGCAAACGAAGAGGGCAAGCACGTGGCGAACCTGGTCTTCGGCCGCGACTTCACCGCCGACGGCGTCATTGAGGCGTGCGAGGTGCGCGAAGGCGACCCGGCACCGGACGGCTCCGGCGAACTGGTGGCAGCCCGCGGCATCGAGATGGGTCACATCTTCGCCCTGGGCCGCAAGTACGCTGAGGCACTGGGCCTGAAGGTCCTGGACCAGAACGGCAAGCTGCAGACCGTGACCATGGGCTCCTACGGCGTGGGCGTGACCCGCGCACTGGCCGCTATCGCCGAGGGCAACCACGACGAGAAGGGCCTGATCTGGCCGCGTAACCTGGCACCGGCAGACGTGCACATCGTCATCACCGGCAAGGATGCAGCATCCCACGAGTACGCTGAAGAGCTCAGCGCATCCCTGGAATCCGCTGGCCTGCAGGTCATGCTGGACGACCGCCCGAAGACCAGCCCCGGCGTGAAGTTCGGCGACGCCGAGCTGCTGGGCGTGCCCACCATCCTGGTGATTGGTCGCGGCTTCAAGGACGGCGTGCTGGAGCTGAAGGACCGCCGCAGCGGTGAGGCTCGCGAGGTGTCCGTCGAGAACGCGGTGGCTGAGGTCATCGCTGAGGTGCGCGCGCCTAAGGCACGCCACTAGCCCGCTAAGACGTAAAACCGTCGCCACCTGCCCTACCTCCCAGGAGGTGGGGCAGGGTAGCGGCGGAAGAATGAAAGAAGAGAACTATGGCATACAAGCCGAAGCGTTCTGGCTCTAAGAAGAGCGCCCCGAATGCGCGCGCTCGCCGTGCCGCATCCCGCGTGGCGAATGGTGTGAACACTCCCCGCACTCGCGTTGAGAGTGAGCCCGTGGTGGAGGCACCGGTGCGCGTGGGTACCCGCGCGATTCGTGAGGAAGAGGTTGCCGAGGCGATTGCCCCGGTCATCTCCGAGTTCTCGCTGGTGCTGGAGGGCCTGAAGATTTCGGGCCCGGCGGCGAACCGCACCGTGAAGATTACGGTGGACTACACCGCTGAGCGTACCGATTCGCTGTCGCTGGATTCCCTCGCGGAGATTTCCGGTGCGATTTCGAGCGCCCTGGACCGTGCGGATGAGAACGACGAGTTCTTCCCCTACGAGCTGGAGGTGTCCTCGCCGGGTGCTACCCGTGCCCTGACCGAGCGCCGCCACTGGGAACGTGCCCGTACCCGCCTGATTGCGGTCACCGCACCCGACGGCACCGAGTACCTGGCGCGTCTGCACGAGGTGCAGGATGAAGGTCCGGTGCTGGCTCGTAAGAAGAACACGAAGAAGGGCCAGAAGGAGTCGTACCACGAGCCGAGCTTGCTTCCGTGGGAAAATATTGCTTCTGCTCACGTCGAGATTGACTTCAATTCGCCCGCTGAGCCGGTAGAATAGAGTTATTAAAGCTTCAGGCACGGGGTGTTCCGTGTCAGGTATATACCGTTCGGGAGCCGGGGCGCATTGAGCGTCCCGGCGCCGTGCTAACTGGGAAAGGCTGAAAAGCGTGGAGGATATTAAAACTATTGACCTGGGCGCACTGCGCGCATTGGCGAAGCAGCGCTCTCTCGTCATGGAGGAGCTCTTCACCCTGGTTGAGAACGCCCTGCTGCTCGCGTACATGAAGCAGCCCGGCGCCATTAAGGGTTCTCGTGCCGTCATCGACCACACCACCGGCGAGTTCGTCATTCTGGCTCCTGAGCTTGATGAGGACAACCAGAAGATTGACGAGTTCGACGATACCCCGAACAACTTTGGCCGTATCGCTGCCGCAACCGTCCGTCAGGTGCTTTCGCAGCGTCTGCGTGACGCTGAGGACGCATCCGTTCTGGGTGAGTTCAAGGACCGTGAGGGCACCCTGGTGTCCGGCGTGATTCAGCAGGGCAACAACCCGCGTATGGTTCAGGTTGACCTGGGCACCGTTGAAGCTGTTCTGCCCAGCAATGAGCAGGTTCCGGGCGAGAAGTACCCGCACGGCTCCCGCCTGCGCGCCTACCTGGTTGAGGCTCGCCGCGGCCCCAAGGGCCCCTCGATTGTGGTTTCTCGTTCGCACCCGAACCTGGTTCTGCGCCTGTTCGAGCACGAGGTTCCCGAAATCTCTGAGGGCCTGGTTTCCATTAACTCCATCGCACGTGAAGCTGGTCACCGCTCCAAGATTGCTGTGTCCGCGAAGAACCCGACCATTAACGCTAAGGGTGCGTGCATCGGCGATATGGGTGCCCGCGTGCGTGCGGTTGCTGCCGAGCTGAACGACGAGAAGATTGACATTGTCGACTACTCGACCGATCCGGCAACCTTCATCGCTGCGGCACTGTCCCCGGCGAAGGTCACCGAGGTCATTATCGCGAACCCGCGTGAGTATTCCGCTCGTGCCGTGGTTCCGGATGACCAGCTGTCCCTGGCTATCGGCCGTGAGGGTCAGAATGCGCGTCTGGCAGCGAAGCTGACCGGCTGGCGTATCGATATTCTCTCCGAGTCCAAGTACGCTCAGGTTCGTGCCGAGGAAGAGGTTGCAGCTCGCGTGGCTCGTAGCCTGGCTGAAGAAGCTTCCGCTGAGAAGGCAATTGAAGAAGCAGCAGAAGAGTCCGCACAGGACGCTGAATAAGCATTAGCCCCGGTGAGGGGCGTATCCCGCGGCATATCCTTTTGATGCAGGCGCAAGAGATCGGGCAGCAACGTGCCCGGTGTTCTTGCGCCTGCGTCACAGTTTTGCCCATGATTCTTAAAAACGGGATACACTATTAAGATGTGCCGGTGCGTAACCGGGCGCTTTATCGTGCCCTCACGCGCACCGGATAGAGCATCACGAATGTACTGCGAACGCGGTTCTACACACGCTAGAGAGGGGAGAGGACCATGAGCAATCACGACCTCACCGCAACCTCCGAAGCGTTTGAAGGACCGGTCCGCACCTGCATCGGATGCCGTGCCCGCGATGAACAGCGCAACCTGCTGCGCATCGCCCGCACACCCGTCACGTCTGCTACCGAGCAGGCGGACACCCCGCCCTATCAGCCCGATACGGCGGGAACTATGCCCGGACGAGGCGCTTGGATCCATCCGAGCGAAAAGTGCGTAGCCGCTCTGCAGAAAAAGAACGGTCTGGCGCGCGCCTTCAAAAAAGCGGTCCCTGCAGCCCAGCTGCAGGCGTGCTGTGAGCAGATTCGAGCCGTTATTGCGGACTCGACCCCCTCATAGACGCTTTTCGGGTATATGTCCTCTGTAAGTCAACGAGTTTGACGACTTCTTATCTGAAAGCGAGTCAGAAAACTGATGGATATCTAATGAGTGCCGCGAAATGAGTACCCTTTCGTGCTCACCCACCGGCAATTTCACGAATTGGCGCGCCTTCGGGCGTGCACCCCGTAAACATTAGTGTCCGCACCATTCCCGGTGCGGACCGGGAATGGAGAAAATTTGGCTCAGCCTCGAGTACACGAGTTTGCTAAAGAAGTAGGCGTACCTTCCAAGGAAGTTATTGCCAAGCTTAAGGATATGGGCGAGTTCGTTAAGAGCTCCTCTTCCACCCTGAACCCCATGGTTCTGAAGAAGCTGCGCGCGGAATTCCCCGCCGCAGCCGCTAAGCCTGCCGCAAAGGCAGCACCCGCAAAGGCCGCACCCGCAGAGTCGGCAGCTAAGCCGGCTCCCAAGCCTGCAGCGGCTAAGCCTGCAGCTAAGCCGGCACCCAAGCCCGCAGCGGCAAAGCCTGCAGCTAAGCCGGCACCCAAGCCCGCAGCGGCAAAGCCTGCAGCTAAGCCGGCACCCAGGCCCGCAGCTGAGAGCGCAGCTCCCAAGCCTGCAGCAGCTAAGCCCGCCGCAAAGCCGGCAGCAGCACCCAAGCCCGGCGGCCCCCGCCCGGGTAACAACCCCTTCGCATCCCAGCAGGGCATGGCACGCCCCGAGGCAGCACCGAAGCCGGCAGCACCCAAGCCTGCCGCTCCGAAGCCCGGCCCCAAGCCCGGTCCTCGCCCCGGTAACAACCCCTTCGCATCCCAGCAGGGTATGAAGCGTGGCGGCGGCGACTCGCAGCGTTCCGGCGGTCCCCGTCCGGCACGTAACGGTCGTCCCGGTGGCAACGGCGGCAACGGTGGCGCACGCCCCGGCGGTAACGGCGGTCCCCGCCCCGCAGGTGGCGCACGTCCCGGTGGTAACGGTGGCCCCCGTCCGGCAGCTGGTGCACGTCCCGGTGCATCCCGTCCGGCTGGTGGCGGCGGTGCACGCCCGAACCCCTCGATGATGCCCAAGGTATCCAACGTTGGTGGCGGCGCGTCCGGTTCCAACAACGGCGGCGGTAACGGTGGCGGCGGCGCACGTCGCGGCGGCGGTTCCGGCGGCGGCTTCAACCGCGGTCCGGGTCGTCCCGGCCCCGGCGGTCGCGGCAACGCACAGGGTGCATTCGGTCGCGGCGGTTCCAAGCGTAAGGGCCGCAAGTCCAAGGCAGCTCGCCGCCATGAGCAGGAGCAGCTGAACGCACCGGCACCCGGTGGCGTGGTTGTTCCTCGCGGCGACGGCTCGACCGAGATTCGTCTGCGCCGTGGCGCGTCCATCATGGACTTCGCTGAGAAGATTGGCGCAAACCCGGCATCGCTGATTACGGTTCTCTTCCACCTGGGTGAGATGGCTACCCAGACTCAGTCCCTGGACGAGGAGACCTTCGAGCTGCTGGGTGCCGAACTGGGTTACTCGATCAAGATTGTTTCCCCGGAGGATGAGGAGCGCGAGCTGCTCGAATCCTTCGACATCGACCTCGAAGCCGAAGCAGAAGCTGAGGGCGAGGACGTTCTGGAGGTTCGTCCCCCGGTCGTTACCGTCATGGGTCACGTTGACCACGGTAAGACCCGCCTGCTGGACGCTATCCGTAACACCAACGTCATTGATGGTGAGGCCGGCGGCATTACCCAGCACATTGGTGCATACCAGGTCCACACCACCGTTGAGGGTGAAGACCGCGCGATTACCTTCATCGATACCCCCGGTCACGAGGCGTTCACCGCTATGCGTGCCCGTGGTGCGAAGGTCACCGACGTGGCAATCCTCGTGGTCGCAGCGGATGACGGCGTTATGCCCCAGACCGTTGAGGCACTGAACCACGCACAGGCAGCTAACGTGCCGATTGTGGTTGCTGTGAACAAGATCGATAAGGAAGGCGCGTCCCCGGACAAGATCCGTGGCCAGCTCACCGAGTACGGTCTGATCCCCGAAGAGTACGGTGGCGACACCATGTTCGTGGACGTCTCCGCTCGCAACGGCACCAACATCGACGAGCTGCTTGAGGCTGTCACCCTGACCGCTGACGTGCTCGAACTGACCGCTAACCCGAACAAGGAAGCACGCGGCGTTGCTATTGAAGCAAACCTGGACAAGGGCCGCGGTGCGGTTTCCACCGTCCTGGTTCAGTCCGGTACCCTGCGCGTCGGTGACGCTATCGTTGCCGGTGTTGCTCACGGTCGCGTTCGTGCAATGTTCGATGAGAACGGTCAGGCTGTGAAGGAAGCTGGCCCGTCCCGCCCCGTTCAGGTGCTGGGTCTGTCCACCGTTCCTCGTGCAGGCGACACCTTCCTCTCCACCGAGGAAGAGCGTACCGCTCGTCAGATCGCTGAGAAGCGTGAGGCTGCTGATCGTAACGCTCAGCTGGCTAAGCGTCGTAAGCGCGTGACCCTCGAGTCCTTCGATGCCGCTGTGGCTGAGGGCAAGATGGACACCCTGAACCTGATCATTAAGGGTGACGTCTCCGGTGCTGTCGAAGCGCTGGAAGAGTCCCTGATGAAGATCGACGTCGGTGGCGACGAGGTTCAGCTGCGCGTCATCCACCGCGGTGTGGGTGCTATTACCCAGAACGACGTGAACCTGGCTACCGTGGACAACGCGGTCATCATCGGCTTCAACGTCCGCCCGGCAGAGCGCGTTGCAGAACTTGCCGACCGCGAAGGTGTCGAGATGAAGTTCTACTCGGTCATCTACCGTGCGATTGAGGAAATTGAGCAGGCCGTCAAGGGTATGCTCAAGCCCGAGTACGAGGAAGTGGAGCTCGGCTCCGCAGAGATCCGCGAGGTCTTCCGCTCCTCCAAGTGGGGCAACATCGCAGGTTCGATCGTCAAGAACGGCATCATCAAGCGCAACGCCAAGGCACGCCTGGTGCGCGACGGTTCCGTGGTGGCAGACAACCTCACCATCGAGTCGCTGCGTCGTTTCAAGGACGACGCTACCGAGGTTCGCGAAGGTTTCGAGTGTGGTATTGGCCTCGGCTCCTTCAACGACATCAAGGAAGGCGACATTATCGAGACTTGGGAGATGCGCGAAAAGCCGCGTGTCTAAGACTCACACGCTGATGCGCCCGTCACCCGCTAGTGTTCCCGCACCCGCAGGCTTCTAAAACTTAGAGCCTGCGGGGCGGATGCTGGCGGGGCGGGCGCTTCCGCATTACCTGGAACGCCTCCGTAACACCCCGAGTGTTCGCGGAAGGCGCCACGATATTTCAAGGAGAAACACATGGCTGATGCAGCCCGCGCGGCACGACTTGCCGACCGCATCAAGGTAATTGTGGCGAAGGCGCTGGAGCGTCGTGTTAAGGATCCCCGCCTCGGTTTTGTGACCATTACCGATGCCCGCGTGACCAACGACCTGCAGCACGCAACCCTGTACTACACCGTGTTCGGCTCCGAAGAGGACGCCGCAAACACCAAGAAGGCGCTGGAATCCGCTAAGGGTATTCTGCGCGCCGAGGTGGGTAAGAACATCACAGCCCGCCTGACCCCCACCCTGACTTTCGTCGCTGATGAGGTTCCCGAGAACGCCTTCCACATTGAGGCGCTTCTGCGTGAGACTCGCGAGCGCGACGCCGCCCTGGCTGCTGCAGCCGAGGGTGCCGAGTACGCTGGTGAGGCTGACCCCTACAAGAAGGATGAGCCTGCCGAGGGTGAGGACGCCTAAGTGGCGAAGAAACAACCTCAGGGCCCGTCCGGCCTGATGGTCATTGATAAGCCCGCCGGGATGAGCAGCCACGATGCGGTCTCTCAGATGCGTCGTATTGCTGGCACCCGGCGGGTTGGTCACGCCGGTACGCTGGATCCCGCCGCGACCGGTGTGCTGATTTTGGGCATCAATAAGGCGACGAAGCTGCTGACCTACCTGGTCGGTCAGGATAAAACCTATGACGCGACGATTCGCCTGGGCATTGAGACGCTGACTGAGGATGCCGAGGGCGAGCACACCGCCGCGCATCCTGATGCCGTCGAGGCGCTGACCGGTCTGGACGCTGAGCAGATGCACTCGCGCATCCTGGAGGCTGTGGCGCAGCTGAGCGGCGATATTCTGCAGGTTCCTTCTGCGGTGTCCGCTATTAAGATCAACGGTGTTCGTTCGTATGCGCGTGTGCGTAGCGGTGAGCAGGTTGAGTTGGCGGCGCGTCCGGTGACGATTAGCGAGTTCACGGTACATTCCATCAACCCTGGTTTTGCCGAGTACGTGATTGAGGACCCCGAGAATGAGGGCGAACACGCGGCAACCTCGGTTCCCGTGATTGACTGCAAGGTGACGGTTTCGTGCTCTTCGGGCACCTATATTCGTGCCCTGGCGCGTGATTTGGGCAAGATTCTGGGCACCGGTGGCCACCTGACGGCTCTTCGCCGTACCCGTGTGGGCGCGGTGGTGCTTGAGGATGCCGCCGATTTGGCGCAGTTGAAGCAGCGCCGTGAAGAGTCGGAAGCACCGCTGGAAGATTTGCCGCTACTTCCCCTGGAGGAGGCGGCACGCCGCATCTTTGGTGCGCGTGAGCTCTCCGCCGCGGAGGCGAGCGATATTTCCTACGGGCGCCGTATTAGCCCCAGCGGTGACGGTTCCGTGGTGAAGCGTTCCGTGCACGCGAGCGCGGATGAGTCCGGCGCGGTGCAGCATGCCAGCGTTGAGGGTATTGTGGCGGGCTTCGCCCCGGACGGTACCCTGGTAGCCCTGTTGGAGAATAAGAAGCAGCGCGGGAAGGTGCTGGCCGCCCCGGTGCTGGTTTTTGAGGCGAATCGTTCCTTCAACTAGGCGTTGAAGGCTTATGATAGGCGAAGAAGGTTCGGTGTTTGCGCCTGCCCAAACCTGGTTTGCCCAAATCTATCTGATTCAGCGCCCTGTTGAAGGTGCCCCCTATTCATTCAATGCGCTAACGTATATACAACCCCTGAACACACATGACTACTCGTGCGGGTGCCGCCCGGCCCTGCTGAAGGAGAGAAGATGAGCGAGAACCAGAGCTCTGCTAAGAAGGCGAGTGAGCCTCGTACCGCGCCGGTACCCCGCGTGGAGTCTGCACAGGCTGAAGCTACCGTAACCGGGGCTGCTACTCAGAGCGGTGCCGCGAAGGCTGCCGGTGCTAAGAACGCTGAGCCTATTTCTGCGGCGAAGGCACCCGAGGGTGTTCGCGTAGCCGCACCGGCGTCCGGCGATAAGGCGTCGCAGAAGGCCGATAAGAAGGCTGAGAAGAAGGCAACCCGCGAGGCGTTTGCCCGCCCCAAGAGCCTTGAGGAGGCGGCTAAGCCTCAGAACCGTGCGGCGTTCCGCGCGGCGGTGGCGCTGTACGGTCTGTTCATGATTGCGTACGGTGTGTGGCAGGTTCTGGGCGGTGTCCGCGTCATTCCGGATGCGCCTCAGGACTTTGCGAACGCCTCGGTGCAGTCGAACTACGTGTTCTTCGCGGCAGCCTATGTGGGTGTGGGCCTGTCCTTCGTGTTCATTGCCCTGAAGTTCAAGTGGGTGAACATGCTCGTGTTCTCCTGCCTGGTGGTTTTTCTGGGCGGCGTGGGTCGTATCCTGTCGTGGGCGTTCTTCGGCACCCCGCACTGGTCGCTGATTGTGCTGATGGTGACTGAGCTTGTGATTCCTCCGTGCCTGCTGGTGTGGTACGGCTGGATTAACAAGTCCAATAAGATTCGCGAGGAGATGCTGAAGGCTTCTCGTAACCAGGCTCGTAAGTAGTCGTAACGCCCGGGAAGGTTCCTGCCGCACGGTGGGGTGCCTGCCCGGGCTTTCTTCTGGGCGGGTGCTGCGCATGGATTTTCCAGGTGCGGAGGCTGCACAGTTGCGTGCCAGATACCCCGCCGCATCCGCAAAAGTGGGGGAGAAGGCACCGCCTGCGAGGGGCGCCGTTCCATTCCCTGTTGATTCCCGTTTTGAATTCTGCATCCTGCCGCCTGTGGTCTAGGATGGATAGGTACATTTATCTTTTTCAGGAGAGCCCGTGACCCTCTACACCGCTTTGAGCGAGGTCCCCGCCGGCTACGGCCCCTCGGTCGTGACCATCGGCAATTTTGACGGCGTGCACCGTGGACATGCCCGCGTGATTTCGCGCGTGGTCTCCCTTGCTGAAGAGCACGGTTTGAGCTCTATCGCGGTCTCTTTTGACCCGCACCCGATGCAGGTGCACCGTCCCGAGGCGGCCCACCACGACATTATGGGTCAGGGCTCGCGCCGCTACTTCATGTGCCTGCTGGGTCTGAACGACTACCTGCTACTGAACTACAACCTGGAGTTCGCTGCGCAGACCCCCGAGGAGTTCGTGAAGTCCACCTTTGTGGATGCGCTGAACGCGCGTTTCGTGGTCATTGGTGACGACGTGCGCTTTGGTAAGAACAATTCCGGCGACCTGAACACTATGCGTGAGCTGGGGGAGAAGTACGGCTTTGAGGTCGTGGTCGTTGAGGATCTGATGGTGGATGAGAACACCCGCTGCTCCTCGACCCGCATCCGCCAGCTGTTGCTGGAGGGTGATATGCCCGCCGCAACCGAGCTGCTGGGCCGCCACCACATGATGGCTGGTGAGGTCGTGCACGGTCTGGCGCGCGGCCGCGAGTTGGGCTTCCCGACCGCGAACCTTGAGCTTGAGGCGCGCGGCCTGATTCCCGCCGACGGTGTGTACGCCGGCTGGCTGGTGGACGAATCCGGTAACCGTCACCCCTCCGCTATTTCGGTGGGTACGAACCCGACCTTTGACGGTATTGAGCACCGCCAGGTTGAGGCGCACGTGATTGACCGTCCGAAAGAGCGCGTGGAGGATTTCAACCTGTACGGTCAGCGTGTGCTGATTGAGTTCGTGAAGCGTCTGCGTCCCATGGTGGCGTACACCGGTGTTGAGGCGCTGATTGAGCAGATTAACGATGACGTGGCGCAGACCCGCGAGGTGCTGGCTGAGGACGCGAAGAACTACTGCCCGCCGGAGTGCCCGGTGCAGGCGGAAGTGAAGCATCCCCAGCTCTAACCCCACCACGGGTAACCCAGCCACAGGGCGCCGCAGCCTGCATTTTCTGCGGTGATGACGTGTGATGCCCCGGCGGTAAGATTTTCGGATCTGCCGCCGGGGCTTTTGCGTACCCGACCGGACGGGCAAAAGCGGGCACCTTCTTCGCGCCTGACCGCCTGCGCCTCCGAAGAAACAACCCGCGCCGCACGCCTTGATGTCCTGCGCCTCCCGTGAGGCACCCCTGTTTTAGTCGTCCTCGTTTTAAGAGAAGATAGAGTCATGGAAAAAATGAACGTCGAATCCTTCAACCTCGACCACCGCGCCGTAGCAGCACCCTACGTGCGTATCGCAGACCGCAAGATCCTGCCCGGTGGCGACACCCTCATCAAGTACGATATCCGCTTCACCCAGCCGAACACCGCGCACCTGGAAATGCCGACCGTGCACTCCATCGAACACCTGAGCGCCGAGCACATGCGCAACCACACCGACCGTCTGATTGACTTCTCCCCGATGGGCTGCCAGACCGGTTTCTACGCGCTGACCCTGGGCCTGGAGCCCGAGGATTTCTTCCCCATCCTGGAAGCAACCCTCAACGATATCCTCAACGCGACCGAGGTTCCGGCAGCGAACGAGGTGCAGTGCGGTTGGGGTGCCAACCACACCCTCGAAGGTGCGCAGGCTGCGGCTCGCGAGTTCCTCGCGGCACGCGATGAGTGGGCTCAGGTGATGGCGTAATGAGCGCACAGATCCCTGATGCTTTCGCATCCGCCTTCAACCCGGTGGACTTTGACCCGAACGCTTTCGACCCGGCTGAGGCATTCAACAGCATGTTTGAGCTGATGGACGGCATGTCTAACGCCATCATCATTCAGGTGGCTATGGATGAGGAGCTTGCACCCTTCCTGAAGGTGACCGAGGAGCTGCAGCCGTCCTTCACCGAGGGTGCCGCAGTATTCCACCCGCGTTACCTGCAGGTGGGCGAGGACCAGGTTCCGCTGCTGCTGGTTCGCTCCAAGATTGGTCTGGTGAACGCGGCGAGCGCCGTCACCGAGGCGATCAGCTACTCCTCGAACTGCCTGGGCGTCATCAGCGCAGGTACCGCCGGCGGTTTGGCTCGCGGCATTAACGTGGGCGACGTGCTGATTGGCGAGAACTACACCTACACTGACGCCGACGCGACCGCGTTCGGTTACGCGCGCGGTCAGGTTCCGGGCATGCCCGAAAGCTACGACGGTCAGGCGGATGAGTGGCAGGATGCTCTGGAGCATGCGCTCGCCGCACTGGAGCCGGTGCGTGAGCAGGCTGAGAGCGTGTGGGAGGTGCGCCGCGGCCAGATGCTGGCGGGTAACTCCTTCGTAACCGCCCACAACGTAAAGGACACCCGCGAGGCGTTCGAGGGCGCCATCAGCACCGACATGGAGACCACCGCGATTGCACAGGTCTGCCACAACTACGAGATTCCGTTTATCGGGGTGCGCTGCGTGTCTGATCTGTGCGGCCCGGAGGCTGACCAGGACTTCCACCTCTCCGTGGACGTGGTGGCTCCTCGTTCGGCTCGTTACGCTCTGCAGCTGGCTGCTGAGCTGTGGACCGAAGCGCAGCTGGAGGCGCTGGAGCTGGCTCTCTAAAGTTCTAGAGCATGCGGCACGAAGTGAGCTCGCATGCGGCAAGTGCCGGGGCGTGAACCTGACGGGTTTGCGCCCCGGTCCTTTTATTCCGGTCTTTTTGTACTGGTTTTTGTACCCCAGTCTTTTTATGATCAGGCACCTGATGCACCCGGTTCGTAAGAAATGCAGAAATATTAACCGCGGTGAATATACATTCTGCGTGTCGTGGAGTACTATGAATGTGGAAACTGTCCGATCTCACAGAGGAGTACGTCGTGAAGTTCTGCCCGACTCTCGCCTCCGTCACCGGTCTGCTCGGTGGCTACAAGGTTGCATCTAGCACCGGCATCCGCCCGCTCGGTGGCGCTGTCCTGGCACTGTGCGGTGCCGTGGCTTACAAGAATTGGAAGCGTAAGGCTGGCGCAGGCCGTGCCACCTTCCTCACCGCTGTCTACCTCGGCGCGTTCGGCGCCGCTCATCCGCTCGCCAAGAAGCTTGGCGCGTGGCCTGCAGTCTACACTGTGACTGCTGCAACCGCTCTGTGCTCTATCGTCATTGGACGTAAGCGACAGAAGTAGTCTTTGACGAAAAAGACGGCGGAAAGGCAACGTTGCCTTCCCGCCGTCTTTTGCGTTCCCTCCCACCGTGCAGGCTGGGTGGGGATGCGCCGGGGCGACGCGCGAAGGCAACACTTTCTGCGCAACGCCCCATCACTCGATGGGGAGTGAATCAACCGGTACCGCTCTCAGTCACCTGCTGAGCTGCGGCACCGCTCGATAAGTTTCCCCGCCACCGGCGGGTACACCCCACGAGGTAAAGGAAAAGAAGAAGATGAATACCACTCCGGACTCATCCCCGGTACAGCAGGGCGTAGCTGAGGCTACCTCCGAGAGCCCGCAGCTAGCGCGTGGACTCTCCCTGCGTCACATTATGTTCATCGCCCTCGGCTCCGCCATCGGCACCGGCCTGTTCTACGGTTCGGCATCCGCCATTCAGCTGGCGGGCCCCTCCGTGCTGCTTGCCTACGTTATTGGCGGCGCGGCAGTGTTCATGGTGATGCGCGCAATGGGCGAACTCGCCCTGGCGCACCCGGTCTCCGGAGCGTTCTCCGAATACGCCACCCGCTACCTTGGACGCTGGGCGGGTTTTGTGACCGGCTGGACCTACGCCCTGGAAATGGCGCTGGTCGCCATCGCGGACGTCACCGCCTTTGCCGTGTACATGAAGTTCTGGTTCCCGAACAGCCCCTCCTGGATTTGGATCGTCTCGGTTCTGCTGATTCTGCTCGCCATTAACCTGGCGAAGGTCAAGGCGTTCGGCGAAACCGAATTCTGGTTTACCCTCGTGAAGGTCAGCGCCATTATCGCCATGATCGTTGGCGGCGTGGTTCTGCTCTTCGTGGGTGTGCAGGCGCACGACTCCGTGGCGCCCTCGGTTACGAACCTCTGGGCTCTTGAGGGCGGCTTCTTCGCAAACGGATTTACCGGCTTCCTCGCTTGCTTTACCGTGGTGATGTTTGCCTTCGGCGGTATTGAGAACATCGGTATTGCCGCCGGTGAGGCGAAGGACCCGCGCACCTCGATTCCCAAGGCGATTCGCACGGTGCCGTTGCGCATCCTCATCTTCTACATTCTGACCCTGTCGGTCATCATGTCCCTGTACCCCTGGTACTCGGTGACCAAGGCGAACTCGCCGTTCGTGCAGATCTTTGAGGGACTGGGCATTCCGGCTGCCGCTTCGATTCTGAACGTGGTCATCATTACCGCCGCCATCTCTGCGCTGAACGCGGATGTGTACGGTGCCGGCCGCATGATGTACGGCCTGGCGAAGCAGAACCTGGCGCCGGCTTCCTTTGCGAAGGTTACGAAGAATGGTGCGCCCTGGATGACCACCCTCATCATGGTGCTGGTTATGGCGGTCGGCGTGATTGTGAACGTGCTCTTCGAGAACGCGTTCGAGGTGGTCGCCTCCCTGGCAACCTTCGCGACCGTATTCGTGTGGGTTATGATTCTGCTGGCGCACATTGCCTTCAAGCGCAGCGGCGCCGATACCGAGGCGCAGCCGGTACGCCAGCCCCTGTGGCTGAGCTACCTGGCGTTGGCGTTCATGATCTTTATCGTGGTGCTCTTCGGCTGCTTTTCCGATACCCAGCTGGCGCTGGTGATGGGCGCAATCTGGTGCCTGTTCCTGCTGGGCTACTACCGCCTCGTGGTGGTGCGCACTCGCGCTGAAGCAGCAGAAGCATAGGGAGCAGAAGCACAGACACCGAATAAACGTAGAGCCCTGTGCGAGAACCCGGCGTGAGAGCCCGGTGCGAGAACCCGGCTGCAAAGCCCGGCGACCGGTAGTGTGATGAGCTACCTGTCGCCGGGCTTCTGCTCACCCTTCCACGAAAGCGCCCCGGTAGCGTAGAATGGGAAGAACGCGTCTGCAGTCCGCAGTAGACGACGTGTATTACAGGGCGTAAGCCCACCACCCGGCGGCAACCGTCCGTACGGGACGTATGCGGTACTAACTCTAGGAGTTAAAAGTGGCACTGGATCCCGCTGTCAAGCAGGCAATCATCAAGGAATACGCAACCCACGAGGGCGACACCGGTTCGCCCGAGGTTCAGATTGCAGTTCTGTCTCGTCGTATCGCCGACCTGACCGAGCACCTGAAGTTCCACAAGCACGATCACCACTCCCGTCGTGGCCTGATGATCCTCGTTGGTCGTCGCCGCAACATGCTCGGCTACCTGAAGAGCGTCGACATCGAGCGTTACCGTTCGCTGATCGAGCGCCTGGGTCTGCGCCGATAAAACAGGAGCGTCTTGACGCTTTTGTGGTGATTAATCGCCTTTAGGCGGTGTGTGCGGACGTGCTGTCAGCGCTACCAACCCTCCAACACGGAGGCGGGTAGCGCCAGCGCGTCCGTACTGCCGCGTTGAGGGGCGCATCTTCCGCTCGCTTGATTCCAACGCTAGATTCACAGCGAGAAATCGGTAGAAGACGCCGCCTCACCTGAAAGAAAGAACAGAAGGCCGTGCCGGCACACACGCCGCGGTCCTCGGTAGCGAATTACGGAACAACACCACCCCACAACCTTGCCGACACACGTCGCGCACACGAAAAGGCGGGGGAGAGGTGCCGTGGTTTCCTATCGAAGGCCGACTCGTGCGCCGTACGGCCTGCCAAGAAGAAAGAAGGAACCGTGGAAGGTCCCGAAATCAAGTTTGCTGAAGTCGAAATCGACAACGGCATTCACGGTAAGCGCCACGTGCGCTTTGAAACCGGCCGCCTCGCAAAGCAGGCTGCTGGCTCCGTCCTCGTCACCATCGATGACGAGACCACCCTGCTCTCCGCAACCGCAATCGGCAAGTCTCCCCGTGAGGGCTTCGACTTCTTCCCGCTGACCGTGGATGTGGAAGAGCGCATGTACGCAGGCGGCAAGATCCCCGCATCGTACTTCCGCCGCGAAGGCCGACCCAGCACCGAGGCAATCCTGGCTGCACGCCTGATTGACCGCCCGCTGCGCCCCGCCTTCACCAAGGGCATCCGCAACGAGGTTCAGGTCGTTGTGACCGTCCTGACCTACGAGCCGGACGAAATCTACAACACCTTCGCAATCAACGCTGCATCCGCATCGACCTCCCTGTCCGGTGCGCCGTTCAACGGCCCCATCGGTGGCGTGCGCATGGCACTGATCGACGGCCAGTGGGTCTGCTTCCCCAAGTACTCCCAGCTGGAAAACGCTGTGTTCGACATGGCTGTTGCAGGTCGTATCGTCACCAAGGCTGACGGTACCGAAGACGTCGCCATCATGATGGTTGAGGCAGAAGCAACCGACAACTCCTGGAAGCTCATCAAGGAAGACGGCCAGATCGCCCCCACCGAAGAGATCGTCGCAGAGGGCCTGGAAGCAGCTAAGCCCTTCATCGCAGCACTGTGCAAGGCGCAGGCTGACCTGGTGGCTCGCGCAGGCAAGCCCGCCCTGGAACTGCCCTTCTTCGGCGGCCACGGCGAAGACGTCGACGCAGCAGTTGAAGCATTCGCAGCAGACCGCCTGGCAGAGGTGTACTCCATCGCTGGCAAGCAGGAACGCGAAGCAGCAGCATCCGAGCTGCAGGAAGAGCTCATGGAAGCTCTCACCGGCGAAGGTAAGGAATTCGAAGAGCGCTCCAACGAGGTTTCCGTAGCATTCGCTGCCCTGACCAAGCACGTGGTGCGCCAGCGCATCCTCACCGATCAGGTCCGTATCGACGGCCGCGGCCTGACCGACATCCGCCAGCTCACCGCTGAGGTCGAAATCCTGCCCCGCGTTCACGGCTCCTCGCTCTTCGAGCGCGGCGAAACCCAGATCATGGGTATCACCACCCTGAACATGCTCAAGATGGAGCAGCAGCTGGACTCCCTGCACCCGGTCAAGTCCAAGCGCTACATCCACCACTACAACTTCCCGCCGTACTCCACCGGTGAGACCGGCCGCGTGGGTTCGCCCAAGCGCCGCGAAATCGGCCACGGTGCACTCGCAGAGCGTGCAATCACCCCGGTGCTGCCCTCCCGCGAAGAGTTCCCCTACGCAATCCGTCAGGTCTCTGAGGCTCTGGGCTCCAACGGCTCGACCTCCATGGGTTCGGTCTGCGCATCGACCCTGTCCCTGCTGAACGCCGGTGTGCCGCTGCGCGCACCCGTTGCAGGTATCGCAATGGGCCTGGTCTCTGACGAGGTTGACGGCGAGACCCGCTACGCAGCCCTGACCGACATCCTCGGCGCGGAAGACGCACTGGGCGATATGGACTTCAAGGTTGCAGGTACCTCCGAGTTCGTGACCGCTATCCAGCTGGACACCAAGCTCGACGGTATCCCCGCATCCGTGCTCGCTGGCGCACTGACCCAGGCACGTGAGGCTCGCCTGCACATCCTCGAGGTGCTCGTCAGCGCGATTGACGCACCGGATGAGATGAGCGAGTTCGCACCGCGCATTATTTCCGTGAAGATCCCGGTTGCCAAGATCGGTGAGGTCATCGGCCCCAAGGGTAAGATGATCAACCAGATCCAGGAAGACACCGGCGCAGACATCTCCATTGAGGACGACGGCACCGTGTACATCGGCGCAGCTGACGGCCCCTCCGCCGAGGCTGCACGTTCGGCAGTGAACGCTATCGCTAACCCGCAGGTTCCCGAGGTTGGCGAACGCTACCTGGGTACCGTAGTGAAGGTGACCGACTTCGGTGCGTTCATCTCCCTGACCCCCGGTAAGGACGGTCTGCTGCACATCTCCGAGATGCGTAAGCTCAACGACGGCAAGCGCGTTGTTGACGCTGAGGACGTTGTCTCCGTGGGCCAGAAGGTCCAGGTGGAGATCACCAAGATTGATGACCGCGGCAAGCTCTCGCTGGCACCGGTCGTTGAGGGTGGCGACGACGACTAGTCGTAACCCCCGCTAAGTGATGAGGGGCGTTCGGCGCACCCGGTGCGGTTGATTCCCCGCCGGATGCACCGGGCGCCCCTTCGCTGTGCTTGCCCTGCATCTTTTGATGCTCACCCGCCCCACCAGCTGTGGGACTGCCTACAGGTAGTGGGGCGGGAATGCTTACCTTCAGACGTACCTGTTGAAAGGTTCTTCTCTCTATGTCTATTTCCCTGCCCGTCGAGCTTGAGGTCATCGCCGAAGAGCTCAACTACGAGCACGGCCGCCTCATCTACGAGGGTGTAGGCGGTAACGAGGTGCGCCGCTCCATCCTGCCCGGTGGCGTACGCGTGATTACCGAAAAAATGCCCGGTACCCGCGGCGTATCCATCGGGTTCTGGGTGGGAGTCGGCTCCCGCGACGAAGCCCCCGGCATGCTCGGCTCCACCCACTTCCTGGAGCACCTGCTGTTCAAGGGCACCGGCACCCGCACCGCCCTGGACATCGCCTCCTCCTTCGACGCGGTAGGCGGCGAATCCAACGCCCTGACCGCTAAGGAACACACCTGCTACTACGCGCGTGTGCTCGACGATGACGCACCCATGGCGGTGGACGTCATCACCGACATGGTCACCAACGCCCTGCTGGACCCGGCTCACCTTGAGCAGGAACGCGGCGTGATCCTCGAAGAGATCGCCATGGACCAGGACGACCCGACCGACGTTGCTTTCGAAAACTTCGTGGAGCAGCTCATGGGTGAGAACCCGCTGGGCCGCCCCATCGGCGGTACCCCGCAGGAGATTACCGAGGTGCCGCGTGACGCCGTGTGGGAGCACTACAAGCGCTACTACACCCCGGACCGCCTGGTTATTTCTGCCGCAGGTTCGCTGGAGCACAGCACCATGGTCCGCCTCGTGCTGGAGGCGCTGACCCGCTACGGCTGGAACCTGCAGGAGGGCGTGGCGCCGGCACCGCGTCGTGTACGCACCGACAGCGGCATTCTTCCGCTGAGCGAGCTGCGTGAGGTGGAGAAGGGCTTCGAACAGACCAACATTGTGATGGGTTGCCCGAGCATTATCGCCGGTGACGACCGCCGCTACGCGATGAGCGTGCTGACCAGTGCATTCGGTGCGGGCATGTCTTCGCGCCTGTTCCAGGAGATTCGTGAGAAGCGTGGCCTGGCCTACAGCACGTTCGCGTTCTCCGGTGCGTACTCGGATGCCGGCTACTTCGGCATGTACGCGGGCTGCCTGCCCGCTAAGACCGAGCAGGTGCGTGAGGTCATGGGCTACGAGTTCGATAAGCTCGCCACCGCCGGTATTACCGAGGAAGAGCTGACGAAGGTCCGCGGCCAGCTGGCTGGTTCCACCGTGCTCGGTAGCGAAGATTCGGGTTCGCGCATGTCCCGCCTGGGTCGCGCCGAGCTGGACTCTGGACTGTTCACCAGCACCGATGAGCTGCTGGAGAAGATTCGCGCGGTCTCCCTGGAGGAGGTTCGCGACTTGGCGGCGTACCTGGGGCAGCAGCAGATGATTACCACCATCGTGCGCTAGCCCCTGAACATCCCTAAAACACAACGCTGATAAGGCATAGAATGCCCGTTCCCACACCCCACCAAAGCGGGGAGGGAACGGGCATTTTGTATGTATCGGCACCTATCAAAGAGATGCCTCCAAGAAGTGCTTCCGGGCGCTCTGCCGCCCATGCTCTTGACGCTCAGCATGAGCGGCAGAACCCGAAAAGCTACTGCTCAGAGCTACCCCAGAACACTGCTTCTGAGAGCTACTTCTGAGAGCTACTACTTCTGTGCCTTGGCAATAGCCTCCATCAGAACCTGGGCGTAGAGCTCCTGACCGGCAGCCTCCGGGTGAACACCATCGGAGGAGAGCAGACCGCTCTGAGTCTGCAGAGCCTGGCGGATCGCAGAGTTCCAATCCGCAATAATCACGCGATCAGAATGCTGAGCCGCAAACTCACGAATCTTACCGTTCGAGTAGTCAATCCAAGTCAGGTTGCGCGGGCCGTAACCGGTGACCAGCACCAGCTTAGAATCGGCAGGCATAGCCGCCAGAACCTCGTCGAGCTGACCGTCCAGAATGGTCGAGTTAGCGGTCACCGATAGCACGAAGGTCTTACGAATCTGACCGTTGGCACCCATGGATTTAATAATCGGCAGGGCCTTAGCGATGGTGCGTGCTTCCTGCGCGTCAATAGTTGCTTCGGGCATCTTGTCGTACAGCTCGGGGGATACCGCCACCACAATGGAGTCACCCACAATGGTCACCTGCGAAGAGTCCACCGAACCGGTTGCAGCCTTCGATGCCGAGGGGCTTGCCGAAGCCTTCGCGTCCTTACCCGCAGCGCTCGGGCTTGCCGATGCGCTCGCAGCCTGCGCCTCCTGACGAGCCTTCAGGCGTTCAGCGGCGGCACGCTTGCCGTCCTCAACGGACTGCTGCGCGGTAGTCATCGCCGGAGCGGTGTGCACCGCCAGACCGGTCGAAGCGGCAGCCACCACAACAGCCAGAGCCACCGAAACCGGCAGGAACTTAGTGCGTGAAGACTGGAAAGCCGCCACCACGCGATTAGCGCTACCGCGGAAACCGTAGCGGCGAATCGGGGTCTCAACCCAGCGGTACGACATCTCCGCAATCGCGAAGGTCGCCACCAAAACGCCCACATTTACCAGCGGGGAACGGTCCGCACCCATCAGGTAGTGCATGACCACGGCGAGCGGCCAGTGCCACAGGTACAGGCCGTAGGAGCGCTCACCCACCCAACGCAGGGGAGCGAAGTTCAGCAGGCGGCGCAGCACCTCGGAAGCGCCAGCAAGCATGTCCGGAAGCATGCCCTGAATCACGCCCAGCGCCAGCAGGGAGGCGCCGAACAGACCCCAGGGAATCGCACCGGGAGCCGACTCGGGAACCAGAATTGCGTAGGGAATCAGAGCGAACAGGGACAGCCAGCTGATCATGACGCGGGCGAAGGCAACCAGGCCGAAGGGCTGAGCCACGCGGTACAGCACGGACTGCTGCAACGGCGGGTACAGCGACCAGGGGCGCGCAAACGCCAGCAGGGCGCCGAGCAGCAGGCCGTACAGGTGAGTGTCGGTGCCGTAGTAGACGCGGCTAATGGGTGCGCCGGACATCAGAAGAGCGGTAGCAACGCTCAGTGACGCAATAATGCCCAGCACCATAACCACGCTGAAGCGACGCCACGAACGGCGCAACAGCACGCCGGCGCCAACAATGAGCAGCGGCCACACCACGTAGAACTGTTCTTCCACTGCCAGGGACCAGAAGTTTGTGAAGAGCTCCGGGGAGGTCTGCGCGAAGTAGTCATTACCGGCAAAAATGGAAATCCAGTTGGACGAGAAGGTCGCCGCACCGGCGAGCTGTCGGCCGAGGTTCACCTGAATATCGCCGCCAATGAGCAGGCTGACCGGTCCCATGACCAGAATCAGCAGGGTAATGGCGGGAAGTAGTCGGCGGGCACGGCGAATCCAGAAGTTGCCCAGGGCAATTTTGCCGGTGAGAGCACCTTCACGCAGAAGCAGGGAGGTAATCAGGAAACCGGAGATGACGAAGAAAATATCCACGCCGATCATGCCGCCGGGTAGTACGGTGGGCCAGAAATGGTACACCATCACGAGGAGCACAGCGATTGCTCGCAGACCGTCCAGACCCGGCAGAATATAACGCCGGTTAGCCTCATCTGGACGCACGGAGGAGGTAAAGAGGGACTTCATACTGTCAAAGCACTCCGTAGGATGGAAATTATAGAAATACTTCCTAATTATATGGTTGCTAACTTTAGATAACGTATTAAACGGCTTGTATGACGGTTAGATTACTTCGCTTTTTATGCCGCTGAGGTTCCGCAGGGCATCTCACCCAGCGTGTGCGATGGCGTGCACCGCGCTCACACGGGGATAATAGAGGCTGTACGTCACAGCGTCTGCCCCATCGTCGGGGTGCTCATAAGTTACGGAGGAGAGAAGATGGCCCGCGAGGGTAACGAAAAAATCTGGAAGGTAGCGGTACTCGGTGCCGCGGGCCGTATGGGTTCTGAGGCGGTGCGCGCCGTCAACACCTCCGCAGACATGGACCTGGTGGCGGCACTGGGCCGCGGCGACGACCTGCAGGAGCTGGTCGATGCTGGTGCAGAGATTGTTATTGACCTGACCGTTCCCGATTCCAGCGAGGCGAATGTGCGTTTCGCGGTGGAGCACGGTATGCACGCGGTGGTCGGTACGACCGGTTGGACCCCCGAGCGTCTGAACTCCCTGCGCGAACTGCTGGCTGAGCACCCCGAGGTGGGTGTGCTCATCGCCCCGAACTTTGCGATTGGTTCGATTCTCGCCACCGAGTTCGCGGCGAAGGCGGCACGCTACTTCGAGTCTGTAGAGATTATCGAGATTCACCACCCAAATAAGGTGGACGCCCCCTCCGGTACCGCTGTGCACACCGCCCGTAAGGTGGCTGCCGCCCGCGCGGAGGCTGGCGTGGGTGCAAGCCCGGATGCCACCACCTCCGATCCTTTGGGTTCGCGTGGTGCCGTAATCGACGATATTCACGTACATGCGGTGCGTCTGCGCGGCATGGTGGCGCATCAGGAGATTCTGCTGGGTGACCCCGGTCAGCAGCTCGTGATTCGTCATGATTCCTTTGACCGTACCTCCTTTATGCCCGGCGTGCTGTTGGGTGTGCGTGAGGTGGCGGCGCATCCGGGTTTGAGCGTGGGCTTGGACGCCTACATGGATTTGTCGTAGGGGAGCGTTATGTCTGAACAGACTTCACCCGACGCCTCGCAGGTATCTTCCGAGGCTCGTAGCCCCTGGTGGACTTCACTGCGTCTGTGGACTGTCTGCGCCTGCGTGCTGATGGTGCTGACCGTACTGATTCTGCCGCTACCTCTGGCAGCGCGTGCCTCTATTTTGGGTGTGCTGATTTTTAGCGCTGTCTTCGTGACGGTGGATGCAGGCGGCTGGGGTAAGACTTTCGCGGCGCTGACCTGCGCGCTACTGACCCTGTACCTGGTGCATATTGCGCAGCAGGGCTTCGTGATGCTGACGTCCGGTTCTGTGGCTGGCATTGTTCTTGGTGCGGGTATGATTCTGCTGCCGATTCTGGGTGCGTGGGCGCTGGTGCGTGAGGTGCTTTTCGGCGCTCGTATTCAGCGTATGGCTCAGGAGCTGGCTGCTTCGGGTGAGCTGGCGGAGGATACCCTGCCGCGCACCCCGGCGGGTCGTGTGGACCGTGAGGCGGCAGCGGTGGAGTTTGAAGGCTTCGCGGCGGCGGTTGAGCAGGACCCCGAGAACTGGAAGGCTTGGTTCAACCTGGCATGCATGTACGATGCGGGCGGCGAGCGCAAGCGTGCCCGTGCGGCGATGCGTAACGCGTGGGCGTTGCGTTCGGGCGGTCAGGCGAAGGGCATGCGTTAGGCTCTGACCCTGCGATCCCTAGTCAATGCCACATTTATTTTCGGTATGAGACTGATAACGCCGAGGCTATGTGCCCGGTTTCATAGGCTCTCGTGGAAGTACCGCGGGTTTGAAAGAGTCCGAATAGTAGAACACGCATGAAAACTTATGCGTTCTAACGGAAAAATCTGCATTTCGGGCGTACTCTGGACATATGTCTGAGAACCTTTCGAACCCCGGTACTTTTGTTGAACCTGTCTTCGGTCGCCTCCTGACCGCAATGGTGACCCCCTTCGCGAAGGACGGCTCCGTTGATGAAAAGCAGGTTGCAGACCTGGCGAACTACCTTGTGGAGAACGGCCACGACGGCCTGGTGGTCTGCGGTACCACCGGTGAATACTCCACCATGACCGATGACGAGAACGAGCGCGTCTTCCAGATTGTGAAGGACACCGTCGGCTCTCGCGCGAAGATTATTGCCGGTGTTGGTTCGAATGACACCGCGCACACTATTGAGCTGGCGCACCGTGCCGAAAAGATTGGTGTGGACGGCCTGCTGGTTGTGACCCCCTATTACAACAAGCCGACTCAGCCGGGTGTCTACGCCCATTTTGCGACCGTTGCGCAGGCAACTGAGACCCCCGTCATGCTTTACGATATTCCGGGTCGTGCGGGCATCCCCATCGCACCCGAAACCTACCGTCGCCTTGCAGAAATTGATAGTATTGTAGCGGTGAAAGACGCCAAGGCAGACTTCGGTGCCGCAACCGAGGTCATGGCAACCACCGACCTGCACTACTACAGCGGCGACGACGGACTGACCCTTCCCTGGATGGCAATGGGCGCCGTCGGCCTCGTTTCGGTGACCGCACACGTGGCACCTGCACTCTTCCGTGCCCTGATTGATGCTGTCGTTGCACAGGACCTGGTGGAGGCTCAGCGTCTTCACCTGGAACTGACTCCGATTGTCCGAGCAACCATGGGTCGTGCCCCCGGTTGCGTTGCTGCCAAGGAAATTCTCTCCTGGCAGGGTGTGCTGGATGAGCCCGTCGTTCGCTTGCCGCACGTACTCTCCGAACCGGAGGTTGCCCAGGCTATGCGAGCTGACTTGCTCTCCTCGAGTATCGCTCACACCCTGAAGAACGCCTAAACTTTAACGCAGAACCTGCACAACTTATCGTGCAGAGCGCGTATATATAGAGGACTTAGGCTACCGTCACACCCCGCTTTTGGGGCGCATGATGTAGTCAACGGATGCGGACTCCACACCTAACACTAGGTGAGGGGTCCGCTCTGGCGTATTGCCACGGTTTACCGCCCAATGATTCGGCCCCCACTCAGACAGGGACGTAACTTAGGCAGAGGCACCCGCGCAGTACGCCCCCAATACTTTTAAATACTTTCGGTGATTTGGACGCACCGGCAGCACCTCCGCCTCGGCACATGGGAGCCGAACCGGCGGGAGCGCTTGCGGTACGAAGCGTCGCCTACGAATCACAGACATCACAAGAAAACATAGAAGAAAGAGGAGACACACGATGAGCGTCTTTGAAGCGAATCTTCCCCTCCCTCCCCGCCTGAAGAAGGACACCCTGCGCGTGGTGCCCCTGGGCGGCCTGGGCGAAGTCGGTCGTAACATGACCGTGTACGAAATCAACGGCAAGCTGCTGATTGTTGACTGCGGCGTGCTCTTCCCCGAAGAGTCCCAGCCCGGCGTGGACCTGATCCTGCCCGACTTCAGCTACGTTGTCGACCGTCTGGACGACGTGGTTGCCATGGTACTGACCCACGGCCACGAGGACCACATCGGCGCGGTTCCCTACCTGCTGCGCCGCCGCCCCGACATCCCCCTGGTTGGTTCCGAACTGACCCTGGCACTGGTTGAGGCGAAGCTCGCCGAGCACCGCATCAAGCCCTACACCCTCGCGGTGAAGGAGCACCAGGTGGAGCGTTTCGGTCCGTTTGAGTGTGAGTTCGTTGCTGTGAACCACTCGATTCCGGATGCGCTGGCTGTCTACATTCGCACCAAGGCGGGCAAGGTTCTGCACACCGGTGACTTCAAGATGGACCAGCTGCCGCTGGATGGCCGCATCACCGACCTGCGCCACTTCGCTCACCTGGGCGAGGAGGGCGTAGACCTGTTCCTGCCGGACTCCACCAACGCTGAGGTTCCCGGCTTCACCCCGACCGAGAAGCACATCGGTCCGGTGCTGTCGAACGTTTTCCGTGACGCAAGCGGCCGCATCATTGTGGCATCCTTCTCCTCGCACGTTCACCGCGTGCAGCAGGTACTGGACGCAGCCGCTGAGCGTGGCCGCAAGGTCGTGCTCGTGGGCCGCTCCATGGTGCGTAACATGACCATTGCCGAGAAGCTGGGCTACCTGAAGGTCCCCGCTAACGTGCTGGTGGACCTGAAGAAGGTTGACGACTACCGCCCCGACCAGATTGTGATGATGTGCACCGGTTCGCAGGGCGAGCCGATGGCGGCACTGTCGCGCATGGCGAACGGTGACCACAAGATTCAGATTGAGCCCGGCGACACCGTGGTGCTCGCCTCCTCGCTGATTCCCGGTAACGAGACCAGTGTCTTCCGCATCATTAACGCCCTCATGAAGCTGGGCGCTAACGTGGTGCACAAGGGCAACGCGAAGGTTCACGTTTCCGGTCACGCTGCCGCGGGTGAGCTGCTGTACTGCTACAACATTCTCAAGCCGAAGAACGTTATGCCGGTTCACGGCGAGGTTCGCCACCTGATTGCTAGCGGTGACCTGGCGATGGAGACCGGCGTTCCGAAGAAGAACGTGCTGCTCTGCGAGTCCGGCACCGTCGTGGATCTGCGCGATGGCGTGGCGTCCGTGGTGGGCGAGGTTCCCTGCGAGTACCTGTACGTTGACGGCCGCTCCGTCGGTGAGGTCACCGAGAGCGACCTGAAGGACCGCCGCATCCTGGGTGAAGAGGGCTTCGTGTCCATCGTGACCGTCATTGACCGCGCAACCAAGCGCGTGGTGACCGGCCCGGATATTCACGCTCGCGGTATCGCGGAGGACGACGCAGTATTCGACGAGATTGTTCCGAAGATTACCGCTGCTCTGGAGGATGCTCTGCACCGCGCACCCGAGAAGGTGCACACCGTGCAGCAGCTGCAGCAGATTGTGCGCCGCACCATCGGTGCCTGGATTTCTCGCCGTCTGCGCCGCAAGCCCATGATTGTTCCCGTGGTTGTTGAGAACTCCTCGAAGGCTACGAAGAACTAATACTCTGCGCGAGGCTAGCTGCCCGTAAACAGCGAAAAGGCGGGGTCGATACGTTGTGTCGGCCCCGCCTGCTGTGTATCTACCGAACGTATGCGCGAAAGCTACGCGAAAGCGAACGCGGTAGGGGAGAAGCGCCTCATCAGCGCCCTATCAACGCCCTCACAGACACAGGGCGGGGCACACTTTTTAGCTCACTGATAACGAAAGAATCGGTACATTAACGGGAAGGTTGATACCCTAAAAGGTATGGCTCCACGGACCACGAAGGGTCGTAACACGACCTCTACTAAAGCAAACACTAAGAAGACCACCCGCAAGCGCACCACCTCCCGAGGCGGTGCCCAGCGCGGTGCCAACGCGGCGAACCCTGTAGCGGGCGCTATCTCCTCCGTCTGGCTGAGCATCGCTCACGCTATCGGTGGGCTCTTCCGCTCCATTGGCGCGGTGCGCACCGACCTTGCGCCCGAAGACCGCCGTGACGGCGGCGCGCTCACCATCCTGCTGTTCGGCCTGATTAGCGCCGGAGTGGAGTGGTACAACTGGCGTGCCCACACCTCCCTCGGTTTGTTGCGTGCGCCCCTGGACGCCTGGCACACCATGCTGGGCGGTATTTTCGGTCAGGGCGCCCTGCTGGTCCCGGTGCTTTGCCTCATCATGGCGTGGTGTGTTTTCCGTGGACCCGACCTGATTAAACGTAATAACCGCGTGGCGTTGGGCTCCTTCATCATTCTGGTGGCGACCTCCCTGTTCTTTGCTCGCCATGCGGGTCACCCGACCTTCGCGGATGGTTTTGACGCCGTCTGGGCTGGTGGTGGTGTGGCTGGCGTGCTGCTGGGCACCCCCATTGTGCGTGTGAGCGGTGGTATTGCGTTCGTTGAGATTCTGATTCACCTGCTACTGGGTATTGCCGGTCTGATGGTTCTGACGAACACTCCGATTCGTCAGGTGGTGCCGCGTACTTTGCACCTGGTCGGTCTGGCGTTGGGCGAGAAGCCGAACGGCACGACTCGAACCTCCGCGAAGGATAGCCCTTCGGATGCGACTCAGACCGTGGACCTGAACGCTGAGGAGCACGACCGCAGCTACCTGTACGAGGACGAGAAGCCGGCACGTACGACTCAGAAGTCTGGCGGCCTGTTCGCTCGTCTGCGCGGTTGGTTGGGTATTGCTCCCGTTGCGTCGACCGATTCTTCCCTGGACGAGTACGCCGGTGATGAGGCATTCGTGAGCGCCGTGGTGGATGAGACTCACCCGGAAACCACGCAGATGCCGGTACAGCCCGCGGACTCTGCACAGGATTCTGCGCAGGGATCCGCTCAGCAGGCGCGCCTGGCGGCTAAGCCAAACCGCCTGTCCCGTCTGCCCGGTCGCCTCAACCAGGCACCGGCCGCGCAGGGTGCGTCCGCCCAGGGTTCTTCTGCACAGAACGGTGCTTATTCGAGCAGCCCTGACCTCTTTGACGTTGAGGCGTCGGATGCGCCCGCAGCCCGCCTGGATCAGGTGCAGCGCGCCGCCGTGGCGAACGGCCGCGTGAACCGTAATCCTGGCGAGGAGCCTCTCTTTGACGTTGAGGCATATGACGGCTTTGGCGCTTCTGAGGAAGCTGCACCGCAGACGAAGCCGCACCAGGTGGTGAACCCTGCACAGTCTGCCGCTCCGGCTTCTGCATCCCAGGCTCCTGCAGCACCCGCGGCTCAGCCTCCGATTCCGACCCGCATGCACTCGCCCGGCGCGCACCCGAAGAACGCGGCCCCCGCGGCTTCGCGAGCGCCCGAGGCTGGCGCATCCCGCCCGCTGCAGAACAATACTCAGGTGGCAACCACCGAGCAGGCGCGCGGCGAGCAGGTTGTGCAGTCCTCCCGCGGCGCGTACGTGCTGCCCTCGGAGGAGATGCTGGTTGCTGGCCCGCCCGCCAAGGAATCTTCCGAGGTCAACGAGCACGTGGTTGAGGCTCTGACGAATGTGCTGGAGCAGTTCAAGGTGGATGCGCAGGTCACCGGCTTCTCGCGCGGCCCGACCGTGACCCGTTACGAGATTGAGCTGGGTCCCGCCACGAAGGTGGAGCGTGTGACCGCGCTGAGCAAGAACATTGCGTACGCTGTGGCGAGCCCGGATGTTCGTATTCTGTCCCCGATTCCGGGTAAGTCCGCAATTGGTATTGAGATCCCCAATACGGACCGTGAGACCGTTGCCCTGGGTGATGTGCTGCGTTCCCCGCAGGCTCACGCGAACCAGCACCCGATGGTCATGGGTGTGGGTAAGGACGTTGAGGGCGGCTTTGTGCTGGCGAACCTCGCGAAGATGCCGCATATGCTGGTCGCTGGTGCGACCGGTGCCGGTAAGTCTTCGTTCGTGAACTCGATGATTACCTCGATTCTGATGCGTGCAACCCCCGACCAGGTGCGCCTGGTGATGGTTGACCCGAAGCGTGTGGAGCTGACCGCCTATGAGGGTATTCCGCACCTGATTACGCCCATCATTACGAACCCGAAGAAGGCTGCTGAGGCTCTTCAGTGGGTGGTTCGTGAGATGGACGCCCGCTACGACGACCTCGCCCACTACGGCTACAAGCATGTGGACGACTTCAACAAGGCGGTGCGTGAGGGTAAGGTTCAGCCCGATCCCGGTAGCAAGCGCACGGTGCATGAGTACCCGTACCTGCTGGTGATTGTTGACGAGCTCGCCGACCTGATGATGGTCGCTCCGCGTGACGTGGAAGAGGCGATTGTTCGTATTACGCAGCTGGCGCGTGCGGCGGGTATTCACCTGGTGCTGGCGACCCAGCGTCCGTCGGTGGATGTGGTGACCGGTCTGATTAAGGCGAACGTTCCGTCTCGTATGGCGTTTGCGACCTCCTCTGTCACTGACTCTCGCGTGGTGCTGGATCAGCCCGGCGCGGAGAAGCTGATCGGCCAGGGTGACGCGCTCTTCCTGCCGATGGGCGCCTCGAAGCCGATGCGTGTTCAGGGCGCGTGGGTGTCTGAGTCTGAGATTCACGCCGTGGTTGAGCACGTGAAGAAGCAGGCGCCGACCATCTACCGTGAGGACGTGATGGTCTCTGCCGCGAAGAAACAGATTGATGAGGAAATCGGCGATGACCTCGACGATCTGCTGCAGGCGGCGGAGATTGTGATTACGACCCAGTTCGGTTCGACCTCGATGCTGCAGCGTAAGCTGCGCATGGGCTTCGCGAAGGCCGGACGCATCATGGACCTGCTGGAGTCGCAGGGCGTGGTGGGCCCCTCCGAAGGCTCGAAGGCCCGCGAGGTGCTGGTCCGCCCCGACGACCTGCAGGCGACCCTGGCGCGTATTCGCGGTGAGGAGCCTCCGGCTGCCGACCCGTACGCGAACGCGGTGGACCCGGGCGAGCCGGTCACCGACTATTTCGATGAGCCCGATGATGAGGGCTCGGAGGACGCTTGGCAGCTGACCGGCCGTTAGCCTTTCAGCGCCCTATCCATTCGGCTGAGTCCACTCGGCTGGATGAACTCGCGACATGCACCCCGTATCGTCCCTGTGATGTCTGCTACGGCACACGTATAATGGACGGTACGGGGTGTTTGCGTATCCCCGATACGTTTAGGTGTCGGTGCGTACGCGGTCTCTCACCGTCGAAAGCCATCTACCCGTAAGGAGCCGTTATGAGTGAAGCTCGCAATTCCGCATCCGCCGGTGCGGTCAGCACAGCGAAGCCTTCGAACTGGAATGTGCCGAATGTGTTGACGGTTCTGCGTATTATTGCGGTTCCTTTCTTCATTGTTGCCCTGGTTGCGGGCGGTACTTTTGGTGCCGCTGATCCGACGCACCGCTGGCTGGCGTGGATTATTTTCATTCTTGCCATGCTCACGGACTGGGCGGATGGCTACCTGGCGCGCTCGCGTAACCTGATTACGAGCTTCGGTAAGATTGCTGACCCGATTGCCGATAAGTTCCTCACTGGCGCGGCGTTCATTGTGCTGTCGGCGCTGGGTGAGCTGTGGTGGTGGGTCACGATTGTGATTCTGCTGCGCGAGTGGGGCATCACAATCATGCGTCTGTTCGTTATTAAGTACGGTGTGATGGCCGCTAGTAAGGGCGGCAAGATTAAGACCGTGCTGCAGACGGTGGCGCTGGTGCTGATGCTTCTGCCGCTGGGCCAGCTGGGTCTTGGCTGGCTGATTCCTGGTTGGGTTCTGATGGGCGCGGTCACCGCGATTACCGTGTGGACCGGCCTGGTGTATGTGCGTGATGCGTATATTTTGCGTCGTAACTGGTTGCAGGCTCAGGCCTCCCAGGGCGGCGGTCATTAGAGGCGAGGGGAGTGGCGTGCGCTGCTCCCCTTCGCTGTACCTGCGGCGCGTTGTGTGCCGCGTGAGGTTTTGGGCGGCGGTTCGCCGCTGAAAGGAGAGAATAATGGTTCCCCTCGTACTTGAAGATGCTCTGTCCCTTGAGCTTTCCTCCGCTGAGGTTTTCTCCGGTACCCCGGAGGCGGCGGCGCTGTTACTGCGCGATGCGGTGCAGTTGCGCGCCGCCCAGGAGGGCCCGGTGCAGGTGGCGACGGCTGAGTCGCTGACCGGCGGGGATGTGGGCGGCGCGATTTGTACGGTGCCGGGTGCATCGGCGTATTACCGCGGCGGCGTGATTTCCTATGCCTACGAGGTGAAGGCTCAGGTGCTGGGCGTGGACGCTCAGCTGCTGGCGCGTGAGGGTGCGGTGCATCCTGCGGTGGCTGTGCAGATGGCGGTCGGTGCGGCGCGTGTGTGCGGTGCCGATTATGCGGTGTCGACCACGGGTGTTGCCGGTCCTGATTCTGCGGATGGCCAGCCGGTGGGTACGGTCTATATCGGTGTGTGTTCCCCTGGCGGTTCTGAGGTGTTTGAGCGCCACTATTCGGGGGATCGCGCGCAGATTCGTGCGGCGGCGAGCGCGGATGCGATTGCTTTGCTGGCGCGTGCGGTGCGCGGCGGTGCCGGTGGGGTTCTGAAGGACGAGCTGGCGTAGCGTGCTAGGGCTGGGCTGGGCTGGGCTGGGCTGTGCCTGGAACGGCTGTGTCGTCGTCGGTGCGGCGCCTACCTAAAAAAATTTACGGTTCAAATATATTCACAGGGTTCTTTCAGCTCCGCAGGAATAAAGGCATAGGTTCGCCTGTTTGAATAGATACAAGCCATAAGAAGAGGACGAAAATGGCGAGGCTCCTAGCTCATGCCTCAAAAATCAGTTAGGCTTAACTCTGTACAGTCCCGCAGGTCGGGAATACCTACTCAGGAAAGTGATATAGAAGCTCATGGCTAAGCAGCGCGTATCGATTAATGGCATTACTAAGTGGAAGGAAATCGAGGAGACCCCCCGACAGGTCGCCCCGGTCGTTGAGGAAGCTAAGGTTGTTCCCCTGCGACAGGCAATCGGTGAGGTTCTTCGCGATGTTCGCCAGCGTCAGGGCCGCACCCTGCGCGAGGTTTCTCAGCGTGCCCGTGTTTCCCTCGGTTACCTGAGCGAAGTTGAGCGCGGTCAGAAGGAAGCTTCCTCCGAACTGCTGGCGTGGATTTGCCAGGCTCTGGACATTCCGATGTCCCAGATGCTGCGTGAGGTTGCCGACCGTATGGCGGTTCTCGAGGGCGTTCAGATTCCGGATACTGTTCCGGCTGAAATGTCTGAGCAGTACAAGAGCGATTACTACATTCTCTCGAAGTAACGAGAGGCGGCACATGCCGCGCTAAACGTGAAGCGATGCCGTGCATCCCCGTAAGGTGGGGGTGTGCGGCATCGCTTATTCTCGGTTTACTATCGGGCGATGTGACGAATTATGAAGCAAACTAGCGGTGAAGCGGAAGGAGCGCTTGTGAAGCTGAGCGAATTTTGGGCGTGCATGGAGTATGAGTTCGGTGCTGGGTATGCTCCGGTGCTGGCGCGTGACTTGGTGCTGGGTTCGCTGGGCCATGTGACCGCTGCGGAGGCGCTGGATCAGGGCGTTAACCCGAAGGACGTGTGGCTTGCAATCTGTGAGGAGCAGGAGATTCCGCAGGAGCGCCGCCTGGGTCCCGATAAGGAGCCGTTGCGCTAGGTAGTGAGCCTGGCGTGTTCTAGCGTATGGGCGGGCCTAGCGTCTGTTCCCTGGCATTTGTTCGAGTGCTAGCGCCTGTGCGGGAGGTATTTTCGAATAATTAGCCGAGAATCCGGGGTTTTTCGAAAATATATGCCGAAACCCTATCCGATTTATTCGAAACTGGGTCGTAATTTTGTTCGACTCGTGCTAGACTTTTCCACATCAGGAATTTTTCGGAAAAATCTTCAAAGTTTTCCACAGATTTTAAAAAATGGCCTTATCCTGTCAGGCTGTGACCCTAGAGTAGTCTCAGAAGGAACCGGTAGGCCAAAACCTTCAAGGTCTCGATCACGAGTCCCACCGATTCCGAAGAAACATTACTCCCGTCAACCACTGACAACACAAAGAACGAGGTACTACCGTGGCTAAGAACACCAAGTCTCAGAGCGTAGCTCGCGTTCCCGAAGAGGGTCGCGCCAAGGCACTTGAAGCCGTGATGGCACAGATCGACAAGAACTACGGCAAGGGTGCAGTCATGCGCCTGGGTGATAAGGAAATCACCAAGACCGAGGTCATCTCCACCGGCGCTATCGCCCTGGATGCCGCTCTGGGTATTGGCGGTCTGCCCCGCGGCCGCGTCATCGAGATTTACGGTCCCGAGTCCTCCGGTAAGACCACCGTTGCACTGCACGCTGTAGCGAACGTTCAGAAGGCAGGCGGCGTGGCAGCGTTCATCGACGCCGAGCACGCGCTGGACCCGATCTACGCGGCAAAGCTGGGCGTGGACATCGACCAGCTGCTGGTCTCTCAGCCCGACACCGGCGAGCAGGCGCTGGAAATCATGGACATGCTGGTTGGTTCCGGCGCCGTTGATATCGTGGTCGTCGACTCCGTTGCAGCACTGGTACCCCGCGCCGAAATTGAAGGCGACATGGGTGACTCCCACGTGGGTCTGCAGGCTCGCCTCATGAGCCAGGCTCTGCGTAAGATTACCGGCCGCCTCTCCGCAACCGGCACCACCGCAATCTTCATCAACCAGCTGCGTGAGAAGATTGGTGTCTTCTTCGGCTCTCCCGAAACCACCACCGGTGGTAAGGCGCTGAAGTTCTACGCTTCGGTCCGTATCGACATCCGCCGCATTGAGACCCTCAAGGACGGCGCTAACCCGATCGGTAACCGCACCCGCGCCAAGATCGTGAAGAACAAGATGGCTCCGCCCTTCAAGCAGGCTGAGTTCGACATCCTCTACGGTGAGGGTATCTCCGTTGAGGGCGGCATCCTGGACCTGGCGGTGGAGAACGACATCGTCAAGAAGTCCGGCGCATGGTTCACCTACGACGGTGAGCAGCTGGGCCAGGGCCGCGAGAACGTTCGTAAGCTGCTCAAGGACAACCCCGAGCTCACCGAGGAACTGCAGTACAAGGTTCTGGTGAAGCTGGGCATCATTGAGGAAGAAGCTGAGGAGCAGGTAGCCGCTGAGTCCGAGGGTAACGACCCGCTGGACGAGCTGGCTGAGGAGTTCTAAACCGGCCCGCGTAGCTTCTTGCTAACGCCACGACTAATTGCCGTGTGCTGTGCATTCCGCACGGTGCACGGCAATCTGTCGTTAACGGAAGAAACACGTTAACGGGTGCGCATTAAGGGGAGTATCAGGGGGCGCCGGGACAACGCCTCGTTACAATGGGGGAGCGCTGTATAGCCGGGCGCACGGGTCATCAAGCGAGCGCCAACACAGGGGAGAGGAGGAACTGAACATGACGGAGCAGTGCATGATGGAACAGCGCATGACGGAACAGAACGGTCATGAAGAGCGTGAGCAAAACAGCGCGCGTGACGGCGACGCCGGTTTTGCGGCGCTGGAGGCGACCGAACCGCACTTCGGTTCCTCAGCGCTTGGTAACTTTGTTTCCTTTGAGCCTGTTGCCCCGCCGGTTGAGGTAGACGGCTTCGAGGCCCTCAATTTTGAGGCACCCGCGCCCCTGGCTGAGCCCACCCTCAGCTGGGAGGTGCCTGCCGCTGTTACACCTCCTTCTGTTGAAGAGCCCCCGTATGAGGATGAGCCCCCATACCCTGATGAACCCCCATACCCTGATGAGCCTCCCTATGAGGGCGAACCTCCCTACGAGGACGAACCTGCGTATCCGGCAGAGCCTTCGTACATTGAAGCAGAGTACGCAGGGGAATATTGGGTACCCTCGGACGAAGCGGCACTCGCAGAAGCAATAGCGGAGCAGCGTGGGGGCCAAGAAACCGCACCCCAGAAAACCAAGCCGAAAGCGCGGCAGGCTGAAAAGCCCGCGCCTCAGAAGAAGCCAGCGCCTAAGAAGAAGTCAGCGGCCACAGAAAACGCCCCCAAAAAGTGGGTGCGGAACAGGACCGCGGATTCGGTAGCCGCTGAGGAGTTCCCGGACTGGCACCCCGCCGCGCACGGCTTTGTTGAAGAAAGCATCGCCCGCGATAACGGCGGCGACTACGCCGGGGAGTTCCGCGTACCCGAGCTGCCCCTGCAGGCTGTGCCCGCCAACTTTGAAGATGGCAGTTCTGAGGAAGGTAGTGAATCCCCGCGCCGCAGCCTGCTCGTTGACCCGAACCTGCCCGCCGTCTCCATTGACGAAGCGCCCGCTCGTGCCTTCACCCCCGGCGGTGCCGAGCCGCGCCCTATGGCGGCGGGGCGCATGAGTCGAGCGGGTGCCGCCTCCATCGGATCGGGGCTCACTGCCGAAGAGAAGGAAGAGATCGAGAGGCAAGCCGCTCAGCGGGATAAGCAGAAGAAACGCAAATCTTCGCGTGCCTCCAAGAACACCGACTACAAGCGTGGGTTCCGCCGCATGAGCGCGGTGCAGCAAGAGAAAATGCGGAGCCGTTCGCCCTACGCGCCCGCCTTTGGGGCTCGAAGTGACGACGAGGAAACCCGCAAGAGTCCTGCGGGCCGCGGCTCGGGGAGCAACCTATTCAGGGAGGGAAGTAGCTTGAACGAAGAACTCACCCCCGCCGAAGAAGCACTCATCCGCGGTATTGCCGAGGAGGAGGCGCAGGGCGTTGGTACCGGAAAGCGCCGTGCCGCTTCGGCTGGATCCCCAAAGGGCGGTTCTCGAGCACGCGGCTCCCAACCGGGCGGCTCTCAGATGGGACATGCTTCCTCACAACCGGAAAGTAACGTGCCTTCCTGGAAGCAGAAGGTGCGTGCCGCCCGAGCCGCGGAAGAAACAGGCCCCTACACACGCGCTAAAACCATCGTGTACAACCAGCTGGCGTACTCGGCAAAAACCCGAGGTCAGCTGCGGAAGAAGCTGCAGGCAGAAGGCTTCGATGCGGAGCTCATTGAGCCGCTGCTCGATAAGTTCGAGGCGGCAAAACTCATTGACGACGCCGAATACGCCCAAAGCTTTGTGGCGCAGAAGAGCCGCACCAAGAAGCTCTCCCGCGCCGCGCTGCGCCGTGAGCTCGCTGAACGCGGGGTGCGCGGTGAAGAGGCGGAGAATGCCCTGGCTCAGCGCACCGACGAGCAGGAACGTGAGGACGCCGCCGATCTGGTGCGTAAGAAGCTGCGCCCCGGCATGGATCTGAGCGACCGCGCTGAAAAGGATAGGGTGACTCGCCGACTGCTGGGGATGCTGGCTCGCCGCGGGTACTCCTCCTCGGTGTCGATGTCGGTGATTCGTGAGGAACTCGCCGCCTACGGTGCAGAGGACGAGCTCTGGTAGAGAGCGAAGTAATACATTCCGCACGCACGGATAGACCCATGCCGGGGTGACCGAGAAAATAGGCACTATAAAGGGTGAGCCCGCTACAGACACACTCTGTGGCGGGCTCACCCTTTACGTTTTTGATCCTTATAAAAAGCCTTGTCGAAGGCTATATCCGCTGTTTACTCTGCTGCTTATTCAACGGCCCCCAGACGGTTCGCGAACTCGGCGAGGGTTGCATCCTGAGAACCGGCGATCTCCAACAGCAAGCGCATCAGCTGCGCACCCTCACGGCGAATACGAGGCAACAGATCGGAACGTGCCGAAGAAAAGTACAGCTCCAACAGGGCGCACACGGTCACCGCCGTGCACACCGCCAAATCCTCCGCCAGGTGCTCATCCAGCGGGGCGTCCTCAAAGAGGGCAGAGTACAGCGCCGGTAGCGCCTTTTTGCGGTCCACACGGTAGCGCGGGTACTCCGGCGAGGAGGGGAATCCCAGCATCGCCTCAACGAAGGGGAAGCCTCGGTGGTGCAGGCAGGTGCCCTCCGCATCGACCATGCGCACCTGCGCGCCGTCCGCTGAACCAATCAGCACGTTCTGCGGCGAAAAATCGCCCGACGAGAGCATATAGACACGTCCACGGTTGAGCTTGAACTGCTCGGGCACGGGCGGGCGCTTGGTGAAGAAGGGCAGCAGAACACGGCGGAAGCGGAAGGACAGCTCCTCAACTGCGGCGGGAAGAACGGGCGCATCCTCATGCTCAGCGGAGGCAGAGACGGGGCTAGAGTCAGCACCCTGCTCGGGTGCGCGCGCCTCATCAGCCACACCGTACAGCTTCTTCAAGCCGCGCTCAGCCAGTCCCGGCGAGGCAATAGCGCCCGGGAACTGCGCCTTGCGGTCGGCACGCGCCAGGTTCAGACGGTAATCCTCCACCGTCTCACCCATAATGCCGCTGGCGGCAAGGGAACGGTACGCCTCAATGTAGTAGTTCAGCGCGTCCAGCGCCTGCTGTTCGGTGCCTTCCAGCAGGGCGTGGGCAACCGAATACTGCTCGCCCTCAACGGTTCCGGCGCTCACATCCTCCAGCGCCAGCACGCGCAGCTCAGGATCCGCGCCGTAGAGCTGCGGGAACAGACCCGGAACCTGCCGGTTCAGCGCCTCCAAACCGTAGCGCTCACGCAGGTACCCGAAACCGCCCGCGTTCACCGTCGAATCCTTACGGCGGTAACGCTTCACAATAATCGAGGTCGGCAAAGACTGTGTAGACTCGAAAGACTGCGCAGACTCGGCGGCAGGCTCATACACCACACGCACCACAACGGAACGCATGCCGGTGCCCAGAATCTGCACGCGCTCAACCGTGCGGGCAGCCACCTGCTCCAAAGAATGCGCCCAGCTGAGCAGCTGCATCAGGGTCTGACGCATCGAGGCAGAATCAGCGCTCGCCTGAGGCGGCACGGGGGAGTAGGCGGCAATCGCCTCCTCAATGAGGGTGCTCAGAAGCTCCCCGTCAGGGGCGGGGGCGGAAGAATCGTTCGGTGACAGAGCCGGAAAGTTACTACTAAGGGAAACCTGCATAGAGCCATTATCCCCCATCGGATACCCTATAGGGCATGACTTCGACCCTCAGCGATTCCGCCCAGACCCCCGAAACCAGCCCCCGCACCTACGAAGTGCGCACTTTCGGCTGCCAGATGAACGTGCACGACTCCGAACGAATGTCCGGCCTTCTGGAGGCTAACGGCTACGTTCGCGCTGAGGAAGGCACCCAGCCCGACTTGGTGGTGTTCAACACCTGCGCGGTCCGCGAAAACGCTTCCAACCGCCTCTACGGCAACCTCGGTCAGCTGGCACCGGTCAAGCGCGCCCACAAGGGCATGCAGATCGCCGTGGGTGGCTGCCTGGCGCAGAAGGACCAGGACGCCATCATCGAGAAGGCGCCCTGGGTGGACGTTGTGTTCGGCACCCACAACATTGGTGCCCTCCCCACCCTGCTGGAGCGTGCCCGCCACAACCACGAGGCGCAGGCAGAACTGCTCGAATCCCTCGAAGTTTTCCCCTCCACCCTGCCGACTAAGCGCGACCACGTGTACTCCGGCTGGGTGTCCATCTCGGTGGGCTGTAACAATACCTGCACCTTCTGCATCGTGCCGTCTCTGCGCGGTAAGGAGAAGGACCGCCGCCCCGGCGACATTCTCGCTGAGGTTCAGGCGCTGGTCGACGACGGCGCTATCGAGGTGACCCTGCTCGGTCAGAACGTGAACTCCTACGGCGTGGAGTTCGGCGACCGCCAGGCGTTCTCCAAGCTGCTGCGTGCCTGCGGTGAGATTGAGGGCCTGGAGCGTGTACGCTTCACCTCCCCGCACCCGGCAATGTTCACCGACGACGTGATTGACGCGATGGCGGAGACCCCGAACGTCATGCCCGTGCTGCACATGCCGCTGCAGTCCGGCTCCGACAAGGTGCTCAAGGACATGCGCCGCTCCTACCGTTCCAAGAAGTTCCTGAACATTCTAGACAAGGTGCGCGAGCGCATCCCGAACGCCGTGATTACCACCGACATCATTGTGGGCTTCCCCGGCGAGACTGAAGAGGACTTCCAGGACACCCTGAAGGTTGTGGAGCAGGCTCGTTTCTCCTCCGCGTTCACCTTCCAGTACTCAATCCGCCCCGCCACCCCCGCGGCGACCATGGAGAACCAGGTGCCCAAGGAGGTCGTGCAGGAACGCTACGAGCGTCTGATTGCACTGCAGGACCGCATCGCCGGTGAGGAGAACCGCAAGCAGCTCGGTAAGACCGTTGAACTGATGGTCGTTGCGGAGGCAGGTCGTAAGGCGGACCAGACCCACCGCCTCTCCGGTCGTGGCCCGGACCAGCGCCTCGTGCACTTCTCGGTGCCCGAGGGTTGCGAGACTCCCCGCCCCGGCGACATGGTCACCGTGCCCATTACCGAGGCTGGTTCCTTCCACCTGATTTCTGACCCGACCGCCGAGCAGTACCAGCTGCGCCGCACCCGCGCCGGTGACGCGTGGGACCGCTCCCAGGCTGACTCGTGCGGTACCGGCACCACCCAGGTGCCCGGTGCGCCGGTGGGCCTGGGCATGCCGACCATCGGTCTGCGCCCCTAAAACCTATAACGAATCATGCGCCCTGTTCTTCGGGCTCGCACCGCCACCGCAAGTGGGGGTGAGGGAACCGGTAGAATGGGGCGCATGACTATCTCCGAAACTCTGCCCGTTATCGCTATTGTGGGCCCGACCGGCACCGGTAAGAGCGCGCTCGCCATTGAGCTGGCTCTGCGACTGAACGGTGAGTGCATTAACGCTGATTCTATGCAGTTCTACCGGGGTATGGATATTGGTACCGCGAAGGTCACTGCGGAGGAGATGCGCGGCGTTCCGCACCACCTGCTGGACATTATGGACGTGCGGGATGAGGCATCCGTGGCGGAGTTTCAGGAGCGTAGCCGTGAGCTGATTGAGCAGATTCGCGGCCGTGGCCGCTACCCGATTCTGGTGGGTGGTTCCGGCCTGTATGTGCGTGCTGCCCTGGATAGGTTGGAGTTTCCCGGCACGGATGCGCGGGTGCGTGAGCGTCTGGAGGAACAGGCGCGTACCGAGGGTATTGGTGTTCTGCACGCCCGCCTGGCGGAGGTAGACCCGGAGTCGGCTGCGCGCGTGAAGGATGAGCGCCGCATTATTCGCGCCCTGGAGGTGTTCGAGGTGACGGGTCGCCCGTTCTCGGCGTTCATGCCGGTGCGCGAGTACATGACGGAGAGTATTCAGATTGGTCTGGATATGGATCGTGCCCTGCTGCACGAGCGTCTGCACCGCCGTGTGGAGCTGATGCACGAGCAGGGTCTGCTCGATGAGATTCGCGCCCTAAACGAGCAGGGTTTGCAGGAAGGTAAGACTGCCTCCCGCGCGATTGGTTACGCACAGTTCGCTCGCGCCCTTGAGGATGCGGACTACAGCGAGGAGCAGGCGATTGAAGATACGACCATTGCGACTCGCCAGTTTGCGCGCCGCCAGCTGACCTGGTTCCGTGCGGACCCGCGCGTGCACTGGCTGGACGCGCTCTCACCCACCCTTGCAGATGAGGCGGAAGCCATCATCCGCGAAAGCACCCGATAAGCCACAATAACGAGCCGCAGCCGAACAGATACCCCCTCGAACCGGTCGGCGCGGTAAAATCATAAACGGACAGGTCACCAACCTTAAGGACAGCATATGAGCGAGAACCCTTCCATCTGGGGCGAGCTGGCAGGCCTGACCCTCACCAAGGGTCACGGCACTGGTAACGACTTCATCTTTCTGACGGACGAGAACGCAGAAATTGCCCTCACCCCCGAGCTGGTAGCCCGCGCCTGCGACCGACACTTCGGCATTGGCGCGGACGGCTTCATTCGTGCTGCCCGCAGCACTGCCTCCCGCGCGGGTCAGAAGCTGCTCGAGGAGCACCCGGACGCTGTCTGGTTCATGGACTACCGCAACGGTGACGGCTCTATCGCTGAAATGTGCGGCAACGGTGTGCGCGCGTTCGTGGAGTACCTGCGCACCGAGGGCCTGATTGAGCTTGAGGTGGGCGAGACCGTCAAGATTGGTACCCGTGCCGGCGTCAAGACTGTGGCGCGTACCGAAGAGGGTTACGCGATTGATATGGGTCCGTGGAGCTTCATTCACGGTGAGGCTGCCCGCGAGGGTGGCGAGGACTGCCTGGTGTCTGCTCGCGGCCTGAAGACTCCGCGTGCTGGCCTGTCCATTTCGATGGGTAACCCGCACACCGTGGTGATGCTCGGCTCCGACGGTAAGCTGGACGGCCTGGACCTGCACAGCCTGCCTCAGGTGAACCCCGCCCCGGTCAACGGCACGAACGTTGAGTTTGTGGTGCCGGTCGACCTGGACGTTGAGAGCGGCGCGCATGTGGGCGCTATCCGTATGCGCGTGCACGAACGTGGCGTGGGCGAGACTCTGTCCTGCGGTACCGGCGCGTGTGCGGCTGCTGCTGCGACCCGTTTCTGGGGCGGCGAGGAAGCACCGGATGAGTGGCTGGTGCATGTGCCCGGCGGTACCCTCGCGGTGACTTTCGTGCTGGGCCCGGATGACCTGGAGCATGTTGTTCTGGCTGGTCCGGCGCAGATGGTTGCGACCGTCGTGCTACGATAGTCGGCTGCAATAGCGGGCAGCCCTGGACCAGAGATTTTATAGACAAAAGCGGCGGGTGTTTTCTGACAATAAATTCAGAAAACACCCGCCGCTTTTATGTTTTAAGCAAATAGCGCCAGAGGTTTTAGTCCTCGTAGCGGTGTACCTGCAGAATACGGAAGCCCTTCGAGGTCGCATAGCGCGACACCTCAAACTCGCCGGGGTGCAGCTCCTCAAGCTGCGCGTCCATCCACTTCTGCAAAGAATCAGAGCCCAGGTTCTTCTGAACCACCAGGTAGGCGTCACCACCAGGCGCCAGGCGAGGCAGCCAGGTCAGCAGGATCTCGTGCAGAACCTCCTTGCCCACGCGAATCGGCGGGTTCGACCAGATGGTGTCAAAACGCAGTTCGGGGTCAACCGATTCGGGGGTTCCCACGGTGACGTTGGACAGGCCGAGAGCGGCGGCGTTGCGTTCGGTCAGGCTAATGGAGCGGGAGTTCACATCCACCGCGTGCACCTGCGCCTGCGGTGCGAGCATCGCCAAAGTCAGGGTAATGGGACCCCAACCGCAGCCGATGTCGAGCATGCGTTCGCCCTGCGGGTCGGGTGCTTCCTGCAGCAAAATAGCGGTGCCCTTATCAATACCGGAGGGGCTGAAAATGCCGTTAGCTGTGGTGACGGTGACCTTGCGGCCGGCAAGCTCCACCTGCACCGGGCGGGGCTTGAATTCGGTCTCGGGGGTTTCAGAGAAATAATGCTGCTCGCTCATGCTATCCAGTGTACCGGTAGGGCAAGAACCCGCCGCACACGGGCAGAGAATGCACGGGGCAGGTCAGCAGCTTGCACGCCCTGAGCGCACAGACGACCGAACCCCCTACCTGATGCGGGCAACGGCGGTAGAATTAGAGTCGTATGAATTCTAAGAACATCCCCGTATCTGATACCGAAAAGCTGCCCAGTGATGAGCAGCTGCGCCGCACCGTAGACCGCGTTCTGGGCCGCTCCCAGGCCGCCGCCTCCGTCACTACTTATGACGCAGCCGGTACCGCGCATCACAGCGATAACTCTTCCAGCACCCACGGCAACAATAGCCGCCGTGTGCTGGATACTCGCGCGCGCGAAATTTCTGACGTTCAGCGCGAACACTCCGAATATGACGGTGACCAGGAAGATCTCGCTGAGCGCCGCGCACTGCGCCGTATCGCGAACCTCTCCACCGAACTTGAAGACGTCACCGAAGTCGAGTACCGCCAGCTGCGCCTGGAACGCGTGGTGCTGGCTGGTCTGTGGACTGAAGGCACCGTAGAGGACGCAGAGAACTCCCTGCGTGAGCTCGCGGCACTGGCTGAAACCGCAGGTTCCGAGGTTCTGGACGGCCTGGTTCAGCGCCGCCTCAAGCCGGACCCCGGCACCTTCCTCGGCTCCGGTAAGGCGCTGGAACTCAAGGACATTGTGGAGGCGACCGGCGCCGACACCGTCATCGTCGACTCCGAACTGGCTCCCTCGCAGCGTCGTGCCCTCGAAGACATCGTGAAGGTCAAGGTCATTGACCGCACCGCCCTGATTCTCGACATTTTCGCTCAGCACGCTAAGTCCCGCGAGGGTAAGGCGCAGGTTGAGCTGGCTCAGCTGGAGTACATGCTGCCGCGTCTGCGTGGTTGGGGTGCGTCCCTGTCTCGTCAGGCGGGTGGCCGCGCCGCAGCCGGTGAGGGTATCGGTTCGCGTGGTCCCGGTGAAACCAAGATTGAGATGGACCGCCGCCGCCTGCGCGCTCGCATGGCGAAGCTTAAGCGTGAGATCGCTGCGATGGCGCCGGCGCGTGAGACGAAGCGTCTGAACCGTCGCCGTAACCGCGTGCCTTCGGTGGCTATTGCCGGGTACACGAACGCGGGTAAGTCCTCCCTGCTGAACCGCCTGACCGATGCCGGCGTGCTCGTGGAGAACGCCCTGTTTGCGACGCTGGACCCGACCGTCCGTAAGGCTCAGACCCCGGACGGTATCGGCTACACCCTCTCTGACACGGTGGGTTTCGTGCGTTCGCTGCCGACCCAGCTGGTGGAGGCGTTCCGCTCCACCCTGGAAGAGGTCGCTGACGCTGACGTCATCCTGCACGTGGTGGATGCTTCGCACCCGGACCCGGAGGGGCAGATTCGTGCTGTCCGCGAGGTCATCGCGGAGGTTGACGCCCGCCATATCCCCGAGATCATTGTGCTGAATAAGGCGGATGCCGCCGACCCGTTCGTGCTGGAGCGTATGCGCCAGCGCGAGCCGGAGCACGTGATCGTTTCGGCGCGTACCGGTGAGGGCATTGAGGAGCTGAAGCAGAAGATCGCGGACACCATTCCGCGCCCCTCCATTGAGGTGAAGCTGCTGATTCCGTACTCGCACGGTGAGATTATTTCGCGCCTGCATGAATGGGACGCCGAAATTAAGAGCACCGATTTCGTATCGGACGGCACCTTCGTGGTGGCTCTGGTCCGTGAGGATGTAGCCTCCGAACTGTCCGAGTATGTGCTGGAGGGTGACCTGCTAGAGGTCCTGGAAGAGGAACTTGCAGAGGCACACGCTCTGGCTGAAGCGACCGCTTCTGTTTCCGAGCAGTCCTCCACCGCTGAGGCTCTATAGGGGCGGACGAGCGTGACCGAGAGCATCAACGCGCCCAAAAACACCCCGGGAACTGTACCCGGACCGGCAACCGACGGCACCCGATTCACCGGGCAGGAGCTTGAGACCCTGCCCGGTGCGAAGGATGCCCTGACCCTGCTGGACGAGGCGGTTGCCGCCACCGGCGGTCAGAACCGCGCCGGTCAACGCACCATGGCGGCGCATGTGGCGCAGGCTCTTGAGCTGCAGCGTCACCTGCTGGTCCAGGCGGGTACCGGTACCGGTAAGTCCCTGGGCTACCTGGTTCCTGCCCTGGCGCGGGTGGGGGAGTCGGATCAGCCGATTGTGGTTGCGACGGCGACCCTTGCCCTGCAGGCGCAGATCGTGAACCGCGATATTCCGCGTCTTCTACAAGCGCTGGAACCGCGCCCGGAGTCGCAGGCGCAGGTGGCTCTGCTTAAGGGCCGCAATAACTACCTCTGCCTGCACAAGCTGGAGGGTGGCTACCCGGAAGACGAACCGGATGCTCTCTTTGACATGCCTTCTTCGACCTCCCGCGTGGGTGAGGAAGTGGTGCGCCTGCGCGAGTGGGCTGACCGCACGGAGACCGGAGACCGTGACGAGCTGAAGCCCGGCGTCTCTGACCGCGCCTGGGCTCAGGTATCGGTCAGCGCCGCCGAGTGTTTGGGTCGCCGTTGCCCGCTGGTGGAAGAGTGCTTTAGCGAGATGGCGCGTAGTCGCGCCGCTGAGGCTGACATTGTCATCACGAACCACGCCCTGCTGGCGATTAACGCTTTTGAAGGCATGAAGGTTCTGCCCGAACATGAGACGGTCATTATTGATGAGGCTCATGAGCTGGTGGACCGCGTGACCGGTGCTGTGTCTGGTTCTTTGACGGTTGCGATGGTTCGCCGTGCGGCACGTAGCGTGAAGAAGCATTCGAAGGCTGATTCCGGCGCACTGGAAATGGCAGCCGGCACCCTGGAGACCGCGTTCGAGGGTCTTGCCGAGGGCCTGCTGAAAGGCCTGGACGGTCGCCTTTTGACCGCTATTTCTGCGGTCAACGATGCCGCCCGCACCGCCCTGTCCGATACCAAACCGGACGGTCAGGACGTTGACGCCGGCCTGCAGATGGCGCGCTCGCGTGTCTCTGAGGTGCACGATATGAGCAGCCGCATTCTGGAGGCTTCGGGCGAGCAGGACGTTCTGTGGATTTCTCGTCAGGGCGGTTGGGAGAACGGCCGCTACGTGGCTGCTTCCGATACCGACCCGGCGACCCTGAATATCGCTCCGTTGAGCGTCGGTTTGCAGCTACGTGACGGTCTGTTCGCTGACCGCACCGTGATTTTGACGAGTGCGACCCTGACGGTGGGTGACTCTTTTGATGTTGCAGCCGCTGCCCTGGGACTGCAAGGGGAGGGTGCGCCGCGCTGGACGAGTATCGATGTGGGTTCACCTTTCGACTACCGCAAGCAGGGCATCATGTACGTTGCCGGAGATTTGAAGCCTCCGGGATTTGGTGTGCACGAGGGTCAGCTGGAGCGTCTGCGTGAGCTGTGCGAGGCGTCGGAGGGCGGCGCCCTGGGCCTGTTCTCCTCGAAGCGTGCCGCTGAGCGTGCCGCCGAGTACATGCGTGAGCATAGCGACCTGAACATTCTTCTGCAGGGTGAGTCTTCGCTCAAGGCTCTGGTGGAGGAGTTCAGCGAGGACGTTGACTCATGCCTGTTCGGAACGATGAGCCTATGGCAGGGCGTGGATGTTCCGGGTGACTCTTGCCGCCTGGTGGTGATGGACCGCATTCCGTTCCCCCGCCCGGACGACCCGATTGCGCAGGCTCGTACGGAGGCGGTGAACCGTCACCGCGGTAACGGCTTTATGGCGGTTTCTGCTCACCATGCGGCGATTCGTATGGCGCAGGGCGCGGGCCGCCTGATTCGTTCGGTGTCTGACCGCGGCGTGGTGGCTGTACTGGATTCTCGTGTGGCGACTAAACGTTACGGCGGTTTCTTGATGAAGGCGATGCCGCCGATGTGGTCGACGCAGAATAAGGCAGCCGTGATTGGTGCGCTGGCTCGTCTTTCGGCGAGTATTGAGCGTTAGCTCGGGCGAGATCCATTCCTTGCCGCGCCGCCGCCCCGTTTTGGGCATATAAATTTAGACATATAGAAATCACCCCGGTGATACGTGAACGTTTACGTATCACCGGGGTGATTTCTATAGAGAGCTAAAAGCCTCGCGGCTATGTCTTTTAGAGGCTGTGCTGTCTAGAGACTGCGCAGCACGGATACGACCTTACCCATGACGGTTGCGCGGTCGCCCATAATCGGCTCGTAGTTGGAGTTGCGCGGCATGAGCCAGGTATGGCCGTCGACCTGACGGAACACCTTCACGGTTGCCTCGTCGTCAAGTAGCGCAGCAACAATATCGCCGTTGTCTGCGGTGTGCTGCTCGCGGACAACCACCCAGTCGCCGTCGCAGATTGCGGCGTCAATCATGGAATCACCCTTGACCTTGAGCATGAACAGCTTGCCGCTACCGACCAGCTGGCGGGGCAGAGCGAGCACATCCTCCACGGACTGCTCGGCAGTGATGGGGCCGCCCGCTGCAATTCGTCCAACCAGGGGAACGGGTACGAGGTCCTCATCGCCGACTTCGAAGTTCGGCAGCTCGGGCAGGGAAGAGGAAGCGCTACCGTGGATGCCGATGCCGTTCTCATCCAGCACCTCAATGGCACGGGGGAGCTTGGGGTCGCGGCGAATGTAGCCCATGGTCTCGAGGCGACCGAGCTGGTGAGTGACCGAGGACAGGGACGCAAGACCCACCATGTCACCAATCTGGCGCATGGACGGCGGGTAACCCTTCTGTTCAATCTCGGTGCGGATCGCGTCAAGAATCTTCTGCTGGCGCGCGGTCAGCGCCGGACGGGGTGCTGTTGCCATTTCTTTTCCTTCGGTCTGTGCCCCGAATTCTGTACTCCGGTCTCTGCAGTCTGTTTGAGACACAGTCCGGTCGGGGCACGGATGGGTGCTTCACACGTTTTCTGGTGAAGTCCTAAAAATTTTTTGGTTCTGCCGAAATGGGTCTTATCTCGTCAGGGGGTGGAGGAATTCTATCCGTGCCGGAGCGATACCGGAGCGATACGCAGGCAACGAGTATGCGCCTCCGCCCTATAAAACTCAGTCAGCAGCACCTGCATTCGATACAGAATCAAACCGTAACGGGTACAGAAACCTGCTGTGAGTAGGACTCATCAGGAGCGTGTGGAACGTCTCTTGACACCAGTGTAGAACACTACACCGAAAAACTCAAACAAATATTCTAGATTTTTTCTTCGAAACTCGAAGAAATTTTTAGTACATCTCTGCTAGACTTTAGAACAAGAGTTCGTATATACTCTTGAATCTCTCCTGGAATTCAGGATTTACGGGTGAATGTTCGAAAAATATTCGAAGATTCAACCCGGAGTCTTTCGGGAGAGGAGAGTGAATGGGTGTTCGAATGTATTCGAATCCTCTGCCTCTCTCTTCGCATGATCTACCTTGGATGCTCTAGGGAGCATCTGGCGAAGAGAGAGCGCAGGGGATGGGGTTCCGGGGTCACCCAGTGCGACCCAGCGCAGCCCGGTGCATCCGACGCTCTGACCTAACTAGGGACTAGCTACCCAATAGTTATCGCCTAACAATCACCACTCCATAGTTATCACTCAACTAGGACCTCCGAGCGGGTATCGCTCGGCATTGCTAGACCCGCGGGGCAACCCCGGGGCGAGCTGAGAGAAAGGAACCACAATGACTACTGCAGCACCTATTGCTTCTCGTGGCACTTCTGCACACCTTCCGGCAGGTTTGGTGGTACTTCACCCCGCCCGCACTGCGTCCGCCAGCACCGTGTCGGCCCGCACCATGCAGGGGCGTTCTCGTGTGCCTGCGTCTTCGCAGTCTGTTCGCTCTTCTCGTGCGGCTCATGCACCCCGTCCTGCGCAGGTGGCTCAGCCCGCCCACGCTCCTGCTGTTTCTGCCTCTGCTGCTTCTACCCCCGCCGTTTCTGCTCAGACATCTTCTGCGGCTCAGGCGCCTGGCGCGAAGAGTGCTCTTCTGGCTAAGGGTGGCGAGCTTCTGCGCGCGGTTCCCTCTTCTATTCGTCGTCTTGGCACTGTGCGCGGTTTCCTGAAGGGTCTGCCTCTGCTGACTTTGGCGGCACTGATTGTGCTCGGCGCTATTAGCTTCTTTGGTCCGGCGGCTTCTGCCTCCGTGGAGAACGCTTCGGTGACTCGAACCGTCGTTGTGGTCAAGCACGGAGAGACCCTGTGGGATATTGCTCAGGCGGTGGATCCGCAGGGTGACACCCGTGATACTGTGGTTCGTATTATGGAGTTGAACTCGTTGACCAGCACCTCTGTTGATGCCGGTCAGCGTCTGGAAATTCCTCAGACTCAGCGCTAAGCATGGACCCGCGTGTGGTTGGCTTCTGCATGAGCTTGATGTCTTGACTCCGAATCCGCTATCTCTCAAGCTAGAGCGCTTGAGCCGAATTCTTGAGCCTATGAAATAGGAGCGCACCGATGCCTGTTCCCGTTGAATCCGCACCCGTCGAAACTGAATCTGTACAGAATGCTCAGACTGCTCGTCCTGTGGTTGCCGTTTTGGGGGAACCCGGAACTCGTGGCGCCCTGGTGAAGCTTCTTCAGGATGCGGGGGCGGAGGTCATCGTGACCGCTGTGCCCGATCAGCTGCGTGAGGCTGACGGCATGGTGGTTACCGGCGGTGCGAGCTCTCTTGAGGCGTATGAAGACCTGAAAGCTAAGGACGCTGAGCGTGTGATTGGTCGCCGTGTTGCCGGTGGTCGTCCGGTGTTGGTTGCCGGTGCAGCACTGAGTTGCCTCTTCGATTCGGTTACGGTGGAGCATCCGCAGATGGGGCAGGTTCAGGTTCAGTGCATGGGGGAGTGGCCCGGCGAGAGCGTGGAGCTTTCTACCCGCGACTTGGTGCCCGGTGTTTCTGCCCTGCGTTCTTCCTCCGATAGTGTGCTGCTCAAGGATCTTGAGGGCGAGGCTCACTTCAAGTCTGAGCACGGCGTTTTTGAGTGGGCTTTTGATCAGAGCATTGAATATATTGCCCCTCCGGCGGTGACTTGGACTGTCACCGAGCCCGCCTATATCGCGGCGGTTGAGAACGGTCCGCTGACGGCGGTGCAGTTCTGTCCGGTAGGTTCTGGCGAGCTGGGGGCGGAGTTTATGCGCCGCTGGGTTGCGTCCCTGACGGTGACCGGTCGCCTGTTTTCTGGCGACTCCGCTACTGCTGCGGGAGGTAACTAATGTCTGCACCCGTTCTTGAACTTCTGCCCGCTGTTGATATTTCTGAAGGCTATGCGGTGCGCCCGGTGGGTGGCACCCTGTCCGGTGGTGAGCAACGCCTTGACCCTGTTGAGGCGGCTCTGACCTGGGTGAAGGCTGGTGCTCGCTGGATTCACCTGGTTGACCTTGATTTGGCGTTTGGTCGCGGCACGAATACTGAGGTTCTGGCTGAGGTGGTTGCTGCCGTCCGTGCCGAGAATGCCCGCGACTCCGCTCCGGTTCGTATTCAGGTCAGCGGCGGTGTGCGTAATGCTGAGAGTCTGGAGCGCGCCCTGAGCCTGAACCCGGATCGCGTGAACGTGACCAGTGCGGCTCTGGCGGATTCTTCCTGGCTTGAAAGCACTCTGGCTCGTTATGCCGATTCTGATCTTCTGGCTCTTGGGCTCGATGCCCGCTATAACCCTGAGCGGGGCTGGGTGACTGTGGCTCGCGGTACCGACTGGTCGGGCCCTGACCTGGCGGAGGCGCTGGCGTGGCTGGAGAGTGCGGGCGTGCGCCGCTATATCGTTACGGATGTGAGCAAGGACGGTTCCCTGGCTGGTCCCGGTGCGGAGCTGCTGGATGAGGTGCTGGCTCAGACTGCCTGCCGGGTGGTGGCGTCCGGTGGTGTGGCGTCGCTGGCTGATCTTGAGAAGCTGCGTTCCATGGTGCCTTATGGTTTGGAGGGCGTGGTGCTGGGTAAGGCGCTGTATGTGGGTAACTTTAGTTTTGAGCAGGCTCTTGAGGCTGCTGGTTCCCGCTAAAGCTACCGTTCTTGATACATTGGGTGCCCGCTAAAGCTACCGGTTCGCGCTAGCCCGCTTATCTAGTCCGCGTAGTTTTCTTATCCGCACAGGCTCGCACAAGCTTTATATGTGACGAAGCCCCGTCTTCCTCAGTACGAGGGAGGCGGGGCTTCGTGATGACATAAACCAGGTTGCGGCTTAGTGGACCAGCTGGTTTAGCGTACGTCCTGGTTTACTGCACGTGTTGGTTTAGCACACGTGCTGGTTTAGTACACCGGGCCGGTGAGCTTTTCGCCGGGGCCCTTGCCGGGTTCGTCCGGGAAGGGGGATGCTTCGCGGAAGGCGAGCTGCAGGGTGCGCAGGCCGTCGCGCAGGGGTGCTGCGTGCTGGGATCCGATTTCGGGTGCTGCGGCGGTGACGAGGCCTGCCAGTGCGGTGATGAGCTTGCGTGCTTCGTCGAGGTCCTTGAGGTCGTCGGCGTTTTCGTCTGCTGCCAGGCCGCACTTGACGGCTGCGGCGCTCATCATGTGGATGGCTGCGGAGCTGATGATTTCGATGGCGGGTACGTCTGCGATGTCGCGCAGCTGTTCGTTGACGGCTTCGACCTGCTCTTCGGTGAGTTCGGTGTGGCCGTGTACGGGGGTTTCTTCTTCCGCAGTGAAGCGGAAGTTCGTGTTTTCAGTGCTCATAGTCTTAGAATCTCATATTTCGTTTGTTTCGGTAAATGCGTCCTTAAGAGTGGGTGCTTCTGTGGACTTTCTGGGGGAGTCCCCGCAATTTTTATGGTGTTTTGCGCTATTTCCTTGCGTCTGTCGGGGATTCTGCGGTATCGTTGTAGGCAGTTTGCAAGTGGAGCATGCCTCCCACCCGGTTGACCGCCGCAGGCGTTTGTTTGCGAGTTTTGAGGTGAACGGGTTCGTCCGCCGCTTTCGGCGTACGCTGGTTTGTGCCTCCGCTTGTGTAACTGCGGGGGCTTTTTTAGTGCCCGCAACGGATAGTATTCACGGGGAAACCCACAGAGCACAGGAGCTAGTCATTAGCGAACCACGCATTAACGATCGTATCCGCGTTCCCGAGGTCCGTCTTGTCGGTCCCGGTGGCGAGCAGGTAGGCGTTGTCCCTCTGAAGGACGCTCTGCGTCTGGCTGAGGACGCCGAACTCGACCTGGTCGAGGTTGCCCCGAACGCGAAGCCGCCCGTGTGCAAGCTCATGGATTACGGTAAGTACAAGTACGAAGCCGCAATCAAGGCTCGTGAATCCCGCAAGAAGCAGGCTAATGCCGTTCTGAAGGAGATCCGTTTCCGCCTGAAGATTGATACCCACGACTACGAAACCAAGGTTGGACACGCTCGTCGTTTCCTTTCCGGTGGTGACAAGGTCAAGGCAATGATTCAGTTCCGTGGTCGTGAGCAGCAGCGCCCCGAGATGGGTGTGCGTCTGCTGGAGCGTCTGGCGGCTGAACTGGCTGAGGTGAGCACTGTTGAGTCTCGCCCCCGTCAGGATGGCCGCAACATGGTGATGGTTCTGGCTCCGCTTCGCGGTAAGGCAGAGGCTCGCCGTGAGCAGGGCGCCGGCGGTCGCAAGGGTCGCGAGCGTATTGACACGACCAAGGCGAAGCCCGTAACTAATTCTTTGGCAGACGCTATGCCTGCCGAGTTGAAGGCACAGGCTTCCGCCGAGTAGGGAACCGGGTCGTCACTTTAGGATGGGCACGCGCCTCCACCGCTCGGTGGGTGTTGCGGGTTCACCCGGTGCCGGTTCCGAGGCACCTCGCGAGGGGTGCCTCACCTTTGGTCCTTGGGGCTGATGCGTTCGCGTACGCAGCCCCACTAAGCTACCCCGCCACTGTGGCGGGGGATGAATGTAAGGAGAACGGCAGCTATGCCGAAGCAGAAGACCCACTCTGGTGCTAAGAAGCGCTTCAAGCTCACCGGTAGCGGCAAGGTTAAGCGCCAGCAGGCGAACCGCCGCCACTACCTGGAGCACAAGTCCTCTCGTCTGACCCGTCGTCTGGCTTCTGACCAGATCGTTACCGGCGGCCAGGCAAAGGTTGTCAAGAAGATGCTGGGCAAGTAAGCAACGCTTACTCTCTGCACCTGGCGCACCGATAGTGGTGCGCACTGATTAAAGACTCGCTCCTGTTCAGCGTGATATGTGAGCTGTTCAGGACATAAGACGAAGGAGACACACGTGGCACGTGTGAAGCGCGCGGTTAACGCGCACAAGAAGCGCCGTACTATTCTCGATCGTGCATCCGGCTACCGCGGTCAGCGTTCTCGCCTGTACCGTAAGGCTAAGGAGCAGGTCACTCACTCGCTGGTTTACAGCTACGACCACCGTCGTAAGAAGAAGGGTGACTTCCGTCGCCTGTGGATTCAGCGTATCAACGCTGCTTCCCGCGCACAGGGCCTGACCTACAACCGCTTCATCCAGGGTCTGAAGGCTGCTGGTGTTGAGGTTGACCGCCGTATGCTGGCTGAGCTGGCTGTTAACGAGCCCGCTGCCTTCAACGCACTGGTTGAGATTGCTAAGAACAACCTGCCCGAGGACACCTCGGCTCCCAAGGCTTAATGAGCCTAGGTTGTGTTCTTGCCTCGAAGATCTAGGTTCGGGGTAGGATGCTTAAGCGTCGTGAGCGGCCGTCTGCACTTTTGAGTGTGGGCGGCCGCTTTCTGCGTATCTGGGGGTTGTGCTTGTGGCTGTTCTGCGTTTTTTGGGTGTGCCTTTGCCTGTACCCTTTAAGAGTGAACTTTTTTGAACGTATTAGTACCCCCGTTGTGATGTCCAATCCGCAGGCAGATCGTGTGTGCGATATTGCGAAGCTGCGTACCCGCGCTGCCCGCACGAAGAAGGGCCAGTTCTTGGTGGAAGGCCCGCAGGCTGTGCGTGAGGCGTTGAAGGCGCACCTGAAGAGCCCCATCCTGGACGCTGTGTATGTCACGGAGGCGGCTTTTGACCGTCATGAGGATATTGCAGAGCTGCTGGAGCAGGTGTACGGCACCCCCACCCCGGAGGAGGGTCGCCGCGTCTTTATGCGTGTGGTGACCGATGAGGTGCTGGAGGCGATGGCTGATTCGGTGAGCCCGCAGGGTATTATTGCGGTTTCCTTTATGGTGGATGCGTCGTTCGCGCTGCTGTGGGGTGAGGGTGCGTTGAACCCGAAGCTGATTGCTGTGCTGTCTCGTGTGCAGGATCCGGGTAATGCGGGCACTATTCTTCGCGTGGCTGATGCGGCTGGCGCCGACCTGGTGATTACGACTAAGGGTTCGGTGGATTTGTATAACCCGAAAACGGTGCGTTCTACCGCCGGTTCGCTGTTCCATGTGCCGATTATTCAGGGCGTGCAGCTGGAGGATTTCGCGGAGGATGTGAAGTCTCAGGGTACTGCTGTGTTGGCTGCTGACGGCTATGGTGCGGTGAATCTGCAGGAGCTGAGCGAGTACACTGCGGCTCGTCGTGCCGGTGTGGAGGCGAGCGCCCCGTCCGGTGTGAAGGGTAATTTTGATCTTTCGAAGCCGACAATGTGGCTTTTCGGGAATGAAGCGCAGGGCTTGAACGCTGAAGAGAAGGCGGCCGCCACTATGCGCGTGGCTGTTCCTGTCTATGGTTCGGCTGAGTCTTTGAATGTGGGTACGGCTGCTGCTGTGTGCCTGTATGCTTCGGCGATGGCTCAGCGCGGCGTTTCTCGCTAGGCTTTGGGCGGTTCACGGCTGTGGTACAGCGGTGGGCCGCCTTAGCCTCATAGGTTTTAGAGTTTTAGTTTAGGGCTGAGAAAGGGAAATTATGTCTGCTCCTTCTGGTCATTCGGGTTCGGGCGCGATTATTGCCGCGCTGGGTGCGAATCTGGGTATTGCGGTGCTGAAGTTTTTGGCTTTTGCGCTGACTCGTTCTTCGTCGATGTTGGCGGAGGCTATTCACTCGGTGGCTGACTCGGGTAATCAGCTTTTGCTTCTTCTGGGCGGTCGCGCTTCGCAGAAGCAGGCTGATGAGGAGCACCCGTTTGGTTATGGCCGTAACCGCTATATTTACGCGTTTATTGTTTCGATTATTATCTTTGCCCTGGGTGGCTTGTTCGCTCTGTATGAGGGTTATGAGAAGCTGCATGACCCGCACGGTATTACTGAGTGGCAGTGGGTTCCGGTGGCTGTTCTGGTGGGTTCGATTCTGCTGGAGGGTAATTCGTTCCGCGTGGCGGTGAAGGAGTCGCGTGATCTGAAGGGCAAGCAGAGCTGGATGCGTTTCTTGCGTACTTCGAAGAACCCGGAGCTTCCGGTGCTTCTGCTGGAGGATGCGGGTGCGCTGCTGGGTCTGATTTTTGCGCTCTTTGGTGTGGGTCTGACTCTGTTGACCGGTAATGGTCTGTGGGATGCGTTCGGTACCCTGGCTATCGGTATTCTGTTGGTCTTTATCGCTGTGTTCCTTGCGGTGGAGATGAAGTCCCTAATTTTGGGTGAGGCTGCTTCGCCGGAGGATTTGGCGAAGATTCGTGCGGCGATTGAGGATGGCGATAGCGAGCGCATTATCCACATTAAGACTGTGCACCTGGGTCCTGAGGAGATTCTGGTGGCGGCAAAGATTCGCATTCATGATGCTGACACTGGTCGTGCGGTGGCTGATGAGATTGACGCGGCTGAGGTTCGTATTCGCGAGGCTGTTCCTGCGGCACGCATCATTTATTTGGAGCCGGATATTTTCCGGGCTTAGTTCTAGGAGATTTTTGTTATGACCGTTGAGATGATCGTTGATGGTTTGCTAAAGATTTTCATTGGCCTGATCATTCTTTTGGTGTACCTGCGTCTGACTCACCGTTCTCAGGCGGGGCACCAGACCCCGATTGATACCATCGGTAACTTTGTCATCGGTGGTGTGTTCGGTGGCGTGTTGTACAGCAAGCAGATTAGCCTGTTCTACTTTGTCATCTACATGGTGTTTACGCTGTGCATGATTCAGCTGCTGAACGTGGCGACCACGAAGATTCGTTTTCTGCATATGGCGGTGCGTGAGCAGCGCGTGCCGGTCATTACGGATGGTGATATCGATATTAAGAGCTTCCAGCAGGCAGATGTGGTTCTTGATCCGATGCGCCTGATTGCTGACCTTCGTGCGCAGGGTATTTACGACCTGGAAGACATTGAGTTCGCTCAGATTGAACCGAACGGTGCGCTGAGCGTGATCCGTAAGGGTGACGGTGTGCCGAACTTTGCTCTGATTGTGAAGGGTAGCTTGGTCACTCGCGATATCGCGGATGCGCACAAGACCGAGGATTGGGTGTACCTACAGTTGCGTGCCGCTGAGGTCGAGCTTGAGGATGTCTTCCTCATGGAGTTCAAGAACGGCAACCGCCTTCTGATTCTGCTGAATGACGGCACTAATATTCGCCGTGAGGTGGCAGAAGCCTCGAATATGAATGATGAGGAAGAAGAGTGGCAGGAAGGCGTGGAGGAAGCTCCTGAGCCTGAGAATACTGAGGATGCCGAGAAGGAAGTAGCGGAGCACGCTGCTGAGGATGCGCATCCGATGAAGGATTCTAAAGCGTAGAAGAAGGTAGAGAAAGATGAGTGAAGTGTCGCCCTCGTTTGAGGTTCAGGTGGTTGGCGCCGCCGTGGTCGATTCTTTGGTGGCTCCGACCCGTATGCTGGTGGCTCAGCGTTCTGAGCCGCAGACTGTTGCCGGCATGTGGGAGTTCCCGGGCGGTAAGGTCGAGCCGGGGGAGAGCTGCGAGCAGGCGCTGGTGCGTGAGCTGAAGGAGGAGCTGGGCGTGCAGGCGCGTTTGGGTGCTGAGGTGCCCGGCGCGTACCCGCAGGGCTGGCGTCTGAGCGAGCGTCTGGCGATGCGCGTGTTCTTTGCGGAGATTCTTTCGGGTACTCCGGATACTTTGGAAGATCACAGCGCGCTGCGGTGGATGCCGCTGCCGAAGTCTAAGGATGACGCGCAGGCGTACGATGATTTGCTGGGTTTGCCGTGGATTCCGGCGGATTTGCCGATTGTTGTGGCTCTTCTGCAACAGCTGCAGGACACTGGCACTGGTGAGGCGTAGACCCAAGGTCTGACCTAATGCTCTGCGCTAGTTCGTTGCGAGGCTAAGTCACCGTTATATGACAAACTCGCGGCGGTAACAGGATAAATTTTCTCTATCTTTTTTGACACTGTTTGAAGGCGGGATTCCCTGTGGGGAGTCCCGCCTTTATTCATATTTTGAGGGGGATTTATGCGCCGTGTAATCCTGACTTGTGTGTTTGTTGGGGAGGGGATTTTGTCATATATGGGTTCGACACGGATACATACTTTGGAAACCAATCGGTAGGCGGGTAGTATTGAGGGAGAAATCACATACGTATTGGGAGACAATGATGACTGCTCAACCCCCGTTTGATCCGGGTGCCTACCGCTCCGACGCGGTTCCCTCGGACACTCAAGCTATTTATATTCAGGAAGGCGGCGCTGAGCCGCGCGGAATTCTGTTCCACTCGCCGACCAAGCACCCGAAGATTCTGCGTCTGCAGGAGATTATGATTGTCTCCGCGCTGCTCTGCTTGATTCACGGTGTTATTTCCTCGTTCGCACCGGGTAACCTGTCCCCGCTGAAGGGTCTGCCGGAGGTCGGTGCTGCAGGTGGTATCGGTCTGCTGGTTGTTTCTGCGGTTGTGTACATCTGGGTCTACTTCACGATTCAGAAGGGCAAGCGTCTGGGCCTGACTGTCGGTCTGATTTTTGCAATTCTGGGTGCGTTCGTGGCGATCCTGTCTCTGATTGGTAATGTCATTGACGCTCAGCGCTACGGCTTCGTGCCCCTGTACGCGGCATGGTTCATTGCGAACGTGCTGTGGATTCGTGCTTCTTTCGACCCGGCTGTGAAGCAGGCTCTGAAGTAGAAGTACCCTCTTCAACGTTGTTGTTGAGGCTATATACCTAAGAACGCCCGGATGGACTATCCGGGCGTTCTGCTGTTTGCGCTTCGTTCTCTGGTCTAAAATGGATAGGATATGCGCCCGTCGCCAACCCTGCTCCGCACCCTGTGCGGGTAGCCGGGGGAGAGCAGATGGTGCTGCCTAAGGTGTATAACGAGCCAGCCGGTATAGTGCCGGTGGTATGCAGAGAAGAGTGACAATGACCGATTCCGTGCAGGAACACGAGGGTCTTAACGGCCCGGCTCAGGTTCTCGCCCGCATTGCGCAGGTTCTGGAGGAGAACCCCGAGAACGGTTTGGACGCTATCCGTGAGGCTTTTGAGGCTGAGCGTGAGCGCGCCCGCCAGGAGATTCGCGAGAAGGCTAAGGACTTTGACAGCCTCAAGGAGGTGCGCCTGAGCTTCTTCGGTGAGAAGGGCATCATGAGCATCGCTAACCGCCAGATGCGTGATCTTCAGAACCAGCACAAGGGCCCGGTGGGTAAGCTGATGGGGCAGGCTCGTGCAGCCCTGACTGAGGCTATTGAGGCTCGTACCGCTGAGCTGGAGGCTGAGCGTGAGGCTCGCATCCTGGCTGAGGAAGCTGTGGACGTTTCTGCTGCTTCGCCTCGCCGTTCCCTGGGCGGCCGCCACCCGATTGCTCTGATGCAGGAGCGTCTGACCGATATCTTCGTTGGTATGGGCTGGGAGGTTGCTGACGGCCCGGAGCTGGAGTCTGAGTGGTATAACTTTGACGCTCTGAACATTAAACCGGATCACCCGGCACGCGAAATGCAGGATACTTTCTACGTTGAGCCGAAGAACGCTCACCTGCTGCTGCGCACTCACACGTCGCCGGTGCAGATGCGCTCGCTGCTTTCGCGTGATCTGCCGCTGTACATTGTGTGCCCGGGTCAGGTGTACCGCACCGATGAGCTGGACGCGACCCACACCCCGGTCTTCCACCAGATTGAGGGCCTTGCCGTGGATAAGGGCCTGACCATGGCTGACCTGAAGGGCACCCTGGAGTACATGGCACGCGCCATGTTCGGTGAGGACGCTAAGATTCGCCTGCGCCCGAACTTCTTCCCGTTCACTGAGCCTTCCGCTGAGCTGGATTTGTGGCACCCGAACGCTAAGGGCGGCCCGCAGTGGATTGAGTGGGGCGGCTGCGGCATGGTGAACCCGAATGTTCTGCGTGCTGCGGGTATTGACCCTGAGGAGTACTCGGGCTTCGCTTTTGGTATGGGTATTGAACGTACCCTCATGTTCCGTAACAACGTCGCTGACATGCATGACATGGTTGAAGGCGACATCCGTTTCTCTGAGCAGTTCGGGATGGAGATCTAAATTATGCGTGTACCCCTGTCATGGCTGCGCGAGTTCGTGCCTGTAGCTGAGGATGCTTCGGCTGAAGATTTGATGGCAACCCTGGTGAAGGTTGGCCTGGAAGAAGAAGACGTTCACCGCCCCTCTGATGAGCTGTCCGGCCCGATTGTGGTTGGTCAGGTGCTCTCCATGGAGCCGGAGACTCACTCTAACGGCAAGACCGTGAACTGGTGCCAGGTGCGTGTGGTTCCGGAGGGTCAGGAGCAGACTCTGACCGGTAAGGGCATTGAGCCTTCCGGCGTTCAGGGCATTATTTGTGGTGCCCACAATTTCGTACCCGGCGACAAGGTTGTTGTGACCCTGCCCGGCGCTGTTCTGCCCGGTGGTTTCGCGATTACTGCCCGTAAGACCTATGGTCATAAGTCGGCTGGCATGATTGCCTCTACCCGTGAGCTGGGTATTGGCGATGATCACGGCGGCATTCTGGTGCTTTCGACTCTGGGCCTGGACCCGGAGGTCGGCACCGACGCGATGGAGCTGCTGGGTCTGTACGATCAGGCTGCTGAGGTGAACGTGACTCCGGACCGCGGTTACGCGTTCTCTCTGCGCGGTATCGCTCGCGAGTGGTGCCACGCTACCGGTTCTTCCTTTGAGGATTTTGTGCTGGCGTACGGCGAGCGCGCCCCGGAGGCGAACGAGTCCGGTCACCCGGTTTCTCTGCGTGATGACGCTCCGATTCACGGTAACCCCGCATGCACTCGTTTCGTGATGCGTGAGGTGTCGGACGTGAAGGCGGATGCGCCGGTTCCGACCTGGATGTCTTCGCGTCTGCGTCTGGCGGGTGTGCGCTCGCTGTCGCTGCCGGTGGATATTTCGAACTACGTGATGCTGGAGACCGGTCAGCCTCTGCACTTCTACGATGCTGACAAGGTTCAGGGTGAGATTGTGGTGCGTCGCGCCGCTGCTGGCGAGAAGCTGGTGACTCTGGACGGTGTTGAGCGTACTCTGCATCCCGAGGATATTGTCATTGCTGATGATTCCGGCGTGATTGGTCTTGCCGGTGTGATGGGTGGCGCCTCGACTGAGGTGACCGATTCGACCACCCGCATTCTGGTGGAGTCTGCTCGTTTTGATGAGGTGTCGGTGGCTCGTACTGCTCGCCGTCACAAGCTGATTTCTGAGTCTTCGAAGCGTTTTGAGCGTGGCGTGGATCCGCAGATTCAGGCTGCTGCCGCTCAGCGTGCGGTTGAGCTGCTGGTTGAGCTGGCTGGCGCTCAGGTTGAGCCGGGCGTGACCGACGTGTCCCTGGGCTACGAGCCGGTCGTGATTGACCTGCCCGCTGATTACACTGCTGGTCGTATTGGCGTGGATTACTCGCCGGAGCAGATTGAGTCTTGCCTGCGTGAGATTGGCTGCTCGGTGGAGCGTACCGAGTCTGGTTACGCGGTGACTGTCCCGTCGTGGCGTACTGACCTGCGTGCGAAGGAGGACCTGACCGAGGAAATCGCACGTATTGACGGTTACGAGAACATCCCCTCGACTCTGCCGGTGGCTCCTGCGGGTCGCGGTTACACTCCGGAGCAGGCGGGTAAGCGTCGTGCGCTGAACGCGCTGGCGGCTTCGGGCCTGACTGAGGTTTTCGCGTACCCCTTCGTGTCGGCTGATGCGAACAACCTGTGGTCGGCTCCGTGGGTGAGCACCCCTGAGAACCCGGTGACTGAGGTTCCTTCGGTTCGCCTGGAGAACCCGATTTCTTCGGCTGAGGGCTGGATGCGCCGCTCGCTGCTGCCGGGCCTGGTTGAGGTTCTGAAGCGTAACCTGTCTCGCGGTTTCAAGAACCTGGCTATTTTTGAGGCGGGTCACGTGTTCATCCCGGGTGAGCAGCTGGGTTCGGAGTCTATTCCGCCGCTGGGTGCTCGTCCTTCGGATGAGGTTCTGGCTGATTTGAATGCCGGTATTCCGCATCAGCCCACTTTCATTGCTGGCCTGTTTGCAGGTACTGAGCATGAGGTGATGCCCGGCGCTACTCCGCGCGCTTACGATTGGCGTGACGCCCTGGACGCTGTGCGTCTGGTCGCTGACGCTGTTTCGGCTGAGATTCAGATGCGTAACGGTGTGCATACTGCATTCCACCCGGGCCGTGTGGCTGAGGTTCTGAACGCTGCCGGTGAGCGTGTTGGTTTCGCTGGTGAGCTGCACCCGAAGCTTCTGCAGGAGCTGAACCTGCCTGAGCGTACCTGCGCGTTTGAGCTGGATTTCTCGGCGCTGTTTGCTGGTCGTGTTGAGGCGCGTCAGGCTACTCCGGTGCTGACTTTCCCGGCTGCTACTCAGGACGTGGCGCTTCTGGTGGACCGCGATCTGCCTGCTTCTGAGGTGGAGCGTGTTCTGCGTGAGGGCGCTGGCGAGCTGCTGGAGGACATCCGCGTCTTTGATGATTACCGCGGTGTCGGTATTGATGAGTCGAAGAAGTCTTTGGCGTTTGCTCTGCGTTTCCGCGCACCGGATCGTACGCTGACTGCTGATGAGGCGTCGGCTGCTCGTGAGGCTGCTGTGGCTGCGACTGTTGAGCAGCTGGGTGCGGAACCGCGTGTCTAACCGGGTCTAACCCTATGGCGTAACGCCTAGTGCTGACGGGGTGGGAGTTGTTGGCTCCCACCCCGTAGCTTTTGGCGTTGCGTGGTGGGTTTACCTGTTGGGCTGGTTTATGAAGCGTTGATAAGCGCTTTCAGTGGTGAACTCATGTGGTTATGGGTACCCTAGAAGATAGATGAAGTGAGGGAGAGAGTAATGGCTAATCGAGAGAACTCGCGCGAACAGGATGAGCTGTCGCAGTCTGAGGTCGAAGAAACCTACTTTGAGGATTCTCAATACGATGACTCTGAGTATGAAGATTCTGAGTATGAGGAGTACGACGAGTACGAGGATTACGACGACGAGGAAGAGAACTCCTCTCTTTTCGCGATGAGTGAGGAAGAGCTGGATGACCGTCCGGGCGTGAACTGGCTGTCGGTTCTTTCTGCTGTTGTTGCGGTTATTCTTTCCATTGTTTTGGCTATTGCGGGTGTCCGTGCTTTTGCGTCGGTGAATAATAACGCCGAGTATGCCGGTAAGAGCTGGGTTATTCAGGGCACCTACCAGGATTTGACTCCTGACCTGATTACGAAGGGTAATGTGGCTCGTTATAAGGGCAACCTGCCTGCTGATGACGCGCTGAATGGTAAGACGTATGTGTCGAACCTGAAGGATAAGTATCAGGTGACTTCGGGCGCTCCGATTGAGTTCCGAGGTTCGCAGACTGGTGATGTTCCCTCGGAGTTCCCGCGTGAGGTGGATGGCCTGTTGGTGGAAAAGGACGGCAACCTTGAGGTCGTCTACACCGCTGAGAAGGGCACGTTGAAGCCTGTGACTGAGGACAGCGTGAATGCTGAGCGTTTTACCGGTATCGCAAGTATTGTTGGTGCGGTGCTGGTGCTTCTGCTGGGTATGGGTTTTGCTGTGTGGCTGAACCGCCGTTCGCGCGATGTCGAGTATGAGGACCTGGACGGTCTGGTGGAGGACGAGCGCTAGGCGTTCTGAATCTTGAGGATTGGCCGGTTGACGTTTTGTTGAGGGAGCCTGTTTCTGGCGCACGTGGTGTTGCTGGAGGCGGGCTCCTTTTTCGCGCTCGCCTACCGGAAAGTCTCTTGACCGGCGCAACGCGCCAGCCCACAATGTTCTTGCACGCTATGCATTCATTGCGAGGTTATGCGCCCGAATGTGTAGATACACGCTACATTCGCGGCGTTTAGTGTGACAGCTGGTGAGATAAACCCTGAAAATTCCCCCATATCTTGGAATAATCCATATTTGATGCGCATATTTATGTGCATATGTATTATCTTGGGTAGTAAAGAATGTTGCGCTGCGCCACCGTTGGGCAGCTCCGTTCTGAATTCGTGATTGGCACCGTAGGAAGAAGAGATATTATGCCTTTCCCCTCGACCAAGATCGCGCGTCAGGCACGCATCGTTGAATTGCTGCAGACCCGACGTATCCGCTCCCAGGCTGAACTGGCGCAGTACCTGACCGATGATGGTATGAAGGTTACTCAGGCGACCCTTTCCCGCGATCTTGTTGAAATTGGCGCTGAGCGCATCCGTGATGAAGGCGCCGGCTTGATTTATGCTGTGCCGAATTACCCTGCTCGTCGTGGCGGCGGCACTGCACCTGATGCCCGTATGATTTCCCTGTTTAAGGAGCTGCTGATTACCGCTGAGGGTTCGGCGAATATTACGGTTCTGCGTACTCCTCCGGGTGCTGCGCAGTTCTTGGCTTCGTCTATTGATCAGGGCGGTCTTGAAGCGATTATGGGCACTATTGCCGGTGACGATACGGTAATAGTGATTACTCGTGACCCCAATGGTGGGGCTGCGCTTGCCGAGAGCTTCTTGGATTGGTCTGCTGCTCAGTAGTAGTTGGGGCGTATCTTGCGCTGTTCTTCTGATGTTTCGGGGGAGCGGTTGAAGGTACGCCCTTCTGCTGTCTTCGGGCTCTTTTTGCGGGCTTCTAGCTCGGCTTCTCTTTTTCTAGATATACCGATTTTTCTGTGGTGAGAGTTTTCTATCATGTCTGAAATGCACGATTCAGCGAACAATATTGCCTACCTTTTGGCGGAGGCTGCTTCCGGTTCTGGGGCTAAGGCGGCTTTGACGATTCCGGCTTCTGACTCTGCTGATATGCAGGTGGTGAGCTACGCGCAGTTGGCTTCTGCTGCTGCGCAGGTCCAGCGTCATGTGGCGGCGCTCGGTGTTGAGCGTGGTGACCGAGTGGCGTTGTCTATGCCGAATGTGGCGTTGATGCCGGCGTTGTATTACGGCATTGTGGCTGCGGGTGCGATTTGTGTTCCGTTGAATCCGCTGTTGTCGGGCGCTGAGCTGGAGTATCATCTGCGCGATAGCGGGGCGAAGGTGCTTTTTGCTTTTGCGGGTACTCGTCTGGCGTCGGAGGCACTCTCGACGGTGCCGGTGAAGAACGGTTCGGTTCGTTGCGAGATTTTCACCGGGGGAGAGGGTTCACCGGTGGCTCCTTTTGATGCACCTGCCGATAGTGCGCTGTCAGCTGCTGTTCTAGAGCCTGTCCCGGTGGCGGCGAGTGATCCGGCGATTATTCTCTACACTTCGGGTACGACGGGCAAACCTAAGGGGGCGACGCTGACTCACGCGAATATCCTCTCGAATGCTCGTAGCTGCGTGAGCGTTTTTGGTTTCACCGCTGAGGACGTCATTTTTGGTGGTCTTCCGCTGTTCCATGCGTTTGGTCAGACGGTGTCGATGAACGCGGCGTTTGCGGCGTCGGCTACGGTGGCTTTGCTACCTCGTTTTACCTCTGATGGCGCGCTGAATCTGATGGAGCGTGCCGGGGTGTCGGTGTTGGCTGCGGTCCCGAGCATGTATGTGTCGTTGGCGGCGGCGCTGGAGGCTGAGCCTGAGCGTGCGCGCTCGCTGCGTGGTCGCATCCGTTTCGGTATTTCGGGTGGTTCGCCGCTGCCTGCGCCGGTACATTCTGCGTTGAAAACGCTGATTGAGTGCCCGGTGTATGAGGGCTACGGTTTGAGTGAGACTTCGCCGGTGGTTTCGTTTAATCAGGCGGAGTTTGGCATGGTGCTCGGTTCGGTGGGTCGTGTGTTGCCGGGCGTGCAGGTGCAGGTGCGTTGCCCGGAAGGTTCCGAGTGCGCGCCGGGTGTGAGCGGTCAGCTGTGGGTGCGCGGTGAGAATGTGATGGCTGGCTACTGGAATAATCCTGCGGCTACTGCTGAGGTTTTTGACGGCGAGTGGTTTGCGACCGGCGACGTTGCTCGTGTTGATGAGCAGGGCAATATTTTTATTGTGGACCGTATTAAGGACATGGTTCTGCGTAACGGCTATTCGGTGTATCCGCGTGAGATTGAGGATATTCTCTATACCCATGAGCAGGTGCAGTCGGTAGCTGTGTTGGGCGTGCCGGATGAGCGTGTGGGCGAGGAGGTTGTCGCCGTGGTCAAGCCGCGTCCGGGTGCTGATGAGGGTGTGCTGCAGGCGGAGTTGAATGCGTTGGCGCGCACTCGTTTGGCGGCGTATAAGTATCCTCGCCGCTACGTGATGGTGGAGAGCATGCCGCTGGGGCCGACCGGCAAGATTCTTAAGCGTGACTTGCGGGTTGTGATTCAGCGGGGCTAATCCCGGCAGATGGTTCTTATCTCTCATCTGAGGACAAGAGCGGGTGAAGAGGGTAGAATTTTGTAGGCGGCTTCTACCGCGTTATTGTTCCCGGGCGTTTTTTCCGGGGCTATCCCCTTCACGAAAGAGAGAGCATGAGCGTTCCCGCTTCTGAGGCTTCGCGAACCCCTATTGAGCAGTTGATTCCGACTGCTTGCGCTACGATTCCGAATTACCCGCACGAGGGTATCCTCTTTTACGATGTGACCACTCTCTTCGCTAATGCTGAGGTGTTCAAGGCGTGCATTGATGAGCTGGCTACTCGTTTTGAGGGTCAGTTTGATGTGGTGGCTGGTGTTGAGGCTCGCGGTTTCTTGCTGGCTTCTGCGCTCGCGTACGCTACCGGCACCGGCATTATGACGGTTCGTAAGGCGGGTAAGCTTCCGCGTGAGACGTACCGTGAGGAGTATGCGTTGGAGTACGGTAGCGCGGCGATTGAGATTCACTGTAATGATTTCGCGCCGGGCACTCGTGTTCTTCTGCTGGATGATCTGCTGGCAACTGGCGGTACCCTGGTTGCCGCCGCGAAGCTGGTGGAGCGCGCGAACCTGAAGGTTGCCGGCGTTGGTGCTCTTCTGGAGCTGGAGGGTCTGGGCGGTCGTGAGGCGCTGGACGGTTACCGTCTTGAGACGCTGAGCTTGGTGTCTGAGTACCCGCTGCCGTCGAAGTAGTTTTATAGAGTTTGAGGCTTACCGCCCTTTGGGTGTGTAGCTGATAGTGATGAGGGGTGCCCTGCCGGTTGAGCCGGTGGGGCACTTTTCTGTGGGGGTAATATTTCTACCCTTCGGAGCCTGTCCTGTAAAATAGTGACCCGTATTTTTGGGTGCCTGTCGCGCCCTGTCTTTGAGACACCATAGGTTTAAGGAGCATACGTGTCATCTGAATCTTTACCCCAGCAGTCTGCTGATTCTTCGGCGGCTGAGAAGCTGTTTGCTGAGCAGATGGCTGCGGAACGTGAGTATGTTGCTCGCGTGTATGCTCGCCTGGATGAGCTCCGTGAGGAGACGGCTGAGAAGCTGGCTGCTGTGCGTAAGAATCAGGCGGTGGGCGGTCATCAGAACCGTTCGGAGCGTGACTCTTTTGCTACTCACTATGAGGATCGTTTGGCGCAGCTGAATGCTGTGGATTCTCGTCTGACGTTTGGTCGTTTGGATATGGACCGTGAGGGCGCTGATGCGGTGCGTTATATCGGTCGTATTGGTATTACGGATAGCAATCAGCAGCGTCTGCTGATGGACTGGCGTGCCCCGGAGGCGGGTACGTTCTATCAGGCGACTGCTTTCCACTCGATGGGTGTGCGCCGCCGCCGTCACCTGATGCTTGAGGGCCGCACTGTCGTAAATATTGAGGATGAGGTCTTCGATTCGGAGATGCTGCAGGATGAGAACACCCTCCACGGTGAGGGTGCTCTGTTGGCGGCGCTGAATAAGAAGCGTACCGGCCGCATGGGCGATATTGTGGCGACGATTCAGGCTGAGCAGGATGCGATTATCCGCTCGGAGCTGCCGGGTGTGCGCGTGGTGCAGGGTGGTCCCGGTACCGGTAAGACCGCTGTGGCGCTGCATCGTGCGGCGTATCTGCTGTACACGAACCGTGAGCGCCTGTCGAAGGCTGGCGTGCTGGTGGTTGGTCCGTCGAATTCGTTCATGTGGTACATCGAGCGTGTGCTTCCGTCGCTGGGCGAGACCGGCGTGGTGATGTCTTCGTTGGCGACCCTGTACCCGGGTCTGCGTGCTGTGCCTGAGAAGGATCGTGCGGTTGCGGCGCTGAAGGGCGATTTGCGCATGGTGAAGGTTATTAAGCGTGCGGTTGCGGATCGTCAGAAGGTGCCGGCTCAGGTTCAGCGTCTGAATGTTGAGGGTACTGATGTTGAGCTGACTCCGGAGATGGTTCGTTCGGCTCGTTCTCGTGCTCGTTCGACCGGCAAGCCGCATAATGAGGCTCGTGAGACGTTCGTGAAGATTCTGTTGAAGGAGCTGACCGCGAAGCTGGATGATCAGCTGAACCGTGCGGCGGGTCGTGTGGTGGAGCGTCCGTACCTGCAGGATGATGTGCGTGCTTCGATGGATGTGCGCCGCGCCCTGAACCTGGTGTGGATGCCGCTGTCGCCGGAGACTCTGTTGCGCTCGCTGTTCTCGAAGCCGCATTACTTGGAGTCTGCGACCCGTGAGCTGTCGAAGGCTGAGCGTGCTCTGCTGGCTCGTCCGGCGGAGGCTCCTTTCACTGAGGCGGATGTTCCGCTGCTGGATGAGGCCGCTGAGCTTCTGGGTGATTTTTCGAAGGTGACCGGTGCGGCTGCGGCGGCTCGTGCTGCGGCGGAGCATCGCGCGAACCTTGAGAACGCTGCGAAGGCGCTGGAGAATGTTCACCAGTCGCTGGAGGATATTGGCGCTGATGGCGTGATTACTCCTGAGCAGATTGCGATGATGAATGAGGTTCGTGGCGAGCGTATGACGGCTGCGGCTGCGGCTTCTGCTGATCGTACGTGGGCGTATGGCCATATTGTGGTGGATGAGGCTCAGGAGCTCTCGCCCATGCAGTGGCGTCTGCTGATGCGTCGTTGCCCGATGAAGTCCTTCACGATTGTGGGCGATATTGCTCAGGCTTCTTCTGCTGCGGCTGCTTCGTCGTGGTCGCAGGCGTTGGCGCCGTTTGTGGGTGAGCGTTTCACTCTGGATGAGCTGACGATTAATTACCGTACTCCGGCTCAGATTGCTGAGGCAGCGGTGTCGGTTGCTCAGGCTGCCGGTTATGAGGTGTCTGCGCCTCGTGCGGTGCGTGAGGGCAAGTGGCCTCCGCTGGTGCATGAGGTTGCCGCCGAGTCTGTCGTGGAGCAGACCGTGTCTGTGGTCAGCGAGGAGGTCGCTCATTCGGGTGGCGCTCTGATTGGTGTGGTGTGCCCGCCGAGCCTGTATGTTCAGACGGCTCAGGCTGTTGCTCGTGCTCATGCTGACCGTACGGGTACCGCGCAGACGGCTTTGGAGAATCAGGTGCTGGTTCTGACTCCGTGGGAGGCTAAGGGCCTGGAGTTTGATGTTGTGGTGATTGTTGAGCCGCAGCAGCTGATTGATGATGCTGATGGTGCTGTGGGTGACTTGTACGTGTCGATGACTCGTCCGACTCAGCGTCTGCACATGGTGGGTTCGCGGATGCCTGCGGGCCTGTAGTCTTCGTGGCTCTGTAGCACCTTTCTATTATTTCTTTGAGCCGGTGCCGTACCGGTTTGGGCGCTCGCTTGGGTTTTTCTGAGCGTTTGTGCCGGTGCGGTGCTAGGCTTGTTACATATTTTGTTCGAGCGCCTTCGGGCGTTGTTACCTTGTGAATGGGAGAAGCATGTCTGCCGAGATCCTCAACGCGCAGCATAATGACGATACCTTCGAGAATATTTGGCAGGAGCTGAAGTGGCGCGGCCTGGTGCACGTGAGCACTGATGAGGCTGCTCTGGAGAAGGCGCTGAGCGAGGAGAGCCTGACTTTCTATACGGGTTATGATCCGACTGCGGCTTCTTTGCACCTGGGTCACTTGGTGCAGCTGCTGGTGATGCGTCGTCTGCAGCTGGCTGGTCACAAGCCGCTGGGTCTGGTGGGTGGTTTCACCGGTTTGATTGGTGATCCGCGTCAGACTTCTGAGCGTGTGCTGAACTCTCCTGAGGTTGTTGCTGAGTGGGTTAAGTCTCTGCGCGCTCAGATTGAGCGTTTCCTGTCGTTCGAGGGTGAGAACGCTGCCCGTATGGTGAATAACCTGGACTGGAGCGGTCAGATGTCTGCTCTGCAGCTGCTGCGCGATGTTGGTAAGCATTTCCGCGTGGGCACCATGGTAAAGAAGGAGATTGTTGCGAAGCGCCTGAACTCTGATGAGGGCATTTCGTACACCGAGTTCTCGTACCAGATTCTGCAGGGCCTGGACTTCTTGGAGCTGAACCGTCGTTTCGGTTGTACTCTGCAGACCGGTGGTTCTGATCAGTGGGGTAACCTGACGAGCGGTACTGAGCTGATTCGTAAGGTGGAGGGTAAGAGCGTTCACGCTATTGGTACTCCGCTGATTACTAACTCTGATGGCACTAAGTTCGGTAAGAGCGAGGGTAACGCTATTTGGCTGAACCCGCAGATGTGCTCGCCCTACGCTTTCTACCAGTTCTGGCTGAACACAGCGGATGCGGATGTGGTGGATCGCCTGAAGGTCTTTACTTTCTTGACTCGTGCTGAGATTGCTGAGTTTGCTGAGAAGGTTGAGAAGGAGCCGTTTAAGCGTGAGGCTCAGAAGACTCTGGCGTACCTGGTGACTTCGCTGGTTCACGGTACTGAGGCTACCGATCAGGCTGTGGCTGCTTCGGAGGCTCTGTTCGGTAAGGGCGATTTCGCTGCTCTGGATGAGGCTACCTTGGAGTCTGTGGTTGCTGAGCTTCCTTCGGCGAAGCTGTCTGAGGACCGTCTGGACATGATTTCTGTTCTGACTGAGCTGGGCTTTGCGAAGTCTAACTCTGAGGCTCGTCGCATTCTGAAGGAGGGTGGCGCTTCGGTGAACGGCGTGAAGGTTCAGGGCGAGGACGCAGCTATTTCTAAGGATGATCTGCTGCACGGTCGTTTTGCGATGGTTCGCCGTGGCAAGAAGAACCAGGGTGCTGTAGAGCTGGTCTAGTCTCTTCTGACTTTCTCTATACATAGAGGGGGAGGGGTTCTTCTCTACTGAAGTATTCATTACTGAATGTTCGGTGGGGGAGTGCCCCTCCTTTTCTGTTCCCTATATACATTCCCTATATACACAGAGCCCCTCCGTCAGGAGGGGCTCTTCTTGTATCGCTCTGCTGCCCTCTGGCTCTGGGGTTTCTTGGTTTGTCTTTGTTGGCGAGGGCTTTGGGCGCCTTTCGACCCTGTTTTGGGGCTCCCGAAAGGGGAATTCGCAGATTTTTAAGGTTTTTGGAAGTTTTTTAAAGATTTTTTAGCACCCATAAAACGCACTGACTAGGCATTTTGATGTTTGTGAGGGTGTTTGGGACCCTTTCAAGGCCCTGTTTGTGGTCTACTTCACCCTATTTCGGGTTGCAGACCCATTTCGGCATCTGTATAGTTGTATGAGTCGCCGCGGCGAGGAGGAAAAAACGAAGAGTTTTCTTCGGTGTTTCTCCTAGTCAGAAGCGGTTTGACTGTCTTTCAATTGTATAGTGTTTTGGTTTCTTGCTGAGAAGATTCTTGATCATCTGAATGGTGATGGTGGAGGAGTTTAGGGAAGAAACATTGTGGTGTGAATCACGGAAAACGGATTTGCATG
>NZ_KV817373.1:6652-7216 GCF_001814645.1 Rothia sp. HMSC076D04 | reverse complement strand
AGTGGGTGCGGCATCGTTGCCAAGTGGCTCCGGGCAGGTTGGCGGCGATGGCCTCAACCAGGCCCAGATGGGCGTCACTGGTCACCAGGCGCACGCCGGTCAGGCCCCGGGCGACCAGGTCAGAGAAGAACTCGTTCCACGCCGGGCCGGTCTCGCTGGTGGATACGCGCACCCCCAGTACTTCGCGGTGTCCGTCATTGTTGACTCCGGTGGCAACCAGGACCGCGCACGAGACGACGCGTCCTCCTTCGCGCACTTTCATGGTGAGCGCATCAGCGGCAACGAAGGTGAAAGGCCCGGCATCGTGGAGGGGCCGGTTGCGGAACTGATCCACGTGCTCGTCCAGGTCGGCTGCCATGCGTGAGACCTGGGACTTGGACAGTCCTGTGATCCCCAGGGTTTTGACGAGCTTGTCCATACGGCGCGTGGATACTCCTGCCAGGTAGCAGTCAGCGACCACTGTGATCAACGCGGTTTCACAGCGTTTGCGCCGTTGCAGTAACCATTCTGGGAAGTAGGTACCTGAGCGCAGCTTGGGGATCGCCACGTCAATGGTGCCGACCC
>NZ_KV817373.1:0-6552 GCF_001814645.1 Rothia sp. HMSC076D04 | reverse complement strand
TGGGGATCGCCACGTCAATGGTGCCGACCCTGGTGTCCAAGGGCCGGTGGCGATACCCAGGGTTAAGGGTCAAAATGTGTGTCCGGAATCGCGGATTTTCACGGATTGACCTGTAGGTTTCCGGAAAGTATATGCTCCGGAAGCATATATCTAGCCCCCGACGGGAAATCCTCGGTGTGGCAGCCGTGATGTGCTATGCGCGGCGTGGTGTGGTGTCGCAATGTCGAAGAACCAACCACGCTGCCACTGCGGCGGTGAAATGAAACGCAACGGCACCACCAGCAAAGGCACCACCAGATGGCGCTGCAAACAATGCGGCGCCTCCAGCGTCAAACGTCGAAACGACATCACCAACGCGGCAGTGTTCACCCAGTTCATCGAGCATTGCACCACCGCAATATCACTCGACGACCTAGCCAAACGAAACGGTGTTAGCCGCGCCACCATGAAGCGGCGCTTCAAGTGGTGCTGGCTCGTTGATGTGCCTGACCCCACCGCCGGCCACCACAAGCGGATCTACGACCAGGTATTTCTCGATGGCACCTACACCGCCGGTGGCTGCCTGATCGTCGCGGCGACCATCGACCACGTGATCGCCTGGCACTGGTGCAAACACGAAACCACCCGCGACTACCAACTGCTGCTTGAACGCATCGAAGCCCCACTCATCGCCGTCATCGACGGCGGCCAAGGCGCATACAGCGCAATCAAAAAGTGCTGGCCGACTACGAAAATTCAACGCTGCCTCGTCCACGCCCAACGCGTGGTCCGCCGCTACACCACCACCAACCCACGCACCGATGCCGGGCGCACCATCTACCGACTTGCGCTGAAACTGACCCGGATCACCACACTGGATGAAGCCGCCGCGTGGGGTGTGCAACTGCACGAGTTTTCAACGATCTACCGGGAATGGATGAACGAGAAAACCATGATCAAAGACCCCAAAACAGGTGCATGGACCCGCGTGTGGACCCACCACAACGTGCGCAAGGCCTACAACAGCCTCAACCATCTTTGGCGGTCCGAGATGCTGTTTGTCTACCTCAACCCGCCAGCAGGAGTCCTTGCGCCCGAGCGGATCAAATCCACCACCAACAGCTTAGAAGGCGGCATCAACGCCCAGCTCAAACTGCTCGCCAGAACCCACCGCGGCAGATCAGGCGAACGACAACGCCGCATGCTGGATTGGTGGCTCTACTTAAAAACGGAACTGCCTGACGATCCAGTACGAATCGCCAGGCAGTCCGACTGGGGCCAGGGCCAACTCGCCAAAGTATCCACCCTGACCCAAACCGAGAACCAAGCCGACCACGAAACAGGACGCCCAGCCCTCTACGACAACGCTATCGACACCGACTACACCCACTCAATCGGCATTCAAAAAGGCCAAATCTAACCCCCGCGACACGCCGAGCCAGACACACATTTTGACCCTTAACCCTTTAATGGATATAATTAGACCCATGTTGATTTCAGGTACCGCTTTCTTGCGGTTGCGCACCAACCGCTAAGGCGGTTTCCTACCCCGTAGGTTAAAAACCGCTCCGGTCCTTTAGCCGGGCGGCTATTTGTCATGCCCGGCTCCATTTCAAATCCAAGGAGCACACCTGATGTCTGCATACGGACACGGCCGTCACGAGCATGGCCAAAATTTTCTCACCAACCACAAGATCATCAACTCCATCATCGACCTTGTGAAACAAACCTCCGGCCCCATCATTGAGATCGGACCAGGAAGCGGTGCCCTCACTCACCCGATGGCCCACTTGGGGAGGGCAATAACGGCAGTTGAGGTAGACGCAAAACTAGCTGCCAAACTCACAAAAAAGACCGCCTCGGCGTCGGTCGAAGTGGTCCATGATGATTTCCTCAACTTCCCGTTACCCGCCACTCCCTGCGTCATTGTGGGAAACATTCCCTTTCACCTCACCACTGCCATTCTTCGAAAGTTGCTGCATGCGCCAGCATGGACTGACGCTGTACTCCTCATGCAGTGGGAAGTCGCTCGCCGCCGGGCCGGGGTAGGCGCAAGCACGATGATGACAGCTCAGTGGTCCCCATGGTTCACGTTTCACCTTGGTTCCCGAGTACCAAGGTCTGCTTTCCGGCCACAGCCAAACGTTGACGGGGGGATCTTAGTGATCCGCCGGGTGGGTGACCCGAAGATCCCGATAGAGCAACGCAAAGCCTTTCAGGCGATGGTGCACACCGTTTTCACCGCCCGGGGACGCGGGATAGGGGAAATTCTCCGAAGGGCAGGGTTGTTTTCATCACGTTCAGAAACACAATCATGGTTGCGCTCGCGAGGAATCGACCCCGCGACCCTACCTCCCAGATTGCACACCAACGACTGGATCGATCTCTTCCAGGTGACTGGTTCCTCTCTACCTCACCATCGACCCATTTCACAATCGGGAAGTAGTCAACGCCCTCCTCAACGGAAAAACCGAAGCCGGCGGCGTTAATCCCCACCAAAACCGAAATCCACCAGTAGTACTAAAAGGGCTCTTCCGGTTTTAGAGTGCATTGATTAGTTCGCCGGGGTTCGGGCGTGGCACAAGATATTGGGGTCCTTGGCTTTGTAGGAAAAAGGTATCTAATCCATCCGTACAAAACTAAGGACCTACTGTGCAGCCTAACGGAAATGTCATCGTCGATACCATCTGCCGCACCGCAAAACTAGGAACTACTATCACCGGTGCCACAGAAAACGGGCTCTTCATAATTGGGGGTGTAGTTGGGGTCTGAATCCGCCGGTTTCGAGGAGGCAGCGGGTGATGTAGTGGGTGAGGTTACGGAACCCGAGGGCGGAGCCGCGTAGGTGTTCGAGGCGTCCGTTGATGGCTTCGGTAGGGCCATTGGAGGTGTGGGGGTGGTCGAAGTAAGCCAGGATGTCCCCGGCTCGGCGTTTGAGTGTCCTGCCCAGCGTGATGAGCTCGGTCAGACCCCTCGGTACACGCGTGGAGGTCAGGGTGTTGATTTCGGCTTCCATCAGGGCCTTACCCGCGTCCGTGTCGGGCGCGCGGTAGGCGTCGATGATGTTCTGGTAGGCGCTCCAAGTGACCTCGAGCGCGACGTGCTCCTCACCGGAAAACAGGTTGAGTAGTTGGTGCTGCTGGCGTGGCGTGAGCAGGCATGAGCGGGTGTGTAACATCCTGCGGGCCTTGTACAGGGGGTCGGTGGCACGCCCGCGCCGGTGGTGGAGTTCTTGCTGAATGCGTCTGCGACACTCATCCAAGGCGTTGCCAGCCAGGTGCACGACGTGGAAGGGGTCCATGACCGCCCTCGCGCCGGGGAGTTCTTCAGTGGCTGCGCTTTTGAACCCGGTGAATCCATCCATCGCGACGATCTCGATGCGGCTTCGCCACGTGTCGGGGCGGGAGGCCAGCCAGGTTTTGAAGACCTGCTTGGAGCGACCCGGGACCATGTCCAAGAGTCGGGAGGGGCCGCTGCGTTCTCGGATGGGTGTCAAGTCCAAGATAACGGTGACGTATTTGTCTCCGTAGGGGGTGTGGCGCCACACGTGTTCATCCACCCCGATGACACGCACGCCATCGAACCGAGTTGGATCATTGATCAGTAGACGCTGGCCTTCACCCAGGACAGCGGTGTTGGCGGTATTCCAGGACACACCGAGGGCCTGGGAGATACGCGCCACCGTCAAATGATGAACGACCAGCCCAGTGAGCGCCCAGCGCACCGCCGCACGCGAGAGCTTGGCGCGCGGATCGGCCGCTTGGCTCATATCTTGACGCCACACATGGGCGCACTCCTGGCACCGGTAGCGGCGCACGCTCACGTGCAAGATCGTGGGGCGCCACCCGTAAGGCTCGTGCGCCAAGCGCCTGATCACCGTGTCACGCGACTCGCCCTGGCATCCGCAGCGTCGACACCACCGGTCCTCACCAGCAATCCGGCAAGCCAACACTGCATGGTCTGGCCACATGCGCTGGCCCGTCACTTCCAGGCCCAGGTCATCCAGGCGCGTGAACGCGCTCAGGTCAGGGCGATCAAAGATAGTATTGGCCATGTCGAGGTCTTTCAGATGGACGGTGTAGCAATCTCCATCATCGGAAGACCTCGACCCCTACCCGGCCACGACACGCCCAACCCCGCCCACAACACCTACACCCTCAAATGCGAAGAGCCATTAAATCTTCCTTACTATATTCCATTGTTACCCTCCATAACTTCTGATTGTTGCCGTCTTGACGATTATGTATCTTTACATTACCTTCTGAAACATATGGCGCACCTTGTCCAGGCGGCTGTTTGGACGGCGGGGCTGGATGACCGGCTGACCGACAGCGGCCTGATACCCTTTCAGTTCTGTAAGGCATACGCTCCGCCCGTTGGTGTAAAAGGCCAGATCAGTACGGTATGCCTGTATACAGCGGGCGGGAATCTCGCCAGTAAAGACAACTTCATCCTTTTTTACCTGGACCGTTTCGATGGTGGCACAGTATTTCGGTGCATCATGATAAGCCCTGGAAAGATATTCCCGGGGCGCATAGAGGGTGAAGGAGAGATAAGGTTCCAGCAGTTGCGTCCCTGATTCCTTCAATGCCTGTTCCAATACAATCGGGGCCAATGAGCGGAAGTCCGCCGGCGTGCTGACCGGACTGTAATAAAGCCCGTATTCAAAGCAAATCTTACAGTCCGTTACGTTCCAGCCGAACAAGCCCTGCTCCAGCCCGTAACGGATACCATCCCTGACAGCGTTTTGAAAACTCTGGTTCAAGTATCCCAGCGAAACCCGGCTCTCGTATTGTACACCGGAGCCAAGCGGGAGTGGTGTAACAGACAGTCCGATGGATGCCCAAAACGGGTTGGGCGGCACCTCGATATGGATGGTGTGGCTGGCTGCTTTGAGCGGCCGCTCCATATAAATGACGGTGGGTTCCTTTACCACTGTTTCAAGCTTGTATTTTTCCGACAGCAAAGCGGAAACAACCTCCAACTGCACCCGGCCCAAAAAAGAAAGAATGATCTCATGGGTGATGGAATCCACCTCGCAGCGCAAAAGCGGGTCAGTATCCGCAAGTTGCGTAAGAGCGTCCAGCAGCCGTTCTCTTTGCGCTGCCGTTTTCGGCGCAATCGACGTCCGCAGCATGGGGAGGGGGTCCTCACGCCACCTTTTACGAGGGAGCCGGGTTGGGTCCCCTAATACATCGTTTAACCTCACGCTGTCGCTGGGAAGGATAACAATTTCACCCGGATAAGCGGTGTCTGTCCGAACAATTTCCCCTTTGGATGGAATACGCATCTCTGTGATTTTCAGCTTTTCTCTCCCGGCCAGGGCCACCGTATCCCGCAGGCGCAGCGTTCCGCTGTATAACCGTAGATAGACACGCCGCTGGCCGCAATCGGTGTACTCAACCTTGAAAACGCTGCCGCATAGGGCGGCGCCCCCCTGTTCCCCAATCGGTTGGAACAGCCCTGTCACCGCATCCATCAACGGTTGAATGCCAAGGCCATTTTTGGCGCTGCCATGATAGACTGGGAACAGGGAGGCGTCTTGAACCCGCTGCTGTTCCTCCCGCGCAAGTTTTTCCCGGCTGATTGGTTCTCCTGCGATATACTTTTCCAATAATTCATCGTTATTTTCGATGACCGCATCCCATGCTTCTATGTCGGTATTTTCCTCCAGGACTATTTCCGGGGACAGCGACACCGTCTGCTTGATGATAATATCGGCGGAGAGCTTATCCCGAACAGACTGAACCACGCTCTGCAAATCAACGCCAGCCTGGTCGATCTTGTTGATAAAGATAACGGTGGGAATGTTCATTTTCCGCAGGGCATTGAACAGAATACGGGTCTGGGCCTGCACGCCATCTTTAGCGGAGATCACCAAGATGGCCCCATCTAAAACAGCCAAAGAGCGGTACACCTCCGCCAAAAAATCCATGTGGCCGGGCGTATCCACAATGTTAACTTTACATCTGTGCCACTGGAAGGAAGTGACTGCCGCTTGAATGGTAATCCCACGCTGCCGCTCCAAAAACATGGTGTCCGTCCTCGTTGTCCCTTTTTCGACGCTCCCCGGTTCTGAAATGGCTCCGCTGGCATATAGCAGGCTCTCCGTCAAGGTCGTCTTTCCAGCGTCTACATGGGCAAGAATTCCAATATTGATTATTTTCATGTGATTGTCCTCCCTTTACAGCCCCAAAGGGCATAAAAATCCCCAGCAGTAAAATACTTTTACCACTGGGGATTATAAGTTGCGGACATACACATATACAGCATACACCTGTTTGTGATTGCTGTTTTTGGGGATATGTCAAAATTGATAAGGCAAAAGTATTCTTAAATTGGGTACAAAAAACTAAGCCCCTACAAAAGGAGCTATCATAATCCTTTGTTCCCACTATTTGATTATAGTTTTATTTAAGAATACCTTGCCGCATATTTTTTACTCCTTTTCTGGATTAAATCATTGTATCACATCAGTTTTAGGAAAGCAAGTAGGTCAAGTCCTGTGGAGTGGTGTAATCGTTTTGTGTCCTTCGGAGTGGGTTATGCGCTGAGTTGGAGTGGGGTGTCCTC
>NZ_KV817372.1:0-29226 GCF_001814645.1 Rothia sp. HMSC076D04 | reverse complement strand
TATTACGAAACGCTGAATGTTGAAGACCAGGATACGGTGGGGTTTTACACCCGATCAGGTGAGCAGATTGCTGCTTTTGGTCCCCTGACTCACAAGAATTACCGGCTCATGGCGATCGTACGGTTCAGGATTGAGCAAGAACGTTGGCCTGACATGAATAATCCCACTGATGTAGCTCAGGTAGATAAGCTGGACAATGGCTATATGACCATTCCTTATTTCAGGGGCCGGGAGAAGGTCACTGGCCTCGCTGACGTCGATATGTAGCACCGCATAGAGAAAGCCCCCGCGGCCGAGAGTTCACCCTCTCAGCCGCGGGGGCTTTCTGCATACCAGCGGTGGCTCACCTGAGCGCCACCACCACCCGTCGGTGAATGGTCGCCTGGTCTTGACCCGGGCCTTACGCCTAGTTAACTTTCTGGTCGATTAGCCCATAGAGCGCATCATGTTGCTCTATATTTCCGCCTATCAGAGCTTTTTATCTGCATAGAGTATTCTTGGGGAAGGTACGCCACCTTCGGGTGGCGCGCTTCCGGATATTCACCAACCACACGAAACGAGAACCCACCATGCGCACTTTCCTCACTGTCTTCTGGGGTGTTGATGCGTTTGGCGCGCTGGTGCGTGTTGAGTACTTTGATAGCGCCCAGCCTGAGAATGCTTGGGTGAAGGTGCTGGTCACTGATGAGGGTGCCCGCGTTCGCGCAGTATGCGTCTACAGTGTGCAGGATGAGGCGAAGGCCGACTCCCAGTCGGCTGAGTTTGCCTCTGCTGTTGAGGATGCTCAGGCGTGGCTTCCGCAGTGCCCGGAATCCGTGGAAGTTGAGGGCGTCACTCTGGTGCCGGTCTCGACGAGCGTGTTCTCCTATGACGGTAATGATTCGCGTCTTTTGCAGGTTTCTTCGGATGGTTCTGGCTCGTCGCTGAACTATGGCGCGGCTGGGTTCGTGAACTCTGTGGCGTCGTGGGGCTCTGCTGAGGATTCGGCAGTGTCCTTCTCCCTGCTGTGCGCTTCTACTGATGGTCGTGTTCTTGCTGCCGGTGGTGCGCCTGCTGGTGTACCTGAGTTTGGTGTACCCTCAACCGGTGCTGGTGCCGCTACTGGTTCTGTGGCTGGTTTTGATGCTTCGGTGATGCACCCGCTGGTGTGGGATGAGAATTCTTTTGTTCCGCGTGTGCTGGGTGTGGGCGGCTCGTCGATGCCTTCTGTGGGTTCGTTGGTTCCTGGTGCTGGTTCTGGTGCCGGTTTGTTGGATCCGTATGGTTGGGCTTCTTTGGGTGTTGTTGCGCCTGCTGTGCCTTCTGCTCAGGGTGCTCCTGCTGGTGGTGTGCCTGTGTTGCCGGATTCGCTGGTTGGTGTTTCTGCGGCTTCGGGTGTGGTGCTGGGTTCTACTGGTTTTGAGGTGTTGGGTGCCCGCGTGGTGGATTCGCGTGTGGCTCGTTTTACGGCGCCTGATCCTTTGGTTGCGCCTGTGGGTGCTGGTTGGGGTGCTGATCCGTTCTCGTTGGTGGGTGGTAACCCGGTTTCGTTGGTGGATCCGTGGGGTTTGTCGCCGGTATCGGTGGAGGAGTTCGAGAAACAGAAGGCTGTTGCCGCCTCTGTAAGGAATGTCTTGGAGTACGTGGCTGGCGGTGCGATGGTTATTGCTGGTGCTGTGATTGGTGCTGTTGGTGCTGGTACTGGCCCTCTTGGTGGTGCTGTCCTTGGTGGTCTTTCCGGTGCGCTTATGGGTGCTGGTATGTCGGTGCTCGAGCAGAAAGTTAAGGGTGAACGAGTAGATTGGTCCAAGGCAGGTCAAGAAGCCGTGAAGGGAGGTATTACCGGTGCTGTGACTGGTGCTCTTACTGGTGGTTTGGGTAATTTGAAAAAAATAGCTGATGCTGCATCAAAGATGACTAAGATAGAGAAGGCAGCTGAAGCTGCTAAGGCTACTAGGCTTGCCCAAAAAGCGGCGGAAGCGGGTGCTCTTGCATCGAAATGGCATAAGGTAAAGACTGCTATAACACCGTATGCACATGAGTTTGGGATGGGGTTGAAAGAATCGAGGGTACTTGAAGATATTGTGAAGGATACTGTCTCTGGTGGCATTAATAGTGCAGTATCGTATTATATGGATGATAACGTGAAAAATAAGAGCGTTATGGGTGGTGTCGAAATGTTTTTCTCAGGTGCAGGTGGTTCAATGGCTAGCGCAGGTGCATCTGGCATGATGAAGCGCAAAATGGGTGTCACTGGGTATGCAGGTGACTTGAAACGCATGGGTATTCGAGGCCGTGCAACGGATGTGGCTGCAACTACTTTTGCTGATACTGCTGGTGGAATCTTTAAGAGTGGCGTTCAATATTCTACGGAAACTCATATGAAGGGTGAAGAATATAAGATAGATAAATTGATTGGAAAAATTGCCGATAATATGAGAAAGGATGCTGTAAAATCCGCCGTGAAATCGTCTGTAAAGATGGATGCAGATGTAGCTCAAAAATATCGTGATAGGGGTCAATGGTATGCTTTTCGGGCTGCCGAAATAGCCAATAATCCAGTCGGTGCTGCTGAGCGAGGGCTAGATAACATAGCGCAACGAATGGCAGGACCTATGTTTAACCGACTGATAGACCGTAACTAACTAGTAGAAGTAATTATGAGAGGGCATTGGATGAGTATAATCTATTATTATTATATAGGTGCGTAAGAATGTGCAAAAAATATCCGAATACCTGGAAGCAGGAATATCGATTTGCAATAATTCTTGGTATTGCGCTCATAGTATTTTATTCATGTCTTCAATTTTATCTCCATGATGATAGTCATGGGTCCTATTCTATCTGTACTGTAGAGTCTGCCTACACTAAAGAACGGGGTGGAATGCTTGGAAACATGAATGATGTTGCACTCATTGGTGTTTTTGAAACAAAAGAATGTGGTGTTATTGAAATGTATGCCGTACCGGAGGGTAAAAATATTCCGGAATATGTTTCTGAAGTTAAGGCAGGGAAGAAGTATAAGATGTATAAATCATTAAGTACAAGGAATGATGATAGAGATTTTAATACTGTTCGCCTTGAAGAAATTAAAGAATAGTATATATTAAGTCGAATAGTAGGATGGAAAAGCCCTTGGGCTGAGAGATGATCTCTCAGCCCAGGGGCTTTCTGTGTACCAGCGGCTACTCACCTGAGCACCATCGTTAGCGGGTGATAATTGCGAAGTCGCTGCTGGACAGGTTCGTAAAATTACCAATCTGCGCGTTCAGGCGGCACTTAGACGTCACCGACAGAGCCGTCACCACCCGCTGATCCTCAGACACCAACACATGCCCCGAACAACCATCCGAAAAACTAATCAACTGAGCATCCGGAGAAATCGCCTGAACCAGCGTCGAAAACTCACCCGTACGCGGCAAAACCATCAACGGATTCAACTCATCCGCACCACTGGGCCACACCGGAACCACCGTCACCGGCAAAACACTCTGATTCACCACACGAGAAGGAACCCGCAACTCAATCGACCGCAAACGCTGAATCGGGTACGCCGTCGAACGAACCTCCCTGTCAGAAATAGCCTTCGACGTCTCAGAATCAATACGGTTCACCCACTCCTCAAAAGCACGCGAATCCTTAAACTCAGCAGACACATTCGCCCGAACCTGCACCACACCATTAGCCGGGATGCTCACCCCAGACAGATTCCACGAACACGGAACATCCACCGCAGTCACACTCGACTGATTCTTCGACACACCAGAAGACGCCTGACCGGCATCCCACGTCACCGAAGCACACGAACCACCCTCAACACCGGGAAGCACCTGCAAAATATCGCCCCGAAGAGCCGACTTCTGCGACGAAAACTCAAACGTCAGGCGGGCGCTCTTATCCCGCGGGTTATACGTACCCTCAATACGGGTACCCAAACCACTCGGCAAAGACGCCGAACTACGGCTCGAAGCAGACCATGACTCAGCCGTCTTAGACGAACCCTTACCGCCGCTCAAACCCACAAAAGCGAGCACACCCACAAGAATCAAAGAACCCAGGATAGCGCCCCATACCAGCGGGCGGCGCAACGGCGAACGGGCAGGCTCCTCTTCCTCAACAACCTCATCAGGCACATATACCGGCTGCTCCACCACAAAAGGAGCGCGGATAACCGTCTCATTCTGCGCCTGACCCAGCGACGGCATGCCCGCACCATACAGTTCCGTAACATTCTGCCCAGGCACCGCAGAAACCGCAGGCTCAGCACCGTGAACCACCGTAGGCGTATAGCCCACAGCACCCGAAGACACCTCAACCCACCGAGGAAGCACCGCATCAGCAGCGAAACCCTCAGCCAAAAGACGTAGCTTAGCGGCAGCCTCAGCCGCGCCAGGACGCTGAACCGGGTTCTCCGCCAACATCCCGTGGAGCACCTCAGCCACCTCAGCCGGAATCTGCGGCGACACCTGCACCGCACCACCACGCGCCGGAAGAGGACGCGCCGCCACCAACAACTCATGAAGAGTCACCGCGCACGCATAAACATCCACCGCCGGAGTAGCCACACCATGCGCAGAACGCTCCGGAGCCATATACCCCGGAGTACCAGAAAACGAACGAGAAGCCCCCGAACCCGCAGAGCCAGTAAAAGAAGCAATACCGAAATCAGCCACACGAACCTGCTGATCCAGAGACTCCCCCAAAACACCGCTCAGCAGAACATTCTCCGGCTTAATATCCAGATGCATCACGCCCTGACGGTGAGCAAACTCCACCGCATTCAGAACCTGCACCATCAGACTCAACGCCAAACGAACCGGCAACGGACCCTCAGAATCCAGCTTCTGACGCAACGAACCGCCATGCTGAAACTCCATCACCAGAGCTAGCACGCCACCCTCAACAACCATGTCCGTCAACGGCACAATATGAGGATGCGACAGCGCCAACAACACCGAACGCTCACGCACAAAAGATTCAAGAACCACAGGGTTCTCCGCAAGCTCCGGACGCAAAACCTTCGCCGCATACAGAGCCCACGAGCCGCTCATCGTAGCAGCCCACACCTCACCGACCGCGCCAGAACCCACCCGGCGCACCAAACGATACGAAGAGCCAAGGGGAGCGCCCGCAACCAGACCCCCCGCAGGCTGACCAGCAACCTGCGGGACAGGATGAGCATCACGACGCTCCGAGCCGGAGTACTGCGGCGAACCAGCAGGTACAGTCACGGGCTAACTCCTTAACATCAACTTCACAACAAGCAGGAAGACTCCCCAGACGGGGCGACCCCTACAGCAAAATAGCCGGTAAAGTTACACCATACCTCACCACACGCCAGACAAGCCCTACAGCCCGCCACGGTGCTGAGAATCCTCAGGGCTCATCAGCTGCACCAGAACCGGCGACCCGGCAAGGAACGCGTAGCCACGACCAACGCTCAGCTGAACCGGGGCGCGCCTCGGAATAGAACCGAACATGTCCATATCCGTATCAACATTCGGCTGAACCACAGCACCAGTACGGAACTTGCGAATAGCCTTCGTCCAATGGCTATACAAAGGACGCAAATCAGTCGGCTTACCCGTAGCAATAATGTGAACGTCCGGGAAATCACCCTTCACAATCGCATCAAAAACGTTCATCGGGTCATCCACGCGGTCACCATCATCAATCAGCAACAGCACCGGGCCCGCGGCATCCTGCAAAGCCGCCTGCACCTGAGCAGAAGCATTCTTGCTCTCAAACACCCGGTCAAAAACGCCCTCCGGCGCATTCACCAGACCGGAACGCTGGTCAAAGACAGCCCAAACCTCCGGAACCTCAGCGGCATCCATACGTGCGTTCTCCGCTGCGATAGCGTCACCAGACGCCAACGCGGCAGACACCGCCTGCTCCGCCGCAGCCTTCGCCCGAGAAACCAGACGAGCAAACGCAACCAGCAGAGAAGACTTACCCGAACGCGGATTACCCGCAACCATGGCGTGCTCACCCTCATACAGCTCGAAAGCGCACGCCTCCAACGTAGCCTCCGCAATACCCACAGGGATACGCCACAGGCTCGGAGAAAACTCAGCGGCAGGCATGCTCTCCCACGAAACCCACGTCGGCAGCTGACCAATCACATCACGCTTAGCAGGAGCCTGCGGGAAGCGCTCACGAATCATAGAGACAGCCTCCTCCACGCCAACAGCGGGAGTAGCCACCTGCATCTGACGCAGACGCTTCGGGTCAACACAACGGCCGGGAACCGCAGCCGGAACATTCGTACCGCGAATACCATGCGAGGAATAATCGTGAATATCGCTCAGCTGGAAGAACCACGTCTGCAACGAAGCATCAAGAATCTGCGAGGGAATATTCTTCGCGCGGCTCGTCGACACCACGCAGTGAATACCAACGGCAGGGCCATCCGCATACACGCGGTAGAAATTCGCCAACAGATCCATGCTCACAGCGTCAGAGAACTCATCACGCAGCGTCGCAAAACCATCCAAAACAATGAAAAGAGGCTTACGGCGTGACGCATCAGCACGGCGAGCATCAAGCTCCGACTTCACAAAACGCAAGAAACGAGCCTGACGTTCCCTAGCGCCCTGACCGGTACCCACAGCAGAAACAACATGCGGCAAAGAACCCAACGGCAACAAGCCATCAGCGCCCATATCCACCAGAACAATATCAATGTCCTCCGGCGAATAATGCTGAGCCAAACCCAACACCACAGACTGAATCGTCGTAGTCGTACCACTACCAGCAACACCCACCAACAGCAGGTTGCTCATCTCAATATTCCAGCCCATAGGCACCTGACGCTGCAGCTCAGGCTCATCACCCAAAGTACACATCAGAACACCGTCCCGGACACCACCCACAGTGGGAAGATCCGGATCGGGGAAGCCACGCACACCAAAATCAGCCAAATCAACATACGAACCCAACGGCTCAGGCCACACCTTACGAGGAGCAACCGCACCACGAGCCGCGTGCGCCGCCACAACAGCATCAATCAGCAAATCCAGGTCATTCGCATCACTCGACGACACCTTCGGGCGCGCACGCTCTGAACGAGGAATACCGATACTATCGGTCGCGCGAACCTCCAGAGAAGTCACCACCTCAGTGCCACTCTGACCCGTCACCAGGGCAGTCTGCACCGGCGAAATATCGTTCTGACCCAGCTTCACATAGGCGCGACCCATCTGCGAACGCGAAATCTCCGAAGCATCCGGAACACCAATCACGTTCGAAGAATCCTCACGACTCTGCACACGCAACGCCACACGCAAGTTCGTATTCGCCAGAATATCGTCATTCACCACACCGGCAGGACGCTGAGTCGCCAAAATCATGTGCACACCCAGGGTACGACCCACCGCACCAATACTCACCAGCGACGACAGGACATCCGGGAAGTCCTTCGCCAGCATCGCAAACTCGTCAATTACCAGCAGCAAGCGAGGCATCGGCTCCGGCGGGTTCGTCGCCAAATAATCCTTAATGTTGTCCACACCCTCGCCAGCAGCCGCAAACAGGCGCTGACGACGGTCCATCTCCGCCTCCAACGACTCAATAGCGCGGTGAGCCAACTGAGCATCCAAGTTGCTCAAAGTACCAATCGTATGCGGCAGACGCTCACACGTCTTAAATGCCGCACCACCCTTAAAGTCAACCAGGATAAAGTTCAAACGGCTCGGATCATGGTGAGCAGCCAAACCCGCCACCAACGAACGCAAAAACTCACTCTTACCCGAACCGGTGGTACCACCCACCAGACCGTGAGGACCGTCCTTCACCAAGTCCAGCGTGAACGCGCCAGAGTCGCCCACACCAATCTCAGTACTGAAACCATTAGCCTGCGACCAAAACGCCTCAATATCCTCAGCACCCGGAGGGGTCGGCAAACCAACCAGCTCAGGCAGCTTCACCAGCTGAGGCAAACCGCCGCCCAGAAGCAGACGCTCAGGGTCCTCATGATGCGCCAAAGTACGCGCCACATGAAGAGCATCCTCAGCACTCACACCGGCGAGCACACCGTCAGTGACCGTGTAACGGCGGCGAGGCTCCGAATAGGTCATAGAAGCCTCCTCACCAATCTCCACGACCGAAGTACACGACGCAGGAAGACGATCAACAGAAGAAGCCAACACAATACCGGCAACACGGCGAGCGCCCGCAGCGGCAGTCTTATTCGCCATCAGACGCACTTCATCGCCGTACGCCAAAAGGTCGCGTGCCGGCGACTCACGGCCCTCAGTGAGGGTATCCGAATCAACGACCACGCACAGGCCGCGGGTCGGAAGAGACTCAATGTCGTTGTAAAGAGAGCGCAACATCTGATCCGACTGCTCCTTACCAGAAGCAAACCAACGCATCTGCTGGTTCTGCGCCATATGCATGTGCGGAAGCCACGACGTCCACACCCAGTCCTGCGAGCGCGCCGAATCAGCACAGACCGCAATCGTCATATCAGCAGGACCCGTGTGGGTCGCCGCCTGCAGCACCAGGCTACGCGCCAAGGCAAGAGACTGCTCACGCGGACCCACAATACCGATAGCGCCTCCCTCACGCAGGTCAGCAACCAGCGGGGCATCCCATAGAGTATTGTGCTCAAGAATATGCTGAACCTCAGGCTCAGGATTGCTCGGCTTCGTCAGCTCAGGAGCCCAATGAATATGCCCAGTACCCACATGGAAAGTCAACAGGTCAGGGCTGGTGCTCCGGCGGCGCCACAGCGTCATTGCAGGAAGAAGCGCTCGCAGCTGAACGGCATCCGGTGCCGGGGCAAGGTCGTGAAGACGCTCAATTTCCTCACGGTTACTCAGAGCGATACGTTCCTTGAACTTCTCCATTTCCTGCTCAAAACGCACACGCTCCTTCACCTTATCCTTAGCGTGACGACGTTTCTGCTCCACCCACATGCCAATACTCAGAATGGGGCTGAGCATCGCGAAAAGGGCGTAACGAATTTCCTGCATAATGGCGACCATTGCCGCAGCCATAATAATCGGACCCACCGCCATAGCGATATTGAACTTCGGCGGGTCAGAAACGTTCTTGCGGGTAGGTGCCTCCACCTTATCCGGGGCGCTCAACGCACCCTGACGCGGCGGACGGTTAAACGGTGCAGTACCCGACGCGCTCACATTCGGGGCGCTACCGGGGCGAGGCGCAGCCTTCTCCTGAGGAGCAGGCTGCAGAGTCAGAACACAATCCCCAACATGGATAGTGGTGCTCTCAGAAACAGTCAGACCCTCCTCAGGGATTTTCTGACCGTCCACAAAACTACCGTTCGTAGAACCCGGGTCAGTGATGCGCACCTTCTGAGTGTTTGTCGACTCATCATGAACCACCTGCAGGTGCAGATGCTCCCACGAGGCGCTCGCCGTGGGCAGCACAATGTCGGCGTACGGGGAACGACCCGCCACCAGAGGACGCGAAGAAGGGATAGGGTGCGGCAGGGTAACCGTCGAACCGCCGCTCAAGCAGACGCTCCAGCCCTGCACCAGGGAAGGGTAGGAGAGCGGTGCCCTAGAGATGCGCATACCCTCCATCGGCTTGACCTCCGCCAGGGTGGAGGACGCCGTCACCGGGCGGTTATCGCAGTACAGCGGCTCGTCGGCAGGCAGGGAGGGACCACCGGTCGCCTGGACGAGATCAGCGATGGTCGTCTCAGGCTGCCAGGAGTCTAGTTCATAGCTCCCGTTATGCTCTTCAAGGTCAAGGAAAAAGCGCATAAGGTGTTCTCCAAAATAGATAAATCGTGAGCCCCGCTGGTGGACGGACTAGAAGTAATACCCGAAAGCCGGGGTGTGATGGGCTGGCTCTGTACAGTAGGCTTCGTGCGGAAAGGCTAGTCGCGAGATTCTGAGGTGAACGTGCGAAGCATCCACACGGGCGGATTCACCGCATCCGTTGAGGAAGACCCACCCTGAATCATCGAAGCTTCCGCCGTGGGGTAAAGAAGCCCCACCTGACCGCCCGCGGCGTAGGAAGACGAAAAATCCAACGGATACGCGACCGTGGAATCTTTAGCGTCCAGCCGGAGAGTTCCTAGAACCCGTCGAACCGCCTCGGGAGTGTATTCACGAACCTGGCTCGTGGCATACGCAAAAGCCAAGAGCGCGTTATGGGAGGGAGCATCCGCCCACGCTGCCGATTTCGAGAACGACTGTTCGCCTGACAAATCCTTAAGCGAAGAATCATTCTTCATACGCTCAACCGTTGAGACAAACGCCGAAGAAGCGCGACCGGCATCATCAGCACTCAACGCCGCAGCACGTGCCTGCACACGCCCCACAATGCGAATATTGTCAGTCAAGGAACCACCGTTCTCCAGAAGAAGACGTATAAAAGGCTCCGTCAAAGCTTCCTCACCCGCAATCACCGGAGAAGTAATACCCGCCCTCTGAAGAGAACGAAGCACCTTCGCCTGAGTCGACGCTGAACCCGTCAAAACCAGAACAGGAGAAGAGCCCGAAGACTTATCGCCCAGAAGGCGCGTCAGCTCCTTGAGAGTGTCTTTTATGCTGTCTTCATCAGCAGAAACCTGAACGCGATTCGTATAGGGAAGGTCCGGCGCAGAGCCCTCACCCGCATCCAACAGGATGGTGCGCACACCATCAAGCTGCTGCGAAGAACCCGTGCTGGATGCACCGGCAAGCGAACGAATAGCAGTCGTATAGACCTGCTTCTCCCGCTCAGGGTCCAGAGCAAAACTCCACACCCCATCGCCAGCATCTACCCGGTCATATGCCTCAATCACCGCAACATTGCGTTCCTTAGCGGCAGCCGTAGCACCCCGAAGATGCTCACCCCGAGAAGCAAGCACAATACCCAAAGCGCCCTCAGAAGAGAGCTTCTCTACCGCCTCACGGGCACCCTGCTCCGTTCCCTTATCGTTCGCATAAAGAACCTTCACAGAAGAATTACCCAAAGCCAGACGGTACTGCGCAACACGAGCACCCTGAGCATTCAGACGCCACGCAGACCCCTCAGCATCATCACCAAAAGTAGCAACAACACCAATAACAGGCTCACGACCAGAGGCAGGAAGAGAAATAGCCTGCTGAACCGTCACCGCAGAGGCAGGGTTCGTACCCGTACCAAGCGGCAAAGGCTGAGGAGTCACAGCGCGCACGCCATACCAGATCCCCACCACCGCAAGGCTAAACAGCACACACAGACTGACACACCACACCACGGTGCGCTGAGTGAGCCGCCTGCCCTCGCGGCGGTGAGGACCTGAATCAGAGCCCAAATGAGGGGAAAACCCCACGGCTAATCACCAATCTGGAAGGTGTACACCGTCTTCACCTCTGCACTGCCAGCATTCGACAGGTGGAAGGTCGGCAGCGAACGCAGACGCTGCAGGGATGCCTTGAACTGCGCCTGACGCTTCTGCAGAGCAGCGATGTCCTCAGAACGGAGGTTCGTGTAACCCTGAGCATTCTGCATCGCCAAAGCAAGCTGGTAATCAGCCGCACCAGCCTTCGCGCTATTGCTCTTGAGCGCGCCCAAGAGACCAGCACCCTCAGCGTTGCTATCGCCCAAATCGAGCATGAGCTTCGACAGGTCGTTATTCAGCTGAACGGATGCACCAGCCAAATCTCGGGTAGCGTTCTCAGCGCGGGTGCTCAGAGCAACCAGAGAACGCTCAGTCACCGAATCCAGAGACTGACGCAGGCCCTCAATACGATCATTCATATCCTTGTGCTGAACCTCGATAGACTCACCAGCCACCTGAACCACAGTATTCGCGGTATCAGTAATGCCAGCAACCGAAGCAGAGAACGCCTCCTTAGCAGCCGAAGCGCTAGAAGAACCATCGCTCGAAACCTTACGAATCTCCTCGCTAATCATGCTCGTCAGGCTCTCACGAGTCTCATCGGCAGACTCCTTGAACGCTTCCTTAATAGCGGTGGAGAGGTCAGCCTGCATGTTCGTCATATCCTCCAGGTTCTTACCCAAAGCGTTGACAGCATCCGAAGCTGAATGGATACGATCACGCAGAGAAACCTTAGCCTCCTCAGTAGGCTCTTCCTTCTTTTCCGCGTCCTGGTTCTGCGCGTTTGCGGCATCGTTCAGGGTCTTCTCAACCTCGCCCAGGGCACCATCTACCGCGTTCACAGCATCGTTAAGGTCCTTGGCGTCGCGAGCCAGACCCTCCTTGGGGTCATCCATCGAAGTAGCGGCAAGAACCTCATCCCACGCAGCTACCGCGGCAGCAATACGCTGCTCCATCGGAGTACGTGCGGCAGGGGTATTCGACGTGTAGGTACGCTCGTTCGCGTTCTCCACCGTAATGACGCGAGTATTACCTTCCGTAGCAGTAGGCTCGGCGGAAGGTGCCTCAGAGGACGGAGCGGCGGAAGGTACCTCAATCTTCTTCGACGGCTCTGCGGAAGGAGTTGCAGAAGCAGACTCAGACGGCGCAGGGCTAGGAGCCTCAGACGGCGCCTCAGAAGACGGGGAAGCAGACGGCGAAGCCGCGCCACCACAAGAAGAAGCCGTCAGGTATCCACGCAGATGCTCCACCTGCTCAGCAGACAGAGAACCGCCACGCTCAGTAGACAGAGCACAAAGCTGCTCCGCCAGTTCCTTATTCTGAGCGCTCATAGAACCAGAACCGTCCACCAGCTCCGCACGAGCAGAAGCCGCACGAGAATGAACGTTCTTGATGCTCTCAATCAGACGACTCGACGTTTCCTTCATCTGATTCACACTCTGACGAGCCGCACTAACCTTCTCACTCAAAGAACGCACAGCATCAGCATCAAGAGAAGACGGGTCCTTCTCCACCTGCTCAACAAGCTCATCCATCTGACGCTTCAATGCCGAATAGTTGTTGTTCGCACCCTTCAAATACTCCGGCTGCAGGTGATCCACAATCTTCTCACCAGTAGCAACCAGTGCAATCAGAGAGCTCTGCACCGTCACCGACGCACCGAACAGGGCGCAGGTCACCGAACCGTTAGAAGAACAAGTCTCAGCGGTCGGGTGTTCCGGGCCGACAATCTCACGAATCGAAGCCGTAAGATCCTGCTGGCAGTCCGAACTTGCCTCCGCATACGCATTCAGAACAGCAGACAGCTGAACCAAATTACCGTACACGCTACGGCTACTCGCACCCTCCTCACGATGCACAACACAACGACCGCCGCTATGCGAAACAGACACATTGGGGCGAGCCGTCGTATCACCCAGCATCGAGTGAAGAGCAGCAACAGTACGCTCCAACTGAGAAATCAGCTGAGAATTATTAGTACGCGAAGCCTCAGAAAGATCCTTCTGCAGGCTCTCAATATTCGCCTGCAGACCCTGCATAGTCTTCGTCAACGATTCATTCTGAGTCTTCAGATGCTCGGCAGTGTCCTTACCCAAGGTCGCAGACGTATCATCCAGGCTCTGACGCACCTGAGCAACCTGCGAACTAGCGCTAGTCAGCGTCGTATTAACCTCGTTGACCGTATCAATAGTGCGCTGCAGAAGCGCCACCTGAGACGCGTCCTGAGAGGTGAAACCGTTAGTAATGATTCCTGCACCAGACAAATCAGAAGCAAAACCAGGCTGCACCGAAATGTTGAAGGTAGGCGCACTAAAATCCTTCGCCTTGACCTTCAACACAAAAGAAGAGGAACTACCAGTCACCGGAGGTGCCGAAATAGCGCCCCACTGAACAACAGCCTTACCTTCATCATTGGTGCTCACCACACCATTCGTCGACGAATCAGCAGCATCAGGGGTCGTAATAACCTGAGTAGGAGAACCCGAGAGAACAGTAGAAGCAGCAATAGAGAACGGAGTACCAACCGGTGCGGGGCTAGTACGGCTAGTACCGGATGCATCATAGGTGACGTCCTCGGTCTTCACCGTCAGGTTCTCGACCGTAACCTTAATCGTGATTTCGCCGCTGTAGCCGTTCAAATCATTCAGGTTAGTGCCGCTACCGCGCTCAGTAGAATACTGCAGGCTCACACGCACAGGAAGGTCATTAACGACGTCCTTCGGCTTGAACTGCACATTGCTCGAGGAGCTCGTACGATCCTTGTCATTGACGTAAATGTTGGTCGACTCAATCGACGAAACCTCGCCGTCACGACCCATCTGAATATTCACGTTCTGCAGAACATTAGTAGCGTTCTCTACCTGGCGGGGACTCTGAGAAGTAACAGTACCCTTATCGGAAGGGGTGCTGTTATTGTTCGTGCCCGTGGAGCAGGAAGAGAAAATAAGTGCCGTCGTGACACCCAAAATCAAAGGGAAGCGGAGTAGACGCTGACGCGCTGTGGTGTGGTTGGTCATGATGATCTTTTCGTTGAGTTATATACCGTGCAGACACACAACAGCGACAAGTCTGAAACGCCACTGTATAGTGCCCACCTGAGTGGATAGGGTCAGGGGCAAAGCCGGAAAGAGAAAAAGCCCCGTACCACTTTATCAGTCCAATATGGGAAGGTTGATATTTTTTCCTCCTAGTCGGTGCCTCATCAGGATATTCAATTCAACCTTGAGGTGATAGTTAAAGGTATTTTTCATTTCGTTTCAACCTAGTGCACTTACCGAACTCTGTTTGACATAGAAAAACCCCGCGGCTGAGGTCATCTCTCAGCCCGCGGCGCTCCACAGTTTAGCTTGCTGCCGGTTCAGCCTCCGGGTCCTCCTCGTCTTCCTTCTCGGGGATAGCAACACCCACGGTCAGGTACCTCTTCGCCAGCAGGTACGAGGCGATCACCGGCACCACGTACACCAGCGACAATCCGCTACCGGACTGCACAACATCAGCAGCAAGACGGACCGCCGCCAAACATCCACCCAAACCCACCAGGGCTACGCAGAAGCCACGCAACACGCCATACCCGGCAGTGCCCTCCTCAAAGGTCGCCGCCCACAGCTTGAACAGGGCGCGGCGCACAAAAATCAGGAAAACCGGCACCAGGCACAGCACCACCGAAACACCCACAGGCTCATAACCGGCAGCAGCGAATGAAACCACCGGAATAACCAGGCAGAGGAGCACCATCAGGGCGCTCACACCCAGCACCACGGTGCGCACATACCGGTTGATGCGCTCCATACGGTGCAGGTTAGGGATCTCCTCGCTCGGCTGCGCGGCATTGTAGAAGAACAGCAGCAGAACCAGCGCGGACACCACCACATACCAGGGCGCGAAATTGATACCGTCCACCTGCGGGGTGAAAGCAACCGGCGGGACACCCACCAGGGAGAGAGCAGCAAGCAGAACAATCGCGGCAACGCAGAACGTGCCCACCGTCAGCAGAAAGTAATGGTACGCGCCGCCGTTCTTTGCATCCTGCACACTGTGCTCACGCGTGCCGTCAATCATCACGACGGAAAACAGCATTGTGGAGATGGATAGGATGCTCCACGCGTACTCGCCCGTCATGACGGGGACAAGCATGAGAAGAATAGATATGGAGAAAAGAATCCACAGGAGTACTCGCTGCAGTGTGGGTGAGGACGCGATGGCCTCTCCAATGAAGTCGATGATAAATTCGCCGATAAAGCTCACGGTGGGATCCTTTCTGCTGGGGTGGGGTTACTCTTTGATCTCTTCAAAGCGGAGGACGCTGAAGTCGAATTCATCGTTTCGGGTATCGAAGGACTTGTACGCCCTATACTTCTTGCCCGTCTCAAAGTTCTGGAGGTATTTGCGGATGGGGATACCATCAGGGGATTTGCTTGATTTGATGATTCCGCACTCCTCTGTTTCGAATTCGCCGGAGGTCCAGTAGGGGTCCTCATGTTCAACGATTTCGACGGAGGTGACAGTGCAGATAGCGGATTCGTTGCCCGGGTTGTAGCTGGTCATAAAATGTAAGGACGCAAGGAACCCTAGCATGACTGCCACGAATATGATGACGTCGCGTGCATCCCACGCAGCTTTTGCCTTTTTGCGAAGATACTCTTTGAAGTCGACTTTATTCTTCTTTTTCTTGGTGTATCTCTTTTTGTTGATCTTCTTTATAGTCCCAGTTTCGGTAATGTAATTCGCCTCTGGGTAACTATTTTTCTTCGAGGTGTTCCTTTTCTTTGAAACGTTCTTTTTCCTCGGGGAGTTCTTTTTCACTGCTCTTCATCTTCTTTCTGGGCTGCAGGCTGTTATTCTGTGATGTCTTCAAAGCGGGTCGTATCAAAATCTCGTTCTTTTTAAGAGATGAGTTTGCGACATGGAATAGGTATTTTTTACCAGGCTCGGCGGTCTCAACGTACTCGGGAATCTTGCGACCTTCCGGAGGTACGTACATCGTGAGAGTACCGCATTCTTCTGTCTCAAAAATACCTTTGGGTCTAATATCGTTCATACCGCTTACTGTGCCGCCGCGCTCTTTCGTATATGCCTTAGTTACGGTGCAGGTAGCGGTGATACCGTCACTATCATCACGTAAGTCTTTAGGGACAACAAAGAACACGTACCAAAGAATGATGAATGAAATAATGAGCGCTATTCTCTGGCGGCGCTTGTAATTAATTTCCATCGGTTTGCCTCTTGTAGATAGTTAGCTTTCCTTGCTAGGTTTCTAGGCTTTCGTTGCCTTTTTGCGTTTCGCTGCTTACTTCGGTTGTGCTCATGATATGTACGTCCTTGTGTGGTAGTGGTTGGTGAATCGTGCTCGCTACGGCGAGGTGGCGGGCACATCCTTAGCCTATCGCACGGTATCTGACCAGAAGGTTAACTGGGTGCAAGGCTCGGGTGAAGACTGAGCAACCATTCATCAGAGGGGTGGGATCCGTGCGTGACCACCCAATTTCCTCGGCTACCCTGAGAACAAACCCGCTGACTTCCGCACCGCTACCGGAAAACAGCAAATCACCGATAGATAGAAAGGCTGGTAAGCCATCATGGTCAACACCATCATGCTTATTTTCTGGGGCATATACGTAGCCGTTGTCGGATACAAAGTACTCCGAGCTGTCATCACCTACGAGATAAACCGGCACAAAGACAAGAAACTACTCGCTGAAGGTATCTACGTCGTTCGCCTGAACCGTTTTGAAGTCGCCTTCTGGTCAGTGGCAGCTCTCATGTTCCCGGTCCCTATGTTCATCATGCATATAGGGATGGACCTGGGCTTTCACTGGTTCGACATCGCAGCTTTCATCATCTCGCCCTTCTTCACGAGGGGTCTTCCTGGCATCCGCTACTGGTACGTTACGGTCTCCTTGGATGGTGTGGAACAGGTAGGCGACCCCTTCTACCCATTTACTGCAATCGACAGAGTGGTGTGCAAGGACAATTCGGATCGTGAGCGTGCAGCGTCCCTTCATTTCTACACAAAATCCGGTGATGAGATTGTGGCGCTCCAGCCCATCTACGGTAACTATCGCCTACCGGCTATTACTCGTTTCAGGATTGAGAAGAAACGCTGGCCGGACATGCACAACCCCTCAGATCGTGCCCTGGTGGATGAGTGGACTAACCGTGAGTCCATTGTTTATTACTACTTGAGGCTGCAGGAGGCCTCTGGTCTGGCAGATAGTAAGAAGTCGGCTAAGGAGAAATAGACTACGAATGCCGTATAGAAAGCCCTGGGTGGTGCGAGTTTTCAACTCGCACCACCCAGGGCTTTATTTTTAGCTCATGAGCTGGTTATTCTTTGATTTCTTCAAAGCGGGTTGTACTAAAATCTCGTTCCTTTTTTGTGGATGAATTTAATACGTGGAATAGGTATTTTTTACCCGGCTGAGCAGTTTTAACGTATGCGGGGATTTTCCAGCCTTCTGGAGCCTCGTACATTGACAAAGTGCCGCACTCTTCTGTTTCGAAGACGCCCACCGGGGCATTATCATTCAGCTCGCCTATCGTGCCGCCTCGAGGCCTGGTGTATGCCTTCGTTACGGTGCAAGTAGCAGTGATGCCATCACTGTCGTCACGCAATTCATATGGAAAGCGTACGAGGATATAAATGAGAATTGCTACGATACTTGTCATTATTATGATATTGCTTGGACGCCTTTCACCGAAGAATCCTTCGGAGAAGCCTTTTATGAAATCTTTTATGCAATCTATAATAAACATATTGGAAAACTCTCTTTAGAGGTATTTGGGTCGGGGTATAGATTGTGGGGTTGGATAAATCTATGTATAATCCGCCCCTTGGAATTACTATTCCTTAATCTCTTCAAAGCGGGTTGTATCAAAATCTCGTTCCTTTTTAAGAGATGAGTTTGCGACGTGGAACAGGTATTTTTTGCCAGGCTTGACGGTCTCAACGTACTCGGGAATCTTTCGACCTTCCGGCGGCACAATCATCGTGAGAGTGCCGCATTCTTCTGTCTCAAAAACACCTTTGGGCCTAGTATCATTCATGCCGCTTACTGTTCCGCCAATCTCTTTTGTATATGCCTTAGTTACGGTGCAGGTGGCGGTGATTCCGTCACTGTCATCACGTGAGTATTTAGGGAAAACGAAGAACATGTACCAAAGAATTATGAATGAAATAATGAGTGCCACTCTTTGGCGGCGTTTGTAATTAATTTCCATCGGTTTACCCCTTCTAGATAGTTAGCTTTCCTTGCTGGATTTCTAGGCTTTCTTTGCCTCACGCGCCTGCTGACGTTCCAACCTACGCGCCTCATTACGCGCAGCCCTACGGCGGCGACGCTGACGCTCACTCTTCGTCACACCCACCACATACTTCGTCTCACACAAGTCATAAAACTGGGCATAAATATCGCGCGAAGAACCATACATCCCGACCACGCTCATCACGTCCAGGCCGTCCTCCTCAGCCCAACGCCCGTGATCATCACGGTACAGCACCTGCGCCATGAGAATCGTCGCATCAAACTGATATGGGTCGAAGCTGCAAGTACGCTTGCCCATCTCGGTGCTGCCGATACGTAAGAACCCGTTCTTGCCGTTGTTCTCCACGTGGGCGAACGTAATCGAGGGGTAGGTGAAAGTGCGTTCCTTCCACCGCCAATTACGCCACCGCACGTGATCCTCACGCAGTTCGAGGTAGAAGGCGTAGCAGTGGTTCAGTGGGAGAGCGCCCAGTAACCCAAGCCCAAAGACACCTACAAAAAGTAGAACCCATTGATTGACAATCTCTCGGTCGCCGGAAGGACGTGGGTATCCCAGGCTCAGCCAAATAATAGGCCAGATGACGAACCCAAGGATCGTGGCGCTCCAAGAGAAGAGAAATCCAAAAAGGGGTCTTTTCTGTCTCTTATTCAGGGTGGGTTTGCCGAGCTTAATACGGATACCCGGTACTAGGGCGACGATAAGTCCTGCGAGGGCTCCGTCTTCTGTTGCGCTCATGGTGTGTACATCCTTGTGCGGTGGCGGTTGGTGAATCGTGCTCGCTACGGCGAGGTGGCGGGCACATCCTTAGCCTATCGCACCGTATCTGACCAGAAGGTTAACTCGACGCGATGCTCCGGTGAAAACTGGGCAACCACTCCGCGGATAACGCGAATTCCTGCTTACCCACCCGATTTCGTTAGCTACTCTGAGAACGAACCCGCACCCTCCGCATCGTTGCCGGAAGGCTGCTGGTCACCGATAGATAGAAAGGCTGGTGAGCGACCATGGTCAACACCATCATGATTTTCATATGGGGCGCACTCGACTCCATACTGATTTACAAGGTTCTCCGCATCGTCGTCACGTACGAACTCAACCGACGCCGCGAAAAGAAACTACGCGCCGAAGCCGTATACGTCATCCGAACAAACCGCTTCGAAATCGTTCTATACGCCCTAGTAATTCTTCTGTTTGCGGTAGGAGCTTCCGTCATTCACCTAGGGGAAGACGTAGGATTCCACTTCGCATTCGACTTTATTGGCCTCGGCATGATCGGCTTTTTCATGTTCTTCTTCTGGAACGCCGCCGGTACCTACACTAAAATCTCGCCCGAAGGAATCGAAAGGGGAGAGCCGTGCAACGATACGGTGTTCTTCCCGCTCAACGCGATTGACACGGTCTCATACGACAACAACACCGACCGTGAACACGCAGACTCCCTCCACTTCTACACAAAATCCGGCAAACTAGTCGCAGAATTCTGCCCCGTCTTCGGCAGCTACCCTCTCCTCGCAATGACCCGATTCAGGATTGAAAACGACCGCTGGCCAGACATTGGCAACTCCGACGACGTCGCCCAGATTAATGCCTGGGCGAACCGCCGATCTACCCTCCGGTACTTCCGCTACGGCAAGATTTCCGGCCTCGCCGAAGTAGACATGTAGCCCGCAATTTAGGCTGTTTTCAGCCCGTATTTAGTGCGTGCCCGGCGTGTTTCTCAACCAATATTTCCGCAATTTTCCCGCCGGAAAAACGTTGACTAGCCCGCATGGTCTAACCCTCAACTAGAAGGTGCACTCCGCACGCAAAAACATTAACGTTGAGGCTTACAATAAGAAATGGTCAATGCACAGCCGCACGCCGTGCACGCACCATGTCACTTCACAGAAACACCGACCCCGAAAGGCACATCATGGCCACCAAGAAGCCCTCACGCCTCACCCGCCGCGCAGCACTCGCCGCAGCAGGCGCAGGCGCAGCAACCGCCCTCGGCGCACTGCTCACCCCCGCGCAGGCAACCACCTACCGCCCCACCGTGCGCCGCACCCCCTACAACGGCTACTACTCGCACCGTTACGGCCGCCGCGGCCGCATCGTCATCAGTGACTACTACGGTAGCTCCTACAGCAACTACTACTATTACGGCGGCTAAAAATACCAAGCCCAATAAACATATACTGGAAGACGGCACTACACTCACGTAGTGCCGTCTTCCCGTTAGATGCCGCAGGCATCACCCGCACCACGGTGCGGAAAACACACCACAGATAGAGAGAAAAATGAAGAACGTAACCCGCCGATCCGCCCTCGGCCTGTTTGTCGCTGCCGGTGGCGCAACCCTCCTGGCTGCATGCGGTTCGCAGTCTCAGGCATCCAGCGGCTCTGCATCCGAGAGTGCATCCAGCAATGCATCCGGTAGCGCATCTGCTTCCGCGTCGGCATCCAAGAGTGTTCGTAGCGACTACTCCGGTGTTGCAGTCCTGGAGGGCTACACCTCCAAGCCTTCCGACTACCAGCCCGCAACCCGCACCGAGCCGTCCAAGAACGCCCCCGTGCCGACCAAGCCCGCCGTCGCCAACGAGAACAGCGTGGAAGGTCTGTACCAGTCCATCGCGTTCTTCGGCGCAGCCATGGAATACTACATGCGTACCGGTAAGACCGAGCCCCTGCGTGAATGCGCACTCGACAAGTCTGAGCTGAAGAGTATGATTGAGCCGGAAAGGGGCACCCTTGGTGAGAAGCTGGTCAAGGGTGAAGCCTGGATGCACGATGCATCCGTTGTCATCACTATGCTTTCCGCGCAGCCCGAACGTGAGGGTGACACCTACAACTGGGATATTCGCATGACCATGGATCCCGGCGAGTTCATTGCAAGCAAGGACCGTGTGCAGGAAGCTCCCTCTGAATCGGATCGTAAGGACGAGGTCGAGCGCACCCTGCACGGCGTGTACGAGAACGGCGCATGGAAGCTGACCGGTATGCGTGCTTCTTCTTCGTCCTCGTCTTCCGCTTCCTAAAAGCTTCAGTCTAGAAGCGCGTAGCTTCTACACCTAAAAGGCGCCCGCCCCGTGGAATAAACCCACGAGACGGGCACCTTTCTTATATGTGCAATAAAGCATATACCCTTATCGGGATGCTACCAGATGCGCACGCGCTCTTCGGGAGCCAGATACAGTGCATCGCCCTCAGAGACATCAAACGCCTCATAGAACTCATCAATATTGCGCACCACGCCGTTTACACGGAACTCATCCGGCGAATGCGGATCCACCGAAATCATCACCTCAGCATGCTGCGGGCGGGACTTCGTGCACCAGCCGCGAGCATTCGAGAAGAAGAAACGCTGAATACCGGTCATACCGTCAATCACCGGTGCGTCATCCAGCGACTCAATGCCCTGCTTCTTCAAAGCCAGACGGTACGCCTTCAACGCAATCGACATGCCAGCCAGGTCGCCAATGTTCTCGCCCAGAGTCAGCTCACCGTTTACATGGAACTTCGGGTCCAGACCCACCGGAACGTACGCGTTGTACTGCTCCACCAGTGCTGCGGTACGCTCCTTGAACTTCGCGTAATCCTCCTCAGTCCACCAGCTCTCCAGCTTGCCGTCACCGTCATAGCGGGAACCCTGATCGTCAAAACCGTGACCAATCTCGTGGCCAATAATCATGCCGATATTGCCGTAGTTCGCCGCATCGTCAGCATCCGGATTGAAGTACGGCGGCTGCAGAATCGCTGCCGGGAACACAATCTCATTCGCCGGCGGCATGTAGTACGCGTTCACGGTCTGCGGAGTCATCAGCCACTCCGACTTATCCACCGGCTGACCCTTACGGGCAATCAGCCAGTCAGCATCAAACGCACCGGTACGGCGCAGGTTCTCGAACAGGTCACCAGGAACGAGCTCCAGTGCGGAGAAATCACGCCACTTATCGGGGTAACCGATCTTGGTGACGAACTTCGACAGCTTCTCCAGCGCCTTCTGACGGGTTGCCTCAGTCATCCAGTCCAGCGACTCAATAGACTCGCGGTACGCCTCCAGGAGGTTGCCGACCAGAACCAGCATCTTCTCCTTGTGCGAAGGCGGGAAGTGCACAGCCACGTACTCCTGGCCAATCTCCTCACCCAGAGCCTTCTCGACAGCGCCCACGCCGCGCTTCCAGCGCTCACGAATCTGCTGAGTGCCGGAAAGGGTCTTGCCGTAGAAGTTGAAGCTCTCCTGAACCAGCTCGTCGTACATGAACGGCGCACGCGAACGCAGAACAGTCCACACAGCCCACAGCTTCCAGCTCATCAGCGGGATGGAGGTGAACAGCTTTGCCGCACCCTCAAAGAAGGACGGCTGAGCCACAATAACCTGACCCAGGGTCTCCGGGTCGGCGCCGAGCGCCAGCAGCCACTGCGAGAACGGGAAGCCGGGGAACTTCTCGTCCAGCTCGGTCGCCTGGTAGGGGTTGTAGGTCGCCTCGGCGTCACGGTTCTCCACGACGTTCCAGTGCAGGCGAGCCAGCTCAGACTCGTGAGTGAACACTAGCTGAGCCGCCTGCTCCGGAGTCAGACCGAAGCCCTCAGCCAGACCGGTCAGCTGGAACATGCGGGCAATATGCTCAACATACGCCGCGCATGCAGCCTCGTGCTTCTCTTCACGGTAGTAGGATTCATCCGGCAGGCCCAGACCCGACTGGTACAGGAAGAACGTGTAATTCTTCGGGTCCTTCGGGTCGTTGCTGGTGTACCAGGCGAACAGCTGCGGCAGACCCGCACGAGACAGCAGTGCCAAGGTCACAGCCAGGTGGGAGGGGGTTGCCGAGTTCAGAATCGGGGTGATTTCCTTCAGTAGCGGCTCCAGGCCGTCCGCCTCAATCTTCTCAACATCCATGAAGGAGTTGTACAGTGCGCCAATACGGGACTCCGGCTGCTCCTTCGCGATCTTCTCCACCAGCTCACGCACGTGCTTCTCTGCGTTATCGCGGAGGGTGTACAGGCCGCCGTCCTTGGGGCGGTCCGCCGGGATTTCGTGGGTTGCCAGCCACTTGCCGTTGACGTGGCGGAAGAAATCGTCGCCCGGCTTGACGGTTTCATCCACCCATTCTTTAGTAATTCCAGAGTTAGTAGTCATGGTTCCATTCTATGTTCTTACACCCCCAAGCCACAGGATGCCCGGCGCGGCACCAGATGGTGGCTCACCGGTACAGACGCTTCTCAGGGGCATTTTGCCGCTCCTCAGCGGGCTACGCGGGTGGCAGAGAAAGCGGTAGCCCCTCCAGGATGCAGAAAACCCGCCCGCACGGTGCAGAAGAAAAACCGTACGGGCGGGTCGGTTATCTATCCCCAAAAGCTCGGCATACAGTCGGTACGCATACCGGCACGAAGCCGAACAGCCGCCACCTGCCGCAGGTTACCGCGAGCAAACCATCATCCGGTCAACCCGCAGCAGGCAGCGGAACCAATAGGCGCCTCCTAGAGGGATGCGCGAATCGCCTTGGTGGCGTCCACCAGGTGACGCAGAGACTGCTTGGTCTCCTCGTAATCACGAGTCTTCAGACCACAGTCAGGGTTCACCCACAGGTCAGCAATGGTGCCGTAACCAATCGCAGCCTTCAGCAGGGACTCAATCTCATCCTGAGAAGGAACACGCGGGGAGTGGATGTCCCACACGCCCGGGCCCAGACCGGAAACGAAGCTCTCCGGAATATCAGCCAGCAGCTCCATGTGCGAACGAGCCGCCTCAATGCTGGTCACGTCAGCGTTCAGAGCGTTAATCGAGTCGATAATCTCGTTGAACTCCGAGTAGCACAGGTGGGTGTGAATCTGAGTGGAATCCTTCACCGCGCTGGTTGCCAGGCGGAAGGAATTCACCGACCAGTCCAGGTACTGCGGCTGCTCGTCGCGGCGCAGGGGCAGCAGCTCGCGCAGAGCCGGCTCGTCCACCTGAATGATGCGGATGCCCGCCTGCTCCAGGTCGGCAATCTCGTCGGCAAGAGCCAGAGCCACCTGGTTAGCGGTCTCGCGGCGGGGCTGGTCGTCACGCACGAAGGACCACGCCAGAATCGTCACCGGGCCGGTGAGCATGCCCTTGACCGGCTTATCGCTCAGCGACTGTGCGTGGGAGCTCCACGGAACGGTGAACGCCTCACCGCGCAGGCCCTCACCGTGACGCTTCACGTCACCGAACAGGATCGAGGGGCGGGTGCAACGCGAACCGTAGGACTGAACCCAGCCGTGGCGGGTGGTTGCGAAACCGTCGAAGTTCTCGGCGAAGTACTGAACCATGTCGTTACGCTCAGCCTCACCGTGAACCAGCACGTCCAGGCCCAGCTCCTCCTGCAGCGCGATAACCGAAGCAATCTCGTCACGCAGGAAGCCGTTCAGCTCCTCAGCGGAAATCTTGCCCGCACGAGCCTCCGCACGGCGGCGGCGAATCTCAGCGGTCTGCGGGAAAGAACCAATGGTGGTGGTCGGCAGCTTCGGCAGGTTCAGGTCAGCCTGAGCCTCGCGGCGAACGTCAATAGTCGGGCGGTCAAAGTCCTCGGGAGTCACAGCTGCGGCGCGGGCACGAATCTCGTCGTTGTGCTTGCGCGGGTCAGCGGCGAAGCGAGCCAGCGCCTCATCGGCAGCCTTCAGCTCCGGCTCAACAGCAGCCTCACCCTCAGCCAGGCCACGAGCCAGCAGAGCAATCTCAGCGACCTTCTGGTCAGCGAACGCCAGGCCGTCCACGGGAACCTCGGCGGGGTCCTCCAGAGCCAGGTCGTGCGGCACGTGCTGCAGGGAGGTCGAAGAAGCCACCGACACGGCACCCTCGGATGCGCCGGGCAGCGCCTCCAGAGTCTTCAGGGCGGCGCGAACATCGGCACGCCACACGTTACGGCCGTTCACAACACCGGCAACCAGGTGCACACCAGCGGCAGAAACAGACTCCAGCTCAGTCTTCGAGTACACGCCGTGCACCAGGTCAAGATGCAGAGCCTCAATACCGGTACCCAGCAGCGCCGGCAGGTTCTCACGCAGAGAACCGTAGGGGCTGGTCACCAGAATCTGCGGGCGCTTCTCGCCGGCAGCCAGGGCACGGTAGGTGCGCTCAGCCAGCTGCGCAATCTTCGCGTTGTCGGCACGGTCCACGGTCAGGCCCGGCTCGTCCAGCTGAACCCACTCAACACCGCGCTCAGCCAGCTGCTCCAGCACCTGAGCGTACGCGGCAACGAACTCATCCAGACGGTCAACGGGGGAGAAGTCCTCAGCGGAACCCTGCTCAGCCTTAGCGCCCAGCAGCAGGGTCAGCGGGCCAACAATCTGCGGGCGAACCTTCACGCCAGCCTGCTTTGCTACCTCGAGCTGCTCGTCAATAGCCTCAAGGTTCAGCTTAATCTCGGTACCGGCACCAATCTCGGGTACCAGGTAGTGGTAGTTGGTGTCGAACCACTTGGTCATCTCCAGAGGAGGCAGGGTCTCGGTACCGCGCGCCAGTGCGAAGTAGCCGGGCAGATCCAGCAGGCCGCGTGCATCCTTAGCCTCAGCCAGACGCTCGGGAACCAGGGTGAACAGGCGAACCACGTCAAGCACCTGGTCGTAGTAGGAGAAGGTTGCCGGAATCGAGTAGTTATCAGCCTTCAGACCGGCGGCGGTCACGCGCTCGAAGTAGGTGCGCTGCACGTCAGCGGCGGTGTCCTGCAGCTCCTGCAGGGTTGCCTTGCCCTTCCAGAAAGCCTCCTGAGCCTTCTTCAGCTCGCGGAAGCGGCCCACGCGGGGGTAGCCAACAATGGTGGCGGCGGGGAATGCGGTGTTCGACATAATAATTTTTTCCTTTACTGGGGATAGAACTGGGAGAATCAGCGGGCCCTGCCGGCCCCGTCGATGGGGCCGAGATCCGCGGGACGCTCCCGGGGTACTTTGGGGGAAACTTGGGTGGCGCATCCGCGCCGGGTGGAGCAGGTCGCGTTTAGGCGAATTCCAGCTCGCTCAGGGGCTGGGAGAAACGGTTGCTGTATCGGGGCAGGTCCAGCTGGTCCAGAACGTCCAGCACCGCGGCATGCTCGTTGAAGGTGAAGAAGTGCAAGCCCGGTGCGCCCGCATCCATCACGGTGCGGCACTGGTTCAGCGCGTAGTCCACGCCGATGCGGTGCAGCTCTGCGCTGCTGGTTGCCGTCTCCAGGGCGTACGCGAGGTCCGCCGGAACCGACATGCCCGCCATCTGGCAGAGGTTCCGCAGGCGCTTCAGGGAGGTCACCGGCATGATGCCCGGAATAATCGGAATATCCACACCCGCCAGGCGAGCCGAATCGACCAGGGCACTGTAGCGCTCATCCTCGAAGAACACCTGGGTGATAGCGAAATCCGCGCCGGCGCGCTGCTTCGACAGCAGAATCTCAATATCCTGCAGCAGGGATGCGGACTCCGGGTGCTTCTGCGGGTACGCCGCCACACCGATGGACACCTTGCCAGCCGCCAGGTGGGCGAAATCTTCACGCTCAACACGGCGAATCAGCTCCACCAGGTAGCGGGCGAAAGGAAGTTCAGAAACCTGACCCTCCTGCACGTCACCGCGTAGCGCCAGGAAGCCGCGCACGCCCAGACCCAGAATCAGACGGACTGCACGCTCCAGCTCGTGCACCGAGTGGCCCGCACAAATCAGGTGAGCCAGCGGGGTGAGGGAGGTTTCATGCACCAGGTGGTCGAGCAGCGCCAGCGTCTTCTGACGGCGCTTCGCGTCACCGGAGTAGGTGACCGAAACGTAGTCGGGGTTGGTACCCTCAAGCTCCGCAATGGTGCGAATCAGCGACTCACAGCTCGCGTGTGAGCGCGGAGGGAACAGCTCAAAAGAAAGAGCCGGGTGAACTGTCGTCATAACCATCCTTCGTGTTCACCCGATAGATACGCACCGGGAGGGTGCGCGAATTCTTCTGCAGGATGCGCGCCACCGGTTTACGGGTGCGCATCATCAAGGGGTGCCGAAGGGTATTCTTCTCTATCGGTTCTGGCGGGAGCACCTTGTCCGTACCCTGCACCGTGACGGTGGGGGATACTGGCGAGGTTGCTGCGACGTCGACGAGCCAGATCTCTCGGTCGCTCTTGATAGATAACGCTTTCACTTTACCCACCGCTTCCGAGGGCATGCAAGGGATACGGCGGTTGATGTCCTAATATTTCTGGACATGACATTGGGGCGAAATATGAACTTAATATGACTGACTATGACGAAGGGCGGCTGGGGGGTGTTGCGGGTAGGGCTGTCGGCTGACCCATGGATGTCCGGAACTATCGCAGATACATCTGCTTAATATTCTTGGACACGCGCGAATATGTGTGTTTTATATTTCAGTGAGGAGTAGGGTAACTAATGAGGCACGGGTAGTGTTTCGATGTCCGCTCATCGAGGAGTTGTAGGGCTCAAAGATGAGTTCAGTATGACTTTGTGAGCGTGGTGAGAATGAAAAAGCTATTTTCTTCTATACTCTGGTCCTTCCGCCTAGCATGGAAAACCTGTCCCACAACCCTGGTGAGCGTCGCCCTATCGCTAGCCGTCATCGCCTGCATTCCCTTGAGTCAGTCTCTGCTGATTGGTAATACAGTGTCAGCCTTGAGCGGTTCGAATGGTGGCGCGGCCTGGATTTATATTGTTGCGCTTGCCCTTGTTGTTGGAATTAATATTATTGCCCAACGTTGGGTAATAAGTAACATGCTGATCCTCAAATCAAAGGTGAATTATCGGGTTCACTGCATGTTAAATAACAGGTTATCTACATTTCCATTATCTGATATAGGTAGCACAAAATCGCAGGAAGATATACGTGCTGCTAGAGAGGCAATATCGAAACAGGAATTGCAGGTTCACACCATGTCAGTTATGACATTGGTGAGTGCCTTCGCAATGGTGTTACTTCTCTGTCTTAATATCGCGAACGTCAGCATTGTGGCAGCAATTTTTGCGGCACTGTGTTCATTGCCCTTAGCCATTGCAATGGTGATTCTCGCTAAACGTGATTACGCTATCTACACCCTAATGTACGAGGATTATCGGGCAGAGAACTACTATCTAGACAATCTGATGGCTCAGAGTCGAGCCCAAGAACTTCACCTCATGAGAGCCTCCCGATTTTTCTCGCAACGCGTAGCGTCCTGGCGACGCCGGGCAGCCGGTAGGGAATTGAGCCTTGAAAGTGTTAGAGGAATCATCTCCGTAGTTGCAGGGCTACTCTGCTCTGTCTTACTTTTTGCGTCCCTGTACTTCCTTGTGGATTCAGGAGCCGATATATCGTATGTGGCCGGATCGCTGATTGGAATCATTGCCTGTGTTAACGCGACCCAAGAGGTGGGATATTCATTCGGCCAGATTATTAATGGAGCATTATCTGTTCAGCAATTCCGAAGGGTATGCGACTCTGATACTTACGACCATGCTTCTGAGATAAAAACTTCTAACCCTAACCGTGAAAATATTTCAAAAATTATATGCAAAGATGTATCCGTTCAGTATGAGGGCGCGTCGTCTTTTGCGCTTAAAGATATTAATCTTGAGCTGATGAATAATCAAATGATTGCAGTAGTTGGTGCCTCGGGCGCGGGAAAAACAACGCTAATAAATGCAATTCTTGGAATTACACCAATTGCCCAGGGGAGCATAACGTATAAGGGTGCTTCTTCTGAGAGTAAATACAACATGTTGGCAAATGTTGGTTTGGTGAGTCAAGACTACGGACGCT
>NZ_KV817371.1:0-499 GCF_001814645.1 Rothia sp. HMSC076D04 | reverse complement strand
TGGGTTATGCGCTGAGTTGGAGTGGGGTGTCCTCCTGCCCGGTGGGTTGTGGTGTGAGTCGTGATTTGGTGAGGATGTCGAGGCTGAGGTAGCGTCGGCCTTCGGCCCATTCGTCGTTTTGTTCGGCGAGGACGGCTCCGACTAGGCGGATGATTGCTTGTCGGTTGGGGAAGATTCCCACGGTGTCGGTGCGTCGGCGGATTTCGCGGTTGAGGCGTTCATTGGGGTTATTGGACCAGATCTGGGTCCACACCCCGGTTGGGAAGGACGCGAAGGCGAGGACGTCTGCCCTGGCTTGATCGAGGTGATCACACACGGCGGGGAGCTTGTCGTGGACGTAGTCCAAGAGCCGGTCGTATTGTGCGTTGACCGATGCTGCGTCGGGTTGGTCGTACACCGAGTGCAGCATCGCTTTGACGGCGGGCCATAGTGCTTTGGGGGTCACCGACATGAGATTAGCGGCGTAGTGGGTGCGGCATCGTTGCCAAGTGGCTCCGGG
>NZ_KV817370.1:309578-380628 GCF_001814645.1 Rothia sp. HMSC076D04 | reverse complement strand
CAGTCGCGGCAGACACACCAAGCCTGCTGGCGGTTACACCATAGCCAAATCCCTTCTCAAACATTTGCGCTGCCTGTTTCCGAAGCAAACGATCGTGTCTCATTCCCAGATTTATAGACATGAAAAGCCTCCTGTTTCTTGGACTTTATTTTCGTTGTCCAAGAAACGGGAGGCAGTTCAAAACTCAACGGGGGCTTTTTGTGCATATTGGCATTCAGAAGCCTATAGGCTCACCGGCTTCTAAAGGATAACGCGCCGATTACTGGCCGGGAATCAGGCCGTGAGCAGTAATCAGGAACGGCGGGTTGTGGTTAACAGCCGGGTTGGTCACGTAACCAACACGTGCCGCACGGGTCGGGTGCTTGGGTGCACGCTTCGGCCAGGGCTTCGCAACAGGGTTCGGGTCCTTCTTGCCCTGCACCATAGCCAGCGCGCTCGCCGCGTTCACAATGCCGGAGCCGCAAGCGTTCACATCGCAGGTGAGTGGCTTGGAGCTCTGCTTCAGAATCTGCTTTGCACGCTCAGCGTTCAGCGAGGGATCCACGGACTTCATTAGAGCAATCACGCCAGCAACCTGGGGTGCCGCCATGGAGGTGCCGTCGTACTCGGTGTAGCCCGCACCCTTGGAAACGGTGGTGCCCAGGTCCACGGTGGACATGATGCTACTGCCGGGGGCGCTCACATCAACAAGCTTGCCGTAGTTGGAGAAGTCGCTACGCTTACCGTTCTGGTCGGTAGCGCCCACCACGATCGAACCGCCGCAGTTAGCCGGAGCGACCTTGGAAGTGTCCTGACCATCGTTACCAGCAGCGACAACGAGAATCGCGCCGCGCTTGTTCACTTCAGTAATAGCCTTGGAGTAGGTTGCGGGGCAGGTGCCTTCGCCGCCGAGGGAGAGGTTAATGATCTTGGCGGGGTTGGAGTTCGCAGGAACGCCTTCAACGGTGCCGCCGGCTGCCCAAACCATTGCATCCGCAATGTCGGAGTCGTAGCCGCCGCACATGCCCAGGGCACGCACGGGCAGGATCTTGGTGGAGGGTGCCACGCCGACGATACCGCGCTTATTGTTCATAATCGCCGCGATGGAGCCGGCAACGTGGGTGCCGTGCCAGTTCGACTCGCTTGCCTCTGCATCAGCACCGCAGACGCCCGCTTCTTCCCAGTTGCCCTGGTCGGTCGGGTCGGAGTCGCGGCCGTTGCCGTCACGAGCAATGGAGGGCTCGGTGATGAAGTCGTAGCCGGGCAGGACGTTAGCGTCCAGGTCGGGGTGCTTGACGATGCCGGAGTCAATCACAGCAACGGTCACGCCGGCACCCTGGGTGGTCTTCCACGCTTCGGGGGTAGCCAGACCCTTGGTGCCGTGCAGGTTCCACTGCTGCGGGTAGAGGGTGTCGTTCGGCGCCACAACCTGGTTCGACGCCTGGGCAGCCTGGGCTACCTGAGCGACCTTGGAGTTTGCGGCGGTACGGGTGCGTGCGTTGGAGCGGCGCAGCAGGTCGGGCTCAACCGACGCGACGGAGGGGTTAGAGCTCAGCGCCGCCATGTACTTCTCTGCCTGCTCCGCGGTGAGCTTGGAGGAGAGAGTCACCACGGTTGCCTTCTGAGCGGTGGTGCGTACGTAGCTGGTCTTGATTTTGAAGAGGTCATCGACGCTCTTCACCTCGGAGGTGAGACCCTGGTAGAGGGCATCGTTCCAGGTGGCAACCTGGGTGCCTGCGGGGCTTGCCCAGTTGATGCCACCTGCGTTCAGAGCGCTATCGGTGTAGGTGATAACGAATCGGTTGAAGCCTGCCTTCTGCTGTGCGGAGCTGAGGGAGGAAATGGTGGTGTGCGCCTTGGCGCGCTCGGCTCCGTTAGCCTTGGCGGGTGCCGCGAAGGATGCGGGGGCGCCCAGGGTCGTGACGAGTGCTGCGGCGGTGCCCAGGCTCAGCGCGGTGCGTGCGACACCGCGCGCTGAGGGGTGAGTGGTAAAAGACATCGGGGTCCTTTGCGTATGTGAGTGCCGGAAGCGGCAAGTGGGTTGGTCATCCACTCACATAAATGCACCTTCGAGAAAATATTTGCATTCTTTTGCATATTTGCTTGTGAGGAGCGAATAGAAAAAGAAAATGCACATCACTGCATTGATGTGTATTTTTCTCTAAACCCCCGTGCGGGAGTTCATCGGAAGTAGTTTATGTGGTGAGATATCGCTATCCTAGCACCTTTTTCTATGTTTGGCGGGGCTAAAACTCGATAGTGTGGCGTAAATAATGAGATTTTTCTTTCATGTAAATGCAGATAAAGAAATGCCTAGTCGGAATATTCTCGCGACTTAAAGTAGTGATTTAAGTTTTACTCATCTATGCATAAAATGACCTGCATCACAAAGGTTATTTTATTCATAAAGTAACCCCAAAAGGGTGCTAGAGTATCTCACGGTGCGTACCCGTGCATGCACAATGTGGGGCTACCCTCAGTAGCCCCACAGGCCACAGCGCAGACACCACGCACTACAGCGCCATGCATCAACCACCCCGCACAACGACATCTACCCAGCAGATACGTGCGACGAAAACACCGCACAGCGCTAACATCTCACTCTTCCATATTCACTCGTACCGAGCACACACCTCACTCTGCGCCCTCAACGCGAGTCGGCAACGCTACGCCGCATCGTGCGCACCCGGTACCACTCACCTCAAGGACGTCCATGCTTCGCATTGCTCGCCCCTCGCAGGCACGCGCCTCCCAGCGTTCCCTGCTCAGCTTCGTCACCGCAACCTGCCTGCTCTCGGCAAGCGTGATCCCCGCCGTGGCGGCACCCACCGCGCAGGCTACCCACGCAACCCAGGCTTCTGCGGCGGCACAGACTTCTAACACCACCCAGTCCGCGCCCGTGGCATACAACCGCTTCATCATCACCTACACCGATGAAGCGAAGAACGCCGCCTCCGCTGACGCCACCGCAGACCAGATTGATTGGTCCGCAGCCGCCGGTACCCAGCAGGCAACCTGGAGCGACGCACTCTACGCGGGCATCAGCTCCGAGGTGCAGAGCATTGACGAGCTGCTGAACATTAAGACCAGCTACGTCCGCTCCACCGCGCTGGATGCCAGCGTGGTCACCACCTCCGCGGAGCTCACCCCCGCGCAGGCGCAGCAGTACATGAACGCCCTGAGCGCGAACTCCAAGGTCGCCTCCGTGTCGCCCGATATGCGCCGCTACGCCACCGTGGACAACACCTCGGAGACCGTCAAGATCAACGACCCGAAGATGAACCGCATGTGGTCCCTCACCGGTGAGAAGGGCGTCTCTGCGCTGGAGGCGTGGGGCACCACCCGCGGCAAGGGCGTGACCGTGGCGGTGCTGGACTCCGGCATTACCGCCCACCCGGACCTGGACGCTAACGTGCTGCCCGGCTACGACTTCATTGCCGAATCGGCGTTCTCCAATGACGGCGACGGCCGCGACTCCGACCCGACCGACGCCGGCAACTGGACCGTAGATAACCAGTGCTTCACCGGTTCGAAGGCGACCGCCTCCGACTGGCACGGCACCCACGTGGCGGGCACTATTGCCGCTATCGCGAATAACAACGAGGGCATTGCCGGCGTGGCACCCGAAGCGAAGATCGTGCCCGTGCGCGTTCTGGGCGCCTGCGGTGGCTTCGACTCGGACATCACCGATGGCATCATTTGGGCTGCCGGTGGTAGCGTGCGCGGCGTTCCCGCAAACCAGAACCCCGCCCAGGTCATTAACATGTCCATCGGTAGCGAGGGCACCTGCACCACCCCGTACCGCCAGGCGATTGCCCAGGCGAATAAGCGCGGCTCCAGCGTGGTTGTCGCTGCGGGTAACAATAACTTTGACGCGTCGAAGTCCAGCCCCGGCAACTGCGAGGACGTCATCACCGTGGGCGCGACCGATAAGAACGGCAAGCGCTCCTACTTCTCTAACTACGGCTCCCGCGTGGACGTGAGTGCCCCCGGTGGCGACCGCCGCTACTGGGGTGGCGGAATCCTCTCCACCCTGAACGCTGGCAAGACCGCTCCCGGTAAGGCTGACTACGCCGAGTACCAGGGCACTTCCATGGCGGCACCGCATGTTGCCGGTATTGTGGCGCTCATGAAGTCGGTTGATCCGAAGCTGACCTACGCTCAGGCGAAGAAGGTTCTGCAGTCCACCTCTCAGGGTGTTGAGTGCGACCAGTCTGCGTGTGGTTCCGGCATTGTGAATGCGGCGCGCGCGGTTCAGCAGGTCCGTTCCGACCGTGAGGCTGCGGATGCCGCCGCAGCTGAGGCGGCACGTAAGAAGGCTGAGGAGGAGGCCGCACGTAAGAAGGCGGCCGAGGAAGCGGCCCGCAAGAAGGCTGAAGAGGACGCTAAGCGTCAGCAGGCTCCCGCGCCTAAGGCGACCCCGGCTCCGAAGACTAACCGTCCGGTGACCCGCCCGTCCCGCCCGGTGACTCGCCCCTCGTACCCGTCGCGTCCGCGTCACGGTCACACTCCGCGTTACCGCTCCTGGTACGGTTCTTCTGCGAACACCTACCCGAGCAGTGGTTACTTGGGTTTCGCTTCCGGTAATCACCGCTAGTCGAAACTCTTTTTAGATACGAAAAGCCCCCGATGATTTCTCTCATCGGGGGCTTCGCTATGCCCGTGAACCGGGTCTGTCTACGCTACGGGTAGCTTAGTGCTGATCGTCTGCTTCGCGGGGCTTCTGTGCGGGGTTGGTGACCAGCGGCTCGTCCTGGGTGACGGGCTCGGCGTCACCGTTCAGGTCTTGGACCTGGGCGTCTTCGGGGATTTCCATGGCGGGTGCGCCGGGAATTCGGTCGTAGTCGCCGGTGAGGGTCTCGCCGTTGGTTCCTGCCGCCTGCGCTGTTGCGGTAGTAGTTGCCTCTGTAGCTTCACCGGTATCGTCCGCAATCTTGGTGTTAGATGCTCCGGCGCTCAGGCCCTTAGAAATGATCTTGCGCGGTCGCAGATAGGTCACCCTGCCGTTCGCGTCCAGGTTTCCAGCCTTTTTCGCCAGGTTGAAACTGTTGATAATGCCGCGGCTGCAGAAGACCTTGTCGCATTTGATGCGATTACCTCCCGCGAGGGTGAATGCTCTCTCGACCTGCTGAGTGGTCATGGAGGTGCCGTTGACCAGCTGCTGCGCCAGGAGTGCGGAGACGTGCGGCGCCGCCATGGAGGTGCCGCTCTCGTAGACGTAGGTGAACTTGGTGTTATCCGGGCGGTCGAGGCTGTTCACGGACAGGGAGAGGATGTTCTCACCGGGTGCGGAGATATTGACCCTCGTGCCGTAGTTGGAGAACGACGCTCGCTTGCCTTCCTTGGTGGTTGCGCCAACCGTGATGACGCCCATGCAGTTGGCGGGCGCGTACTTGGATGCTTCCGTGTTGCCGTTACCCGCCGCGGCGACCACGAGTGCACCCTTGGAGCGTGCAATGTCGATGGCGCGCTGGTAGGCGGCGGGGCACCGGGTTACGGTGCCGATGGACATGTTGATGATCTTGGCGGGGTAGGTGTTGTCCGGCACGCCGTCAACGTGTCCGCCGGCTGCCCAGATAATCGCGTCGGCAATGTCGGAGGTGCGGCCACCACAGCGGCCCAGCACGCGCACGGGCTGCACGCGGGCGAGGTCGGCGACGCCGACGATGCCCATGCCGTTGTTACCGCGGGCACCGATAATGCCCGCCACGTGGGTGCCGTGCCAGGTGGAGGTGTGGGCGTTCGCCTGGTCCTTGCAGAGGTTGTAGGGTGCGTAGTCGCCTTCATCCAGGGGGTTGGGATCGCGGCCGTTGCCGTCGCGGGCGCTGAGCGGGTCGCTGACGAAGTCGTAGCCGTTCGCCATACCGGTAACCAGATCGGGGTGCGGCACGTAGCCGGTATCGAGTACGGCGACCTTCACGTTTGCGCCGCGGCGCAGGCGCGCGTTACCGGTGTTCTGAACGCCGGTGGTGGGGTTGGTGAGGTTCCACTGCTTGCTGTACTGCGGGTCGTTGTACTGGAAGGTGATGTCGCCCTCTGCGGCGGGGTAGTTGATGTAGTCGGGCTCGACGGAGGCTACATCCGGGTCGGAGGCAACCTTCGCCATGAACTCCTTCGCCTCGTTTTTGTTGAGGGTTTTGGAGGTCTGGATGACGGCGTCATCGGTGGAGGTGTTGTGCAGGAACTTGGTGTCGACGTTCAGTGCTTCGCTGACGACATCGACGGTGTCCATGATGTCGTCAACAATGCCGCGGACTGCGTCCCACTCGCCGTCGCGCAGCATTTTGCGCTGCTTGGCTTCCTGGGTGTAGGTGACGATGAATCGGTCGAAGTTCTGCTGGGGGAGCGTGCCGGGTGCCGCCGCGGTGGGGGTGGTGGGGCGTGCTACGCCGTTGCGTGTGAGGGTGAGGGGGCTGACGGGGCCTTCAATCTGGGGTGCCGCCTGAGCTGCTGCCAGGATGGCTTCGTCGCTGGGTGCCTGCGCGAGGACGGCGGGCAGGTCGCCTCCGAAGAGGATTGCGCCGGCGGCGAGCAGGCTCATGGCTGCGCGTGCGGGGCGCTTGCGGCGGGTGCAGGGGCGAGGAGGTGTTTCGGTGCGCTGCGCGCCGATGTATGGAAGCCTCATCTGGTTCTCCTGATGTAGGTGGTATGCGGACTGTGTGATGTGTACTGGTGTTTCCGTCTGTAGGTGCGCGAGGTGCGTATAGGGTTTTTACGGGGCAGTAAAAGAGGCCTTTTTGGGCGCGCTGAAGTAATGAATGGGGTGAGGGAATAGCGTTTCTTTGACCCTTTTTCGTACCGAAAGAACTCTTTTTGGACGGTGTGCAACGTACGTTTCTAAGGTATCACCTCAGGGTGAGCTTGAGGGATTTTTGAGGTACTTTTCGCGGGTTAATGTGCAGAAAATCAACCTGTGGAGGCTGAATAGTGCCCAATAGTTGAGAGTTTATGTAGGTAAAGCTTGAGGGTTAGGGTATGCGATGTGGGCTATGCGGTGCCTCTTGCGAGCCGGGGAGAAAAATAAATGTTTTAACACTGTGGTGTAAGCACTAGAATGCATTAAAAATGCAGTTGATAGCAAAAAATAAAAATAGCCTGAAATACGCGTGAAAATAAATAAAAAGCTGGCATCAAACACACGGGACAGCGCGCACCGCCGGTAGACACACACAGACCGGGGCGGCCACCGCATGGGTGACCGCCCCGGTCTATAGAATCATCAGCACCAGCAAGCTGGCGCTCGCTACCTACTGGAGAAAGCGTCCTTAGGAAGCGTAGGAGCCCAGCAGGCGAACCGCGCCGCCGTCCACGCCCTTAGCGCCCTGAACGTAATCGGGGTTGTTAGCCTCGGGCTCACCGGCGGCAACAACATCACCCATAATCCAGGAGGGGATACCGCGGTCGTTCAGGCGCTTGGTAGCAGCCTCAGCCACGGAGGGGTCAACGATAGCGATCATGCCCACACCCAGGTTCAGGGTGCGCTCCAGGTCAGCCAGGGGTACGTTGCCCAGCGAACCAATCAGGGAGAAGATGGCGGGAATCTGCCAGGTGGAGCGGTCCACGCGGCCCTCCAGGCCCTGAGGCAGAACGCGAGCCAGGTTAGCAGCCAGGCCGCCGCCGGTCACGTGCGAGAAGCCGCGCACACCGCTACCGGTGGTGCCGTCTTCACCGTTGACGGGGAATGCCGCCGCCAGGTCCAGGCAGTCCGCAGCGTACACGCGGGTGGGCTCGAGCAGTTCCTCACCGATGGTGCGGCCCAGCTCGTCCACCTGACGCTCCAGGCCCCAACCGGCAACGTTCAGGACCTTACGGACCAGGGAGTAGCCGTTGGAGTGAATACCGGAGGACGCCATAGCAATCAGCACGTCGCCTTCGCGCACGCGGTCCGGGCCGAGCAGCTCATCAGCCTCAACCAGGCCGGTTGCTGCGCCCGCAACGTCGTACTCGTCTTCAGCCAGCAGGCCGGGGTGCTCAGCGGTTTCGCCGCCAACCAGGGCGGTACCAGCCTGTGCACATGCGCCAGCAATACCGCGAACGATGTCAGCGATGCGCTCGGGAACAACCTTGCCGGTGGCAATGTAGTCGGTCATGAACAGGGGCTTAGCGCCGCACACGACGATGTCGTCCACGACCATGCCGACCAGGTCGTAGCCGATGGTGTCGTGAATATCCAGAGCCTGCGCGATAGCGACCTTGGTGCCCACACCGTCGGTGGAGGTAGCCAGGTAGGGCTTGCGGTACTTGACCAGCTCGGAGACGTCGTACAGGCCCGCGAAGCCGCCCACGCCACCAACGACGGAGGAGTTGTGGGTCGCCTTGATAGCGCCCTTCATCAGCTCAACGGCGCGATCGCCAGCCTCTACGTCAACGCCTGCGCTCGCGTAGGTTACGGTGGTGGTGTTCTCGCTCATTTAGGATTCCTTCGGGGTAGTGGTAGCGGAGGAGTTTGCGGGGGTGCGGTCCTGCTCGGTGAGCAGTGCTTCGAGGTCGGCGTCGGGGCCGGGGTTGCACATGCCCATGCCGGCGTCGTCTGCAGCAATCTGTACTGCGGAGGCGTCGAACTTCGTCTCGAGAGTTTCGGTGCCTTCGCGGGTTTCGATGGAGACAGCCTCGGCGTGCTCGGGCTTGGAGGGGACGGGGCGTTCCACGGTCACCTCTGCCGCCTTGCCGGCGAGGGGGCCGCCCTTGCCCTTCTCTTCGGAATCGAAGAGGGACTTGCCGCGTCGTTCCTCGCTGGGCAGCTCAATCGGGTATTCGCCGGTGAAGCATGCGGTACACATGTTTTCGGCGGGCTGCTCGGTGGCTGCCATCATGCCGTCCTGGGAGATGAAGCCGAGGGAATCGGCACCCAGGGAGGAAGCGATTTCGTCCACGGACAGGCCGTTCGCAATCAGCTCTGCGCGGGAAGCGAAGTCAATACCGTAGAAGCAGGGCCACTTCACGGGCGGGGAGGAAATACGAACGTGCACTTCCTTCGCGCCGGCTTCGCGGAGCATACGCACGAGGGCGCGCTGGGTGTTACCGCGAACAATGGAGTCGTCAATCACGACGAGGCGCTTACCCGCCACCACGGACTTCAGCGGGTTCAACTTGAGTCGAATACCCAGCTGGCGGATGGTCTGCGAGGGCTGAATGAAGGTTCGACCCACGTAAGCGTTCTTGACCAGGCCGTTACCGTAAGGAATGCCTGACTCTTCGGCGTAACCAATCGCGGCGGGAACACCGGATTCGGGGGTAGGCATGACCAGGTCAGCTTCAACAGCGTGTTCGCGGGCGAGCTGACGGCCCATTTCTACGCGGGATTCGTAGACGCTACGGCCGGAGATGGTGGTGTCCGGGCGCGCGAGGTAAACGTACTCGAAGACGCAGCCGGCAGGCTTTGCCTCAGCGAAGCGCTGGGAACGCAGGCCGTTCTCGTCGATAGTGATGAATTCGCCGGGCTCAACTTCGCGCACGAAGGACGCGCCGACAATATCGAGTGCCGCGGTTTCGGAGGCGACAACCCAGCCGCGCTCCAGGCGACCGAGCACGAGGGGGCGAACGCCCTGCGGGTCGCGTGCGGCGTAGAGGGTGTGCTCATCCATGAAGGTGAGGCAGAAAGCACCGCGCAGGGTGGGCAGCAGGTCGAGCGCTGCTTCTTCGAGGGAATCGAAGTCGTGCTCCGCCAGCAGGGCGGTGACGAGCGCGGTGTCGGTGGTGTTGCCCTGGGCGAGCTCGCCGTGCTTGGGAGGCTTGCCGCCGTTCTTAGCAATCACTCGGTCGTAAAGGTCAGCCGAGTTGGTGAGGTTACCGTTGTGCGCCAGGCAGAGCGTGCCGTGCGGGGTGGTACCGAGGGTGGGCTGTGCGTTAGCCCAGTGGGATGCGCCGGTGGTGGAGTATCGGGCGTGGCCGATAGCGTGGTCGCCGGGCATGGAGCTGAGGGTGGCTTCGTCAAAGACCTGGGAGACGAGTCCCATATCTTTGTACACGTGGATACGTTTGCCGTTGCTGGTTGCGATACCTGCTGATTCCTGGCCGCGGTGCTGGAGTGCGTACAGGCCGTAGTAGGTTAGCTTTGCCACGTCCTCGCCGGGTGCCCAGACGCCGAAGACGCCGCAGGCGTCCTTGGGGCCGTGGTCAATCGGATCGAGGTCGTGAGTGAGTTTTCCGTCGGGGCGAATCAATTCACTGTCTTTTCGACGATGGGACTGCGGATGCGTCTGCGCGGGCGCAAGACGGATGTGTGTTTCTGTACTCGCACCTGCCTGTGTGTGCGGTAGCATACACCAGACCCTTAAAAGTGTACCGGGTTTCAGTCTAGACGTGGTGAAGGATACGCTAAATACCTCAGTATGGACGGCTATTAGCGGCTTCTGGCGGCAGAAGGCTACAGAAGCCGCGAAAACTTGGGGTCTTAAGTAGTACTTAAAAGAGCGGCAGCAGGGTAGAGAGGTCGCTACGCTCGCCGGAGGCGTCGAGTACCCCGGTGGCAACCGCCTGCTCCCACGAACACGCACCCAGCACGAGTGCCGCCCAAACCGCGGGTGAGGTCTCCACGACCGAGGGCGGGGTGCCTCGCGTGTGGCGGGGGCCCGCCACGCACTGGGTCACGCCCAGCGGGGGTACGCGCACCTCCACGCTATTGCCGGGGGCGAGGGTTGCCAGCTCTTCAAGGGTGAAACGCACGAAAGTAGCGCGCACGGAACGGGGGAGCGCGGCGAATGCCCGTTTTAGTTCAGCGGGTACGGGAACGGTTTCGGAAGGCTCGGAATCAAAGGAAGCGAAGAGCGCACGCACCTCACGTACTGCCGCCATGCCCGCTTCTTCGCTGGTTTTGCGTCGAATCGTCACGGCTACTTTTCCTCCGGGGCTTCAGTGGAGAGCTCCCCGTCCGCGAAGAGATCATCATGAACGCGCAGCTCGCCGACCTCAACCGGCTTGCCGTCCGCGTATCCGCCGGTCACGGGGCGAACCACCAGCACGAGCAGGCGCTCGCATTCCTCGGCGCTCAGGTATCCGCCAGCAACCAGTGCACGCAGCGCTACGGCGTACATGGCGCGGTGCGAACCGTCGCTCATCTTCACCACCACGGACGCGCCCGAACGCAGGCCGATGCAGAGCACGCCCTCCGCGCCGCTCTTGACGATGGCATCCAGCTCTTCGCTGAGTACGGTGTCGGGGTAGCCGGGTGCCTGAATCAGCTCGGGGTAGTCCACCATGGCGGTGGCGACCGTGGAGGCGCGCGCATCCGCCCCGAGATTACGGATTGCCGCACCGAGGGCCGAGTAGGCGCGTGCGGCACCCAGCAGGGAAACCGCGTGCACGGGCGCGCCGCAACCGTCCACGCCGATGGCGGCTACCGGTTCGCCGGTGAACGCCTCAATCTCTTCGGTGATGACCTGCTGCAGCGGGTGGTTGGGGTCGAGGTAGTTGTGCAGGGTCCAGTTCTGCGAGCCCTCTTCCAGGTCGCCGCGCTCGAGCTTGGCGGTGCACGCCCACAGGAATGCGGCGTGCTTGCCGGAGCAGGGGTGCGCTAGGGGAGTGTGCGCCAGGTTTGCCTGAATCATTGCCTGGCGTGCCTGCTTATCGGAGGGGAGCGCGGGCTTGAGCGCCAGGTTTGCGGGGGTGAGCGGGTTGGTTTCGGTGCTGCCCTGGGTGAGTACGTCCTGCACGGCGCGCATCTGCTCGAAGGTCCCGCTGTGCGAGCCGCAGGCGATGGCGACCTGGGAGCCGCGTAGGGGTGCGCCCGCCTTCATGGAGCCGATGGCCTGTAGCGGCTTGGCGGCGGAGCGCAGGTAGAAGGGCTCGTGAATATCGCCGAGGGCAAGCTGAATTTCGCCGTCGGGGCTGAGCAGAATGAGGCGGCCGCGGTGGCGTGCCTCCACGAGGTTATTGCGGGTGAGCTGCGCGAGTTCTACGTCGAAGGCGCTACTCTGCTGGGTGGTGTGAGTGGTGGCCTGTGAGGTGGTGCTGTTGGTCATTCTTCTAGTTTAAACGGGGCGTATTGCATCGCCCTATTTATGTGTTGGGTGGTCTGGAGGCTGGCATGGGGCGGAGACAATATATAGGGAGTGGCGTGTGAAGAGGTTCACGTTCATTCCGGGTTGAATTTATGAGTAACTCATATTTACAATTGAAGTGTGCTCAAGCGCAACAGGCTAAGGTACGTGAGCGAGGCACAGCCCGCACGAACCGAAAAACCCAGCACCGCATAGGACCGACCACGATCGATGCTCCGATGAACCATTCCGGAGCCTCGACGTACCGCCTCACGAATACGGCGATGACCAAGGCAGCGGCAGATGAGCAAATCCCCACCCCCGTCAATCGATGAGCTATGAGTGTATCTACTCAAAATCTCATCATCTCCGGCGCGCCCCACTATGCGATCTGAGAACGGGCGTAATGTATCCAGTAGGAAATTGATGCAGTCCTTAGGGGTCGACCACAAACCTAGGAATAAATAGCTAGGTGCGACCCGGTACGAATATGCATCCTTAACGCCCCTCACCCCTCAACTCACTCTTGATTGGTGAGCGGCAAACCATGTAAAGGAGTACATCCATGGCAGAGCAGAACAACACCTCCGCAAACACCTCCGCACAGAACGTCTCCCACAAGGGTGGCGTGGGCGTGGATTCTGAATTCCACGCAAAGTTCTTCCCCATCCTGGCTCGCGTTGCTTCTGTGACTGCAGTGCTCATGTACGTGTTCTACTTCCCGCAGATTATCGGTAACTTGAACGGTCACAAGGGTGACTGGATCCAGCCTCTGGTTGCTGCTGTGAACTGCACTCTCTGGTTGCTGTACGGCCTGTGGCGCCCCAAGAAGGATGTTCCGATTATCATTGCGAACGCTCCCGGTATTCTTTTCGGTGGCCTGGCTGCCATTACTGCCCTCATCTAGTGCTTTTAGCTTGATTCGGTAGCTTCGGTTGCCGAGCAGTGCGGCTCTTCTCTAGCGTGCATTCTTGCGAATGTGCCGCTACATGAGAAGGGCCGCATTTTTAGTGTGCTCAGCTCACATTTTTGAGAGGGTACCGGGTACCCTAAATACTATGAAGGTTTTGGTACTGGGCCCCGGCGGCCGCGAACACGCAATTATTCGAGCGCTTCTGCGCGACCCTGAGGTAACCGAGGTGCACAGCGCCCCCGGCAACGCCGGCATTGCCCAGGATGTTCCCGTCCACGCAATTGATGCGAATGATCCCGCCCAGGCAACCGCCCTGGCACGCGAACTGAACGCCGACCTGGTCGTTATCGGCCCGGAGGCGCCCCTGGTCGCAGGTGTCTCCGATGCACTGCGTGAGGCGAGCTTTGACGTTTTCGGCCCCTCCGCAGCTGCCGCACAGCTGGAAGGTTCCAAGGCGTTCGCTAAGCAGGTCATGGAAGAGGCTTCCGTACCGACCGCCCGCGCCTACGTGGCATCGAACGCCGCTGAGGCGCAGGCTGCACTGGACGAGTTCGGTGCGCCCTACGTGGTGAAGGACGACGGCCTGGCTGCAGGTAAGGGTGTTGTGGTGACCGAGGACCGCGCCGCGGCACTGGAGCACGCTCAGGCTTGCTTCAACGCCGGCGGCACCGTGGTCATCGAAGAGTTCCTGGACGGCCCCGAGGTGTCCCTCTTCGTCATCTCTGACGGCAAGAACGTTCTGCCGCTGTCCCCGGCTCAGGACTTCAAGCGCATTTTCGACAACGACGAGGGCCCGAACACCGGTGGTATGGGCGCCTACACCCCGCTTCCCTGGTTGCCCGAGGGCTTCGTGCAGGAGATCGTGGAGAAGGTTGCCCGCCCGACCGTGGCTCGTATGGCTGAGCGCGGCACCCCGTTCGTGGGCGTGCTCTTCTGCGGTCTGGCTGTGACCAGCCGCGGCGTGCGCGTTATCGAGTTCAACGCGCGCTTTGGTGACCCGGAAACCCAGGCGGTTCTGGCGCGTCTGCGCACCCCGCTGGGTCAGCTGCTGCGCGCGGCTGCTCGCGGTGAAATTTCTGAGGGTACCGAGCTGGATTGGGATCCCCGCACCGCGGTTGACGTGGTTATGGCTGCCGAGAACTACCCGGACACTCCCCGCAAGGGTGACGTCATCTCCGGTCTGGATGAGGCAAACGCGCTGGAGGGCGTGCACGTGATTCACGCGGGCACCGTGGTTTCCGGCGAGGAAATCCACACCGCCGGCGGCCGCGTGCTGGCCGTCGTGGCGCTCGGTGAGAACCTGGGCGCCGCCCGCGACGCCGCCTACGAGGGCGTTCGCGCTATCTCCTGGGCTGGCGCGCAGTACCGCACCGATATTGCGCTGAAGGCTGTGGAGAACCGCATCCACATTCCCGCTCCGCGCGGCTAAAACCTAAGGTGACCGGCTTCCCCGCTTGAGGGTGGGGGAGCCGGTCGCTTCTTTGCCACTCGCTTCTTTATCCCTCGCAGCCTCAGCTTTTCCCGGGTTCATTTCCTCGGCTCGGGGTGCTGTCGGCGGCGACCGGGGTAGGTTGGGTTCTCAAGATTGTGCCGTATTGATGACTGATTGGCACTATCGGGAGCCGTGCCTGTCGCGGTATTGTAATTACACAGACTTTTTGCATCCACATCACACCACCTCATCAGGAGAAATTCTCATGACTTCTCGTTCTAACCCCGTGGAAATCCCGGGCTGGACTCACATTTATTCCGGTAAGGTCCGCGACCTGTACGTTCCGAATGAGGAACGTTTTGACGCTACCGGCTTGACCGTCAATGATGACGCTGAGCTGCGTGCCGGTTCGGTCATGGTTGTTGCCTCGGACCGTATTAGCGCGTTTGACCGTATTCTGCCCACCGAGATCCCGGATAAGGGCAAGATTCTGACTCAGATGTCCCTGTGGTGGTTTGAGCAGCTTAAGCAGGTTCCGAACCACGTGCTGTCCACTGACGTTCCGGATGTTGTGGCTGGTCGCGCGATGATTTGCCGCTCCCTGAACATGTTCCCGGTGGAGTGCATTGTGCGCGGTTACCTGACCGGTTCGGGCCTGGCGGCGTATAACGAGACCGGTGAGATTGCTGGTGTGAAGCTGCCTGCGGGTCTGGTGGATGGTTCCCGCCTGGACACCCCGATTTTTACTCCGACCGGTAAGGCTGAGGTGGGTGAGCATGATGAGCTGGTGACCCGTGAGGAGCTGTACGCTGAGGTTGGCCAGCCGGTGGGTGAGCGCCTGGAGGAGCTGAGCCTGAGCCTTTACACCACTGCGGAGAAGATTGCTCGTGAGCAGGGCATTATTCTGGCGGATACCAAAATGGAGTTCGGTACTGATTCGTACCGCGGTGAGATTACCCTGGGTGATGAGGTTTTGACTCCGGACTCTTCGCGTTTCTGGGATGCTCAGCAGTACGAGCCTGGTCATGCGCAGCCGAGCTTCGATAAGCAGTATGTGCGTGACTGGCTGCGTTCGCCGGAGTCGGGTTGGGACGGTTCGGATAACGTGCCGCACCTGCCTGAGGAGGTTGTGGAGAAGACTCGTGCTCGTTACGTTGAGGCGTATGAGCGTCTGACCGGCACGAAGTTCTAAACTCAATATTTCAGGCCGAATAAGTCTTTGCGATAGCTAAAGGGCGGTGCCCCGGAAGGTCATTCTTCCGGGGCACCGCCCTTAGCTATGTGGGGTTATGGGGTTGAGGGGCGAAGCTTAGCCGTTGCGCTTGTCTTTGTTGTGTGTATTCATCGGGAGTGCCTTTAGAAGACTAAATTTTCCTGGATTTATCTTAATACGGTACGAACAACCATATATACATGTGATTTAAATCACTGCTAGGCGATGCAGATTTTCATTGCATCTAAATATAGAGCCTTGCTATGATTCTTTTACCGTCTAACAAGTTGCGTTTTTTATATAAAACGCAATAAGTCACATATGCAAGTTGCATGATCCCCTTTATGCGGTGAATCGATGTAAATAGTTATATGTCGACAAGATGGTATATCCACTCATGGGGGTCAGTAATTTCAGACTCCTACCTAAGCAATAAGGAGATTCGCTATGTCGCGTTCTACTTTTGTCCGTGCGGTGTCCGCAATCGGCGTTGCTGCCGCTTTGTCGGTTGGGGCAGCTCTGCCCGCTGCTCACGCTGATTTTCACGCATACGACCATGTTGGTCTCAAGGGTGAACTGGCTCGTTCTGGTTTCAGCAATTTCATCGATGTCCCCGACAATATGCTTTCATCAGCAGCTAACTGGACCGGTGGCCGTCTGAAGGGTGTTAACACTAATTGGTGGGGCAACAATGATACCTTCCGTCTTGGCGCAGGACAGGTGCTTTACTATGTTGGTGATAACGTCAATGACACTACTGATTTTGTAGTTTCCTGGTAATAGGGCACTACATCTGTCAGAGGGTGGGAGCCTACTCATAGGCTCCTACCCTCCCTGTTCCTTACTGTTGAGAAAGGTGAAGTCCATGGCAAAGAAGCCCTTCGCATCCCTCGCCCTTATCGGTATTGCCTGTTGTCTGGGCGTATCGAGTTGCTCCACCACTGTTGAAGTTAAGCAGGACATTCGTAATGTCCTGGCAAGCTACGAGAATCCCTCCCCGGACATTAACGTGGCCCTCGTCAACGAAGTCAAAAAGTGCATGAGCGAGAAGTCCTTCACCTACTCCGGTAGCCAGAACATTATTTACGGTACCTCCATCCATGAACTTGCGATGAGTGGCGCCCACCTCCCCAACGAAGAAGCGGCCACCCAAGGGTACTTGTCCACCCGGCAGGACAACGCTAGCTCCAGCAATGCACCTGCGATGGAAAACCCGGCATACCGGAAAGCGTTCCAAGGTGACCCCCAAGCCGCAGACAGCAAGACCGTCACCATCACGATGAGTAACGGTGCCCAGGTCGGTATGGCAACAGATTCTTGCATCGGACGTGCGGCAGAGGCTGTCTTTGGCTCAGCAGAAAACTACCTCAAGTACACTAACTTCATTAACGAGCTCATCACGGGCGGCTCGAAGAACAACGCGGTAGAAGAAATGGGGAAATACTACCGCGATGACACCACCTACGGTGCCTGCATGAAAGAAAGCGGATACACCGATATTCAGCACTTCGGAGATGCTCCCAGCTACGCAGAGAAAACCTGGGGTAAGTACAAGGCCGCCAATGCCGCCGCCAATGCGGAAGAGCAGTCCCTAGCTCATGCTGACTACAACTGCCAAAAGTCCACTGGAATCCTGACTAAAGCGCAGAATATTTACTACGAAAAGGCGGCGACCTGGCTCAATAAGCATGAGCCGCTCATCCTTGAAGTACGCGATATCGAGCGTCAGGCACAGGAGCGCGCCGCAACTCTAGTCAACGGCAAATAGTAAACGCTGATTCCTTGTTGGACATTTTCTAGCGAGAATTTTCTACCGGTCCTCTGCTCTCACCCGCTTTCACCCGCGGATGAGAGCAGAGGATACAGCCCTTTATTCAGTCCCCGCCACGTTGTTTCCCTCAGCAATTACCTCTAGTCCCGCCCCATATTTCACCGCAGAAAGGTGAACCCATGAACACGCAGCAGAGTTCAGAAAACCCCCGCCGCGCCGCCACGACGGCAACCATACGCGCCTACCTGGTTCCGGTGCTCGTCATTCTGCTCGTCATCACCGGCGGGTTCTCCATCTACGCGCTCAACACGGGGCTACGCACCAATGTTGAATCCAATGCGCAGCCGTCCCGCGCCGCGCAACTAACAACCCGCATCAGCACGCAGACTGTTACCCGCACATACTCGGGAGAAGTCAGCGTGTCACCCGCCCGAAGCTACACCGTAGGAACCCCTCAAGGAGTGGTGACCAGGGACGGTGCTAAAGCAGGTACCCAGCTGAGTAACGGCTCAATTATCACCACTATCAACGAGCGTCCCATCATTGCGTTCAAGGGTAGTATTCCCGCCTACCGCGACCTTGCCGTAGGCGCACGCGGCGATGACGTTAAACAGCTCCAAGAAGCTCTAGAATCGCTCGGCTACAGTATCTGGGATGAGGAAGGAAACTACGGGGAAGCGACCGCCAACGCTGTCTACCGTTTCTACCTGGATCGTGGCTACTACCCTCCCGGGGATACTGACCGAACCGAAGAAGGACGCTACAGCACCGCACTGCCGCTCTCTGAATACCTCTTCGCTGACGGCAATGAATACACCGTAGACAACAGCTGCGGCGCCAAAGGCCAAACCTCAACTCCGGCGCTGTGCACCCTATCCGCGGGTGGATACCGTCTGGTACTCTCCGCGGACGGTAGCGCTCTCAGCAATGAACTCGCTGAGGGACAGAAAGTCCAGATTCTTACCGATAACGGAAGTCCGCTCGAAGGCACTCTGGGCGCGGCCCTCACACCCGAAGGCTCAACTAACGCTGACGGCGGCGCTAACGCAGGTGCCTCCAACGGTGCGCAGAATAGCGCGCGACCTAACAGCGATACCTCCGCGCAGGGAGCTACCGCACGGAAACGCTACCCCATCACAATCGACTTGCCGGAAAACACGACGGCATCAACACGTTTTCAAGCAACCGTCACTCTCAACCGAGGCGCTGAAAACGCCCTCGCAGTGCTTGAAGCCGCCGTCAAAACCGAAGAAAACGGAACGCACTCCATCACCCTGGATAACGGTCAGAGCGTTCCCGTCACCCTTGGCGTGTGCTCCGCCGGAATCTGCGAGCTCGTCAACCCCGCTGCAGAACTCAAGGCAGGTACCGTCGTGAAGCTGAAGGAGCGCTAAAATGCCTCATCACGAGACAGAACGTGCCCTCCCCACGAGCGCTACCGCCACAAAACCTAATATCGAGTGCCACAATATTGCGCGTTTCTTCCCGCCCTCCACCTGGGCACTAAAAAACGCGACCCTCAGCATTCATGAAGGCGAATCGGTGGCCATTACCGGCGCCTCCGGAAGCGGAAAATCTACGCTCCTCTCTATCATCGGGCTACTCGATCAGCCCTCTGAAGGTGAGCTGAAAATATTGGGCCAAAACATGGGCACCGCCAGCGACGCCGAGCGAACTGTAGCACGCCGTGAGCACATCGCTTTTGTCTTTCAGGCGTACCACCTTATCGCTCATCTGAACGCCACCGAGAACATTGCCCATACCCTCCGGATGCGCGGCGTACCGGGCCGTCAGGCACATCAGCGTGCGTTGCAGGCACTCGAACAGGTGGGTTTGGGGCACCGTTTGGAGGTTCTTCCACGCAATATGTCCGGTGGTGAACAGCAACGAGTCGCGGTCGCACGCGCGTTAGCCTGCGCCCCGCGTATCCTACTGTGCGATGAGCCTACAGGAAACCTCGACACTGAAAACTCTCACAAGGTGTTGGATCTGCTCCTCGCCGGCCGTGCGGAGAAGCAAAGCCTGGTCATCATCACCCATGAACCCGATATCGCGGCTCGCTGCGACCGGCAACTACACATGGTCGATGGGATGCTCGTTAGCCCCGAACTCACTCGTCCCGAAGAGCTTGCCCACCAAACGCTCATAGAACCCGTTGTCAGGGGAGGATAGATGCTAAGGAACAACCTTCACTACGCTCTCCTTGCAGTTGTTCGCCGTTGGCGCCGCAACCTGCTCACGGTACTGGCGATGCTCGCGGGAACAACCACCATCATCATGCTGGTGGGCGTCAGCGAGTCGTCAGCACTCAACACGAGCTCGCAGCTGGTCAGTTACGATTCCACCCGGCTCGGTGTGCGCCTCCAGCCGCAGACCTGGGATATACCGGAGGATGAACTGCTCTGGCGCGTTAACCAAGTTCCAGAGGTCAAAGCTGCCGGTACAGTCACCGTCGATACGCAGACAACGCGTCCGCAGGTCAACAGGCCGGGGCAAGAAGGCCAACAGACACCCCTCGCAATCGTTTCAGAATCAGGTTTGAAAGCACGAGGTGCGCACATTGTTGAGGGACATTTCTCGGAACCTGCCCGCGAACGCCTCGGTGAGCCTACCGTCTATCTGGGTGTTGCCCTCGCGAAAGAGCTAGGGGTCAGCACTGAGCCCGGGCGGAACATGATTGAGGTCAACGGAATGCGAGCCTACGTACTCGGCATTATCCGTGACGGCGGCAAAAACGCTGCTCTCAGTAGCGCTCTTATTCTGCCGACCACCTCCACTTTCTTGCCGCAAGCCCACACCCTGCAACGCGGTATGGACGTCATCGTGAATCCAGGAAGTGCAGATACGGTCGCGGAACAGCTTAAGCAGGTACTCGATCCGCAGCGCGCCCCCGTTGATACAAATATTGAGATTCCGCCTTCACCGGTGACTCTTCGTGCTTCCTTGACGAAGGATAGCCGAGCTCTTACGACCATTATTCTGGTGGTTCTTATCGTCTCGACAAGCTTCGGCATTGTGATGACCATGCAGATTTCGGTCTGGGAACGCCGCAGGGAAATCGGCATTAACCGTGCATTAGGGTTGGGACGGCGAGATGTGGCGGTCAGCTTCCTTGCGGAGGCGGCTCTCCTCGGGGCCCTGGGCGCTCTTGGAGGCTTCATCCTCGGTATTCTCGGTTCCTGGGTTGTGTGCCTTCTCAACGGATGGGCGCTATCTCTGCCGCCCCTTATCCTAGGGATTCCTTTCCTCGGCTTGGCTGTGGGCATCGTTGCGGGTGCATTGCCCGCTTACGCGGCAACGAAGGTTCAGCCGCTTGAGCTCCTGCAATAACTGCCCAGCGAATAAGGGCGGTGCCCCGGAAGGTCATTCTTCCGGGGCACCGCCCTTTAGCTATGTGGGTTTATGAGGTTGAGGGGCGAAGCCTAGCCGGCGTGAACGTCTTCATCGTGCACACCTTCGTGGCACAAATCCTCGTGCAGAATATCCCGCGCCGGATGCTGCCGCGCCCGCTCCTCCGCAGCACGGTCAGACAGCGAATAAAACCACGTAATGTGCTCGCACACCCGCTCATAGGCTGCCTGCTCATCGTGAGAGGCAATCGCCTCAATAATGCCGTAATGCTGCTGCTGCAACGTGCGCTTGACCGCCTCCCAATCCTTCAGGAAAGGAACCGCCTCCTGCACATAACTCATCGTCGCCATGTGCAGAGAGTCAATCACCGTATCAAGCACAATATTGCCGCCGAGCTTCGACAGCTCATAGTGAAAACGCGTATCGCAGAAATGGAAGCGCTCATCGCTGATCTGCTCATCCATCTCCGCCAGATGCACGCGCGCCCGCTCCAGCGCCGCCGCACGCTCCGGGGTGTCCGGCGCGGCAGCTGCCGCACGCGCCGCAGGGCCCTCCAGTAGCAGACGGGTTGAGACAACGTCCTTCACCGGCAGGCTACGGGTCGCAATGTGCATGCGCAGCGCCCAGCTGAGCGCATCCGAAGGCTCAGAAATGATAATCGCGCCCGACTTCGGTCCCGAACCCGTGCTGGAACGAATCAGACCCAGTGCGTTCAAAACCCTCAACCCCTCACGGACCGAGGGGCGGGAAATACCGTGCCGTGCCGCCAGCTCACGCTCAGAGGGGAGCTTATCGCCCACACGCAACTCACCCAGGCGCAGGCGCCGCTCAAAGGTCTCCAGGATGATGCTGTAGCTGCGGTCCGCCAGAATCGGCTGACGCTCAACCACAGGGGGCGCCTCTGCAGGCTGGGTGTCGTCAAAAGAACGAGGCATACTCTCTCCTGATAACGAGGCGGATAACGAAAAGAAGTCTCGACTCAGCATGTTCTCCCAAACTATTGGGGCAACCTATCGAGTCATAAGGGGCATAAAAAGCGGGGCGGCGATACCGGAAAGGTACGCCGCCCCGCTGTGGCCTCCGGTCAAACCGGGGCGAATGTCCTACTGTTCGTGAAGCGGATGCTTCAGGAACTCTCTAAAACCTGAGCTTCAGATTAGGGAATCATGAAGGACAGCACGTTGGTCTGCAGGAAGACCAGGACGCAGACGAACAGGAGCATAGCGAAGGACCAGGGGAGGACAGCCTTGAGGATGTCGGATTCCTTGCCTTCCATGTCCACGGAGGTAGCAGCAATAGCCAGCGACTGCGGGGAGATCATCTTACCGACCACACCACCGGTGGTGTTAGCAGCCAGCATGAGCTCGGGGGTTGCGCCGTGGATACCTGCGTGCTGCAGGTTCTCAGCAGCAGACACCTGCAGCTTGGAGAACAGTGCGTTCGCGCTGGTGTCCGAACCGGTCACAGCGGTACCGATCCAGCCCAGAGCCGGTGCGAGGAACGCGTAGACGGTGCCCAGGCCTGCCAGGAAGGTACCCATAGCAATGGTCTGACCGGAGAAGTTCATGACGTATGCCAGTGCCAGAACCGAAGCAATGGTCAGGATGGACCAGCGCATGCGGTAGACAACGGAACCGAACTCGGTGAAGATTGCCGGGAACTTGAAGGCGTAGCGGCCCTTCTCGTTGAAGAAGAAGTAGACCACAGCAACAACCAGACCGGAAATGATCAGCAGGGTGCCGGGGTTGGACATCCACGCGAAGTTGTAGACAGCGTCCTTGACGGGCTTGCCGTCAGCGGTGACGAGGCGGGAGCTCAGAGCCTGGATATCAATCTTGATGACGAAGCTCTTCAGCCATGCCTTCAGGCCAGCGTGCAGGTTAGCAACACCGAAGATTGCAACGACGATGACGTAGGGCAGCAGTGCCATCCAGACGCGAACGGCGGGCAGAGCTTCCTTCTCTTCAGCCTGTGCGGGCAGACCGTAGCGTTCACGAACGCCTGCGACGCCGCGCGGCTTCCAGAACTGCAGGAAGATCACGGCAACGCCCATGGAGACGATGCAGGCAACAACGTCGGTCAGGTTGTATGCGGGGGTAGCGGCGGTGACCCACTGTGCGATAGCGAAGGAAACGCCGATGACCAGTGCGGGCAGCCAAGCGTCCTTCAGGCCCTTCATGCCGTCGAGGATGACGAGCAGGATGAGCGGAACGAGCATTGCCAGGAACGGAGCCTGGTGACCAACGATGGTTGCGATAACGTGTGGGTCCTTGCCGCCGACTTCACCTGCGGTGGTAATCGGGACAGCAACCGCGCCGAATGCCACGGGTGCGGTGTTAGCGAGCAGAACGGTGATAGCAGCCTTGAGGGGCTTGACGCCCAGTGCCAGAATCATGGTTGCGGTAATTGCAACGGGAGCGCCGAAGCCAGCCAGTGCCTCGAGCAGACCACCGAAGCAGAATGCGATGAGGATAGCCTGGATGCGCAGGTCGCCGCCGCCGAGGCGGTCGAAGACGCGGCGCAGGTCTTCGAATCGACCGGAGAGAACGGTGATCTGGTAGAACCAGATGGCGCCCAGAATCACCCAGCAGATGACCAGGCCGTAGATGGCGCCGCGGACGGCGCTCAGGCCGGCGAGGTCAGCGGGCATGTGGAAGCCCAGCGCTGCTACGAGGATGGATGCTGCCAGTGCCACGAGTGCGGACCAGTGAGCGCGTGCCTTAACGCCCAGTAGCATCACAAAGAAGGTGAGGAGGGGAATGGTTGCCACGAGCGCGCTGAGGCCGAGGCTACCTCCCACTGCATTGGTTACAGCGGTATAAGTTTCCACTGGAACTCCTTTGGTTCAGGGTGTGTCTTGTGTGTGGTCAGACCATAGATAATCCCGCTGGGGAACGGGTCATTGTTTCCCATGCGGGGATGTGGTCAGACCATTGATCGCATGTTTAGAAGAGTACCGGATAGTGTGGTGATTCACCAAAAGTGACCTGACTCATTTTCGCGACTAAGGGGTGTTCGGAGGGTTTGCGCCCTGTGAATTTACCGAAATATTGCGACCCTGACAGTTAATGCCAGCTTCTGAAACTCAGATATTTCTGAAGGCGTAATGAAATGGGTGTATGAATGACTGCCTTATCTATTAGGGAACCTTCAACTGCGGGCACATTCTTGAAAAGAATGTTGCGTTAAAGAGGAGTCGCCCCACAAAACAATCATTAATGCTTCAGAAAGGTGGATTTCTAGGGGGTTTAGCCGCCGAAGATGTGCGTTTGATAAACGTTCAATAATTAAAGGGGTATAGGGGGTGGGGCGAGGGTAAAAACTAGATGAGGTCATATATACCGGAAGGTAGGGAAGTGTACCTTAAGGTCAGGGTGACCTAACCCGTTATTTAACAAGGAAAGTATGTGCTATTTCGACTAGAGAAAAGCCGCACAACGGTGTTAAATGGCAAGGAAGATAAAAGACATCACCACGGTTTCTGATCCCACCGCATCCCACCTCCACTTGGGGCGCGCACATCAGCCGGAACCTACCGGCCCAGCTTCCCCGACTCAATATATCTGAGTCGCCTCTTTGGAAGACCGAACTTATTCGGACTGTGCCCCGCCTGCCCCAAACGCAGGCGGTGAGACCGAGAAACTCTGAACACAGAGGAAAGGACGGACAAGTCATGCGCATTGCACTCTTCTCCACGTGCATCGTTGACGGCATGTACCCCCGCGTAGCACGCGCCACCGTCGAAATTCTTGAGCGCCTGGGCCACGAGGTTGTCTTCCCCCCGAACCAGACCTGCTGCTCCCAGATGCACGTCAACTCCGGCTACTTCGATGACGGCTACGAAGTCATCAAGAACCACGTTGAAGCTTTCGACTCCTGGGACTGGGACGTAGCTGTTGCACCCTCCGGCTCCTGCGTTGCTTCCCTGCGTCACCAGCAGGCAATGGTCGCACGTAGCCGCGGCGACGAAGCGCTGGCTCTGAAGGCAGAGCAGATTGCTTCCCGCACCTTCGAGCTTTCCCAGCTGCTAATCGACATCCTGGGCATCACCAACGCTGCCGAGCAGCTCGGCTCCTACTTCCCCGAGCACGTCACCTACCACAGCTCCTGCCACGGTATGCGTATGCTCGGCCTGGGCACCCGCCAGCAGGACCTGGTCCGCACCGTCGAAGGCATCAAGTACACCCAGCTCGAGGGCATGGACCAGTGCTGCGGCTTCGGTGGTACCTTCTCCTTCAAGAACGCTGACGTCTCCGGCGCAATGGTCAACGACAAGGCAGACAACGTTGAAGCAACCGGTGCTTCCGTCTGCACCGGCGGCGACTGCTCCTGCCTGATGAACATCGGCGGTGCGCTGATGCGTCGCGGCTCGGACGTTCAGACCATCCACTTCGCTGAGATCCTCGCATCCACCAAGGAAAACCCGCTCAAGATTAACTCCGAGCGCGTCGAGCTCTCGATCGGCTAAGGAAAGATAAGACCTCATGACCGCTATTCAGCTTGGTATGCCCAAGGTCGTTCACTACGGCGAGGGCAACATTTTCGAAGAAACCCCCTTCCCCAAGTACGCGAAGGAAGAGCTCAAGAACGAGCAGCTACGCGCCAACCTGCGCTTCGTGACCCACGCGATCCGTAACAAGCGCGCACGCGTCACCGCAGAGGTGCCCGACTGGCAGGACCTGCGTAACACCGGTGAGTCCGTCAAGAACTACGTTCTGGCGAACCTGCCCGAGCTGCTCGAACAGTTCGAGCGTAACTTCACTGCCGCAGGCGGCCACGTGCACTGGGCACGCAACGCCACCGAGGCGAACCAGATTGCTCTGGACCTGATTCGCGAGCAGGGCGTGGACGAAATCATCAAGATTAAGTCCATGGCAACCGCAGAGACCGGCCTGAACGAATTCCTCGAGGAAAACGGCATCAACGCTATTGAGACCGACCTCGCGGAAGAAATCGTCCAGCTCGGCCACGACCGCCCCTCCCACATTCTGGTGCCCGCAATTCACCGCAACCGCCGCGAAATCCGCGACATCTTCCTGCGCGAAATTGAGGGTATTAACCCGGACATCACCGATGAGCCGGCAGAACTGGCAGAGGCATCGCGTAACCGTCTGCGTAACAAGTTCCTGAACACCACCGTGGCAGTCTCCGGCACCAACTTCGGTATTGCCGAGACCGGTACCCTGACCATCGTGGAGTCCGAAGGTAACGGCCGTATGTGCCTGACCCTGCCCGACACCCTCATTACCTTCATGGGTATTGAGAAGATTCTGCCCACCTTCCAGGACTACGAGGCATTCCTGCAGTTGCTGCCCCGTTCCTCCACCGGTGAGCGCATGAACCCCTACACCTCCATGTGGACCGGTGTGACCCCCGGTGACGGCCCGCAGAACATGCACGTCATCCTCATCGACAACGGCCGTACCGCCGTTCTGTCCGACGAGCTGGGTCGCCAGGCACTGCGTTGCATCCGTTGCTCCGCTTGCATGAACGTGTGCCCCGTGTACGAGCGCGCAGGCGGTCACGCCTACGGCTCCACCTACCCGGGCCCCATCGGCGCGATTCTGTCCCCGCAGCTCTCCGGTATCGAGGCTGCAGAGAACAACTCCCTGCCGTACGCGTCCTCCCTCTGCGGCGCATGCTACGAGGTCTGCCCCGTGAAGATTAACTTCCCCGAGGTCCTCGTGCACCTGCGCGCTAAGGACGTCGAGTCCAAGCACGCTATCCGCGAGTTCGAGGGTAACAAGAAGGCTCCCTTCTCGCAGATGGACGGCATGATGCTCGGTGCGAAGAAGCTCTTCACCTCCGGCAAGATGATGTCGATTGCAGAGCGTGGTCTGCCCATGTCCCGCCTCATTACCGGCCGCAAGCACAAGATCACCGCTGTTCCCGGTATCGTCGGCGGCTGGACCGCTTACCGCGACATCCCCGAGCCCCCCAAGGAATCCTTCCGCAACTGGTGGAAGAAGGAGAAGGGTCAGGCTCCGGCACGCGATAACGCACAGCGCGTTGACATTCAGGCCCTCATCGAGGCTAACAAGGGTAAGGCAGCTGAAGCGGCTGCAAACGCTAAGGCTGCTCAGGAAGCCCGTAAAGCTAAGGAGAACAACTAATGTCCTCTGCTAAGGAAGATATCCTCGCACGTATCCGCTCGTCCCTGGCTGACGCACCCGTCGCCCCCGAGCCCGTACGTAACTACCGCCGCGTCAGCGAGCTGAACGAAGAGCAGACCATTGAGATGCTCGTCGACCGCCTCATTGACTACAAGGCAAATGTGTTCCACGCGAACAAGGAGAACATCTCCGAGGTCATCGCAGAACGCCTGGGTGAAAAGTCCACCTACGTGGTTCCCGAGGGCCTGAACATGGAGTGGCTGCCGGCTGACACCGCTGACCGCAAGCGCGTCACCGACTCCGGTAGCACCCTCAAGCCCGGCTGCCTGACCCTGAAGGAACTGGACGCAGTTGACGCTGTGGTGACCGGTTCGACCGTCTCCTGCGCAGAGACCGGCACGATCTTCTTGAACACCAACCCCGATGAGGGTCGCCGCGCCATCAGCCTGGTGCCCGACCACCACATCTGCGTGGTGCCCCGTTCCACCGTCGTGGAGCTGGTTCCCGAGTCGATCGAGCGTATCACCTACACCCGCCCCGTGACCATGATTTCCGGTCCGTCGGCAACCAGTGATATCGAGCTGATCCGCGTGGAGGGCGTGCACGGCCCCCGTACCCTGGACGTCATCATCTACGACGCCTAAGGTAAAGCGCCAGAAGGCAAACCTCTAAAGAAACCGCCCGAGAGCTAAGGCTCCCGGGCGGTTTCTTTATGCCCTCTTGGCTTCTGCATCTTTCAGAGCAGTAGAAAGCGGCGGAGAAGATAAGCGAACGGTGGCGGGCCCATGTTTCCCGCCACCGTTCTGTGCTTTATAGGGTGGTGTATCGACGGTTAGCGTCGTAGCGCCCCGTAAAGGTGCTTAGGCGCGTGCGTCGAAGTGCTGCAGACCGGAGTCCTCGCGGCTACCGCCCTGGCCATCGCCAACATCGTGGTAGTCCTTGATCCACTCGATCTTCTGAACCCACTTGACCATCTTGTAGCCGTGCATGGAGTCCGCACGCAGACGGAGCGGGCCACCGTACACATCGGGCAGGGGCTTGTCGTTCATGCCCCACGCCAGGATGGTCTCATCTTCCATTGCCATGGAGATGTCCAGGCACTCGTAGTAGGGTTCGGTCGGGCGGCCGTCGTAGGTGTGGCCCACGTGGCCGAAGGAGGTCACCATAACGTAGCGTGCCTCGTCGGTCTTCTCGACCAGTGCGAGAACGTCGCGCAGGCGCACGCCCTCCCACTTGGCGATGCCGGTCCAACCCTGCATGCAGGTGTGCATGGTGATGTTGACTTCCTTGCCCAGCTGCTTGAGCTCGTCAATGCTCAGGGACTTGGATTCCTTCACCAGGCCGCCCAGCTCCAGGCGGTAGTCAACGAACTCGTGCTCCTTCAGGCGGTTCCACTCGGTGCTCTCACGCTCTGTCGGCGGGCGAGTGTTAACCCAGTGGAAGGGCGAGATGTCGGCATCGGTGAAGGTCTTCTTCTGCACCTGACGGGAGGTGATACGGTCCAGCAGGACGTTACGAATCGGCTGGGTCAGACCCCAAATGAAGGTCTGGGTGAATCGCAGGTCGCGCAGGGACCAGTACGAAGCGAAAATCCACAGAGCCACAGCGAAGACAATGCCGCCAATGAGCATGGTGACTGCCTGAGCGAACTGTGCTGCGTCGACCTCGTTGTAGGGCTTGTTCAGCATCATGTGGGCGATGTTGTACTGGGGGTGAACCACGAACACCAGCGCCACGTGAATGACGGTGAAGACGCAGTAGAACGCCATGCCCAGGAAGTGGATGGAACGTGCGGTCTGGCGGTTACGGAAGAGGCGCACGTAGCCGGGGAAGCGGCCGCAGAATGCCGGGCTCATAATCGGGCCGGTTGCAATCATCAGCGGTGCCACGATGAACACCACGGTGAAGTACATGATCTGCTGCAGAGCGTCGTACGGCTGGAAGTGCTCAATCGAGGGAATCTGGAAGCCAGCGTAAATCTGGATGGATTCCCACGCCTGCGGGATGATGTCCCAGCTGGTCGGGACGATGCGGCGCCACTGACCGGTCAGGAACAGCAGGGAGACATATACCAGACCGTTAACAATCCAGATGACGGTCACCAGCGCGTGCCATGCGCGGCCCAGACCAATCTGGGCTTTACCGGGCAGAGAAATCAGGGGAGACAGGGTGCGCTGGTCATCGCGCGCAGTAAATGCGCCGGGGGTGGTAGGGACCTTGTCCTTGGTGAACTTAATCCACTCAGAACCCGGGGTGCAGTGGTTGTTCCAGTACAGGCGGGGGTGAGAGGCGAGAACTTCCCAACCTGAACGAATCAGGAAGCCCATCATAATGAAGTTGATAAAGTGCGTAATTCGGAGCCAGGCCGGGAAGTCCAGCTCTACGCCACCAGTGCTCGCGGTGAGGAGTAGTTGGTGCATGATATTTCCTTCGGAAATGACTGTGTGTGCAGACAATCGTTAGGATTCAGTGCGAGGCCTTGAGATGCGAGGTTAGAAATAGTTACCTTTCTGAACCATATGATCCTCCTCCATGGTTGGGAGCCGCCGGGGGTATCGTCGCGGATACTCCCGAAAGGGGCGCCTCCCGTGTGTGAGATGGGAGGTGCGCCAGCTCCCGCTGGGGCGGAAGCGACTCTGTGTATGTATGTTGGTTTATGTGTGTTTTAGGGAAATTCCCTGTCCGCTTTCAATTTTATAGGACAAAGTGTCAGTCGTGAAAGCTAAGACACGTCATGTTCTGTAATATTTGCATAAAAAATCCGAATTTAAGGAAGATTCTCATCTTTCCGCGGTTTATAGGGTCTTTCGGGTGCAAAAAACCCACCGCAGCCTCAAAAGAGGATGCGGTGGGCTTTGATCCTATATGTGGGATGCATGTTGGTTTGCAGTACTTTAACTGCCTGGTATTGTGTGGTTTTAGAAATTCAATCCCACATAAGGTTGCGGCGACTGTAAGCGAGATTCTCACTCAAACCGGTTCGTCAACCCAATCTTGAAAAGCCAGACCGTAACCACAGCGTCGCCGCTACTAAATCTCTGCAGAACCCGTATTCTCCGCAGAACCGGGCTGAGCATCAGACGGGGGCTCAGAATCAGGCTGGGGCTCAGAATCAGACTGGGACTTCAAACGAACCACCGGAATCATGCCCGTGGTCAGCTTCGTCTGAGCATTACGCTGAGCCTTCAACGCGTTCATCTGCTCCTTACGGCTCGGCTCCTGCTGAGCCGGTTCCGCAGAACCAAACGCCTGACGAATACCCAACGCCCACAGCGGGAACAGCAAAACCGTCAGCGCGCCACCAGCCACCAGCAGAGAAGCCGTTGACTCCTCCAAAAGATCCGAACTGGTCGCAACCTCCGTCACCGCCACAATAATCGGCAGACCCGCAGCCGAATACAGAGCCAACTGCGCCTTCTGCGCGCGAGTGGTCAGGCCCGAACGGGTATCGAAGAAATGCTCCGCCAAAAGAACCGGAACACCACGGCACAGCAAAATACCCACCACCACGGCAAGCAGACCCAGAGGATTCGCAAACACCGCAGACACGTTAATACCCATGCCGCTGACCACGAAGAACAACGGAATCATGAACGTAAAACCAACCACCTCAAGGCGGCGAGTCATCATGTGCAGAGCCGCCGGAGGGGTCAGGGTACGCAGAATCAGACCCGCCGCGAACGCACCCAGCACCGCATCCAAATCGAAGAGCGCGGTACACATAATGAGGGTCGCCAGCAGGAACATCGCAAGACGCAGAACCGTCTGACCGGTCGTATTCGCCTCCGCAGCCATAATCTGACGCAGACCCGGCACATGCGCAAACAGGCGGTGCGGAATCAGCGCCGTAATCACCGCAACCACCATGAACGCCAGCAGCACCACAAACGCCATGCCCGGTGAACGCGACGACAGCAACAGCGAAATAGCGAAAATCGGCAGCAATTCACCCACAGCGCCGTGCACCAGCACCGCATTACCCACCGGCGTGCCAGCGGCACCGTGAGACTTCAACATCGGCAACAGAGTGCCCAACGCCGTAGAACTCAGCGCCACACCCACCGCAACATACGTATTCAGCTCACGCGAGAACGCGGTAATCGCTGCCGCACCCGCCATACCCAAGGTAAAACACACAAACCACGTGGCAATAGCGCTATAACCCTGACGGCTACGCAGCGAGGACACGTTAATCTCAAAGCCCGCAATCAAAAAGAGCATGCCCAGACCAAGCTCCTTCAGCAGCGGAATACCGCCCTCACTGCTGGCAAGATTGAACATATTCGGGCCAATGAGCAGACCAAAAATGAGCAGGAAGACCACATCCGGAATCTTCTTACCCGTCAGACGCGAAAGAATCGGGGACAGCAACGCAACCAACGTAATCCAGAAAATGGACACAAACTGGCCGCTATCGTGGCTCGATCCTTCCGAGAGGGTCGTACCCGAGGCAAGAAGAGCACCGGAAGTTCCCCAATCCGTCAGAAAAAGAGGGGATAAAGTCGAAAACATAAAACCTCAACGTGGTGTATGTGCAGGTGGGGTGCGTTTGAGATAGTAAACGGGGCAAAAAATGCGCCCGCAGGAATGCCCCACCTTTGAGAACGTACCAATGGTACACACCTACCCCCACACAACAACACTTGAACAGCACTCACCAGGGGCGAAAGGCACCGGTCAACAGCCGGCAGAGAAGCGGCATGAGAGCAAAACCTCCGCGCCACCGCCCCGCTGGACACAGCTTCCACCGTTACACTTAACACCTATGCCAGCGCATCCGGCGCACACCCCCGGAAGCGGCATACAGACTCTCAAACACGGCACTACAAGGAGCGAGGACATGGCAGCAGGGCGCACTCAACCAATCCCCACCGTCAGCAGCGGGGCACGCGCCGCCTCCCTCGGAGGCACCCGACGCGACCTTGGGCTCGACCTCGCCCGCGCCTTCGCCGTGCTCAGCCTGCTCATCCCCTTCGGGTACTGGCTACAGCTGATCCCGGTGTCATGGAAATTCTGGATTCCGCAGACCCTCGTACCGGCAGAACCGCTCTTCGCCGCAATCCTCGGCGCAGCTGCCTGGCGGTACGCCCGCACCGCAAACTTTCCGCAGCTCTTCGCCGGAACCATCGTGCGATTCCTTGCACTACTACTGCTGGGCGTAGCGCTCATGCAAGGCATCACCTACCTGCCGCAACCGGGCGTCACCGTACCGGCACAGGGCTTCAGCTATTCTCTGCCCTTCGACATGCTCGTACACCTGGCACTACTCACCCTGCTGACCCTATTCGTCGTGCACCTGCCGCTGTGGGCAGTCGCAGTGCTTGCGGTGCTCACCAGCCCCTTCATCACCTGGACCTACACCCTGCTCATGGACGTAGCCGCCCAGGCTGATGCGTGGACCGCCGTGCAGCTACCCTTCCTGGCGAGCCACGGAGTCAACCACGCCCAAAGCGCCCAGCTCATCTGGGTCATGTGCCTGGGCATCGTACTCGTGCGCCTCTACGACAACCTGCAGGCAAAGCTCGCAATCCCCGTCGTACTCGCCGTGCTGGCGCTCGCCGTGTACCGCACCTTCAACCCCTACACGGAGCTGGGCTTCCTCAACAGCCCGCAGGTGCTGCTGACCCTGAACCTGGCGGCAACCCTCTACTTCTGGGCTGAATGCGCGCGCCTGCTTTCCGCACAGGCGGGAATGCTCACCCCCGTTGCTCGCCTGGGCCAGATGTCGCTGAGCGCCTCCATTGTGCTGAGCGGAATCATCATCTACGCCGGCCCCACCGTCAAGGCATTCACTGTCGGCGAGCACTACGTGGCAACCGGAGGCTGGGGCACCGCCGTGTACTGGAGCGCCTTCCTGCTGCTCGGTGCCGTCATCGCCCTGGGCTTCTGTGCCCTCTGGTCGCGCATGGCGCGCTCTATTGCCGGACGCGGCCCCCTGGAGGCGATTCTCGCCCTTATCTCCGGGCGCGGCTAAGCGGAACTGAACTCAACGTAAAAGCGACCCCCTACCTGCGTTCCTGCGCGGGGAGGGGGTCGCTTTTGTGCATTCAAGCTCTGCGGCAAAAAATACTGCGGGTACGACAAAGCCCCGGTCCAGCGGACCGGGGCTAGTTGTCGGGATGACAGGATTTGAACCTGCGACCTCGTCGTCCCGAACGACGCGCGCTACCAAGCTGCGCCACATCCCGATGTTGACCTATCAGCGAATACCGTAGGCAACTCACCTAGGATAACCCAAAAAAATTCAGAACGCAACACAACGGCACGCCACCGGATGTTGGGGCGGCTCAGAGGCGCCTAAGCGTCAGCCTCCTGAACCTGATTCAGCTCATCCCAGGAGGCGTACATCGCCGCAAAACGACCGCCGGAGGCAATCAGTTGCTGCGGGGAGCCATCCTCCACCACGGAGCCCTCATGAATCACCAGCACACGATCAGCACCCAGAACTGTCGAGAGGCGATGCGCAATCACCAGCGCCGTACGCCCCGCCAACACGGTTCGCAGCGCCGCCTGCACCGCACGCTCACTCGGAATGTCCAGCGAAGCCGTCGCCTCATCCAGAATCAGCACCCGCGGATTCGCCAAGAACACGCGAGCAAAGGACACCAGCTGACGCTGACCCGCCGACAGGGTAATACCGCCGCGGCCCAGCTGCGACTCGTAGCCCTCACACAGACGCTCAATGAACGCGTCAGCACCCACCGCCTTCGCGGCTGTCTTCACCTGCTCATCGGAGGCCTGCGGGTTACCCATGCGGATATTCTCCAGAATCGACGCGGAGAACAGGAACACCTCCTGGGTCAGCATGAGCACCTCACGGCGCAGCTGCACATCCGCCAGCTGGCGGACATCCACGCCGTCAATACGCACCTGACCGGCTGAGACATCGTAGAAACGAGCTACCAGCTTAGCGATAGTCGACTTACCGGCACCCGTAGCACCCACCAGCGCCACGGTCGTACCCGGCTCGATGCGCAGGGTCGTCTCCTTCAGCGCGTGACGATCCGACGTGTACCCAAAGACCGCCGAATCCAGCTCCACCAGGGCACCCTGAACCTTGCCGGACGCGCCCTCAGCGGTACCGGCGGCAGGCTCTACAGTCCGCTCATACGGATGATCCGGCTCAGCAACCTCCGGCTCCTCAGCCAAGAACGACGACAGCTTCTCCAGCGCAGACATCGCAGACTGGAACATGTTGTAGAACTCAGAAAGCTGCATGACCGGCTCAAACACACGGTTCGCGTAAATCACCAGAGCCAGCAGGGTGCCAATCTGCATGGTGCCGCCCAGCACCGCATAACCACCCAGCACCAGCGCACCGGCAATAAACACATTGCCTAAAAGCATCAGCATGGGCGAGTAGACGCCGAAAATCTTAATCGAATCCATCACCGCAAGGCGGTAACGCTCCGACGCCTGCGCGTACTCGGAACGCATCTGCGCCTCCGCACCAAACGCCTTCACCGCGCGGATACCCGTAAAAGTCTCCACAAAACGGCTCGTCAAATGCGCAGATTCGGTACGCATCATGCGGAAAACCGGCACCGCCGTCTTCTGGAACCAGCGCGTCAAGAAGTAAATCGGCACGCCCATGACCAGCATGAACAGGCCAATACGCCAATCCAGAAGGAAAATAGCGACCGCAGAAATCACCATGGACAGCAAGGTAATCGCCAACTGGCTGATGCCGCTATCCAAGAAGCTGCGGACCGTATCAATATCGCTGGTTAAACGCGAAATGACCTTGCCCGAGGTGTACCGCTCATGGAACGACACGCTCAGCAACTGCGCGTGACGGAACACCCGCTTACGCAGGTACACCACCACGCCCAGCGACACGCGCACCGTGTACGCCACGTTGACCCACGAAAAAATCGCGGTCACCGCGGTAGCCACCACAAAAAACGTCAGCAGGGTCAGTAGGGGAGAAACGTCACCCTGCTTGAGTGGCTCAATGGAACTATCCAAAACGCGGGCAATCAGAATCGGCGCAACCGCCGAGGAACCCGAGACCAAAAGCACTGAAATAATCGACAGAGCCAACGCCCCACGGTGCGGGCGCAACATCTGGCGCAGCAGAGCCATCGAGCGTTCACGGGTCTCCGCGCGCTCCTGCGGGCTCATCTGCTCCCGCGGCTCCGCCGGACGATGATGGGCCATTAGCCCTCCTCCATCGTCATCAGCTGACGGTACTGCTCCGAAGAGTCCATCAGCTCAGCGTGAGTACCCTCAGCCACCACGGCACCATCAACCATCAGCAACACGCGGTCAGCCAGAGCCACCGTGGAGGGGCGATGCGCCGTCAGCAGGGTAGTAGCACCGCCCAGGCCCTCCAGACCCTCACGCAGGCCGGTAATAATACGTTCCTCGGTGTTCACGTCCAGCGCCGAGAACGGGTCATCCAGCAGCAGAACGGAAGGGCGCTTCGCTAGGGCACGCGCCAACGACAGGCGCTGACGCTGACCACCGGACAGACTTAGGCCCTCCTCACCAATGACGGTATCCAGACCCTCGGGGAGCTCCGCTACGAAATCGCAGGCAGTCAGCTGCAGCGCGGTGTTCAGGGTCGCCTCCAGCTCTTCCTGGCTCGGGTAGTCCTCATCCTCGGTGCCGCGCTCGTACTGCTCGGCAACGCCCATCAGCACGTTCTCACGGACCGTGCCGGAGAAGAGCACCGCCTCCTCAAAGACGAACGCGGTCTGGGCGCGCACCTCCTCAATGGACATGTCGGCGGTATCTCGGGTTCCAAAACGCAGGGAACCGGAGGTCGGCTCGTAGAAACGCGGAACCAGCGACAGTACGGTCGACTTGCCGCTACCGGTTGCACCCACCAGCGCCAGAATCTCACCCGGGAAGACCTTGAAGTTTACGTCCTTCAGCACGGAAACCTCGGGTGCCTTCGTCTCAGAAGCAACTTCAGAATTCGCCTCAGTGGTAGCCTCAGCCGGCGCCTTGGTAGCGTCGTAGCTGAACTGAACGTGATCGAACGTGACAGATATTGCGCCACCGCTGGGGTACTGCATAGTTTCCTTCCCGGAGCCGCCCTCGGCAGACACTCCAGCTACTGTTGACGAATCAGAAGCACCCTGCGGATGCTCGGGCCCAGACACAGCCGCGGAGCCACGAACCAGCGGCACCGCCTCAAAGCCGGGCTCGTCCATGACCTCGTTGTGGCGTTCCAACGCCACCTTATAGCTCAAATAGGCAGACATCAGTGCGGTCGAGCGCGTCACGTGGCTGAGCACGGTTGTCTGCACCGCAAAGTAGGCGGTCATCGCGCCCAGGCTCAAGGTGCCCGCCGCAACCTGCGAAGCGCCCACAGCCAGCGCCACCGCCGTAGAGACACCCACAATCAGCCCCTGGTACAGGGCAACACGAGCCACAAGCATCGACCTGCCGTACTCGCGCACCTGCAGAGCATCCACCGACTCGGAATATTCCTGAATCTGCTCGGGGGAGCGGCCCAGCGCCTTAATCACGCGGATGCCGCGCACCGACTCCTCAATGCGGGTGGAGAGATCGCCCGTCATCTGCTGAATCTCATGTGAAGCACGGTAGTACTTGCGGGTGAAGTTCACCAGCGACAGCACCAGAATCGGCACGGTCACCACGAACACCAGCGCCAGGGACGGCGAAGAACGCAACATGAAGAAGCCACCGACCAGGAACATCACCGCAACAGTCAGCAGCTGCACAATACCGAAGGACAGCCAACGGCGAATCGTACCCAAATCGCTCATGGAACGGGTCAGCAACTGACCGGAGGGCCAACGATCCAGCAGAGAAAGCGGGGCGCTGAGCAGGCGGTCAAAGAAGTTCATACGCATGGACAGCTCAATCGTGGAGGTCGGGTCCACAATCAGCCAGCGCCTCCAGTACATGAAGGAGGCGTGCGCAATACCCAGCAGAAGCACCAGGCCGCCGGCAGTCCAGATGGCGCTTTCGGTGGTGCTCTGCGAGAGATGATCCACAATAATCTGCAACATCTGCGGGATGGAAATCTCAAGGGCACCGGCACCGAATGCCACGAGCAGACCCACACCCCAGCGCACACGAATCGGACGCGCATACGCGGCGAGGGTGCGCGGGGCACGCTGACCGTGCGCGTAGTCAATCGGGTCGGGGGTCGGTTCGCTCGCCGTCTCCAGGAAGGGATTACGGCGGCGCTTAGTTGTGCGCGCTGTAGAAGCCTCAGACATTAGAGACGACCACCCGCCGATGCAGCGGAGGTGCCCTGCTCCTTATCGCGAGCCGTGAGGGTCACCAGGATTGCCTCCGGCGGGCAGAACAGGCGCACCGGCGCAAAACGAGAGGTGCCCAAACCGGCAGAAACCTGAACCGGAATACCGGACTGTTCACTGACGCCCTTCGCACGCGAAGGCGGCAAATCGCAGTTGCTGACCAGAGCGTGACCGCCGGGCAGACAGACCTGACCGCCGTGCGTATGACCGGCAAAAATAGCCTGCGCACCGTCCTGCACGAAGCGGTGCAGGGTACGCATGTAGGGGGCGTGCGCCACGCCGATACGGATGCTCGGCTCCTCGCCCTCATCGAAGGCGCCGGGGGCGAAACCGGGGTGCTCATCGTAACGCAGGTGCGGGTCATCCACACCGGAGAATTCCAGGCGCAGACCCTTGAGATTCAGCGTATCGTAGCGATTGATTAGACCTGTCCAGCCGCGCGACTCGAAGGCGTCGTGCATCCGCTCAATGGGCAGGGCTACACGCGAGCCTTCCTCAATCATCTGCGGGGTGCGCGGCTGCCACAGGTAACGCGCCGGGTTCTTGAAAACCGGCGCGAAATAGCAATTCGAGCCGGGCACAAACACGCCGGGGAAGTCCATGAGCGGGTCGAGTGCCTCCAGCAGCGGGCCCATACCGTCCACGTGGGAGAGGTTATCACCCGTGTTCATCACCAAATCCGGCTCCAGGGCTGCCAGCGAGTGCATGAAGTCAATCTTCTTCTGCTGGCCCGGAATCATGTGCATATCCGAAATATGCAGAATCCTAAAGTCGGGGCTCCCGGCGGGCAACACCGGCAGGGACTCGGTGCGGAGCTGAAAATTGTTCAGCTCAATAAAGTGCCCATACGCCGCCGTGGCGGCCCCCAAGGCTGCAGTGGCGGCTACCGCCCCCGCTACCTTCTTCAGGAGCGGGGAGGAGCCGCGTGCGCCGGGGACCGCCACGGGGACGCGGGCGTTGACTGCGTTTTCACACATTATCAATCGCCTTTCAGGCTTCAGCTGATGAGCTGTGATTCTAGCTGTACGACAGAATCTTATCGCTGGGGGTGGTGAAGTCCTTCGTGTTGTACTTCGGTGCGATCGTCTTCATGAACGACTGCCACTGTGCACCCGCGTAGGTTGCACCATCGACGTACTCGAGGACTCGACCGTTAATGCCCACACCGTTCAGGGAGCGGAAGCCGAGGTTGTTAGAACCAACCCAAGACGCGGTGGACAGGCCACGAGTGTAGCCAACCTGCCAGGTCTGGGAGGAGTTATCGTTCGTACCGGTCTTCGCAGCCGAACCGTTCGGCAGACCAATACCGCGCTGAGAAGCGGAACCGCCAGGCTGGATAACACCCTTCAGAACCCAGCTGACACCGTTCGCGATGTCCGGATCCAGGACCTGCTCACACTGGTTCTGGTATTCCTTCATGGTTTCACCGTTGGTCTTGGTGATCTTCTCGATGGGGCGCGGGGTGCAGTACTTACCCTCGGAAGCGAAGATAGCGTACATGGATGCGCTGGTCAGCGGGGAGATACCGTACTTGGTACCACCAATGTTGGTACCCAGGTCGGGGATGCTGTGCAGCGGTTCGCCGGTACCGTCCAGGGCGTGCATCTTGATGGACAGGTCGTGCACATCGCACAGGTCAATCTGGGAGAGCATGCCGTACAGGTACGAGTTCAACGACTGGCGAATACCGTACGCAGCGGTACCGTAGGTCAGACCGCCGTTGACTGCGTTCTTGTAGGACCAGCCGTTCGGCTGACCGGTGTAGTAGTACTTACCGCCGTCGTAGCACTTGGCGTTCCAACCGAAGCTGGTGGGCCAGAACAGCTGGGTACCGTTCACGGTAGCGTTAGCGCCGCGGCCGCTGATGAGCCACTGAGCCAGAATAATCGGTTTGAACGTCGAACCGGGCTGGAAGCCGCGGGTACCACCGTAGGCGCTATCAACGTTGTAGTTGTACTCGGTCTTGGAATGGTCGTTTGCGTCAGCCGGGGTGCCGAGCTCGGTGTTCTGTGCCATCGCGATGACGCGACCGGTACCGGGCTCAACACTGGTCAGGGCGGAGTTCACGTCGTTCCAGTTGGTTGCTGCCGGCTGGGTGGAGTCCACAGCCTGCTTAGCCGCGGTCTGAGCCTCGGGGTTCAGGGTGGTGATCACCTTCAGGCCGCCACGCTTGATAGCGGTGTTACGCAGCTCAGCGGTTGCGCCGAGGGACTCATCCTGCAGCAGGTAGTTGACCACGTAGCGGCAGAAGAACGCCTTATCGCCTGCCAGGGAGCAACCCTGGGACTTGGTGTGGACGTTGAGCTTAATATCGCTGGCGATAGCGTCGCTGTATTCCTTATCGGTAATCTTGCCGTCGCGGAGCATAGTGCCCAGAACGATGTCGCGGCGTTCACGGGCGAGTTCGGGGTTCACGGTCGGATCGTACACGTTAGGTGCCTGCACCAGACCGGCAAGAAGCGCGGACTGTGCCACGTTCAGGTCCTTAGCGGAAATACCCCAGTAGTACTGTGCAGCAGCCTCAACACCGTAGTTCGAACCACCAAGGTTCACGATGTTCAGGTAGCCTTCAAGGATTTCGTCCTTGGACTTGTTCTGCTCCATAGAAATCGCAAGCTTCATCTCGCGAATCTTTGCAGCGTACGTCTTGTTACCGTTCAGGGTTGCGGTAGCGTCCTCACCACGAGCCACAGCGGAGTCAACAATGAGGTTGTTAACGTACTGCTGGGTCAGGGTAGATGCACCCTGGCGGCGGCCGCTGTTGGAGTTAATGATGTTGTTCAAGAACGCACGACCGATACCGATAGCGGAGACAGCACCGTGATTGTAGAAATCACGGTCCTCCACCGAAACGATAGCGTCCTTCATGTGCTGAGAAATCTGATCCAGCTTGACCGGTTCACGGTTCTCTTCAAAGAAGGTTGCGATTTCGGTCTTGCCGTCAGCAGCGTAAATAGTAGAAGGACGGGAGGAGATGCCATCGGCAATGTCGTCAGGAAGGTCCTGGAACCATGACATCGACGCGTTCGCGACCATACCGGCACTCACTGCCGGGGGTACGACAATAATTGCCGCGAGGAAACCGGCAATCACGCTGAACGCGAGGAACTGCAAAAAATCTCCCGGGCGGCGACGCGCACGGGTTTTCTTAGATGAAGCCATTCATTCAGTTTATCCCATGAAGCTGTGAGAGAAAGCCCGTCTCGCCACCCCACAGGGAGGTGGGCGCCTCAGCCCTGAGAATAAAGCCCCCAAAAGCGCCGGACATTGACCGAAACCATAGTAAATCCCTTTTACTTATTCGACCCTGAAAGCTAGTCTAGAGGGTATGAAGAAATGGGAATACGCAACTGTACCGCTGATGATCCACACGACCAAGGCAATCCTCGACAACTGGGGTGAAGACGGCTGGGAGCTCGTAACCGTTCTCCCCGGCGCATCCGCACCTGCTGGTGCAACCCCCGCGTCGAACATGGTCGCTCCGACTCAGGGCAACCCCATCGCCTACTTTAAGCGCGAGAAGGCTGACTAAGAGCAGCGTACCCGGCGGTCACCTCGCTATCCCGACTCTCCTATAACTAGGGGAGTGCGGGAATAGATGAGGCAGACCGCCGGTTAGCCGTTTAACAGCTGCCTGAATATCAGTAGCGTTTAGATTTACAGCATTTCCCCTATCACCGTTTGGGTGCCAGCACCCGCCATCCTTCTGGAGTAATCATGACTGAATCCCGTATTGAAGCACGTATCCGCGAACTCGGTTACGAACTGCCCGTAGCACCCGCCCCCGTTGCAGCCTACGTTCCGGCTGTTACGTCCGGTTCCTACGTGTACACCTCCGGTCAGCTGCCCTTCGTTGAGGGTGCGCTGCCCGAAACCGGTAAGGTATCCGACTCCGGCGCTGAAGGCTTCGTGACCCCCGAGGATGCGAAGAAGTACGCGGGTATCTGCCTGCTCAACGCCCTGGCAGCGGTCAAGTCCGTCATTGGCGACCTGGACCGCGTGCAGCGCGTCGTGAAGGTTGTCGGCTTCGTGGCATCCGAGGTGAACTTCACTGCTCAGCCCGCCGTCATTAACGGTGCCTCCGAACTGCTCGGCGAAATCTTCGGCGAGGCAGGCCAGCACGCCCGCTCCGCCGTCGGTGTTCCCGTCCTTCCCCTCGATTCGCCCGTAGAGGTCGAAATCATCGTTGAGTATGTCTAAGCTGTACACCGGCGCGCTGCCGCTGTCTGCTATTCGTGCTGCCCAGGCTCAGCGGGCGGCGCAGGACGCTCCCGATAAGACTGCATACACCGCATCCGCACAGGACAACGGCACCGCCCAAAACATCAAGACTCTACCCCAGCCGGTGCAGGAACGCCGCTTCGGCACTCCCACCCCGGCTGAGGGCGTGGAACGCCCCCGCGTGTTCACCGGCCGCCAGTCAGGCCCGCGCACCGCATCCATCCAGCGTCTCTACACGATTCCCGAGTTCATGCGCACCGCCGCCGAAAGCTGGCGCGAATGCGGCAACGAAGGCACGACCGGCTGCACGATGCGCCAGGCGGCATCCGTCATTTTTGTGCGCGACGGCGACAACGGCCTCGAAACGATTCTGACCTACCGTCCCGGCACCTCCCCGCTGGGCGTGGTGGCTTTCCCCGGCGGTACGGCTCTTCCCGGTGATGATGAGTCCGCCTCCTGGGTGGGTCCCGGCGCCGACTACTGGCAGGAACAATTCCACTTCTCCGATATTGCGCAGGCACGCCGCAGCGTCATGGCAGCCGTGCGTGAATCCTTTGAAGAGACCGGCATTCTGCTTGCAGGCGAGGACGAACAGGACGTCGTGGAACGCTCCAGCACCCCTGAGCTCATGGCGTGGCGTGAAGCGGTTGCCGAGCAGGACAAGAGCTTCTCGGACTTCTTGACCTCCAGCGGCTTGAGCGTGCGCGCCGACCTGCTGCGCCCGGTCGCGCGCTGGCAGTCCCCGGACTTCTTCCTCAAACGCTACGATATCGCCTACTTCACCACGGCGTTGCCCGTCGGTCAGGACCCGAAGCTACTGCTCGGTAAGGGCGTGTGGGGTGACTGGCTGAACGTGCGTGAACTGCTCGAAGCCAAGGACACCAGCGAACTGGGTGACCGCATCGGCCAGCCCAACACGGTGGGCCGTACCCTCGACCAGCTCATTACCCCCGGCGTGATGTGCATGCTCGAATCGCTGGCGAAGGCACAGACTTCCGTGGCGTGGCTGTCCAAGCGCCGCAATATTGAGGTGAAGAAGCCCGTGCTCGTCACCCACAACGGTGCGTGCATGCTCTCCTTCACCGAGGTGGTTCCGGCTACCACCGGTTCCATATACACCGGCGCGATGGGTGCGCTCTAAGAGGGTATTGCAGCCGTTCGCTCGTACGATGAAGCGTTAAAGAAATCAGGAGCCGTTTCCCCATGCAGAGGGAAACGGCTCCTGATCTATTTAAGCTGTGCGTCTTTCAGCGAGGGCGTCCTAGAATGCCCTAACTCAAAGAGACCTTAGCGGGAACGCTGGCGCAGGCGGGGCAGGTCCAGAATGACAACTGCGCGTGCCTCCAGACGGATCCAGCCGCGAGAAACGAACTCGGCAAGAGCCTTGTTCACGGTCTCGCGGGATGCGCCAACCAGCTGTGCCAGCTCTTCCTGAGTCAGCTCGTGAGCAACGAGCACGCCGTCGGTTGCGGGGCGGCCGAAGCGGTCAGCCAGGTCCAGCAGCGCCTTAGCGAGGCGGCCGGGAACGTCGGAGAAGACCAGGTCAGCCAGTGCCTCGTTAGCGTGGCGCAGGCGGCGAGCCAGAGTCTTAATAACCTGATCGGAGATAGTGGGATCGAGCTGCTGTGCACGCTTGAAGGACTCGTGCTTGATGGCAGCCAGGCGAGTCTCAGAGACAGCCACAGCGTTGGTCGAACGGGGCGAAGGATCGAAGAGAGCCATCTCGCCGAAGACGTCACCGGGACCCATGATTGCAACCATATTCTCGCGGCCGTCAGCGGCGGTGCGACCCAGCTTGACCTTACCGGAGAGTACAGCGAAGAGCTGGTCGTCCTGGTCACCCTCGTAGAAGAGGACGGCGTTGCGGGAGAGGTCAATCTCCTGAATGTCATCGGTCAGCAGAGCGAAAGCTGCGTCGTCGAGGTTAGCAAAGAGAGGGGTACGACGGAGGATCTCGAGATCCATAAAGTTCTCCTAGATATGAGGTGATGAGCCGAAACTCGTAAATGTTCAGTGAGTGAGCCCGAACCGGTGTCATGCGTCTCAACATCTGAAATGTGAGAAGGCTCAAGCTAGTGTGACATATTCAACTGATACGAGCGTACCCTAAAAAAGCGCTTTATGCATTCCGATACAGCGAGCTTTACACCAAAAGTTATTTCTTCCGAGAAAATTCAAAGCTTCCCCACAGGTTTACCACCTAATATCAGGCATTCAGGTGTGTACTTTTATCGGTACCAAGCACGCTGACACCCTCATGACAAACAGGCACCCGCCTCCACACGCGGTACGATGCGACGAGGCAGAAACCCGGTCCCAAAAACCCGGAACCGCCCCGCCATACCCGGGTGACAGCACGCCGCCACACTCACCGGGCACAGCCCGCACCAACCACAATGGGCACACCGTGACCACTTCTACCCACCAAGGAGGCAATTAGTCGTGACGACTGGCATCAACCTGCTTGATATTGCTATCCCCATCATTCTGCTGCTCTACTTCCTCGCCGGAGTCCGCAGCGGATTCTTCACCACCCTCGGAACCTTCCTCGGCCTGGGCCTGGGCGTCTGCGCCGCAGCCTGGCTCGTGCCCCTCGCCGTGGCATCCGTGGGATCCCAGTGGAGCCTCATTACCGCCGTCGGTGTGCTCGTCATCTGCCTGACCATCGGACAGTGGCTCGGTATCCTTGCCGGGCGCACCATCCGCCGCGTCACTGACATCACCCCGCTCAAGGGCATTGAACGCTTCTTCGGCGGCGTGCTGAACCTCGCCGCCTGCGCCCTGGTCATGGTAGTGCTGACCATCTCCATGCGCACCGTACCCATCCCGCAGCTCAACACTGCGCTCAGCGAATCCAAGACCCTCTCCTGGATGGTCGCCTCCACCCCCGAGGTCGTCAAGGACCGCATCAACACGGTACGCAATGACGTGCTCGCCTTCGGAACCATTCCGGAAGTCAGCCAGCTCATCGCCCCCGAAACCAGCGCCCCCACCCAGACCGTAGAATCCGCGGCACTGGACCGGGCGGCTGCCTCCGTCGTTGAGATTCTGGGTGCCGCAGAGCAGTGCGGCTACACCTCCACCGGCTCCGGCTTCGTGGCGGACAACGGCCTGGTCGTCACCAACGCCCACGTGGTCGCCGGCGTGACCTCCCCGGTCGTGCAGGACTCCCGCGGCCGCACCTGGCCCGGCACCGTCGTCTACATGGATACCGAACAGGACCTCGCCTTCATCAGCGTGCCCAAGCTGCCGCTCGAACCGCTGACCATCGGCACCAACGCCACCGCAGGTAGCCTTGTAACCTTCATGGGCTACCCCAAGGGCGGCCCGTTCAAGGCACTGCCCGCCACCGTGCAGGGCATCGGCAACACCCAAACCATCGATGCCGACACCGGCCGCGCCAACGCCATGCGCCAGGTCTACCAACTGGCAGCCGACGTGCAGCACGGCAACTCCGGCGGCCCCGTCCTCGACGAAAACGGCAACGTGGTCGGCGTGATCTTCGGTAAGGCAACCACCGGCCAGACCGGCTACGCCATCACCGCAAGCACCCTCAAGCAGGCACTGGCTGAAGGTGGCGACAACACCGCCGCAGTCTCCACCGGCACCTGCCGCAAGTAGCTAACAAAAACATTCAGGCTCCCGAACCTCTAGCGAGGAACGGGAGCCTGAACTATTTAACGAAAGGAGGCGGCGCGCTGTTATTCCGCCAGATGCTGCGCCAGGAAATCAACCGCCATGACATAGCCGTACGCACCCGCACCGGCAATCACCGCGGTAGCCTGCGGCGACACAAACGAATGATGACGGAACTGCTCACGACGATGCACATTCGACAGATGCACCTCAACCACCGGAAGCTCAGCCGCCTCCAGTGCATCATGCAGCGCCACCGACGTGTGGGTGTACGCCGCCGGGTTGATAATAATCGCCGCGCCACGAGTACGAGCACGCTGAATCTCATCCACCAGCGCGCCCTCATGATTCGACTGCATAAACTCAACATCAAAACCATGATCCGCCGCGCGCTCACGCACCATACGCTCAATATCGTGCAGAGTGGTGTAGCCGTACACCTCGGGGCGGCGCTGCCCAAGCAGGTTCAAATTCGGTCCATTAAGCACAAAAATCGTATCTGACATAAAACCAGTGTGGCACAGCGAGCGCCCGCTGAGCGCTAGCCGACGCGAACTGCCCAGAAAATGATGCGGAGGAGGGGAGAGCGCAGGCGCGTGGCGGATGCGCATCCCCGCATACGGGGGGCGACGCGAGCCAAGTACGGTGAACCTCGCTACCGCCCACACCCAAAGCCCGGTAACCTCGCGCTATGACCGAGAACGCCACCCGCACCGAAGTAGAGAACAGCGAATCGCTCCTGCAGATTCGCTTCGTCCCCGAATTCAAAGCCGCAGCCGCAGCCCGCCGCCTCAACGCACGCGCACCCGAAAGCCACCTCGCCACCATGCGCCGCGCCCGCAAAATCAACCGCATCCTCGGCGAAACCTACCCCTACGCCGTCGCAGAACTCGACTTCGACAACCCCTTCGAGCTGCTCATCGCCACCGTGCTCTCGGCACAAACCACCGATGTGCGCGTCAACTCCGTGACCGGTGCACTCTTCGCGCGCTACCCCGATGCAGCCGCGCTCGCCTCCGCACGCACCGAAGAAGTCGAACCCTACATTCAGTCCCTCGGCTTCTACCGCGCCAAGGCACGCTCCATCGTCACCCTCTCCCAGCAGCTCGTCGAACGCCACAACGGGCAGGTACCCTCCACCCTCGAAGAGCTCGTAGAACTCGCCGGAGTCGGCCGCAAAACCGCGAACGTCGTACTCGGAAACGCCTTCGACGTGCCCGGACTGACCGTAGACACCCACTTCGGCCGCCTCGCCCGCCGCATGGGATTCACCACCGCCGATGCCCCCGAGACGGTCGAAAAAGACGTCGCCGAGCTCATCGAACGCAAAGACTGGACGCTCTTCTCACACCGCATGGTCTACCACGGCCGCCGCATCTGCCACGCCAAAAAGCCCGCCTGCGGCGTGTGCCCGGTTGCCGATCTCTGCCCGTCCTACGGCGCAGGGGAGACGAACGAGCAGGCAGCACGTAAACTCATGAAATACGAAATGGCACCCGGCCGAGAAGACCTGCACCTGCGATTCCTGCAGGGCGCAACCCGCCGCGAACTCATGGCTGAAGGCTACCCGCTCAGCGCCTAACGGCGCCTGGATTGAAGCCCGCGCAGAAAAGAGGTACACAGATGAGCGAAAACACGCCCCAGCAGGAGGCGCAACACCCCGCCCAGCAGGCGTTGACGGCTCTCGCAGAAGGCGGCGTGGAATTCGATGTCCAAGCCCTGTTGCGCAGCGCACCCGCCAGCCCCCTGAGCAAAGAAGCCGCCGTACTGATTCTCTTCGGCGTGCTCGATGACTCGCCCTCCACCGGCGAATTTGACGGCTGCCCCGACAACGTCAGCGCCGACCTGGACGTGCTCCTGCTCGTGCGTGCCACAACCCTGCGCTCACACGCCGGTCAGCCCGCCTTCCCCGGCGGCAAAATCGACCCCGAAGACTACGCGCTCGCCGAAACCACCGGCGAACCCGTCGCCCACATCGCCGCCCTGCGCGAGGCGGTCGAAGAAACCGGGCTCGACCCCGCCGGTGTGCAGGTCCTCGGCCAGCTGCGCACCCTGCCGCTGCCCATCAGCAACTTCATGGTCACCCCCGTTATCGGCTGGTGGAACAGCCCCGTGCCCGTCGAGGTCGTCGACCACAACGAATCCGCGCTCATCGCCCGCGTGCCCGTGCGCGACCTGCTCAACCCCGCCAACCGGCACACCGCCTACGTCAAACGTGGCCGCACCTCACACCGCACCCCCGCCTTCGAGGTGCGCATGCCCGGCGGCGAAGAATTTATCGTCTGGGGGTTCACCGCGATTCTGCTCGACCGAATCTTTGACTCGCTCGGCTGGACCGTGCCCTGGGACAAGAAAAAGATGCGCCCGGCACCCGGCTACGAAGAATAAAGACTCTCGCGGAATAAGTCCCTGACTTGCAGATACGAGGTGTAGATAGGGGCGGCAGGTAGCTTGAACGAAGCTACCCGCCGCCCCTATTTTTGCCTTTATTCGCCCGCAGATTATTTACCGTCTGCGTAGTTGTGCACCCGCGCCACCGACACCGGAAAATCAACCGGCACCCGACCGAAGAGCAGACGCGCCGCCTCCGCAGCACCCTCACGTACAATACGCTCCACGCGATCCGCCTCCAGCTCAGGACCGCACAGCAGAAGCTCATCGTGCAAAAAATACACAATGCGGGTGCGCATCGGCATACCAAAAATCCGCTCAGACAGCAGACGAGAACGCACCGCGCCCATCCAACACAGAGCCCACTCCGCAGCCGTACCCTGAACAATAAAATTGCGGGTCATGCGGCCGTGCGCACGCGCCGTCGATACGGCACGCGACTCAGCCGCCGGCGACGACCGATCGGCCACAATCTCACGGAAACGCTCATCCACCGGCGGGGAGGTACGACCCAAAAAAGTTGTCACCTGACCGCCCGCCTCACCAATACGAGCCGCACGCTCCGTAAACTCCATCGCCTGCGGAAAAAGCGCCGCCACATGCGGCAACAGCGCACCAATCTCACCGCTGCGGCCGCCATACATAATCGCCAGCATGCCCACCTTCGCGTGGGAACGCTCCGTCAAACCCACACCCTTCAGGCGCGCCAACTCGGCAATACCCGCATACAGGTCAGCGCCACGACCCGCCGAAGCGAGCGCCTCATCACGGCTCAACGCCGCCAGGATGCGTGGCTCAATCTGCGAGCCGTCCGTCACCGTCAGCACCTGACCCTCCGGCGCTTGCACCGCCTGACGAATCTCCGCAGGAAGCTGCAGCGCGCCACCGCCGGAAGCGCCCCAGCGCCCGGTCGCGGCGCCACCCACCTCAAGATGTGGGCGGAACGCACCCTCAGAAACCCAGGTATCAGCCCACGTCCAGCCGTTAGCAGTCCAAATGCGGTACAGCTTCTTATAACGCAGAATCGGGTCAATCAGCGCCCAACGCTTATCCCGCTGAGCCGGAATCGCATCCGCCCAACTCTTCAACTCCCATGATCGCGTAGACTTCACTGAAACCCCCGCAGACTGCAGAGCGCGCAAAAGATCCTGCGGCGAATCCGGGTTCAACGACGGCATAAACAGCATGCGCTGAATCTGCTCCGCCAACTCCTGCATCTTCTGCGGACGCTCACCCGGCACCGGGCGCGGGCCCAACAACTCGCACAGATGCTCATGATGCGTCTGCACATTAAACGGGATGCCGTAATAACCAATCTCAGCGGCCACCAACGCACCGGCAGACTCAGCCGCCGCCAAAAGACGTAGCCGCTCCGGGTGCCTCGACTCACTAATAGCGCGCGCCTGCGCCAGCCACTCACGCATCAGCACACGCACCACCGGATGCTCCGGCAGCAGAGTCACCGGGCCCGCCGCCAACTGCTGGGCAAAAGGCTCATGGGGTGCCGCCTCCAGGAAATCGGGGGAGGAATCTGCAGAGGAATCGGCGGGTGCGGCGGAAGAGGTGGCGGGGGCACTCAAAAAATCAGCGCCGAACAGCTCCTCCTGACCCTGAATCTGCCGCGCCACCGGCAGATACCCCTGAGGCTCCACCGCCTCACGCAGATCAGCAAGATCCAGCACCGGGCTGTACTCCACAAAATCGCTCGGATGCGTAGCGGCAGTCGCCAAAATTCGCTGCACCAGACGCAAATCATGGCACAGATGCACCCGCACCCCGCGGTGCAGAAGCAGCGGGTCAACGTGGCGGGTATCAGCCCAAATCCAGCGCGGAAAACGCGCCTCCGCCGACTCGGACGCCTGACGCTCCACCTCACGCACATACGCCGGAAGATTCGCCGCACTCACCCGGTCCGCACGCGTAATCCGCGGAATAAAGGTCGGGTCCTGCAACTGCTCAGCGGTCGGCGCCGAAAAATGAAAAGCACCCCACGACGTCACCGGCTGGGCACCGCGCGGCGAAGCACCCGCGGCAATAACCGAGGCGACCGGGTGCGCGGGGGTGCCGGTCTGGGCGGTAATACCCGCGCCGGTGGCAGGACTGAGTAGAACGTACATTCTTCCATTATCGGTGACCGGGTGCGAAGGCGCGCGGTTTGCGGATGAGCGGGCACGGGATACGTGCGAAAAGTACTGTGGGTGCGAGAGGGCAGAACGCGCCGGGGTTTGTCATAAAAGCGCCGGATGCGTGCGTTTTGTTCGTTTGAGGTGCGTGCATCGTGGATATTTCGGGGTGCACGAGGGGTTATCCACAGAACGCTCATTCTTTTAAAAATCGAGGCGAGCGCAATGCTCTCCTAGAGCCATGAACCCCACCAGCAACCCCGCCAGCAACACTGGTAACCCCAATGGATACCCGACCCGCACCGCGCAGAGTCTAAACACGCAGAGCCCAAGCACGCAGGCGCAGGGAAAGAACGCGCCGGGCATGAAAGCGCCGGGAACGAAAGCACTAGGTACGCCGAGCGCACAGCACATGGGCGCGCTACCCGCTCTGCTCATCCCCGAAGACTACCGCGCCCGCGCCGTCGCCCTGCACGCCCGCGAGCTAATCCTGCGCTCGCCGCAGATGAGCGCTATCGCCCTGAATGGTTTTAGTGGCGGGTTCGGTGCCGGATTTGGCAGCGGATTTGGTACCGGGGTCAGTGCCGGGTTCGAGAAGACAGAGGAGCGCCCGCCCGCAGAGGGTGTAGCTGCCGCGGGCAGTGCAAACGTTGCGAGTGCCGCGGGCGGTGAATTACTCCAGGACTCCCAGCCCCTCCGTGAGATTCTCGAAAATGCCGTGGACGAGGCAATCTACGCCATCGACGGCGGATGCCAGGGGAATGCCTGGGGGAACGCGAACGCAGAAGGAACGGGCGTAGACGGAACTAATGTGACGAAGCCCCGAAAATTCCGTGCCAAAACGGCGCCGCCCGCGCCCGCCTCCTGGAGCTACCCCAGCGTGGAATACGTGCCCGTCAACCGGCAGACCGCGCTGCGCTACCTCGCCGCGGAACTTTACGGCCTCGGCGTCCTCGACCTGCTCCTCGACGAGGGGCAACGCGCCGGAACCATCACCGATATTTACGTGAACTCGCCCTGCGATATCTGGGCGGGCATCAACGGAACCACCCGCCCCGTAGCGCTGAGCCTCGGCAATGAGCGGCGCGTGCGTGACCTCGCCGAGCGGCTCATCCGCAGGCACGGCGGGCAGCTGGACGCCGCGCATCCGGCGGCTGACATTAGCGACGAGCATGGTAGGCGCATCCACGCGATTATCCCGCCGCTGAGCGAACGCACCCGGCTCTCCGTGCGCCTACCCGCCCGCGAGCGCCCCACCCTGGCGCAGCTGCAGGCCGCCGGGCTGTGCGATGAGGCGACCGCCGCCTACCTGCGCCGCATGATTGCCGAACGCCGCGGGTTCCTCATTAGCGGCGGCACCGGCACTGGCAAAACCACGCTGCTCAACGCTCTGCTGGGTCTGTGTACGCCGCAGGAGCGCCTCATTTTGCTCGAAGATACCCCGGAACTTGCGCCGCAGCATGAGCAGGTAATCGCCCTCAAAACCCGCGCCGCGAACTCCGAGGGTGCCGGCGAAATCGGGCTGGGTGAGCTGATCGTGCAGGCGCTGCGCATGGGCCCGGATCGGCTCGTGGTGGGTGAGTGCCGCGGTGCGGAGGTGGTGCACCTGCTGACCGCCATGAATACCGGTCACCGCGGTGCTGGAACGACCCTGCATGCCAATAGTGCGCAGGCGGTGCCTCTGCGTTTGTGTGCTCTGGGTGCGCTCGCCGGACTGGATAGTAGAACGGTCGCTCTACATACGGCGACGGCTTTTGAACGCATTATCCACCTGGAACACCGGGACGGTCGCCGCCGCATCGAGGGTATCTACAGTCTGCACCCCGCCACGCAGGGGAGCGAAAAGTACCTGCAGGTCAGGCGTATTTCTGTCGAATCCAATGTTGGGTACTAGCCCCCGAAATGGGGGAAACGGAAAACGTGAAAGGAGGAAGCAATGAAGCAGAAAGAGAAGAGTAATGGAAGCCCTCGCGGACGCTGGGCTGAGTGCTGGGTTGAGCGTATCGCCGGGCCCGCCAGTGCCGAGGAAATGCGCATGTGGCCGCTCATGTTGCGCACCCTCGCGCTGAGCCTGCGCGCCGGTATTCCTCTGCAGGAAGCGGTGCACGCCAACCCGGGCTCCGGGCAACTCGGGGAGTCCGGGCAGTTCGGGGAGAACGAGCTGGTGCAGGGTGCGGGGAAAACGCACGCAAAGAAAACAACCGCCCGGAAAAGCACCCGACTCCGACGAGCGCGAAGCTCCTCGCCGCTCTCCGAAGACTACGGGCAGAAGCGGTGCGCCGAAGATATTCGCCGCTTCACGCAGGCGCTCGCCACGGTCACCTCCTGGGGTGCCCCAGCGCACCTCGCCTGCGCCCAACTGCTCGAAAACAGCGCCCGGATGCGCCCGCACAGTCGCGAGCGCCTGCACGACCTGCAGCTGAGCCTTCGTATGAGTGAGAGCGCCGGCGCGCCGCTCGCCACGAGCCTGGAACGCGCCGCCGAACACGCCGAAGAACGCATTGACGCGCTCCTGGGTAGGCAGAGCGCCCTCGCCGCACCGCGCGCCACCGGCAGAATCCTCTCCTGGCTGCCGTTGCTCGGCCTGGGTCTGGGTGTGCTCATGGGAAGCGACCCCGTGGGCGTGTTGACCGGCTCCATTCTCGGGGCGCTTACCGGCTTGCTCGGGTTGGGGCTCGCCTTTGCCGGGCGACGCTGGACCGCCGTGCTCGTGCATCGGGCTGAGGTGGAGAGCGCGGCAAGTAGTGGAGCCGAACAAACCTCGAACGTGCCGCCCGTCGATACCGCCCTCGTGCTGGAACTACTCGCCGCGCAACTACGCGCCGGGCTCGCACCGCTCGCCGCCCTGGGCACCCTCGCCGAGGCGCTCAACAGCCGACCGCTACACACGGTCTGCCAGCGCCTACAGATGGGCAGCGGTTGGGGGAGCGCCTGGTCGGGCTCCGCGGCGGGAACCTTCGGTGAGCTGCGGGATGCGCTCGCCCCCGCCTACACGGGCGGCGCACCCAGCACTGCGCTACTGCTCTCCCTCGCCGATGCGCACCGCCTCAGCGAGCGCCGCGCGGCAGAACGTGCCGCAGGAAGGCTCTCCGTGGCGCTCGTGGTGCCCCTCGGGCTGTGTTCGCTACCCGCCTTTATCTGCCTGGGTATTGTGCCCATCCTCATTTCGCTGCTACCCACGCTGACTGGCTAAAGAACCAAGCCCATAAGCGCTGTTGACTAGCTGAAATGCCGAAAAGTTTAGACCCTCGCTCTGCGCCTCGAAGGCAGAAGAGCACCCACCCCGCCCCGAATGACCGGGGCGCAACGAAAGGAAAACCAATGACGAACACCCTCTGCGAAGCAATCCGCCACGACCTGCACCCGGGCGATGCCCCGATTACTGCCCCGGTCGGCGCACCGCGTGAAATTCAGGCTCACGCACCCGGTGCTGAAGCGCAGACCATTCTGGGTCCCGTACCGCTGTCCGTTGCCATTGCAACCACCATGAAGCAGCTGCGCGAAGAATGCCCCGAGCTTTTTACCGATGTTGAACTTTTCACCGGCGCTGAGCAGAAGCATGCCGGCCCTAGGATTGACCCCGCCGAAATGGAGATGGATATGAACACTGACCGCCTGAGCCCCGAGCAGGCGCTGACCATTGCCCGAGCGCTCGCCGAGGGCTGCACCCTGGACGAATGCGGCGCCACCTGCCGCAGCCTGGGTGAGCACGCGCCCGGCTGTGCCGAATACGTGCCTGCTGAAGGCGATGAAAAGACGCCCGCTGAGTATGCCCCGGCGGGTGATCCGGAGGAGGGCGCCTCCACCGCGGAGTACGGCATTGTGATGCTTGCGGCGGTCGGCTTTGCTGGTCTGCTGGTGCTGATTCTCAAGTCCGATGAGGTGCGTTCCATGCTCCTGGATATTGTGCGTAATGCGCTGTCTATTGCGGGCAATACGGGACTGCTCTAGCGCTTTTGAAAATTCCATCGTGGAGTTTTGCTCTAGGTGCTATGCACCCCGAAAAATGAGGCAAGAAAGGAGGAATAAAGAATGAATGCTCATGTGAATTTGGGTGCTTGGTGGCATGCTCAATCCGCAGGTAAAACCGGGGCGGAATCGGTGCCCGATACCCCGCACGAGGACGCCGCAGAAGAGGGTGTCATCACCGCCGAATTTGCGGTCGCCCTACCCGCCGTGACGGTGGTGCTCGCCCTCTGCCTGGGCGCCGCCTCCACGGGGGTTGCGCAGCTCAAGGTGGAGGAATCCGCGCGAACGGCTGCCCGCGCCGCCGCCCGCGGAGACTCCGAGGCGCAGATTCGCTCCGCCGTCAGTCGCATCGACCCGGCGCAGAGTGTGCAGATTTCCGTTTCTCCTGATAGCGCAGTTGATGCAGGGGAGGGGCGCGCCCGGCAGGTGCACGTGCGGGTGAGCCGCCCCGCCCCCGGCGTGATTGGCTCGACGACCGGCTGGGTACTGCGAGCGGACGCCCATGCCCGCGTTGAAGGTGGTGCTGGCAGTCAAGAAGGCACTGGCGCTCAGGAAAGCGCTGACAGTGAAGAAAGCATCGGCAATGATGGTGAATAAAAGCTCGGTTCTCGCCTGCTCCGCGGAAGAGCAACCCGAAGAGGGTAGCGGCACCGTCCTCGCCCTCGCCATTATTGCCGCGCTGCTGGTGCTGACCGTGGTAATTGCCGGGCTCATCGGGGTGGTTTCTGCGAATCGCAGGGCGTCCGCCGCCGCCGATTTGAGTGCGCTCGCGGCGGCGGATGCCTACCGCGGGCTCACAGAGGGCGACCCGTGCGCGGTCGCAGCGGACCTTGCCGAACGCCACGGCGCGCACCTGGAATCCTGCACGTTTCCGGATCGCCCCGAAACGGTGGAGGTGACGGTCGCCGTCCCCGTCGCAGGACCCATGGGCATGCTGGGCCCGGCGAGGGTGCGTGCCCGCGCCGGGGCTGAGTCCCCCGAGGAAGAGCTTCCCGAAGAAGAGCGCGCGGCGGCGGGGGACGCGGAGGAGCTGAGCCCCGATGAGGTTGCCGAGCTGGAGGAAGAGCTGGGAGCCGAGCGGGACTCGGTGCCCGAATCTCCCGATCCGGAAGGCCCAGTCGACCCAGAAAACCCCACCGACTAGGCTTTTTGCGCTCACCGGGAGTTGTCATCCCAGCTTGCGTGACCTGTGTTCCTACACCTCCGCCATACTCCGCAACATTGCCGTCAGCAGCGCCCGCGCGCCGTGTTTGCTGAGCGGCTCGTTGCGGTTGCCGCATTTGGGCGAGTGCACGCAGGAGGGGCAACCGTTTTCGCATCCGCAGCTTTCGATTGCTTCAAGGGTGGCGCTCAGCCACTGCGCAACCGCGTTGAAGCCGCGCTCGCTAATGCCCGCGCCGCCGGGTGCGGCGTCGTAGACGAAAATGGTGGGCCTGCCGGTGTCCATGTGAAGCAGCGTGGAGAGTCCACCCAAATCCCAGCGGTCGCTGGTGGCGATGAGCGGCAGCAGTCCGATGGCGGCGTGCTCGGCGGCGTGCAGGGTGCCGGGGCCGTCCTCTTCGGTTACGCCCGCGCCGAATAGGTAGCTGGGCTCGAAGGTGAACCAGACCGCCTCGGTCATGAGCACTTCCGGCGGCATGGGTTGCGCTTCTTCGCCCAGGTATTCGCCGCCGTAGACGGAGAAGCGCCGGTATCCGGTGACCTGGTCGGTGACCTGAACCTGCCCGCGGTGCATGGTGAGCGGGGCGAGCTGCTGCGCGTCGGTTTCGGGGATTGAGATTTCGGGAGCAAGCTCGCTGGGAACCGCTTCCCCAACATTCTGCGCACCGTAACTAACCCGCGCACGCTCCGCCAGAATACGCACCTCGGTGCTCTCAACGGCGCGCGTGTAGTAGTCCGGGTAGACGCGGCTGAGCAGAATCACGCGCTCGCCCTCGCTGAGGGACTCGACCACGTACTGCGCGCTCTGGTGAATGTAGATTGCGCCCGGGTGCCCCTGGCTCATGGCGTGTGCGGCGTCCATGGTGCCAACCAGGGTGCCGTCTTCGGTGTCGATGAGCTGGTAGGGTCCGCCGCCGGTGCCGCGGATATCGACCAGGTCGGCGGCGGATTCGGCGTGCGTCCAGTACCAGCCGTCCGGGCGGCGACGCAGGTATCCCTGCTGTACCAGTCGGTCCAGCAGTGCGGCGGTGTGCGGTCCGAACAGGCTTAGCTCTTCGGTGCGGATGGGCGCCTCCTGCGCGGCGGCGCACAGCTGCGGGGAGAGCACGTACGGGTTCGTCGGGTCGAAAACAGTCGCCTCAACCTCCTGCCCGAAGATTGCCTCCGGGTGGTGCACCAGGTAGGTGTCGAGCGGGTTGTCGTCGGCGATGAGTACAGCGAGCGCATCCTGACCGCTTCGGCCCGCGCGGCCCACGCGCTGCATGAAGGAGGCGCGGGTACCCGGCCAGCCCGCCACGATGACCGCGTCCAGTCCGGAGATGTCGATGCCCAGTTCCAGGGCGGAGGTGCTCGCCAGGCCGAGCAGTTCGCCGTTGCGGAGCTTGCGTTCGAGTTCGCGGCGCTCTTCGGGGGTGTACCCGGCGCGGTATGCGGCGACGCGGTGGGAGAGGCCCTCCTCCACCTCGTCGAGGTAGCGTTGGGTCTTCTGCGAGAGGATTTCTACGCTGCGGCGCGAACCGGCGAAAACCAGGGAGCGGGTGCGGGAAAGCACCAGGTCGGTGAGCATTTGCGCGCCCTGCTCCACGGGGGAGACGCGGCGCGGCGCCTCCTGCTCAGCCTTCGACTGGACTGCCTGCTGCTGGGTGCTGCGGGCGCCCTTGGCGAGCTGATCGTGCGCCTTGGGCGGCATGAATTCGGGCTCCCAGAGCGCGACGGTGGTTTCACCGCGTGCGGAGGTGGACTCGGTAATGGCGGTGACCGCCTGCTGCGGCACGCCGATGAGCTTGGAGAAAGACTCGACCGGGTTGGAGCTGGTTGCGGAGGCGCCGTAGAACACAGGCACGGTGCGGTAGAGTGCGCAGACGCGGCGCAGGCGGCGCAGCAGATTGGCGATGTGCGCGCCGAAAACGCCGCGGTAGCTGTGTGCTTCGTCGAGCACCACGTAGCGTAGCCCGCGCAGGAAGGATGCCCACTGCCGGTGGTTGCTCAGGATTGAGTAGTTGAGCATGTCCGGGGTGGTGAGGATGAAGTTGGCGTGTTCGCGGATCCAGCGGCGTTCGCCGGTTGGGGTGTCGCCGTCGTAGCTTGCCGCGTGGAGTCCGGGCAGGTTGTAGGAGGTGAGGGCGGTGAGCTGGTCGGCGGAGAGTGCCTTCGCCGGGGAAATGTAGAGAACGTTCGCTCTATTATTGAGGTTTTCTGCCCCGGAATACGCGGAAGTCGAGCTCACTGGCTCGCCGCAGGATGCGCGGTAGATAGCGTCCAGGGTGGGCATGAGGTAGCTCAGGGTCTTGCCCGAGGCGGTACCCGTCGCCACGATCACGTGACCGCCGCTGCCGGTGCTCTTCGCTGATGCCTCAGAGCGCTCAGTCTCAACACGCCCCGCCTGCCAGCCGTAGCGCGCCGCGCTCGCCGCCAGCGCCGCATCAAGACCCGCATGGGCGGCGTCTGCCGCCTGCACCTGGTGGGCGTAGGGCTCGGCAATGCCGAGCGATTCAAAGGCCTCCACCACGCGCGGATGCAGCCATTGCGGCCAGGGCGCGTAGCTCGCCTCCCTAGCGGGAACGGTGTGGATATGGGTCACCTGCTCGGGCAGGGTTCCGGTGCGTTCCGCCTCCGGCAACAGGGATGCCAGTACCTGCTGTGCGCTCGCGGGAAGCTCGCGGTATTGCAGCGTTTTGGGGTGCGCCGCAGACTGCCCCTGCGCCTGGTTGGGTTGGTGTACAGACTGGTGCGCGGACTGCTGTTTGGGGTGCTGGTTGGGATTCTGCGAAGGGGTGCTGTGCGGCATGGGTTCCATTGTAGAGCGGCGGGCTAAAACCTGGTCTTCCGCCGGTCGTATGCCGCGCTCAAACCGCGCCCCGAACCTTCGCTGGCATACGCTCCGAACCCGCCCCGAACCTTCGCTTGCACACGCCCCCAGTACCGCCCCAGCCCCGCCGACCCCGTAGTCAGTGCGCACATATCAAAAAATCTGCATGCTTTAGGCGTATATGACGATAAAATAGTTTCGTGGCTCAAAATAAGATTATTCTGTATTACCAGTTCGCCCCCATCGCCGACCCGCAGGCGGTCATGCTCTGGCAGCGTGCCCTCTGTGAGAAGCTCGGCCTGCGCGGGCGCATCCTGATTTCCAAGCACGGCATTAACGGCACCCTCGGCGGCGAGATTAACGCGGTCAAGGCGTACACCAAGGAAACCCGCAAGTACCCCGGCTTCAAGAACATGGAGTTCAAGTGGTCCGAGGGTGGCGCGGAGGACTTCCCCCGCCTGTCCGTGAAGGCTCGCGACGAGATTGTGGCTTTCGGTGCTCCCGACGAGCTGCAGGTGGACGAGAACGGCGTCGTTGGCGGCGGCGTGCACCTGAAGCCTGAAGAGGTCAACAAGCTCGTTGAAGAGCGTGGCGACGAAGTGGTCTTCTTCGATGGCCGTAACGCGTTCGAGGCGAAGATCGGCAAGTTCAAGAACGCTATCGTTCCCGACGTGCGCACCACCCACGACTTCATCCGCGAGATCGAGTCCGGCAAGTACGACCACATCAAGGACAAGCCGGTCGTCACCTACTGCACCGGCGGTATCCGCTGCGAGATTCTCTCCGCGCTCATGAAGAACCGCGGCTTCAAGGAGATCTACCAGATCGACGGCGGCATCGTGCGCTACGGCGAGAAGTACGGAGACAAGGAACTCTGGGAAGGCTCGCTCTACGTCTTCGACAAGCGCATGCACATGGAGTTCACCCCGGACACCGTCACCATCGGCAAGTGCGAACAGTGCGGCGCCCCCTCGAACAAGTTCGAGAACTGCTCCAACGATTCCTGCCGCGAGCTGGTTCTGCTCTGCCCCGAGTGCGCAGCTGATGACGCGAAGCGCCACTGCGTGCCCGAGTGCTCGGTGGACCGCGAAGCAGCTGAGGCGAACGCCTAATGGCAGCCGCTAAGGGCGGCGCGGTTCAGATCTCTGAACCTCGCATTGAGGAGCACCCGGCGATGGTCGTTGCCGGCGTTTCGCAGGTGTTCCCCCTGGACGGCGACTTCTCCTCGCTGTGGGATGAGCTGAATCAGAAGGCATCCCCGGCGATGCTGGATGTTCTGAACGTGACCCAGTACCTGGGCGTGTGCACTCAGCCGAACCCGAAGGGTCAGGTCCGCTACACGGCGGGTTTCCTGGTGTCGGAGCCGGCGAGCGCGGCGAAGCTTGGTCTGGGTGTGTTGGAGTTGCCTGCGAGCACTTATGCGGTGGTTGAGGTGACCGGCCCGATTTCGGAGTCCATTCCGGCTGGCTTTGCGAGCTTTGAGGAAGCGTTCTTCGCGAAGAATCCGCAGTACCGCCCCGTGGGTGGCCTTGAGGTGTACGGTCGCGGCGATATGCAGGCGGCTGATTACCGTATGGAGCTGTGGGTTCCGCTGGCGAAGCGTTCCTAGGGCAGTTTGTTTCTGTCGTTTTAGTTGCAGTTTTGGCTGTCAAATAGAAGGGCCCGGTGGCGCGATGCGTTCGTGCCGCCGGGCTTTTCTGTGCCCTTTTTGGGGTTGGCGGGGGTGAACGTGCGGCGAAAATGGGGGAGTAGTGCTCTGTGTGTAATACCCCGAAACAAAATACTTGACATGTAAAGTATTTGGGTTTAGATTTAAACCACCAGCCCGGCACTACACGAACCCGAGCGCAACTCGCTAAGGAAAAAACCATGAGCATCCCCACTAACCCCGGCACTCCGCAATTCGATCCGCAGCTCGACGAATCCATCCGCATCAGCCACCTCGAACCCATGCGCGGCGACGAGAAGAAGCTTGGCTTCCTCTCCTTCGGCCACTGGGCTGAGGTCCCCGGCTCCCGCGTGCCCTCCGCCGCCGAATCTCTGCACCAGGCAATCGATCTTGCCGTAGGTGCCGAAGACATCGGACTGGACGGCGCGTTCTTCCGCGTGCACCACTTCGACCAGCAGCAGGCAACCCCCTACCCGCTACTCTCCGCAATTGCCGCCAAGACCGAACGCATCGAGCTCGGCACCGGCGTGATTGACATGCGCTACGAAAACCCGCTCTACATGGCAGAACTTGCCGCCATGGCAGACCTCATTGCGGCGGGTCGACTGCAGCTTGGTGTCTCCCGCGGCTCGCCCGAATCCGTTATCCGCGGCTTTGAGAGCTTCGGCTACTACCCGGCAGAAGGTGAAAACGAGAGCGATATGGCGCGCCGCCACCTCGACATTTTCCTCAAGGCAATCGAGGGTGAGGGGATGGTGCCCAGCGCTCGCGTGGCGGGCAAGTATGCCCCCGTCCAGCCGCAGTCGCCGGGTCTGCGCGAGCGCATCTGGTGGGGTGCAGGCACCGATAGCACCGCCGTGTGGACCGCACAGAAGGGCCTGAACCTCATGTCTTCAACCCTGATGCTGGAAGATAAGGGTATTCCGTTCGATCAGCAGCAGGCGCAGCAGATTCGCCTCTTCCGCTCCGAGTGGGTGAAGGCGGGTAATTCGGGTGTTCCGCGTGTTTCGGTGTCCCGTTCGGTGCTGCCCGTTATCGACGAAACCTCGGCACGCTACTTCGGTCGCCGCGCGGCGGAGGACTCGCAGGATTATACCGGCATTATCGACAACAGCTTCTCCCGCTTTGGTCGTAGCTACATTGGTGATCCGGCGGATCTTGCCGAAGAGCTCGCCCGTGACGAGGCGGTCCAGACGGCAGACACCGTGCTGCTGACCATCCCGAACCAGCTGGGTGTGGACTTCAACCTGAAGATGCTTGAGGCAATCGTGAAGGAGATCAAGCCCGCGCTGACCACTATGTAAAGCCCCTGAGGTGAAGACTCCGCAGAACCTTCTGGGCCAGCAGGGTGTCGCGCGGATGCTGCTGTTGCGTACCGCGTACCGCGTGCCGCCAGCGTGCCGCCGTCGCTTCCGTGATGGGCGATGGTCGCTGATGAGCGCGAACTCTGCCGCCTCCCGAGGGCAAGGGCGCGGAGCGCGTGCGGCAGCCCGCACAAGTGGACAATTGGTCAGTTATTACTGTATAGTCATCGTATGCTGACTATTGCTTCACACCTCGACGTCATGAACCGGCTCGGCCGCGCCATGGCCGACCCGACACGTTCCCGGATTCTGATGACCCTCCTCGGCGGCCCGAGCTATCCAGCCGTGCTCTCGCGCGAGCTGGAGCTGACCCGCTCGAACGTGTCCAACCACCTGACCTGCCTGCGCGATTGCGGAATCGTCGTCGCCGAGCCCGAGGGCCGCCAGACGCGCTACGAGATCGCCGACCCGCACCTCGCCGCGGCACTGACGTCCCTAATCGACGTCACGCTCGCGGTGGACGAGACCGCGCCGTGCATCGACCCGGAATGCTCGGTGTCGGGCTGCTGTGGAACGGCGGCGGGAGCATGAGCGAGACCCTGACCACCGCACGCCGCGCGATGCTGCACCGGCGCGTCCGCTTCATCGTCGGCTTCACAATCACGTACAACGTAATCGAGGCAATCGTCGCAGTCTGGGCAGGCGTCCTCGCCTCGTCCGCGGCGCTCATTGGCTTCGGGCTCGACTCGGTTGTCGAGGTACTCTCGGCCGCGGCCGTCACCTGGCAGTTCACCCGCAAGGACCCTGAGCGGTGGGAAACGGTCACCGTCAAGGCCATCGGCATCGCGTTCTTCGCGCTGGCGGCCTACGTCTCGATTGACGCGGTGCTGGCCCTGGTCGGCCAGGAGGGCCCCGACCACAGCCCGCTGGGTCTCGGTATCACCGCGCTGAGCCTGGTCGTCATGCCTCTGCTGGCGTGGATTGAGGTCCGCACCGGGCGGGAGCTGGGCTCCAAGAGCGTGATGGCCGACGCCAAGCAGCTCATCCTGTGCATCTACCTCTCCGGTGCAGTGTTCATCGGCCTCGTCCTCGACAGCCTGTTCGGCTGGTGGTGGGCTGACTCGGTCGCGGCGCTGGTCGTGGCGGTGCTCGCGGTGCGCGAAGGCCTGGAGGCCTGGCGCGGCGACGTCGAGTCACCGTTCGAAGTGCTAGAGGACCTCGAAGACGAGGACGACTGACCCGTCCCCGACGATGAAGAGCCAGTGCTGCAACCCAGACATGCGCTACGAAAACCCGCTCTACATGGCTGAACTTGCCGCCATGGCCGATCTCATTGCGGCGGGTCGACTGCAGCTGGGCGTGGACTTCAACCTGAAGATGCTCGACGCCATCGTGAAGGAAATCAAGCCCGCGCTGACGACCAAGTAAAGACGCTGGCCACCAGGTAAAGACCGCGTGCCAAGCTGTTCTCGGCGCTCTATGACGCGTTGCGATGCTTGTTTCCATACAGCTTGAGCCGTACATACAGCAATGCCCCGGCAGGCACCCGCAAGGGTTACCGCCGGGGCATTACTATGCTCAGAAGTTCTAGAAGTCCCTCTGCCTAGAAGTCCTTCGTCTTTTCCCAGGGCTCAATAGTGCCCGGAACCACCTCAAACAGCGGATGCGCGCACGCCGCCAACTTGCCGCGCGCCGCGAGGCGCTCGCTCAACTGGTGCTCCCACTCGGGGTCACGCCCCGCCACCTTGTGCTGCAGGAAGGCGAGCTCGTACTCCAGCTGACCGAGAGGAACGGGAATACGCGCAACCGAAGCGTACGGGCTTTCCGCCTTGTCTGCGCTGTTATTACCGGCGCCGTGTTCACTTGTACTATCTTCGCCCGCATCAATCAGAGCACGGTTGAAAGAGTAGCCGCGGGCATCCGCCTCATCCGCCAGCCCGGACAGGTAGGCGGCAACCGCCTCCAACGGCTGCGGATGCGCGCGAAAACGAATCAGCTGCGGATGGTTCGTGTACCCGCGCGTCAGACCCCGCAGCACCTTCTGTGCCAGCAGTGTTTCACGCCAGCAGGCGACCAGGGCGCGGCGATCGAGCAGGGAAGGGTGAAGGGACCAAATACGCACGCTTTTAGCTCTGCTCTTCAGCAGTGTTTTCGCCAGCTGATTCTGCGCCCGCGTGCTCGTCGCTAAAGTGCAGGAAGCTCTTGAGCACCAGCTCGCGTACCGCATGCAGCAGGGTGTCGCGCGGATGCTGCTCCTGCGTACCGCGTGCCGCGGTGGCAGCCTCGTCGTACTCGGGCCAGGACAGCAGCATGGCAAGAGCCGCCACAATCTGACCCACGGCAAGCTCACCATCGCTCGCCGACGCAAAGCCCGCCGTCTCGGTGGAAAGCAACTGGGTGCGGCACAGACCCGAACCGGCACGCAGCAAAATCACGCTGGGATGTTCGGCGCCGGGGCGGCCGTGGCGTTCCTCGGTGACGTCCTCGGCGACCTCCAGGTGCGCGGCGAGGAGTGCCTCATCGTCCATGGCGGCGAGGCGGTCGTAGCGGCGCACAGACTCGGTGAGGGCGCGGGCGATGGGCTGCTGAATCGGGTAGGTGATCTCCTCGAAACGCTGCAGGGGCTCGGTCACGCCTGCCGCGGTCGCCTCGGTCGGGCGGCGCAGCCAAATCATGCCGAAACCAATAGAATGAACGTTCCGGGAAGCGAAGTCGTTCAGGTACGCCACATAGGTCTGCTCGTAGTGGCTGCGGTCGCGGTTCTCGCTCGCATCCTTCAACCAGGTTTCCGCGTAGGAGGCGGGGCTCAGCGCCTCACGCTGAATAAACCACGCCTCCGCGCCGCCGTCGGCAACCCAGGCGCGCGGGCGCTCATCCCACGGACGCGGTGCTTCCGGGTCCTCAGAGTCGCGAATAATCTCCCAGTTACCCAGCATCTGCGCGCGACCGCCGGGCACCAGCACCGACGGCAGCTGACGCACCATTGTGCTCACAATTTCGTCACCGGGCAGGCCGCCGTCACGGTAGGTGAACTGTTCCTCGGCACTCTCACCGGCAACGCGCGGGGTAATCACGAATGGCGGGTTTGACACCACCAGGTCGAAAAGCTCACCGGCGACCGGCTCCAGCAAAGAACCCATGCGCAGGCTCACGCGCGACTGCGGGTTCTGCGGGTCAATATTGAGTGCCTGCGCGTTCAGCAGCAGGTTAAAACGGGTGAACGCCAGGGCACGCTCCGAAATATCGGTGGCGGTCACGTGCTCGGCGTGGGCGAGCAGGTGGAAGGTCTGAATACCGCAACCGGTGCCCACATCCAGGGCACGCTTGACGGGGGTGCGCTCGATAATCTGCGCCAGAGTCAGGGAGGCGTGACCAATACCGAGCACGTGATCCTTACGGAGCACGCCGGGGCGCTGATGTGCACCCAGGTCGGCGGCAACAAAGATTTCGGTGCCGTCATCGGCGGCGTGCGGGCGCAGGTCAACGCTCGCGGACCAGCGGGCAGAATCGGCAGCGTCGCGCTCAATCAGCGCGGCATTCTCGAAGTCGACCAGGGTATCTGCAAAAACCTCGGCTGCCTCAGCCTCGGTGAGCGGGCGAGCCAGCAGGAAAAACGCCAGCAGACGCGCCAGGTTCTTCTCCTCCACGCTGTAATCGCCGCGCAGAATGTGCTCCACACGCCACAGACCCGGAACCACCTGGTCACGAGCCATCGCCTCAGCCGCCTCAACACCCAGCAGCTCCTGCACAGCGTCATAGCTGTAGTTCAACGCCAGCAGGCGTTCACGGATGCGGGTCAGGCGGGCGTAATCATCGCTACGGGGAGCATCCGCAACAGCGGCGTACTCGGGGGCGAAAGTGGCGGCAGAAATAGTCATGCACACCATTCTACGCACCCGCCGCAACCGACCGCCCGAGTCAGGTGCGTTGGGAACACCGCACGGACTAGCGGGGAAGAATCCCTAACTTCATGAGCTCCGACCCACCCACTGGCCAAAGACCCACCCACTGACCAAAACCGTCATCTGCGCAAGAGCGCCCACCCCATCGCATACACTGAAACCATGAGTAACCTGTACCCCGATGAAAGTATCAGCGTCGACAAGTGCTGGGAGCGTCTGCACGCAAACACTCTCGGCCGCCTCATCCTCACTGACGGACAGCACGTCGATGTGCTGCCCGTGCTCTACGCCGTCGCCAGCCAAGACGACAAGCAGGAAATCTACATCCGCACCACCCGCGGCAACAAGTTCTCCTCCGTGGTGGTCAGCCGCCGCGTCGCCTTCGAAATCGACGAAACCCTCGAAGACGGCATCCGCTCCGTCATCGTGGTCGGTATCGCCCACTGGCTACCGCCGGAAATGACCCCGCAGATTGTGCGCACCTTCGACCTGCCCGACTCCGAAACCCACGAAATGCAGTGGGTGCGCATCGTGCCGCAGACCGTGTACGGTCGCGAATACCCGCTGCTGCCCGCATACCTGGACGGCACCCAGCCCGACTCGGACACCCTCACCAGCTAGAAGCATCGGTTAGTGGGTGCCGTGCGGCGCGCCCCAGCACCCGCCCCCCATGTACCCCGTGCACACACCACCTCCTCGGTACCGTATGATGTACCGAGTACCCTGCGCACTCGTGCAGACTCAACAAAAATACTCACCCCCACCGACCGTCGCACCCGCGTACACCACAACCAGTCGGCGCCCACAAGCGCCAGCGTAGGTTATGGTTGAATACGTAGCTTTTCAACACACAGATAGAGGAGTGCCGTGCCCGCTCAGGCAAAGAACGGAAAAGCCCTGCTGATTGTGGAGTCTCCCTCCAAGGTCAAAACCATCAGCAGCTACCTCGGCGAGGACTACCTTGTCGACTCGTCCATGGGCCATATCCGCGACCTTCCGCAGCCCTCCGAACTGCCCGAAAACCTCAAGAAGAGCCCCGTCGGCAAGTTCGCTGTCAACGTTGAAGAGAACTTCGAACCCTACTACGTGGTCAACCCCGACAAGAAGAAAAAGGTCGCCGAACTCAAGCGCAAGCTCAAAGAAGTAGACGCGCTCTACCTGGCAACCGATGGTGACCGCGAAGGTGAAGCCATCGCATGGCACCTGAAGGAAGTCCTCAAGCCCAAGGTACCCGTCTACCGCATGACCTTCCCCGAAATCACCCGGGAAGCCATTCAGCGTGCCTTCGGCGAACTGCGCGACATCGACCTGCACCTGGTCGACGCGCAGGAAACCCGCCGCATCCTCGACCGAATCTACGGTTACGAAATTTCCCCCGTGCTCTGGCGCAAGGTCGGCCGCGGCCTCTCCGCAGGTCGCGTGCAGTCCGTCGCAACCCGCCTCGTGGTCGAGCGCGAACGCGAACGCATGGCATTCGTCGCCGCCAACTACTGGGACCTGTCCGGACGCTTCCTGACCGCTGCCTCCGAAGGCTTCGACGCCAAGCTGGTCGCCGTGGACGGTCAGCGTATCGCCACTGGCAAGGACTTCGCCGACGACGGCACCCTCAACTCTTCCAAGGTCACCCACCTGAACGAGGAAGCCGCCCGTGCGCTCGCCGCAGCCCTGCAGTCCGCCGCGTTCTCGGTTCGTTCCGTTGAGACCAAGCCGTACAAGCGCCGCCCGGCAGCGCCGTTCACCACCTCCACCCTGCAGCAGGAAGCCGCACGTAAGCTGCGTTTCTCCTCCCGCGTGACCATGCAGGTGGCGCAGCGCCTCTACGAGAACGGTTACATCACCTACATGCGTACCGACTCGGTGGCGCTGAGCGAGCAGGCTATCTCTGCCGCACGCCGCCAGGCATCCGAGCTGTACGGCGCCGAGTTCGTGCCCTCCGCACCGCGCGTGTACACCTCCAAGAGCAAGAACGCGCAGGAAGCACACGAAGCAATCCGCCCCGCGGGTGACACCTTCCGCACCCCGGACGCTGTGCGCGGCGCCCTGTCCAACGACGAGTTCCGCCTCTACGAGCTGATCTGGAAGCGTACCGTCGCCTCCCAGATGGCTGACGCGACCGGTTCCACCGCCTCCGTACGCCTGGGCGCCGTGGCATCTAACGGCCAGGACGCCGAGTTCGCAGCATCCGGTACCGTCATCACCTTCCGCGGCTTCCTCGCCGCCTACGAAGAGGGCGTTGACGCATCCCGCGTAGCTGAGCGTGAGGCGAAGGACGCTGAGAAGCGCCTGCCGAACCTGACCACCGGTGAGGCGCTGACCGCCGAGGCGATTGAGCCCGCCGGCCACGAGACCCTGCCGCCCCCGCGCTACACCGAGGCGTCCCTCGTGAAGACCCTGGACGAGCTGGGCATTGGCCGCCCGTCCACCTACGCGGCGGTTATTTCGACCATCATGGACCGCGGATACGTGAACGTTCGTTCTGGTTCGCTGATCCCGTCCTGGATCGCGTTCTCCGTGGTGCGCCTGCTCGAATCCAGCTTCGGCCCCTACGTGAACTACGAGTTCACCGCGCAGATGGAAGAAGACCTCGACCGCATCGCACGCGGCGAAGAATCCCGCGTCGAATGGCTGGGCGAGTTCTACTTCGGCGGCGGCTCCAAGCGCGGCCTGAAGCCCATCGTGGACAACCTCGGCGAGATTGACGCCCGCAGCATCAACTCCATCCCGATTGCGGACGGCATTGTGCTGCGCGTGGGCAAGTTCGGCCCCTACCTGGAAGCCGAAGGCACCCTCGACACCGAGACCGGCGAACTGACCGAACCGATCCGCGCGAACGTACCCGCCGACCTGGCACCGGACGAACTGACCGAAGCGAAGGCACGCGAACTGCTCGAACAGGGCAAGTCCGACGGTCGCGTGCTCGGCGTGGACCCGGTCTCCGGCAACCAGATCGTGGCACGCGACGGCCGCTACGGCCCCTACGTCACCGAAGTCATCGAAGAGATGACCGAGGAGCAGATTCAGGCGTACCTGGACGCCCAGCCGACCGAGTACTACAAGAACGGCAAGCCCAAGCCGAAGAAGAAGCCGAAGCCCGAGAAGCCGCGCACCGCGTCCCTGTTCAAGTCCATGGACCTGGCGACCGTGACCCTCGAGCAGGCGCTGCAGCTGATGAGCCTGCCGCGCGTGCTCGGTACCGACGCTGAGGGCGTGGAGATTACCGTGCAGAACGGCCGCTTTGGCCCGTACCTGAAGAAGGGCACGGACTCCCGCTCGATTGGTAGCGAGGACGAGATTTTCACGATTACGCTGGAGCAGGCACTGGAGATTTACTCCCAGCCGAAGCAGCGCGGTCGTGCGGCGGCTAAGCCTCCGCTGGCTGAGCTGGGCGTGGACCCGGTCAGCGAGAAGAAGATCGTGGTGAAGGACGGCCGCTTTGGCCCGTACATCACCGACGGTATTACGAACATTACGGTTCCGCGTGCGGAGTCGGTCGAGTCGCTGACCCATGAGCGTGCGGTGCAGCTGCTTGCTGACAAGCGCGCGAAGGGCCCGGTCAAGCGTAAGACCGCCGCGAAGAAGACCACCACGGCTAAGAAGACTACTGCTAAGAAGACGACCGCAAAGTCTACTACCGCGAAGAAGACGACCACTCGTAAGACCGCCGAGTAGCTCTTCTACCTGAAGGCGCAGGATGCGTCCCGAACCCCTTAGCGGGGTGGGGCGCCTCCTGCGCCTTTTGCGTGCTCGGGTTTTTGCGTGTCCGGGGAACGTTTGTGCTCGGGATGTTCGGCGCGTTCGGCACGATTTTGTGCCCGCGCTGTGTTTCTTAGGCTTGCGCTGTGCTGATGTTGGGCATCCGCCCGGATTGTTTGCGGAGTGAGCCGCGCCTCTGACAGACTGGAAGAGGCGCCGCACCTGCGGTACCGCACACAGACAATATCCCGCCGCGGGGCGGGGGAGGGGAGCGCATCGTGCGCCTGGGAGTTCTGGATGTCGGGTCGAATACGGTCCACCTGCTACTGATTGACGGCAGCCCTGGAGCGCGCCCCGAACCGTACGCGTCGCATAAGATTCCGCTGCAGCTCGTGCAGTACCTCGACGCTGAGGGCAATATTTCGCAGGAGGGTGCGGACGCGCTGACCCGCTTCGTGACCAGCGCCCGCGACTTCGCGATTGAGAATGAGGCGGAGGACCTGCTGGCGTTTTCTACGAGCGCTATCCGTGAGGCGGGTAATGGTGCGGCGGTGCTGCATCAGGTGCGTGAGCAGACCGGCGTGAGCCTGAACGGTATTTCGGGTGATCAGGAGGCGGCGATTACGTACTTTGCGGTGCGCCGCTGGCAGGGCTGGGGTGCGGGCCGCATCCTTGATTTTGATATTGGTGGCGGCTCGTTTGAGTTTTCGACGGGTACGAATGCGTTGCCGGATGCGGCGATGAGCGTGCCGTTGGGTGCGGGCCGTCTGACGCGTGAGTTTTTTGATGAGCAGCCGCCGAGCCCGAAGCAGGTGAAGCGTCTGCGTAAGTATGTGCGTGAGCAGATCGCCCCGGTGGCGGAGAATCTGTTGCGTTATGGTGCGCCGGATATGACGGTGGGTACGTCGAAGACGTTCCGTTCGTTGGCGCGTATTTGTGGTGCGGCGCCGTATTCGGCGGGCCCGCATGTGAAGCGTGAGATGCATTTGCAGGATTTGCGCCTGTGGACTCGTCGTATGGAGGCGATGACGGTGTCTGAGCGTAGCGATTTGCCGGGTGTTTCGAAGGCGCGCGCGGAGCAGATGCTGGCGGGCGCTATCGCTGCGGAGGCGGCGATGGAGGCGTTCGGGGTTGAGACGATGCGCGTGTGCCCGTGGGCGCTGCGTGAGGGCCTGATTCTGAAGCGTATTGAGCACCTGGCGGAGGGTACGGGTACTCCGGTCAACCCGAAGACCCTCCTGGGCGCTTAACGGGTGCGTAACGTGGGCCGAATAGCCGCAAACAAACCCCGCAGGCTGGTGCGTAATGAGCGCCAGCCTGCGGGGTCAACACATATAACGTATATATCCCGCCGACAACGATGTAGGAAAGGAACAATCACCGATGAAAATTCAAGAAGTTATTGACGAGGTTAATGAAGCCTGGGGTGAAGAGCACGAAGAAAAGAAGAAACAAATATATTGGGAGAATATTGTTCGAAAGCCCCTTAAATTATTTAGAAATATTTCTTTTTGCTATATAGTTTTAGGTATTGTATTTTTGGTTATGTATAATACTACGCCTAATGAGGTTAGGCAATTTTTTCTAGATTTTATAAGCTCAATGTTTAATATCCCATATTATCTACTTGATGTGCGCAGTTCAATCATTGCTTCGTTGGCCAGTCTGCTTTTAAGCTTATACATTAGTGTTGGAAAATTTGCTGATAATATTGAAGGTGTTATTGGTGAGGCTCGCCGTGCTGTCTATCGACAATTTGCAAAAATTGTTAGTGGTATTGTTTTCGTAATATTTATAATTAACTTTTGGTATGGGCTGCTTGCTGGGTATTTTCAAGGCTCATCTAATGCACCTTCGATATTGGGGGCTTGGAGTGTGGGGCCAGGGTGGGGTAGGCTTATCGTCCCAGAGTACATTAACCTTTCCAGGTATGGTGAAATTCCTCAATGGGTATTGTTGTTTTTTGCATGGTTTACATTATCCTCATCTCTAATGCTTACATATAACGAGAAAAGTATATTAATTAAAAATTCACTTTTTCTCAATAGGTTGAAGAGTGTCGATACGACAGGAAAATCGACATATGGGGATGAGTATGAAATAGCAAGATATGAATTTGAATATGGAGACCCGAAAAAGAGTTGTGAAACAACTGATGAATTGAAACCGTCCGATGGCTTGAAATGTGGTAAAGATGAAGTGGTTTATTACTCCAGTATCTTAAAGTTTGGGGAGCGGTATTCCAATTTTTCCGTCAATGTAAGTATTCTATCATACATTTTAAATATACATTTTTTGAAGGTTTTCGTTCCCTGGGCTATAGTATGTATTTTGTCCTTGATATTTTTGGGGCAGGATGGAATTGAGTTTAGTATTACTTTGACTGTGTTCTACTCTCTATATTGGTTTATGGTTGTGGGGAATAGTTATAGCCTTATATCAGAAATATATAAATTAAATGTTCTATACCTGAAGCGAGGGTACCGTAGGGCCTTTGAATATATCTCATTTTATTCGGCAGTATGGGCGAATAGGGTGATTGCATTTATGGCCGCCTTTGCTTCCCTTATGGTATTGGTTGATAGGTATGTTAGGGAAATATCAGATTTAATTAATGGACTCGATTTGTCAGATGAGATTTCTATGGCGGTGTTTATCGTTGGGATTCTAATTGTTACTTTGATTGTGACCTGCGTTTCCGTTATTATTGTGGAAAAATCTGTACGTGGGTCTCTGAGGGATATTATTAAAAGAAAGTCTGGACCAATCCTGGCAAACAACTTTAAGTTTTCTACCTTGGTATGTAGGGAAAGGGAGAAAATTGACTTTATAATGGTTGCCTACATTTATTATTTGATGTGGGTTGCAAGCGATATATATTCCAAATATAAGTCTGAGTTGGGAGAGGGGAAATCCGAGATTTAATCAAAATGTGTTGTATAATTTTAGAAATTGCAGGCGATTGAGTTTTAATTTTATAAACCTTTGTGTTGAAAGTAAGTTTATTTTTTTTTAGATATCCTTCAATGCCTCAAATGTTGAATCTGAGAAGCCACATGTGTTTCGAACAGCCACCATTATCGTAGCTTCTGGAAACACATGTGGCTTCTCGCTATGGGGCAGCTGTAACCCTCGCAGAATTTGTGTCATGGTTTAGTGTCTTCGACCATGGTTTTTAACT
>NZ_KV817370.1:171120-309478 GCF_001814645.1 Rothia sp. HMSC076D04 | reverse complement strand
ACGACCAAAGACGCTAACCTATGGCACAAATCCGGAACTCATGACCGAATCTCTGGCTGCGCCATGTAGGTGAGAGTCGGTTATGGGTTATGATTTATCCTTTTCATCGATAGATTAGTGTCTTCACGGTGGGTTAAAGACCCATGGCGAAGGCACTAACCTATCGAAAACCTCGGTCTAAAAAGCATGGTGGCCCCGGACGCACACATGCATCCGGGGCTGCTTCTTTCGCTTTTTTGACGAATTCTCTATTATCATTTTGATATAATTATAGGAGATGTAATTAATAGTCAGAAGGACTGGGGTATCTTGATATATTGCAGAATTTTTTCATATTAAAATTTAGTGACGCAACAAGAGAAGTGACTCTATGAGAGGCTATTGGAGGTATCGATGAGTTTTCTAAACTATAACAAAGATGAAAAGCTAGAATTTAACTATAAGAGGGCATGCGGCCTGTGGTTAATTGTGGTGGCGGCAGTTATAGCAATAGCTACCTTGGTTGGAGGAAAGCAAATAATAAATATGCAAGTATTCAGCATTGGGTACGTCGTCAGCTTTTTCTCAATCAACATGAACAAGAAGGTGCTGGATAGACTAGCCGATGGCCCTTCGAGCGAATTTCAAAAGAAAGTATCTTCACGTGCCGTTATTCTATTATTTGTCTTAATGGTTTTGCTGGGTGGCCAATTCTTTGCAACTGAAAATTGGAGGCTGATTTGGCTTGGAGCGCTGATGGCAACCGCGCTACACTTCTTCCCATACTATTTTGTGCATGGAAAGTCAATGATATACCTGGGTCTTATCTGTGCCATTAATGTTTTCGTAGGATATGTTTATGTCGATGTTCCGCTAGAGGTAATTGCATATATTGATGCGGCAATTAAGCTCATGTTCGGAATTTATCTACTATTTCTTTCAAAGCCATCAAAGCAAATTTAAGGCAGTTCTTCGGGGCAACAAAGCAGAGCGGCCCCGGACGCTCACACGCATCCGGGGCCGCCTGCTAGGAAAGGAACAATCACCGATGACGAACCAACTACTGTTAACGCAGGTGCTAGCTGCTGGGTTTGACTGGAACTATCTCTGGCACTGGACTCATGACCAGGATCTCGGCAAAGTGCTGATTTCTGCAATCGCACCGATTGCAACGGCGGTCATTGCTGCTTTAAGTCTTATACTGAGTGCCCGCAGGGAGACTAAGCAGATGGAACTCTCCAAACAAGGAACACCTCCTGAGCTGACGAGGTATAAAGAATGGCTTGAAATTTCTGAAAAATATAAAGAGCTTGTCAAGTTTGGAAATGTAGATGCGCTTTCTATAACTTCTGAAGAATATAGGGAGATTGAAGCATCTCGAAAAGCATCTCTTGAACGTGCTGTTTGGGAGAGGAAAGTTATTTCTGTCTGTCCTAATGTACGTGGGCAGAAGCGGCTCTTGAATGTTCCAGCAAGTCTGGTTGTGCATGGTGATAAAAGAATTATCACTTTACCTAATTTTAGATACGGTATATATCTCTGGATTGAGGCTCTGATTATTGTGTCTGTATTTATGGGAATGTTAATTACTATGGTTTTGGTTGTTGGATCATTTGCTACCAGCCTCCTATCAGGTGCTGGGGATATAATCGAGACAACCGTATCTTTTATTTTTGTTGTCTTAGTCTGTTTGTATGCCTTAATTTATGGGATTAATTTGGTTGAGTCTACGCGGATGAGCCTATCTGGAGAACGGTTTGCTGAGTATGGTTATCTCCGTATCCTTCAGGAAAATCTGCCGAATGATAAGTTTAAGGATGTATTTAAATCTTCTTTGAATAAAATGAACAATTCGCAGAGATTTTTCTTTGCGCTTTGGGATGAGAATTATCGAAATTTTGTCTATTGTCCTAAATGGATAGGGTCCAAATATTTTTCTGTTATAGAACCATTTATTCTTGGTCTTCCCTATTGGATTATAAATTGGGGGAGTGGAAAACGCGGATATGACTATGGCGAGTATAAGCCAGAAACTTTTGGGATTTCAGAGAAAGTGTCGGAGGGAGAACAAACTGAACAAGATGAGAATCTGAAAGGTAAAAAAGCCTCCGTGAGCAAGCGGATAGTTTTGTGGATTTCTAAAAAGTGGGAATCTCTGAATCGTAGTTAACGAATTTTGGTTGGGTTCTCTTCCTATGTGATTCTTCGCTACGGGGATGGTCGTACCCCCGCAGAATTTGTGCCATGGTTTAGCGTCTTCTGCCATGGTTTTTAACTACGACCAAAGACGCTAAACCATGGCACAAATCCGTAACCCATGACCGAATCTCCGGCTGCGCCAGGTAGGTGGGAACCGGTAATGACTTAGTGTTTTCGTCGATAGGTTAGTGTCTTCACCGCGGGTTAAAGACCCACGGTGAAGACACTAACCTATCGAAAACCTCGGTCTAAAAAGCGGGCGGCCCCGGACGCACACACGCATCCGGGGCCGCCCGCCACCTGTCAGAACTTACTTCTTAGCGCCGAACGCCCGCGTCCACGCCCAGCGGGTCAGCACCGCCGTACCCACCGCAACCGCCATCGGCAGCCACGCACTCGCACCCTGACCCGTAAAACCAATCAACAACGTCAACGCAGACAACGGCGCATTCATCGAAATACCCAAAAACGCCGCCGTACCCGTCAACGCCGCCGCATACAACACCATCGACGCGCCACCCGGCACCCCGCCCAAACCCGGGAACGCCCACAGCACCAGCGCCGCCACACAAAACGCAACCGCCGCACCCAACGCCAAACCCGGCGTCAACGTACCGCCATAAGAACCGAAACGCAGACTCAACACCACCACGGCAGCCTTCGCAACAGCCAACGCCAACACATACACTGCCGCCGATGCGGTCAAACCGCCCGCCGCCGCATCCAGCGACACATTAAACGTGTGCTGAGTCAGCAGACGACCATTACCCAGAATCTCCGGAAGCCACAGCGAAACCACCGCGACCAGCGCAAACGCTACAGGAATACGCCACAGAAGAGAACGATCCTTCGCCTTCAACTTCTCCGCACGCTGCGACAACGCCCTAAAACCCAACGCCAACGGAGTCAACACCACACCCGTCAGCGCCGCCACCGTCAGCGTCGTCGCATCCAACGGAAGCTGCGGCACCGGGTACGTCGGCTCATTGACGATTACCAGATTCGCCGTGACCGTCGCCGTCCACACCGTCACCGCACCCACATACAGCGACCGCAGGCTCAAACCAACAGCCATCGCCTCCACAAGGTACACCACGCCACCAATCGGCACCTGATACACCGCCGCCAAACCAGACGCCGCACCCGCCGCCACCAGCAGACTACGCTCACGAACACCCAACAGTGCGGCACCGTCAGCGCCCACAAAACCAAGACGCTCCAGCAGATTCGAGGTGCGGCCAGCCGCCAAAGCACCCAGCTCACGAGGCGCGACTTCCTTACCCACAGGAGAGCCCGCACCCACCGCAACAATCTGAATCACCGAATGCGAAATCTGCCGCCACAGTGACGGGGTGCGGTCCTCCTCGGTAGCACCGGCAATCTGCGACTTCACGCCGACCACACGCCGCCCACCGGACTGCAGGTAGTACCACACCAGCGCCACAAACGGGCCCAGCGCCGCCAAAACCAAGGCACGACGCGCCGGATCGGCGCCGTCAGTCACCATCGGGTGATGACCCTCAGCCTGACCGAAAGTTAGCTCCTGCATAAAGTCCAGAACATAATGCAGAGCAATCGCGCCCAAGCCGCTGAACACGCCCGTGACCAGCGCGGCAAGGGTCAGCCCCAGCAGGAGGCGAAACGAAAAAGAACGGAAACCCGCAGGGCTCTGCGGGCTATTCGGGGAAGAACTCGAGGAAGAACCAGTATGAGAAGACATAGAAAAAGGGGTTTGTGTGTTGCGTGCTGTGTGGTGTTGGAGGCTTCATGCCCGGCACAAACTGCCGCGGGTGAAGCTGTTTTCATTCTACGCCCGCAGAATTACGCCCTCCCCGGCATGCCAGAACGTGAGAAGCGGAGCCCCGCCCATTGGGTCGCGGAGCATGAGGTGAAGCCGCCGCCCAGAAAACGCGGAAGAAACAGAGCCAGGTCACATGCCCGTAGCCACACCCGCTATGCTGGAAGGGTACGCCTCCACGCGCCCGCCGCGCACCGAACAGTAGCCCCCGGAACACACCGGCGGCACGCCTGCCGGCACCCGGCGCAGGCACCCCATTAGGAAGGATCAACGATGACCGCAACTATTGCTTTTCTCGGCACCGGCTCCATGAACGGCTCCATCGCCGCAGGTCTGCTCGCTGCAGGCCACGACCCCGCCCACATTCGCGCCACCGTGCGTAGCGAAGAATCTCGCGCCGCCCTCGCCCAGCGCCTCGGCGACAAGGTAGAAATCATCACCACCGGCGGCGAAGCTGACGGTAACCACAAAGCAACCGCCCACGCGGACGTTGTGCTGCTCGGCGTGAAGCCCTACGGCATTGTCGAGCTCGCCCGTGATATCGCACCCGCCCTTGCCCCGAACGCTGTTGTGGTGTCCGTTGCTGCTGGCGTGACCCTCGAAACCCTCGCCGAGTGCCTTCCCGCAGGTCAGCCCATTGTTCGCTGCATGCCGAACACCCCCTCCTCCGTGGGCAAGGGCGTGCTCGCCATCTCCACCACCGACACCGTGAAGGACGAGCAGAAGAAGCTTGTCGAAGAGGTCCTGGGCACCGTCGGCTTGGTCGTTGAAGTACGCGAAGACCAGATGGATGCAGTCACCGCCGTCTCTGGTTCCGGCCCGGCATACGCGTTCCTGCTTGCGGAGGCGATGGCAGCCGCCGGTGAGAAGCTCGGCCTGGACGCAGACACCGCCCTCAAGCTTGCCAGCGCAACCGTTGCCGGTGCGGGCTTCCTGCTCGACACCAACCCGGATGCGCCCGCCCTGCGCCGCGCCGTGACCAGCCCGAACGGCACCACCGAGCGTGCACTGAACACCTTCGTGGACGGTGGCCTCTTCCAGCTGACCGAGGACGCGATGCGCGCCTGTGCGGCACGTTCGGCGGAAATGAGCCAGCTGTACACTGCTGACGAGGACTAATCGGCGGGAATTAACCGATGAGGGCTAATACCGTCCGGTAGCATCCCCCTGACTAGCTGAAACTATAGAAAAACAGCCTCCTCCCGGCAGAACGGGAAGAGGCTGTTTTTCTATGTCTAATCGCAGGCTGCTCAAAACTAGCAGAGCGAGGAAAAATGCGCTTAGGGGCGCGCCGCGAAACGCTCAATCAGGTCCACCTGACCGGACACAATCAGAATGTCACGTGAATGAATGCGGGTGGTGGCGTCCGCGTAGGTGAAGTCCTCACCGGGCGACTTAATACCGACCACAGACACGCCGTACTTGGAGCGAATATCCGACTCGGCGAGGGTAAAGCCGTGGGTTTCCTTCGGCGGGCGCATCTTCGCAATCGCGAAGTCGTCATCAAACTCAATGTAATCCAGCAGACGACCCGAGACCAGGTGCGCGGCGCGGCGGCCGGCGTCAGCCTCCGGGTAGACCACGTGGTGCGCGCCAATACGCTCCAGAATCTTGCCGTGTGCGGGGGTAATAGCCTTCGCCCAAATACGCTCCACACCAATGTCCACGAGGTTCGCGGTAATCAGCACGGATGCCTCCACGGAGGTGCCCACACCCACCACGGCGGAGCCGAAATCGTCCGCGCCCAACTGGTGCAGGGTGTCGATATCGGTCGCGTCGGCGGAGACCACGTGCGTCAGCACGCCGGACCACTTCTGCACCAGCTCGGGGTCCTTCTCAATAGCAAGGACCTCCTTGTTCTGCAGGCGCAGCTGGGCCGCCACCGCGGAGCCGAAGCGTCCCAGACCAATCACGAGGACGGGGGCGTTATGTGCACTAGCCAATGGTGGGCCTTTCTTCGGGGAACTTGTAGAGGCGGCGGCGTGAACGCAGCGCCAGGCCGGTCGCGGCGGTTGTGGTGCCCACACGGCCAATGAGCATCAGGCCGCTGAGCACGTAGATACCCGCCGGCGGCAGGCTGGAGGAGAGGCCATTCGAGAGGCCGCAGGTCGCGAAGGCGGAGATGACCTCGAAAATGACTTCCTTGAGGTCCGCGCCGCTAATAATCAGAATCGACGCGGCGCCGACACCTACCACGGTAGCACCCATAACAATCACGGAGATAGCAATACGCAGGGAGGACTCGGGGATGGTGCGGTTGAACGCGACAACCTTCTGATCGCCTCGCGCCTCAGCAAGGATAGACAGGGCAATCACGGCGATGGTCGTGACCTTCACGCCACCCGCGGTCGAGCCGGAGCCACCGCCAATGAACATGAGCATGTCCGTCAGGAGCGTGGAGACGGGGGTAATGCTGCTCATGTCGACCAGATTGAAGCCGCCCGAACGCATCATGACGGAGGCAAAGATGGCGTTCAGAACCTTGTCGCCTGCGGAGTAGTCGCCGATGGTGGCGGGGTTGTTCCACTCGAAGAGACCCCAGAAGAACGCGCCAAAAGCAAAGAAAAACAGGGTCGTCACGGTGGTCAGCTTCGCGGTGAGCGACCAGTGGCGGGGGCGGAAAGGATGATGCTGAATCGCAATGAAAACAGGGAAACCGAGCGAGCCCAAGAACACGGCAATGCAGATGGGCACGAGCAGGAAAAGGTCATGACCGTAAGGCACGATGCCGTCGGAATGCGGGGTGAAGCCTGCATTGTTGAAGGCTGAGATGGAGTAGAAAATGCTGTGCCAGATCGCCTGGAACGGGTCTTCGCCGAGGGTCAGGAAACGAGGAATCAGCACAAGCGCAATGATTGCCTCGATGGAGAATGAAGCATAGGAGACGCTCTTGATAATGCCACCGACCTCGCCAAGACGGCTGATGTTCAGGTCTTCCTGTGCGATGAGCTTGGTGCGCAGACCCATTTTGCGGCCGATAGCCAGCGCCAGCAGGGAGGTAATGGTCAGGGTACCCAAACCACCGACCTGACAAGCCACAAGAATCATTGCCTGACCGAAGGTGGACCATTGCTCGGCGGTGGAGACGGTAGTCAGGCCGGTCACGGTCACCGCGCTGGTAGAGGTAAAAAATGCGTGGTGGAAAGGCGCGGGCTGCCCATCATTGGAGGAGATGGGCAGTAGCAAGGTGAGCGTAAAGAAGATGATGACCAGCAGAAACGCAGTGATTGCGGTGCGCGAAGGCGAGGCAAGAACGGTCACGTCAATAAAGTCACGGAACCGTTCGAGGGTCTGCAGATTGAACCCCATGGGGGCGCGCTTACGCTGAACCTCAGAAGGTTCGCTCACGTGGTCGCGTAGGGCGAGCAGACGATCGAGGTCAATACCGGGCACGCTCGTGAGGATGCTAAGGTTTTCGGCTTCGAGGCGGTCGCGGCGACTACGGCGGACTTGTTGCTTTTGGGGTTCGGAGGTGGCACCGCTGAGGGTGTCCCAGCGGCGGTTGAGCTGGCCCTGGGGGTGGTGGTGTCGGCGCCGGGTGCGGCGGATGATGCGTCCCATGCGCCTCCTTCAGCTGGTCTGGGTGTTGGTGTGTTGGGTGGCGGATATGTGCCTGTTTTGACGCCTTCTAGTGTATCGCGCCTAATGTGTGCGGAGGGGGTTGTAGTTGTGGTGGCTTGGGGCTAAATATGTGAGCCTTGAGAAGACGCATAGTTGGTTTTGTGGGTGGAGCCACGAAAACTATATATTCTGTATCTGTTATATAAGTATTGAGGAAGGTGAAGGGTGGTCATATGCCAGGGATGAGATACATAAACTCCGCACCATATGTGATGGACACTTCATGCTTTTATCCCCTTCAACGCTTCGTTTTGAGTTAGTGTTCAGGCTTCTTTCAGAATTTTTGAAGGTAATTTCTGCATCAGCCTCATTCTAAGCTTGAAGCGCCACTTTATATGTCATAATCGCTATATGCATTCTGATGTTTTTTCTGTCATCGCGGATCCGACTCGCCGCCGAATTGTGCGTATTCTCGCTGAGCAAACCCACACGGTGGGTGCTGTGGTTGAAAAGCTGGGCATGAGCCAGCCGACCATTTCGAAGCACCTGAAAGTCCTTCGTGATGCAGACGTGGTCTCCGTGACCGTGGAGGGGCAGCGTCGCCTCTACTCCCTGAACCCGGATGTATTCGCCACCGTGACCGAGTGGATCAACGAGACCGTCCAGATTGCGCGCCAGTCCAGCGAAGCGCACGTACCCGTGGCACTGCCCGGTGGCGTGACTGCATCTGCCTCCGACAAGACGATGGCTGAGAGGATTGCAGCTGAGAACGCAGTCGAGAAGGCTGGGCAGAAGCCGGTCGAGAAGACCTCTGAAAAGAGCGCTCAGAAGCCCGCAGCCGAAGAACCCGCTCAGAAGCTTGCACCCGCTGCAACTGCGCCGGCTGCATCCGAGAAGAACGCAACCGCGGAGAAGACCGAGGCGACCGACTCTGAGACTTTCGTCGTTGAGGCGCCCACCCCCGAGGAAATCGAGCAGGCTCGCATTCAGCGCGCCCGCGCACAGCACCTGACCCCCAGCGTGCGCATTTACTCGCGCCCGGCGGAGCATGCTGCTGATAGTGCCGCTTCCGAACCTGTCACTGAGAAGGCAGGAGCTGCTGAGCCCACCTCGCAGGAAGAGGCAGCGGATAGCACCCCGATGCGCCCCTTCACTCCCGCATCCTACGGTTACGATGCTGGGGTGACCCCCGCGGCGTCGGCATCCCCCGCTCAGCCCGCTACCCCTGCGGCACCTGCTGAGGTGAAGCCCGCTGAGACCGCCAAGACCACTGAGGCTAAGCCTGTCGTAGCGCATAAGCCGGTGGTATTCCCTCAGCCTGCGGCTGTGGTGTCTTATGGTACCGACCCCGCTGCGGTTGTGGGTGGTTCGATTCAGCCTATCGCTGTAATCCCCGAGGCTGTTGTGCTTGAAAAGGTCGCCGACGAAAAGGTTGCTGTTGAGAAGCCTGTTGCAACCGCTGAATCTGTCACGGAAGAAACAACCGGCAAGGAATTTGCAGCTGAGGAATCTGCATCTGAGGATTCTGCAGCTGAAAAGTCTGTGATTGAGAAGAACGTAGTGGATGAAGCCGCGGCAGAAGAGCCGGTGAAGGCTGAATCTGCTGAGGAAGTAGCTTCGCCCGCAGAAGCTACTGAAAAGGATGAGCTCGCTAAGGGCGAGCCTGCTAATGATGAGCTCGCTGAGGGTGAGCCTACTAAGGCTGAAACCTCCGCTGAGGAGCCCGAGTATCAGACTATGCCCGCCTACGATTCTGTGTACCGCCCCAGCACTGAGACGACCAGCACCGAGGCGAAGGACGCCCACCGCGGTGGTCTCTTCGGCTTCCTGCGTGGCCGCCGCCGCTAAGGCGCGCCCTGACGCCGTTCAACCTCCGGCATAACTCATCGATAAAGCACACACACTCTCACTCACCTTTATCTAACCGAAAGACGCATTCACGTGGCTATTCATCGTAAAATTCTGCGCTGGCTCGAGAACGAACTGTTCGAGGGCAATATTCAGCTGGGTCAGGACCTGCCCAGCGATAGCGAGATTGCACGCGCTATTGGTGTGGGTCGTTCCCGCACTCGCGAGGCTCTGCGCACCCTGGAAGATATGGATCTGGTGCAGCTATACAACGGCCGCGGCAAGGAAATGCTGGTACACCTGAGTGATGAGCCTGCCGCTGCCGCGAGTGCCGCTCTGCGCCTGCACATGTCCAGCTCGCGTTACCCGACTCGTGACCTGGTGCAGACCCGTATTCTGCTGGAAAGCTGGGCGATTGCGCGTATTGACCCGAAGACCGTCTCCTTCGCGGAGATGGACGAGGTTCTGGAGCAGATGGAAGACTTCGACCTGTCGATTCGTGACTTCCTGGAGCTTCTGTTGACGTTCCACCACCAGGTGATGCGTTGCGGTGGTAATGAGTTGCTGGTGGGTCTGCTCGCGTCGGTGCGTCAGCCGAGTTTTGAGTCGATGCTGTCTCTGGTGGGTCGTATGCCGCTGTGGAGTAGCGCTGTTGAGCGTCTGCGTGCTGAGAGCCGCGCTATTGCGGAGGCTCTGAAGGCTGGCGACGCTGCGACTGCGCGTGCCATGGTGATTGGTCAGCTGCGCGGCATGTATTCCGATGCCGGTATTGACCTGGAGCAGGAGGCGACCTCGGCGAATGGCCTGCCGGGCGAGCCGATTGCGTCTGAGTTCGCGCCGGTTGATGTGGATGAGTTTGCCGCTGATGACTTTGATGATTTGATGCAGGACGATGCGTCCTTCGCCGATGTGGGGGCACTTCCTGCCGCGGATGCTCCTGTTGCGGCACCGGCTGAGCTGGCTCAGGTTCCTGCTCCGGTGTCTGCGCAGTCTGCTGACGTGGAGTATGAGCAGTCTGAATCCGAGGCTGCCCGCGTTGAGGTTGCCCACGTTGAGGAGGCGGCGTCTGGAATTCCCTCCGAGCCGACTGATACCTCTGCCGAGACTACTTCTGGCGCAGATATTTCTGCTTCTGACAAGGTGGAACGTTCCATTCCCGCTGCGTCTCAGCCCGTACCTGCCGCGGCTTCCGCAGCCCCCGCGCAGCCTACCGCTCATACGGTGAGCGCGGATGTGCCGCTGAGCTTCGGTACCCCGCGCCGCAGTACCCCGGTAGCGCAGGTAACCCCCGCTGCTTCTGCGGCTCCGGTATCTGGTGTCCAGGCGCCGGCCTCCCAGACTCTCACTTCCCAGCCCCTCAGCTCCCAGACCCCCAGCGGTCAGCTGCCGAGCGTCCCTGCCGCGTACGCGCAGGAAGAGGTTGAGGGTCCCGCGAAGGTTCTGCGTGCTTCTACGGCGGCTCCGCGTCGTCGTAGCGGCCAGATTGTTTCCCCGGTGCGTGCGACCATCATTAAGCCGGTGGATCGCAGTAAGGTGCTAACTGCCCCTGCCCGTGCCGCGCGTCCTGCGGCTGTCGTGACTGCCGCGGCTCCTGCGGAGTCTGAGTCGGCTGAGAAGGTTCTGCGTGCCCCTGCGCGCCAGGAGGCGCCCGCTACTGAGCCTGCTGAGCCTACCCGTCTTGAAGCGGCTGCGACCATTCACGATACCTACGAGAAGCTTCCGCATGAGGAGCCGGTGCAGGAGCGCGGCGGCATCTTCTCGAAGATGAAGCGTTTCTTCGGCGTGGATGTGTACGAACCTGAGCATGACGAAGCGCAGGAGAGCGCTGAGAAGGATCAGGCAGTGAAGGAGCAGGTTCTGAAGGCTGAAACGAAGCCCGAGCCCCAGCCTGAGCCTCAGCCCGTCATTGATGAGGAGGCGCTGGCTCGTGCCGAGGCTGAGCGTGCTGAGCGTCTGAAGGCGTTGCACGCGGCGGCTGAAGAAGAGGCCGCTGAGGAAAGCGCCGTTGAAGAGGTTTCGGTGGAAGAGCCGGTTGAAGAACCCGCTGAGGCTTCTGATCCTGCGCTGGAATCGGCTGCGGAATCGGTAGAGGTCGCCTCCTCGGCTGAGGAGAGCACTCCTGATGCTGCTGTAGCTTCTTCCGGTTCGGTGCTGTCTCATGGCCGTGCTAAGGGCTCGAAGAAGTCGAAGAAGAAGCGCCGTTAGGGTTACCGAATCCCCGTTTTCGCCCCGAGATATCCTCGATATCCCCGCGGGAAAAGCGGAAATTCAGGGAAAAACTCCTGAAAAGCCGCTCTCGAATGGTGAAAATGGGGGTAAACCTAGTACTCTAGGTAGGTAGCGCTCTAAAACGCAAGGGTATTTCTGTGCCTAAAATGCGTTTTGGATCGGTTATACCGGTATAAATATCCCCGGGTAGCTACCGAGTCGAATGGCTCGGCCGGGTACGAGTAAAGTGAGGAAATCCTATGGGTTCCGTTATCAAGAAGCGCCGCAAGCGTATGTCCAAGAAGAAGCACCGTAAGCTGCTTCGTAAGACCCGCCACCAGCGCCGCAACAAGAAGTAAATAGACTTCTTTCGCCCCGCCCTCCGTATGGAGAGGCGGGGTTTTTGTGTTCCTGCAGTTTTTGCGGGCTGGGCTTTGTACGCCGGGTTTTGTATTTGTAGAGGGTACGTGCGGGTCACCTGTTTGGGGTGCGGCGCGCTATCTGAGAGACTGGGATTATGACTGAAACTTCCACCATTAAAGTTCACCTCATGCGTCACGGCGAGGTGCACAACCCCGAGCGCATTGTGTACGGCCGTCTGCCCGGTTACCGTCTGTCCGATAAGGGCCAGCAGATGGTGCGTCTGAGCGCTGAGGAGTTCGCGGCTCGTGCTGAGCGCGGCGCCCGTTTCGTGCATCTGGTTTGCTCGCCGTTGCAGCGTACCCGTGAGTCTGCCGCCCCGGTTGAGGAGCTGCTGGGTCTGACTGCGCAGCCGGATGAGCGCGTCATTGAGGCGGATAACTATTTTGAGGGTCTGCACGTGAACGCGCAGGAGCTGCTGAGGAACCCGCGTCACTGGATGAAGCTGTACAACCCGGCGCGCCCCTCCTGGGGTGAGTCGTACCTGGATCAGATTCGCCGTATGGCTGCGGCTGTTCAGGATGCGGCGCGTACCGCCTACGAGCGCGGCGGTGAGGGTGCGGAGGCGATTATTGTGTCGCACCAGCTGCCGATTTGGATTACTCGCCTGGGAGTTGAGGGCCGCATGCTGCAGCATGACCCGCGTGCCCGTGAGTGCAACCTGGCGTCGATTACGACTCTGGCGTTTAGCACCACTGATTTTGAGCATGAGATGCCGCATTTTGTGGGGTATTCGGAGCCTGCTGCGCCGCTGTACGGTGGCGTGATTCAGCTGCCCGGTAGCTGAAACATCCGGTAGCTAGTTCCTGAAGCTGTTTTTGAGCATAGTAAGAGGCTGTGAGCCCATCCGCATTGGATGTGCCCACAGCCTCTTTCTGTAAACCTTTAGGGGTGCGAGCCTAGCTGTCCTGACTAGTTCTGCCCGTTACCCTGATTCGGCGTGCCGTCCTCGGGATCCTTAAGCTCAGGGTCCTTAGGCTCGGAATCCTTATGAGCAGAATCCTGCTTGTTGTTCGATTCTGCTTCGCGGCTGTGGCGTTCGCGTTCTGCTTTTGCTTTGAGCCAGCGCAGGTACTCTTCATCGTCGTCGGGGGAAGATACCGAGGGTGCCGGGGTGTTGCGTCGCTGACCGAAGCCGGGGCGAGGAGCGCCTGCTGCGGGCTGTGCCTTGGGGCGGCCCAGGATAAGCCACATGAGCGGGCCCACCACGGGGAAGAGCAGGGTGACGAGAACCCACAGCCACTTGGGCAGGGTTCGCGCCTCGTGTGCGGGGGTGCGGACGGCGTCCAAGAGGGTGTAGAGGGTCAGCCCCACGATGAGGGCGGCGCCGCCAATAATCAGCATGGCTCGAATCATAAGCACTACTATGACATACCGCCGCGTTATTGCGGAACTATGAACCGGGTGCCCGCTAGCGGCGTAATGGCGCGGCAATCCGGCGCAGATTTGTACGTCGGCTTAGTAGCCGGTCTTAGTAGCCGGTGAACACCTGAACCTCGTGGCTAATAATGTCCAGCGAGCCCAGCCACACGGCGAGGGCAAGGATCACGGAGTATACGAGCGCCACAATACCCGCCTGCTTGAGCACGGGAATCAGGTCGCGGCCGCCGCGCGTCCACACGGTCACGCAGGAGTGGATGGTCGGGCCGACCAGCAGGAAGATTAACAGGAACCAGGGGTTCTCATCGAGCAGGAGCACGCCCAGGCCCAGTGCCAGCGCCATCTCCACGATGTAGGTGATGCGCGACCAGCGTTCGCCAAGGCGGACCGCCATGGTCAGCTTGCCCGCCTCAATGTCGGTGGGAATGTCACGTACGTTATTCGCCATGAGCAGCGCACAGGAAATCAGACCAATGCCGATAGCACCAACCCAGCCGAGCAGGGTCAGGGTGTGCGCCTGCGTGTAGAGGGTGCCCAGGGTCGCAACCAGACCAAAGTAGACGAAGACGAACACGTCGCCCAGGCCCATGTAGCCGTATGGGTGCTTGCCGCCGGTGTAGCCCCACGCCGCGAAGACGCTGGAGGCGCCAATCGCCAGGAACCACCACTGGTTCGCCAGAGCCACCAGGGCAAGACCCGCAAGCATCGCTAGACCGAAGCAGGTGAAGGCGGCGTACTTGACGGAGCGGGGGCTTGCCACGCCGGAACCAACGAGGCGTAGCGGACCCACGCGGTCTTCGTCGGTGCCCTTGATGCCGTCGGAGTAGTCGTTGGCGTAGTTCACGCCGACCTGCAGGAAGAACGCGACGAGGAACGCCAAGAACGCGTAGAGCGGCTTGAATTCGTTGACCTCGTAGGCGGCAGCTGAGCCGGCAATAATGGGGGCGACGGCGAGCGGCAGGGTGCGCAGGCGAGCGCCTTCAATCCATTGGGCGGCAGTTGCCACGTGGGTTCCTTCCGGGTCTAAGTGCGTATGATGCGTGGGTTTTGTGCGTGACGGTCAGGGCATGCGGGCGGCTGCGTGTGCGGGGTGAAAACCCGCGGATGAGCCTGCTTTAGCCCTGACGGTAGTCTCTGTCCAGGATACTGTATATTTTTGCGCGGTCCGGCTTGCCGGTGCTGGTGAGCGGGAAATCCGGCAGGATGCTCAGCTGCTTGGGTGCGGCGGGGGCGCCGAGCTTTTCGGCGCAGCGGGCACGCAGCAGGGCGCAGAGTTCTTCGTTCAGGGCGGGGCGATTCTCGGTAGGTGCAGCCGCTGCACCGGCAGAAGGTACGAGCGTGACCGCGGCGGCTATGGCTGTGCCCCAGCGGGCATCGGGCAGGCCGACTACGCAGGCTTCGCGTACGACGGGGTGCTCTTCGAGGACGGTCGCCACGGCGCGGGCGGAGATTTTTACGCCTCCGCTGATGAGTACGTCGTCGCTACGGCCGAGCACCTGCAGGCGCTGCTCACTACAGTTCTTGTTGCTGTTGGGAGCTGCTGCAGGGCTCAGCAGCCCGTAGTCGTCGGTGCGGTACCAGCGGGTGCCGTCGGCGGCGGTGAAGAAGTGCTCGGCGGTGCGGGCGGCGTCGCCAATGTAGCCGCTGGCGAGGTGCGCGCCGCTGATCCAAATACGGCCCACCTGTGCGGGTTTCCCACCGGTATCCGGCACGGCGGGCATACCTTCTTCGGGGACGAGCTCAACCCGCACGCCGGGCAGTACGGAGCCGGAGTAGACGCATCCGCCGGCGGTTTCGGCACTACCGTAGGTGGTCACCGTATTCAGCCCAAGCGCGGAGGCGGCGGCGAGCAGGTCGGCGCTGGTGGGGGCGCCTCCGAGCAGGATTCCGGTGAAGGAGCCGAGCGCCTCGTGAATCTCAGCGCCCAGGCGCGGGTCGGCATCCGCGCTTTCAAGGAGCTTATGCAGCTGGGTGGGTACCAGGGAGATAAACCGACGTGCCGAGCTCATCTGCTCAACCGCCTGCAGGAAAACCTCGGGGCTAAAGTGGACCGGCTCAATGACGGAGCGGGCAATCACCGGAGCGGTACCGGCGAGTATGGAACGGGCGAGCACCTGAGCACCGGCAATATAGTGCGCGGGAAGAGCCAGAAGCCACTGCGATGCTGCATCGGAGTTTGAGCCGAAGAAGCGCTCGGTGGCTGACGCACTGGCGGCAAGAGCTCGGGCGGTCAGTGCGGTGCGTTTGGGGGTTCCGGTGGATCCGGAGGTGCCCACCACCAGGGCAATAGGCTCCGCAGCCGCGCCCGCACCAGCATCCGCCGCGTACCCGCCCAGTAGCTGCTCAAAGGCGCCCAGCATGGTGTGCGGGTCGGCGGGCTGGTCGGCGCGCACCTGTACCGCCTGCGGGTGCAGGGCTGCCTCCTGCGGAGCGGGGGAGGGGACGAGCCCGGGTACGGGGGTATTCATCATGGCTAAATCCTTAGCGGCTGCGTGCTGTCATGCGCCGGTGTCATATGCCGGTGCGGCATCAAATGCGCCGGAGCCGGATTCTTAGCTGAGGTTCTCAGGGTTGAATCCGGCTCCGAGCCTATGCATCTGAATCTACTTCTGCAGAAAAGGGGCTGTCTCTTAGAAGTAGTAGGGGTAGTTGGACCAGTCCGGGTCACGCTTCTGCAAGAATGCGTCACGACCCTCCACAGCCTCGTCGGTCATGTACGCCATGCGGGTTGCCTCACCGGCGAAGACCTGCTGGCCGAGCATGCCGTCATCAGGCAGGTTGAAGGCGTACTTGAGCATGCGGATTGCCTGCGGGGACTGGCGGGCAATGTGCGCCGCGTATTCCAGTCCCTTGTTCTCGAGCTCTGCGTGGGGGACTACGTCGTTGACTGCGCCCATTTCGTACATGCGCTGTGCGTCGTATTCCTTGGCGAGGAAGAAGATTTCGCGGGCGAACTTCTGACCCACCTGGCGTGCGAGCAACGCCGAACCGTAGCCTGCGTCGAAGGAGCCGACGGTTGCGTCGGTCTGCTTGAACTTGCCGTACTCTTCGGAAGCGATGGTCAGGTCGGCTACCACGTGCAGGGAGTGGCCGCCGCCTGCAGCCCAGCCGGAGACGAGTGCGATAACAACCTTGGGCATGGTGCGGATGAGGCGCTGCACTTCCAGGATGTGCAGTCGGCCTGCGCGTGCCGGGTCGATGCTTTCTGCGGTGTCGCCGCTGGCGTAGTGGTAGCCGTCGCGGCCGCGGATGCGCTGGTCGCCGCCGGAGCAGAATGCCCAGCCGCCGTCCTTGGCGGAGGGGCCGTTGCCGGTGAGCAGTACGGTACCTACGTTGGAGGTCATGCGGGCGTGGTCGAGGGCGCGGTAGAGTTCGTCCACGGTGTGCGGGCGGAATGCATTGCGGACCTCGGGGCGGTCGAATGCGATGCGCACGGTGGGCAGATCGCGTAGGATTTCACCGTTTTCGTCGCGCTGAACCTGGCGGTGGTAGGTGATGTCGGTGAAGTCTTCGAAGCCTTCGACGACGCGCCAGTCGGCGGGGTTGAAGATGTCCGAGACCTTTTCGGGAAGTTGTGCAGTCATAGACCCTATTCTACGTTGCCCGGGCGCTGTCTGAGGCTGTGAACCTGGTTGCCAGGTATAGCGAATCAGGTTGCCGAGCATATAAGAAGGCCCGGACCGCGTGTGTGCGGCCCGGGCCTTAGAAGTTGGGTAAGGAAGCTTACCCGGTCTTGGTTACCTAGGGGTTACTTGACCTTTGCGAGCTCTACCGCGCGGTCGAACTCTTCGTCAATGGCGTCGTTCTTCTTGTAGGTCATGAGCGAAACCACGATGGCGACAAGCAGCGCCGAAGCGAAGCCGGGAACCATTTCGTAGAGCACGGACTTCATCGGGCTCTGGCCCCACGCGAATGCCACAACGGCACCGGTAATCATGGAGGCGAGTGCACCCTGGGTGGTCAGCTTACGCCAGTAGAGGGAGAGCAGAACGGTCGGGCCGAATGCCGAACCGAAGCCCGCCCACGCGAATGCGACCAGCTGCAGGATGGAGCTGTTGGGGTTCCACGCCAGGGCACCGGCGACCAGCGCCACGATTGCCACGCCTGCACGGCCGAGCCACAGGGACTTGGATGCGCTGAGCTTCTTCGAGGAGAAGATGCCGTAGAGGTCCTCCACCAGAGCGGAGGAGCACACAATCAGCTGCGAGGAGAGAGTGGACATAATTGCCGCCAGAACCGCAGCCAGAATCAGGCCCGCAACGAGGGGGTGGAACAGAATCTGGGAGAGGTCCAGGAAGACCGACTCAGCGGTTTCCGGGTTGGTGAGGGATGCCTCGGGGTGGCGTGCAAAGTATGCGATACCCATGAACGCGCCGCTCAGTGCACCGAACACGGTCAGGACCATCCAGCTGATGCCGATGCGGCGGCCGGACTTAGCGTCCGCGGGGGTGCGCATTGCCATGAATCGCACGATAATGTGCGGCTGGCCGAAGTAGCCCAGACCCCACGCGAGGGACGAAACGATACCGGCGAAGGTGGTGCCTGCGAAGATGCTCAGCGCGTCGGGGCTTACCTGGCTGATGGACTCAACCACGGGGCCCACGCCGCCGAGGTTAATAATAGTGACGACGGGAACGGCAATGAGTGCTGCGAGCATGAGCAGGCCCTGAACCATGTCGGTGTAGGATGCGCCCATGAAGCCGCCGAAGAAGGTGTAGAACACGGTGATGCCTGCCAGCAGGAGCATACCGGTGTGGTATTCCTGTCCGAAGGAGGACTTGAAGAACAGGCCGCCGGACACCATGCCGGAGGAGACGTAGAAGGTGAAGAACACCAGAATCACGACGCCGGAGACGATGCGTAGCACGCGCTTGGTGTCATGGAGGCGGTTGCTCAGGAAGACGGGGACGGTCACGGCGTCGCCTGCTACTTCGGTGTAGCTACGCAGTCGCGGTGCCACGAACGTCCAGTTGCACCATGCGCCGATGGTCAGACCGACGGCGAGCCATGCCTGGGAGAGGCCGCTGAGGTAGACGGCGCCGGGCAGACCCATGAGGAGCCAACCGGACATGTCGGAGGCGCCCGCTGAGAGAGCGGCGACGGTGGGGGAGAGCTGTCGCCCGCCCAGCACATAGTCGTCAAGACTGTTGTTTTTGCTATTTGCCCATAGGCCGATTGCGATCATGGCAACAAAATAAATCGCCAGCGCGATGACCTGGTATGTACTCGCGGCCATAATGTTCCTTCTCTCCTGGTGATAGTGTGCGCCTGTGTGTATTTATGCGCTACCCCATAACTTTATGAGTGGCATAGGATACAGTCTAGGCTTTGAGGGGCTGAAAATAAAGTCTATTTGACGCCTAGGGATGAGAAGCTGTGGAATAAATATGTATTTGCTGTGTAAAATCCATGGTCGTACACGTGGGGCGATGTGGGAGCGTGTGCGAAAAAGTGCCCGAAAAATCCCTGAAATTCAGGGTTTCGGGCACTTGGGTGAAAGATATGTAGTTGAAAAGCAACGCAAACGCTCAATGGCATATGCATCTAAAACGAATTAAACGAAAAATTTAAAAGCCGTTCGGAGTGTTGAACTGTTACACAACAATGTCACAGAGGCTTAGAGATCCCTCACGACCCACGGCTCAGAAGCCATACGAGCCGGGTCAAAACGCTCCAAAATCGCCGCCGCATTGGGCACCGGAACATCCGCGGAATGGGCGGAGCCATCAGCGTTATACACCGGAATAGAAGCGGCAATCCAGCCCAAAATCGTCGGAGTCTCGACACCCGCCTCACGTAGCTGCGGCAGGGTTACCGCCCCGTCACGCTTCGCCAGGCGCTTACCCTCCTCGTTGAGTGCCAGCGGCACGTGAGCGTAACGCGGCTGCATCAAACCCAAAAGCTGCGCCAAATACGACTGGCGAGGCGCCGAAGGGAGCAGGTCATCACCGCGCACAATCTGCTCAACCCCCACAAATGCATCGTCCACCACGGAGGTTAGGTTATAGGCGTAGGTGCCGTCATTGCGTACCAGCACAAAATCATCCACCAGGCCGGTGTAGGTGCCGTAAAAATCATCCTGCACCGTGTAGCTTGTGCACTCGGCGCGCAGACGCAGGGCCGGCGGACGCTGGGTGCGGCGCTCCTCCCGCTGCGCTTTGCTCAGCTCACGGCAGGTGCCCGGGTATGCGCCCGGCGCACCGTGCGGGGCACTCGACGCCTCCTGAATTTCGCGGCGGGTACAGAAGCACTCATAGACGAGGTTTGCCTCGCGCAGCTGCGCAACCGCCTGCTCATAGGCGGCAAGGCGCGTGCTCTGGTACAGCACACCTGCTTCCTTGCCCTCGGTGCTTTCGCTACCCTCAACACGCTCTGTCGGGGCGCCGGGGCTCGCATCCCAATCCAGACCCAGAGCTGCCAAATCAGCAATCTGACGCTCTGCAGCACCCGGGCGCACGCGATCCAAATCCTCCACGCGCAGGTAGAAGGGCTTGCCGCCGCGGCGCGCCATAGCCCACGCCAAAATGGCGGTTCGCAAATTACCCAGATGCAAATCCCCCGAGGGGGAGGGGGCGTAGCGTCCGGTACCGCTGGGGAAAGGCGGGTTCGAAGGGGTGGAAGACGAGGTGGGGGAAGAAGCCATACTCCTATCCTATAGGGGTGTTAGATGCGGGTTGAACCGTGCGCACGATTCTAGATTGAGCGGCATCGTGACATAAATATTGCTTCTACGGATGCACGCCAGGCTTTTCGAGGGGCTCCTTTGGTGATGATGTGCTGTTCAAACAATCCGGAGAGGTTGATAAGCCTCACCACTTTCTTGTTGCTAGAGATAAGTTTGCGCAAAATAATGCACTTTCATTGCCTTGAATTGTTACCGAACCGTAAATTTCTGTTCTCTGAAGCCCGAATAACTCCTCAGCCGCTAAAAATTCCAGTAGGGTTGTATCTATGGCTCGTACTATTGAACTCGCAGACGGCGTGTACCGCATTGCGACCGACAACTACCGACTGAACACCGGACTGGTCCTCGGACTGGAGCGTGCACTAGTCGTAGATACCGGCGCAGGTCCCCGTCAGGCAACCGAAATTTATGATGAGGTTCGCCGTCTCACGCGCCTTCCTATTACCGTTGTAAACACTCACGGACACTATGAGCGTTTCTTCGGCAACGATGTTTTCGCGGCAATGGGTACCGAAGAATTCTGGGCGCATCCTCGCGCCGCGCGTGCAATCCGTAAATACGGTGAGGCGCAGCGTCCCTACGTCGAGACGCTGGAACCGGAAATGGCACACAATCAGGGTGCCGCCACCAATATTGTCGTTCCCAACCGCCTGGTCGCCAATAGGGGCGACGGCATCACTTTCACCCCCATCGACCTGGGTGAGCGTAGCGCAACCCTCATGTACATGGGACCCGGCCACACCGACGGTGACATTATGGTCGGTGTAGAGGACGTGCTGTTCATGGGCGGTCTGATTGAAGAGGGTACCGACCCCTACTTTGAGGATTCTTTCCCCGACCGTTGGATTGATACTCTCGGTGCCGTGCTCGAATTTGATCGTTACCGCGTGTTTGTGCCCGGTAACGGTGAGCCGGTAGACCGCACCTTCGTGGAGCGTGAACGCAACACCATGGTGACCGCTATTGAGTCGATTCGTTCCTCCACTTTAAATCGTGATGACGAGGCGACGACCGCGGCAATGTATAAGTTGCCGTATGCACCGGGTGCTACTCGCTTCCTGCTGGATCGTTTGGCTCAGCTTGAAGGCGCACCGGTAGCGGCGTACCTCGAAGCGGATCACCCGGATACCAGTGGTTTCACGGGTCCGATTACTCTGGGTCAGGCTTCGTACTAAAACCCCGTATGCAATATGCCTCATGGGGCATAAATACAGGTGAGGGCTGGTTTCTATGATAGAAACCAGCCCTCACCTTTTATATACCCATAACCTTAGGGCACGTATTTAGCGCTGAACGTACTGGGCGCGCATTGCCTCGCAATCAGCCTGCAAAGAAGCCGGGACTTCACCCATTGCCTCGCAAAGCTGCACGAAACGGTGACGCCAATCCAGGTGCTGCAGCGCCTGACGAATCTGCTGCTCACCCTGCGCGGGGGTCCAACGGGAGACCGCATCGGCAACCTGCGCGAGGCCCGCGCGTGCATCCGCATGATCAATGTCGATGGTCGCGCCATCCCAAAGGATTTCACGTACGGTGGTGGTGTTCGGAACCTTGCCGACCACGGTCACGCCCGAAGCCAGGGCATCGGTCCAACGACCGGTGATGTACTCCTTGGTCGGGTGAGTGTACGGCGCCGGGCTGACCGAAGTGGAGAACGCCAGCAGGAACTTCGCGCGGTTCAGCGAATCCTGCAGATGCTGAGCCGACTCGCGGTCATTTGCACCGAAGGGCGGGCGGCCCTCAAAGCTCAGACCCAGCTCAGCGGCGAGGGCGGCGGTCGCCTCGTCATCTTCGTAGGCGGCGGGCTGACGGCCCACGCGCAGCAGGTCGGTGCTCTTTGAGCCCAGAGTAGCCAGACGGTCGCTGAACTTGCTCCAAACATCCGCACCCCAGGGCAGAACGCCGGGGTTCTTCACGCCCGCGGCAGTCCAGGGCTGAACGTCGTCAACATCCGCAACGAAAATACGGTCGTAGGTGGAGGACTTAGCCACCGCAGGAATACGGTCATCCCAGAAGCTATCAATCACCCAGCCGTAGACCGCGCCGTAGCGGCGGAACGCGAAGGAACGCTGCGAAATGGCGTACAGCTGACCGGGATCAGAAGCAATCACCAGGCAACGCTTCGAGCCGCCCTTGAGGCGGGGCAGACGCGCCAGAAGCTTCGTTTCCTTGCTGAGGGATGCGCCCACATCCACGGTGTGCACGGTGCCGCCGGTGTAGCGGGCGAGAAGCTCCGCCATGGCGTGTACGGGAACCCAACCGGCTCCGGAGGGGACAGCAACAATAATATCGAGTGAGCTCATGAGAATCCTTGGGGGCAACGTCCGCCGCATGCACCGGGCTCACCGGGGTAAAACCTCGGGTCGCGGGCGGTGTGCATCAGCGGCAAGAGCGTGAATGTCAATAAATGATAGATAGGGTGCCTTACGTCAGCAGGCGCGCAAAAACGCGAATGCAGCGGCGAGTGAAACCGCTACGACCGGCTAGCGTTCAGCCACGGAAGGCTACGGCACAGGTAGTTTTCAGTATATCGGTCAACCCTGCGCACGGGGCTTAGCCTGCAGCCTTTAGAAACGGCTTTAGGGTGTGTGAATGCGCACCTCAACGCCCGATTCGGTTCCAAAACCGGCAGCCATACGCGCCAAATCAGTATTCGGGGCGGCAGCCACCGTGAAGAAACGATCCACCGCAGCGGTGAACTGCTCCTGACGAGCCATATCACCGTGTTCAAGGGTCGTGAAAATACCGCCGCCGGCATCGTCAAAGACCTCAACGCGCAGTTCGGGCAGAAGCTCAGTATTCGGCAGGTTCAGCGAGGACACATCGTGCTGGAAGGTCAGATCACCGCACAGCAGGGTCACCGGCAGAGCGGCACCACCAACGACCGGGCGGGAGTTCTCATCCACACCGGCGGGGTAGTAGCCCGACAGGGACACGCCAATAGCGGTCGCAATGGTGCCGTCAATACCCGCCAGGCCGCGGTTCGCAAACACGCGCGCGGGGGCGGGCTCACCCAGGGCGGGGGCTGCCGCATCCAGATCACGCACCAGGTTCGATGAACCCAGCACCATGAGGCGGCGCTGAGCCACCGCATCCTTCCAGACGCGGCGCGCGTAGGAGCGGCCGGCGGTGCGGTTGCGGTAATCGGTGTAGTCTACAGAGCCTGCAGAATCAGAGTGCTCGTAGGTGGCAATGGCGCGCAGGCACTCATCCTGCAGTTCGCGGGCGGGCTCAACCCACTGATCCAGCCAGCTCAGTTCGTCAGCCGGTTCATCGGTGGCAGTAGCGGATGCGCACGCAAACTCGGCAAGCTCATGCGGGGTAGACAGTTCCACGAAGGAGCGGGCGCCCGGCTCGTACCAGCTGGCGCGGCGCGGGGCGTAGAACGCGCACTGAATATCTTCGCGTTCCAGCAATGCGGTAATCGGGCGTGAGAGCGTCGGGTGGCCGAAGAGCACCACACGCTCAATCTGTGCCGCGGGCGCGAACGAACCATTAGCGAGCAGCTGCGGGTAGTGAGGAATGGAGGTTGCGCCGTGGCGCGCCTCGGAGGAAGGCTCAGCAAATAGCGGCAGGTTCAGCACACGGGCGAACTCCGCGGCGAACTCACCGGCACCGTCAGCGGCAACCACCACGGTGCGGTGTGCCGGGGTGAACTCCGCCAGGTCCGCCTGCGCTTCCAAGGAGTCCAGGAGCCAACGCTGCTCAGCGCTGGAGAACCCGGAACCTTCAGCGCGGGCGGCGCGGGCACGGCCCTCAGCCTGCGGGTCGTAATCCTCTAGCAGGCTCTGTGCCCACTGCGGCAGTATCTGCGCAAAACGGCCAGAGGGGGTCAGCGGCGTATCGAAACAAATGTTCAGGTGCACTGGGCCAATCGGCTCCGCAGACTGCTTGCGCCAGTGCTCGGCACTACGACCGGTCAGCGCGTTCAAGCACGCCGCAAAAGCCTGAGTCTGCTCGCCCTCCACCTGCTCGGGGTAGGAGGTCAAATCAGCTTCAGCACGCACAAAAGGATAGAAGAAACTCGCCTGGCGGGTCGTCTGATTCACGCCGCTACCGCGCAGACGCTCCGGGCGGTCCGCGCTCAGCACCGCCAGGGGCACACCGGCGTGATACGCCTCCATGACGGCGGGCACGTACTCGCCCAGTGCCGTACCGGAGGTGCACACCAGACCCACGGGCTGACCGGATGCCTTGGCAATACCCAGGGCGGTAAAGGCTGCACTTCGCTCGTCCACGCGCACGTGCGCAATGAGGGCGCCGGCTTCAGCGGCGGCGGCAATAGCGTACGCAAGAGGTGCGCTACGGGATCCCGGAGACACGACAACATGCCGCATACCGGCACGAATCAGCGAATCGAGCACGGATACTGCGGTGAGCATGGCGGGGGTTGAGCGGTTTTCAGTCACCGTACCATTCTAATGCCGTAAGGTTTTTCATTCAGTTATGGTTACCCTTCACGGGTGCAACCTTGATAACTACAGTCTTCACAGTCCGGAGGCGCGTTCCAGTACCCGGTAGCAGGCAGTGACTCGCTCCACCCACCACTGGCGGGTCTGCTTGTCGGTGGCGAGACGCTCCAGGCGCTGCGGGCTGGGGGTGATGGTGCGCAGATCCATGAACCCGTCGCGGGCGATGAGCGGCTCGTCGGTAACGTCCTCAGCCATGAGGGAGACCGTGCCCAGACCGCACCCGTACCTCAACGTAGGTAGGGAGGCCGCCAGAGAGGCACCGGTGGCAATGCCCACCGAAGACTCCAATGCCGAAGAAACCACCGCCGGAAGCTGCGCCTGCTCAACCAGCGCGAGCGCACGACGCACACCACCCAGCGGTGCCGCCTTAATAACCATGAGGTCCGCGGCGTTCGCGCGAGCCACCTTCAGCGGGTCTTCCGCCTTACGGATCGACTCGTCGGCGGCAATGCGGGCGGGCAGCCCCTCCTTGGCAATGGCAAAGCGGAGCGCCGCCATATCTTCAATGGATGCCACGGGCTGCTCGGCGTAGATAATGCCGTACTCGCAGAGCTTGCGTAGCGCTTCAAGGGCACCGGCGAGGGTGTAGCCCATGTTCGCGTCCACCTTCAGGCGTGCACTCGGGAGCGCATCTCGTGCCGCCGCCACGCGGGCAATATCGTCGGCGAGGCTCTGGCCCTTCTCAGCCACCTTGATTTTCAGTTCCTGAATCTCACCCTCGTACTTGGCGAGCACCTCCGGCACACGCTCGGCGGGCACCGCGGGCAGGGTCGCGTTCAGCGGGATGCGCGTACGCACCGGCTCCGGGGTGGGCAGCCACGCCGCCTCCAGCGCGCAGGCAAGCCACGCGGCAGACTCCTGCACGCCGTACTCGAGGAAGGGCGCGAACTCGCCCCAGCCGTGCGGGCCGCGAATCAGCGCGCTCTGGCGGCTGTTCACTCCGCGGAAGGTCACGGTCATCGGAATTTCGACCGTGAACAGGTTCTCCAGAACCTCCTTCAGCGGCGGCAGGGGAGTGTTCGTGAGGTGAAAACCGTAGCCGAGAGGCGGCACGCTCATACTGGTGTTCAAGGTATCTGCCCTTCTTTGATGCGCTATGAGCTCACCATAACACTCTGGGGGCGGGCGGGCGCGCTCGCACCCTGTCACGCATTCTCTGGAAACTCTCAGGTTGTGGTCGAAAAAACTTTAGTTTTTCATAGCTTAACCTGGGATAGTAGGTAGTTATTCGCCCGAGAACTCGGACGGTGCCTCGCATAAAACGGCAGCTTGGGGGCTACTGTTTTGAGGGGCTGGCATCGGCGGGCTCGGGTATGGCTAACAGACATGAGGGCAAGAAGGTACGAAGGGTTATGAAGAAGAAAACACCGGCAAATACATCGGGTTCGGGAAACTCCGGTTGGGAGAGCTCCGAAAACCTCGATGCTACCAGTGTGCTTCACCCCGCTGACGTGCATGCGGCTGCTGCTGACAACGCGCCCACTACGGTGTTTTCCTCTGATGAGACTGCGGTGCTCTCTGATTATCAGGACGCTACCCAGGTGCTCGCCTCCCACGAAACGGCTACCCCTGCTACTGCGCACAGTGATGACCGTACGAAAGTTTTGACGGATTACGGTTCATCGCCAGCTCACGAAGCTGCGCCTGTAGGTTCTGCAAACGTGGGTTCCGTAAACGTGGCTTCCGCGAACGCTGAATCTGCGAATACCGAAGTTATTTCTTCGCACCCCGACACCTCAGAGGTTATTGGCGCGACTCGTCCTTTGCCGCGCGCTTACCGTGCCCCCATTAAGATTCCTGAGACGATTCCCTCGCCGCAGGAACGCGCCTCTCAGGGGAACTACAGCGCGGATGAACCGATGCAGGCTACGCGCCGCCTCGATCCGCCGAGGCCTCCGGTGAGCGGTTTCCCGCTGAACAATCAGATGGGTGCCTCCTCAATGGGTGCGCCTCAGATGGGTGCTCAACAGCCTCTTCCCACGCGTGCGATGCCTCCGCAGCCGGTGGCTTATCCTCCCGAGGCGTATCCTGCCGCCGCCTACCCGAACGGTGCGTATGTTCAGACCGGTCAGGTTCCCGTGGATGCTTCGGGCCGCCCGGTGAATCGTCCCGGCGAAGAGCAGGGGCACCATCTTCCGAGTACCGGTATTTTGATGCGTCACGTGATGGCGTTGCTGTTCTTGGGTCTGTCTCTCTACGGTGCGTTTGTGTTCTTCATTTACACGGCGACCGGCCAGCAGGTTGATGAGCAGGCGTACACCGAGTATGCGCATCAGTTCAAGAGTTACCGCGGTCCGACCCTGACTGCGCTGGATTCTTTGCCCACGATTGTCGGCGTGATTGCGGTGCTGGGTCTGATTGCGGTGCTGATTTGGAAGCACCGGTTCCTGCCCTCGCTGATTGGCGTGCTAGTTGGGGCTGCGGCGGTGACGAGCACGTACCTGCTCAAGCACTACCTGATTGTGAAGCCCGACCTGGGTGTTCAGGAAGCGCTGAGCAACTCGGCGCCCAGCGGCCATACGACCTTTGCGGCGGCGGCTGGCGCGGCGCTCTTCCTGGCGGCGCCTCGTTTCTTGCGGCCCACGGTGGCTCTCTGCGCGGCGGTGGCGACCTGTCTGACGGGTGCCTCCACGATTATTAATGGTTGGCATCGCCCGGCGGATGTGGTGACCGCTATTCTGGTCACCGCCATCTGGACGGTTGTGGGTATGGGTGTGTTGCGTTATGTGCGTCCGGCAGATTTTGCGGTGCCGGCGCGTGGTGGTTTGGTGCTGGTGCCGTTGATGACGATTGCGACGCTGTTCCTGTCGTTCTGCGCGGTGATCCTGTATCTGATTGCGATTTTTGCCCCGATTCCCGGCGGTGCTTTTACCGCAGCGACCTGCATGATTATTGCGGTGAGCTTTGGTACGACGGCGTTGATGGTGAACCTGTTGCGTCCGCGTAATAGTAATCGCTCCGCCTATTCGAAGGTGTGGAGTTATCAGTAGATGTTGTTCCCCTCCCCGCGCGGGATGTTTCAGCTTGATGTGAGCTGAGGTATTGTCCAGTTGCGGGGAGGGGAATACAATATAAGAAATTTAGTATTTTTAATACCAATATTAGGGAGGGGGTTGCGCGCCCCCTTTCACTCACCCCTGAAGAGAAAGGTGCGTACCATGGCAGGTACCCATGAAGGCCGCGTCCTCGTATTCCCCCAGCTCACCGAAGCGCTGACCCCCTTTGAAGATAAGCCCCAGGCCCGCAAGATCGTTGACGCCGACGGCGGCAACCTGACCCTCATGGAGCTGGCTGCGGGCCAGTCCTGGCATGAGCACCACAGCGTGCACCCCATCTTCGTGCAGGTGCTCAAGGGCGAGGTGATTTTCCACGTGAAGGACCGCGATATTACCCTGGTGCCCGGCAAGCCGATTCACGTGACCGCCAAGCTGCTGCACTCCCTGCGCGCCGTGAAGGACTCCACCCTGCTGGTGACCATGCTGACCGGCGAATCGCACCCCGAACCCAAGGTCAATATTGACGTCGAAGAGGTCTAAACCCCGGCCTCTAAACCCCTGACCCAAAAACTTTAGCTCGCCGCCGCATCTGCATAGGATGCCGCGGCGAGCTTTTTCTCTGTCCTCTTGCCCTCACATATGCCGGCGGAGAATACCCTCACGCTACGCCCTGAGCTTTCTGCACGCTCGTACACCCCGCGCGGGCGTACCCTGAGAAGTGCATTCCCGCTATCATCACAGGGAGCAACCCGAAAGGATACGCAATGCCCAAGTCACTGCAACGCCCGGTCGTTCTTCTCACCGGCGCCAGCTCCGGTATCGGCTACGACGTGGCACCGCTACTGGCGCGATACGGCTACACCGTCTACGGTGCCGCCCGCCGCATTGAGAAGATTGAAGAGCTCGCCTCCGAAGGCGTGAAAGCGCTCAGCCTGGACGTTACCGATGAAGCATCCATGGAAGCCGCCGTACAGCAGATTATTGACGCAGAAGGCCGCATTGACGTGCTCATCAACAACGCCGGCTACGGATCCTACGGTGCTATTGAAGACGTCCCCATCGACGAGGCACGCCGCCAGTTCGAGGTGAACCTTTTCGGCCTCGCGCGCCTCACCCAGCTGGTGCTGCCGCACATGCGCGCACGGGGTAGCGGGCGCATCCTGAACATCTCCTCAATGGCGGGGCGTATTACCTCACCCCTGGGTGCCTGGTACCACGCCACCAAGTACGCCCTCGAGGCGTTCAGCGATGCACTGCGCATGGAAGTTGAAGAGTTCGGTATTGACGTGGTCATTATCGAGCCCGGCGGCATCAAAACCCCCTGGGGACTCATCGCGGCAGACCACCTCGAGGAATCCTCCCGAAACGGTGTCTACGCGGCTCAGGCGCAGCGGGTTGCGGCAAATATGCGTAGGCTCTACTCTCCTTCATCCAATCTCTCGGAGCCCAAGGTTATCTCTAACGCTATTCTGCGAGCCCTGGAGGCGCGCCGCCCCAAGACCCGCTACCTGGTAGGTTTCGGTGCTAAGCCCTCCGTGTTCCTGCATACCGTGCTACCGGACCATCTCTTTGACAAGGTGGCGCGCCGTATCTTCTAGAACCGAAATAGCGGCGAACTAGAGCATTCAAAAGCGGGCGGTGCTGCGCGAAACAGAATGTTTCGTACAGCACCGCCCGCTACGTTTTTCAAGAGCTAGTACTAGTCTACTACGGCGTGGGTCGGATCGAGCACGCGCGCCAAGAAAGCCCGAGTACGTTCGTGCTGGGGGTTGCCAATCACCTGATCGGCGGGGCCCTCCTCCACGACCACGCCATCGGCCATGAAGACGACCTTATCGGCGACCTCGCGGGCGAACGCCATCTCGTGAGTTACCACGATCATGGTCATGCCCTCGTCAGCAAGGTTGCGCATAATGCTCAGAACCTCGCCGACCATCTCCGGGTCGAGTGCACTGGTCGGCTCATCGAAGAGCATCAGGTCCGGGTTCATAGACAGCGCACGCGCAATAGCCACACGCTGCTGCTGACCACCGGACAGCTGAGCCGGGAAGCGGTCTTCCTTGCCTTCCAGACCAACCTTGGCGAGCTGCTCGAGGGCAACCGCCTCCGCCTCAGCCTTGGAACGGCCCAGAACCTTAATCTGAGCGATCGTGCAGTTATCCAGAATGTTCAGGTGGCCGAACAGGTTGAACTGCTGGAACACCATACCCATGTGGGTACGCACGCGGTTAATGTCTACGTCCGGGTCGGTGACCTCGGTATCGCCCACCATGATGGTGCCGTCATTCGGCTCCTCCAGCAGGTTCACGCAACGCAGCAGGGTGGACTTACCGGAACCCGAAGGGCCGATAAGGCACACGACCTCGCCCGGCTTGACCTGCATGTCAATGCCCTTGAGAACCTGAACCTTGCCGTAGGACTTGTGCAGGTTAGAAATGCGCACCGAGGAGGCGGCCATGGATGAAGTTGAAACAGTCATAGTATCTTCCGTAATCCGTATCTGTCGTTGCGCTTACTTGCGGCCCGCAAGCTGGGTGCGGCGCTCAAAGTATGCGGAGAGCTGGCCCAGCGGAACAGTGATAATCAGGTAGCACAGACCCGCAACCACCAGGGGAGTTAGGCCCGCGTTAGCGGCGGTCAGGCCCTCACGGCCGAACTTCGCCAGCTCGTACTGAGAAACCGTCACACCCAGCAGGTACACGAGGGAGGAGTCCTTGGTCAGCAAGATAACCTCGTTGGTCAGCGGGGGCAGAACCACGCGGAACGCCTGGGGAATAATGATCGAAATCATCGCGCGAGTGTGGGACATGCCCAGGGAGCGTGCCGCCTCCATCTGGCCCTTCGGGATCGCCTGCAGGCCCGCACGCAGAACCTCACTAATGTAGGCTGCCGAAACCATACCCAGGGACAGGGTCACCGGAATCAGGTTATCCACGAAGCGGATCTTGAACGCCAGGGGAATACCGTAACCGAACGCGAAGAAGACCAGCAGCGCCGGGATGCCGCGGAAAAGCTCCACGTACAGGGTCGCAATCCAACGGTAGGGAGCGATAGAGGAAATACGCATGAGCGCCAGCAGCAGACCGCCGGAGAGGCCCACGATGAAGCCCAAGGTGGTGTACAGCAGGGTGTTCTTTAACGCCACGGTGATGACGTCGGGGAACTGCTGAGCCGCAACGTCCAGGTTGAATACCTGCTGGCTGAGGGTCTTCCAGTCAGCCAAAAGAATGGCTGCCAGAGCGATAACTGCCAGAAGGGCGTACTGTGCGTAGCGGAAGAGCTTCTGCTTCTGACGGGGTGAGAGTTTAGAGGACATGCGCTTTCTTATTCGTGTGCTGTTCGGTCAAGAGCGTTTTATACGCTCACAAGGGTGAAGGCCGGAGAATCCCCCAACCCAAAAGTAATAAGGGTACTCCTGAATTGGGGGAGAGGCTAACCTGCTAGATGCTTAGGAAGCGGAGGAAGAGGCGCTCGCGGAGGTCGAGGAGGTGGTGCCCACCCACTTGGCCTTCATCTTGTCGAGCTCGCCGTTCTTCTTGAGCTTGTCGATGGTTGCGTTAGCCTTGGCCAGCAGTGCCTTGTTATTGGAGGAAACTGCTGCGGCAATCTGCTCGGTGTTCTCGGAATCCTGGTAGGCGATCTTGAAGGAGTCCGGGTCATTGGTCAGTGCCTCGGACACCACGGAAAGGTTCGCTGCGACTGCCTTGACCTGACCGGTCTTCAGGGCGGAGAACATGAGGGAGGTGTCTTCGTACTGGATGACCTCTGCGCCGTTTTCCTTGGCGTAGGTTTCACCGCTGGTTGCCTGCTGCGCACCAACGCTCACGCCCTTCAGATCTGCGGCGGAGCTGATGGAGGAACCCTTGGGGACCAGGATTGCCAGGTTGTCGTCGAAGTAGACGGTGGTGAATTCCATCTTGCTCTTACGTTCATCGGTCACGCCGATACCCGCAAGGGCGATATCGCACTGACCGGTGGCCAGGCCGGTGCCGGAGTCCAGACCCTCAAAGCTGATGGAGGTCAGCTGAGCCTTCACGCCCAGGTCGGAGGCGATAGCATTGGCGATGTCTGCATCCAGACCGACGATGGTGCCGTTTTCTTCGTATTCGAAGGGCTTGTAGGGGGTGTTGGTGCAGACGCTGAGGGTGCCGGACTTGACGAGGCTGACCTCGCCGTTGGCGTCGGAGTTCTCGTTGGCGGTGGAGACGCAGCCGGTCAGTGCCAGGGGCAGTACTGCCAGTAGTGCGAGGGGCTTAAGGGATGCCTTCTTGAGGATTGCGGTGTTCATTGGGATGCTCCTGTGTGGGGTGTGCGTTCACTCGTTGAGTGGTGCGTTCTATGAAATCTAGAGTCTATTGTGCGCCCGCATGTTAAAAAATGCAAGCACATACATAAATATTCATAAATTTTTGCTGAATATGCATAAATCAACCCTTAAAGAGTGAATAAAACCCCGTCTGAACGACTCAAAAACCTTCACGGCACGCCCCTTAGCACGCCACATGATGCAACTACGGTTCACCCAACTATCGAATCCCCTAACCTCCATGCCACAATTGAGAGCGTGAACGCAGAGAAGAACACCCGCGCAACCCGCGCAACCCTAGACAAGAAAACCAGCGACATCGCCGCCATGTTCGATACCGTAGCCGAACGCTACGACCTCATGAACGGCATCCTCTCCCTCGGCCAGCACATCTACTGGCGCAAGCAGGCAGTCGCAGCCGTCGACGCGCACCCCGGCCAGAAAGTGCTGGACGTAGCCGCAGGTACCGGCGTCTCCTCCGAACCCTTCGCCGACGCCGGTGTGGACGTCATCGCAGCAGACCTCTCCGAAGGCATGCTGGATGTGGGCCGCCGCCGTCGCCCCGACATGACCTTCGTGCAGGCAGACGTCACAGCCCTACCCTTCGACGACGAAACCTTCGACGCAGTGACCATGTCCTACGGCCTGCGCAACGTCGCAAACTACCCCAAAGCGCTGAGCGAAATCTACCGCGTGCTCAAGCCCGGCGGACGCATCGTCATCCTCGAGTTCTCCACCCCGACCTTCGCCCCCTTCGGCGCGGTCTACAAGAACTACATCATGAAGGCGATTCCGCCGATTGCCCGCGCAATCTCCTCCAACCCCGAATCCTACGAATACCTCGCCGAGTCCATCATCGCCTGGCCCAACCAGCAGGAACTGGCGCAGAAGTTCAAGGAGGCGGGCTTCACCTCCGTGCAGTACCGCAACCTCACCGGCGGCATCGTCGCCATTCACCGCGGTTTCAAGCCTGAAGCACACAACGCATAGACACCGCGTTCACACACCACCGAAGACACCAACACCAAGAAGATAGAAGACACTGTGAGCAACGCAGAGCAGCCCATTGCCGCAACCGACCTGCTGGGAGACCTCGACCTGAAGCTTCCTGCAGGCTTCGAACTCATCGCCGCAGACCCCAAGCTGGGTCCGCAGATTCTTTCCTCCCTCGCGCGTATTGAGGAGCGCCTGGCAGAAGCCATCGCACAGACCGATCACCTGGCGGATGTTGCATCCCGCCACCTGCTCTCCGCGGGCGGCAAGCGTGTGCGTCCCCTGCTGGCGCTGCTCTCGGCAGCTGTCGACGGCGAAATCAACGACGAGGTTATCGAGGCCGCCGTGGTCGTTGAGCTGACTCACCTGGCAACCCTCTACCACGACGATGTTATGGACGACGCCCCCAAGCGCCGTGGTGTGGACAGCGCCCAGATGATTTGGGGCAACTCCGTCGCCATTCTCACCGGTGACCTGATCTTCTCCCGCGCATCCCTGCTGGTCTCCGAGCTGGGTACCCGCCCCATGAAGATTCAGTCCCAGACCTTTGAGCGTCTGGTGCTCGGTCAGCTCTTTGAGACCACCGGCCCCCGCGAGGGCCAGGACCTGCTCGACCACTACATCGCGGTCATTGAGGGTAAGACCGGTTCCCTGATTGCCGCTGCCGGTGAGTACGGCTCCCTGCTTTCGGGCGCTTCCGAAGACGTCATCTCCATGGTCAAGGCGTACGGCGAGCTGGTCGGCGTGGCATTCCAGCTGGCTGACGACGTGATTGACATTGTGAGCGACGGCAAGACCAGCGGTAAGACCCGCGGCACCGACCTGCGCGAGGGCGTGCCGACCCTGCCGACCATCCTGCTGGACCGCGCGGTAGCCGCCGGCGACGAATCTGCTATTGCTGTTCGCGCCCTGCTGGATGCAGACCTCAGCTCCGACGAGGCTCTGGAGACCGCTGTGGAGGCGCTCGCCGCCCACCCGGTCACCCAGGAAGCATGGCAGATTGCTTACGACTGGGCGGACCGCGCGATTGCCGCGATTGCTCCGTTGCCCGAGTCCACCGCGAAGGCTGCGCTGGAGTCCTTCGCTCACGCTGTGGTTCACCGCGAGGGCTAAAATGCCTCACCACGTAACGTGTGCGCTGGCGTAAGCGCTGATGCGTCTCATACTTCAAAACCCCCGCTGAATCCAGTCAGATTCAGCGGGGGTTTTCTGCATTATGGCTAGTCAGTACCGGTTTTCAGGGCAGGTATGAGCGGGTGCCCTGTCCCGCATAGTTCCGTATGCTGGGGTCTCCTTGACCGCTATATGCCTTTAAGGTAATCCTTATAGGCATGCCTGAGGCGCACATCCACCCTTCAGACGTTTGACGGCTTCCACGCCCACCCCGTGTTGGAGAGCCGTTTACTATTTCTGGACGCGAGCAGAGCCCACCACTCCGACGGGTTATTCTCGCACCAACCATCCGCGTCCCCACACATTCGAGGTTTACAACTATGGGAGCATCTACCCCTAAGGCGCCCACGAAGCGCGAAGGCTTCTCTAGCCGTCGCGTCTTTATCTTTGCCGCCATCGGTTCTGCTGTTGGTCTGGGCAATATTTGGCGTTTCCCCTACATCGCATTTGATAACGGCGGCGGCGCCTTCATGATTCCCTATATTGTCGCCCTGCTGACCGCCGGTCTGACCTTCCTGTTCTTTGACTACGCAATCGGTCACCGTGCGCGTGCGTCGTCCCCGCTGGCTTTCCGCCGTCTGAACCGTAAGACCGAGTTCATTGGCTGGTGGCACATGGGTATCAACTTTGTCATCGCTATCTACTACGCCGCTATTGTGGCGTGGGCTCTGCGTTACATGGTTTTCTCCTTCACCAATGAGTGGGGCGATAACCCGAAGGCGTTCTTCCAGGGCGAGTTCTTGAAGGTCGCAAAGGATCCCGGCGTCTCCCTGGACTTCAACATGAACATCCTGATTCCCATGGTTCTGGTGTGGGGCGTTCTGCTCGCTGTGATGGCTCTGGGTGTTCAGAAGGGCGTGGGCGCAGCCAACATTATCTTCATCCCGCTGCTGCTGGTCATGTTCGTTGGTTTGGTGATTTACTCGCTGACCCTGCCCGGCGCTGTGGACGGTCTGAACGCTCTGTTCACCCCCAGCTGGGACTCCCTGGCTAACCCGGACGTGTGGGTTGCTGCGTACGGCCAGATTTTCTTCTCGCTGTCCATTGGCTTCGGCATTATGGTCACCTACTCTTCCTACCTGAAGCCTAAGACTGACTTGACCGGTTCCGGTGCTGTGGTTGGTTTCGCGAACTCCGGTTTCGAGCTTCTTGCTGGTATTGGTGTGTTCGCTGCTCTGGGCTTCATGGCTCAGGCTGCTGGCACCCAGGTGAGCGAGGTTGCGACCAGCGGTATTGGTCTGGCGTTCATCGCGTTCCCGACCATTATTTCTCAGGCGCCCGGCGGCGTGCTGATTGGTATCCTCTTCTTCGGTTCCCTGCTTTTTGCTGGTTTCACCTCCCTCATTTCGATTCTTGAGGTGATTATCGCCGGTATTCAGGACAAGTTCGCGACTTCCCGTCTGGCGTCCACCATACTGGTGATTGTTCCGATGGCTCTGATTTCGCTGCTGCTGATGCCGACCACTACCGGCCTGTACGTGCTGGATATTCTCGATAACTTCGTGAACCTCTTCGGTATTCTGGCTGCCGGCCTGTGCGCCATTATCGTGGTTGCATACGTGGTGCGTGCTCTGCCCGCTCTGGCTGAGCACCTGAACCGCTACTCTTCCATCAAGGTCGGCAAGATCTGGATGGGTCTGCTGGCTGTCGTGACTCCGCTGGTTCTGGGTTACTCTCTGATTCAGAGCGTTATCAAGCTGATTGCGACCCCGTATGAGGGTTACCCTGCGGATCTGCTGGCGATTTTCGGTTGGGGTATGAGCGCACTGCTTCTGGTTGGTGCGATCGTTGTTTCTCTTCTGCCCTGGTCGAAGAAGTCTCGTGCGGCTGAAGAGCCGCCGGCACCTCCGGTGATTTCCGGTCAGGTGGAGCACGGCCACGTTGATTCGACTATTACCCGTTAGGAGCCCTCATGTCTATCTCCGCAATTGTGATGCTCATTGTGGCAATCCTGATCATTTGGGGTGGCCTGGGTTTGGCTCTGCTGAACCTGCACCGTCATCCGGATCTGGATGCTCTCGATGCTGCTGCTGAAGCTCAGGGGTCTGAGCTTTAGCGTGTGAACGCGACATAAAGTGATGCCCCGCAGGCTAACGTCTGCGGGGCATCACTTTGTTGTATGCGGGAGTGTATTTTGTGCGGGACAGTGTTTTAGCCGGGTTGGGGAGAGCTACTTGCTCTGTACGTCTTCAGCTTTTACGAGCGGGATCATGCCGGTTTCCGGGTCGGACAGCGCGGAGGCGCGGTAGGAGCGGGAGGCACGCACCGCATCCACGGTGAAAATGATGAGCGCAATCCAGATGAGGCTCAGACCCAGCACCTTATCGGCGCTCATCTGCTCGTGCAGAACGGTCAGCGCCAGAACAAATTGGATGGTCGGGCCCAGGTACTGCACCATGCCAATGACTGACAGCGGTAGCGCCTTGGTTGCCGCCGCAAAGAGCATGAGGGGCACAACGGTGACCACGCCGGTGGATGCGAGAAGCCAGAAGTGCCCGGCACCTTCGCTGAAGAGGGTCATTTGTCCCTGAGCATTGAGCACAAAGAGGGCGGCAATGCCGAAGGGCGCCAGAATCAGAGTTTCGAGAGAGAGTGAAACGATGGGGCTCACGTCGTGGGCTACGCGTGCCTTGAGCAGGCCGTAGATGCCGAAGGAGAACGCCAGGCCCAGACCCGTCCAGGGCACCTGACCATAGATGAGGCTCATCATCAGCACCGCGATACATGAAATTGCGACGGATACCCACTGCGCGGCGCGCAGGCGCTCCTGCAGGAAAATCACGCCCAGCACCACGGAGACCAGCGGGTTAATGAAATATCCCAGGGACGCATCAATCGTGTGACCGCTGGTTGTTGCCATCACGTAGATAAGCCAGTTCGCGCAGATGAGGAACGATGCCGCCGTCAGTACCAGCATGATGCGGCGATCCTTGAGGGCGCGGCGGAAGTCCGCGGTTGCCCGCACAATCGGTAGTAGCAGGGCGCAGAAAATGAGGGAGAAGACCACTCGCGCCACCACAATCTCAATCGGTCCTGCCGGCGCCATCAGCACAAAATACAGGGGGAGCAGACCCCAAATGATGTAGGTGCCGATGATGGTGATAAACCCGTTGCGGGTGGTGTGCTTCTGCGTTTCTGACATGGTTTCGTCTGACCTGATTCTTCGGTTACGTTCTTCTAAGCTATTCATCGGGATGCGCCGGCTGGGTATCCACACAGGTTTCGATGCGCGCACACTACTGTACCCGATACAGGGTGCAGCATACGCTATAGATGCCTCAGGCGCGGTACCACGAGGATACCGCGCCTGAGGAGTGCTGCGTATTCGGTTTAGAGGCCGAAGAAGCGGGAGAAGAAGCCCTTCTTCTTGGGCTGCTCTGCCTCGCGGCGTGCAGTTTCTTCCTGCTCGCGGCGGGCTGCCTCTTCGTGCTCTGCCTGCAGGTCGGGAGCTGCGCCAGCGTTGCGGATGGGCTCCACGTGCTGCTCTTCGTATTCTGCTGCGGGCTGCTCGGCCTCTGCGGGCTGCTCAGCTACAGTCTCAACGGCGACCGGCTCCTCAGCGTACTCTGCGGAAGCCTCAACGGTCTCGTACTCGGGCTGCTCGGCGCCGATGGACTCGTCAGTGTAGACGCGAGCCTGCTCGGTCTCCTCTGCCTCGTACTCGCCGGGCAGGGTCTCCACGGTGACCAAGCCGGGCTCTGCGTACTCTGCCGGCTCCTGATCGAAGGGAGCCTCGTCGGCAGGGTAGAGGTTCTCGGTGCTCTCGACGCCGGGTACCTCGGTCTCTGCGACCGGTGCGTGCTCGGCGATCTCGACCGCGCGCTCAGCTTCGGCCTCGGCACGTGCGGCGGCGCGTTCTGCTGCCTCCTGCTCGCGCTGTGCGTTCTGAGCGGCTGCCTCTGCGGCTGCCACGCGCTCAATCTCGGCGCGCAGTGCGGCGAGGGATTCGCGACGCTGTGCGGCAGCGGCTGCGCACTGCTCCAGAACCTCGGGGCCAACCTGGGGCTCAGCCTGCTCGATGCCGCTGATGCGACCCTCGTCGAACCACAGGCGCAGGGCACCGTCGGTTGCGGTCAGCACGGCGGTTGCCTCGGTGTCCCAGGCGATGTGGAAGCCGCGCTGCTGAGCGTAGGAGTCCACCGCCAGAACCTGGTTGTGGATTTCTTCGCTCTGCAGGGTCTTCGCGATTACGCGACCGATACCCTTGTAGGTCGGGGCCTCGAGGGTCAGCTCGGCACCCTCCAGCAGGGTCCATGCGCGCACGCCAGCGCCCGCGGGCAGCGGGTAGTGTGCGTACAGGCCGCTGATGGTCTTGGTTGCCAGGGTCAGGCGGCGTGCCAGGGACTCGGAGAGGGGCAGCTCGTCGGTGGTCAGTTCGGCCAGGCCGTCACGCTCACCGGTTTCGCGCGCCTGAATAGCAGCGGAAACAACGGAGTCGGGGAAGTAGCCCAGCTGCTGCCAAGACCAAATCCAAGTACCGCGGTTCTCAGATTCAGTGCCCAGCAGATGCGGCTTGAGCGAGAGCGGGGGAGTGGTCTCAAAGTCCAGAGACTGGGAGGTGAAATCCACGTTCCACTCGGAGGTACCCACGAGCTCGGCGAGTCGAGCCTGGTACTCGGTGGAGATAAAGATCGATGCGTCGATAAGGTCCTGCAGAGAATTCGTCATGCTTCAAGATTATCAACCTTTTAGCGTTCACTATGCCGTGTATCCCCGGTTTTAGTGTGTGCTTTAGGCGTATTGGGCTCTAAGGCGCCTGATTGAGCCGTATCCAAGAGCTCCGAGGGAGAGATAGAGCATATATCTTTCGGCGTAAACTATCTGCGTGGAGTGCCTGTGTTCGTTAGAATCGAAGAGACGGCTTCTTCCGGCACCCTGTAAGCCGACACTACGACCGAACACGGATGCCTCCAGCCGCGCCGTATTCACACTCAAGGATGTATGAACTATGACTGAACCCCGCCTCGCCGAGACGAGTAGCCGCGCCGCGCGCATCCAGGATGCGCTGAACAACATTGGAAGCTGGCTGCTGGATGTCGTTAGTGTTGACCCCGGCTGGAGTGAAATGGTGCTGGACGTCAAGCCTCTGGCAGGTCAGATTTTTGTGCGTGTGCGTGAATTCCGCGACGGTGAAGAGTTCATTGGCACCATCGGCCCGCTCAAGGACGGCTCGCCCATTATTGCTGAGGTTCGTAAGCTGCAGCGTGCCGCCTACGACGGTAACCGCGGCACCTGGTTCACCGCCTCCATTGTGGTGGCGGCAACCGGCTGGCCGAACCCGCAGTTCAGCGTGGGTGCCTCCTATAACCGTGACGATGAGCCCGCCAGCTGGAAGAATGAAGGCACCCTGACCGCGACCGACGTGCGTGAGCACCTGACTGAGTTCCCGCGTGACGCGTCGCGTATCCCCGCCTGGGCTCGTGAACGTATGGAGGGTCGCGCCCGCCACTCTGCCGCCGCGGCGCTGTCTTCGAGCGAGCACGAGATTCCGAACCCCTACCTGGTCGCCGCTCTTGAGACGTTCCGTAACGATGTGCAGGAGCGAACCCTCATTAACGTGGTTCGCACGATGCTCGGCGGCGACGTTCTACTGGATGCGACCGGTTCCCTGCTGATTCCGTCTGAGACCGACCCGATGGGCCCCGAGTCGGTGCTGACCCACCAGGTCATTCGTATGCCCGAGACCGGTATGCAGGCGCTGTGCGTGTTCTCCTCCTCCGAGCACATTGGCAAGAGCTACGTGCGTCAGGAGTCCGAGGGCGACGAGTTGATTCTGCGCGAACCGGCGATGAAGGTCTTTATCGATTTCCTCGGCAACGAGGCGCTGGACCTGATTGTGGTTGACCCCGGCACCGACCACGAGTGCTACATTGAGCGCGCTCAGGTGCAGTGGATTGTCACTTCGCCCCGTAACGACGGCGCGAAGATGGCGCTGACCCAGGACAACATGCAGATGCTACTCGGCTCGCTGGTGTCCCCGGCGTCCGTGCTGCTGGTGGGTGTTGACCCGGCTGACCCGTCCGGTACCTCTTTCGTCTTTGACCCGGATGAGAACGGCAACCCGCAGAGTCTGCTGGTGTTCACTTCGCCCATTGAGATTGCGGCACTGGATCCGCATATTGAGGTGCGTTCGGCGAACGCCCTGGATATTCTGCGTTACGCCCTGGAGATTGGTGCTCCGAGCGTGAAGGTGAACGCGATTAACCCCTCCACGGTGTTGACCGCGGCGCAGATTCGCGAGCTGCTGGAGATTGTGGGCTCTCAGCCCCGCATGGGTGCCTAAGCTCCTGCATTAAATAACTTAAACCGTTGAGGCGGCGACACTACTCGTGTCGCCGCCTCAACGGTTTAAAAGCTCTCATGACCGAGCCTGCCCGAGACTCCCGGGGCTATAGGGTTATGCCGCCAGGATGCGCGTTGCCGCTTCCTGCTGGGTGCGGGCGAGTGCCGCCTCCTGCTCGGTCTGGCAGTCTACACATACGCCCTGGTAGAGCACGTCTGCGCTGAAAAGTGCCATGCCGTGAAAATCGCTGGGGGTCAGGCAGGGTGCGGAGCCGACCGCGCAGTCCACGTCTTCGACCTTGCCGCAGCGTACGCAGAAGGCGTGGTGGTGGTTGTCGCCCGTGCGGGTTTCGTAGAGGGCGGGGGTTCCCGGCGGCTCAAACTTACGCAGCAGGTCGATATCAGTCAGGTCGGCAAGAATCACGTAGACGGACTGGACCGTAATGGCGGGGATGCGCTCGCGGACTGCCTGCACGATGGTGTCGGCGGTGGAGTGCGGGTGTTCCTGCACTGCGTGGAGTACGGCGAGGCGTTGCTTGGTGACGCGGCGGCCCCTGGCGCGCAGCCCGGTGGTCCATGCTTCTTCGAGCTGTTCAGGGCTCATTGCGGAGAGCATGGGCAGGCCGGTGGTGTGGGCGCAACCGGTGTTGTGATGGTCTGGGCTCTGGGTCTTCTTCGTATCGGAGGTTGTCTTTGCGTCGGTCATAGGTTTAAGTCTACACATTATTATGAGAAATTCATCATTATCTTATGAAAAACTCATAATAAGCCGGCAGGGCGTCCCTTTCATCCACTCTGTGGCGCCCCTCCTCGCCCCGGCCTCGGGTGTGAAGAGATGCCGTACAATCAAAGAACCTAGAGTAACCCGTACCGGCGATCACCATCAAGGAGGATAGGGTCATGGTGTACGACTTCACAAACCCCATCTACATTCTGCTGATGATTCTGCTCTTTGGTGTGCCCATCGTGACCCCGGTGATTTACGGTCAGTACCGTAGCACCACCACCGGCTTTGATCTGGAGGGGCAGCTGATGCTCGGTCTGCTCTTCATCCTTTTTCTGGGTGCTTACGGCACGATTCTTCTTCTGGGTATTTTCCCGACTGCTACGGCGCAGGTGCTGGAGCAGGTGCCCCTGGTGAATATCCCCGGCGCCATTCCCTAGTTCTTCTCGCGCTTTTAGCGTCTGGGTGACGCTCTGGGTGAATCCGCGCGCCATAAGGTGCGCCCGCGGGTGCTTGCACGTATTCTATAGAGTCAAGTACACGCTGTACGCACTGACCTAATTGTTCAGGAGGATACCCATGCACAGCCATAACAACGGACTGAAAACTGCCCTGTTGATGGGCTCCATGGTGGGCATGATGCTGCTTATCGGTGGCCTGCTTTCGGCGACTTTCCGCACCTCCATTTTTATCTGGGTTATGGGCCTGTTTAGCTTGGGTTCGGTCGCGTACACTTACCGGAACTCCGATAAGCTCGCCCTGCGCTCCATGAATGCGTACCCGGTGAGCCGTGAAGAGGTCCCGGTGCTCTACGACATTGTGGAGGAGCTTTCCTCCCGTGCGGGTCAGCCCATGCCTGCTCTTTACGTGGCGCCGACCATGACCCCGAATGCGTTCGCGACCGGTCGTAACCCGCAGAATGCGGCGGTGTGCTGCACCGAGGGTATTCTGCAGTTGCTGGATGAGCGCGAGATGCGCGGCGTGCTCGGCCACGAGCTCATGCACGTGTACAACCGCGATATCCTTACCTCCTCCGTGGCGGCGGGTATTGCCTCCATCATCGGTACTGTGGCTCAGTTCCTCTCGTTTGGCGCGATGTTCGGCGGATCCAACCGCGATGGTGAACGTTCCAACCCCCTCGCCATGTTCGTGGTTGCCATGCTGGCTCCCATTGCTACGCAGGTCATCCAGATGGCTATTAGCCGCACCCGTGAATTTGATGCCGATGAGGACGGCGCACGTTTGACCGGCGATCCGCTGGCTCTGGCCTCGGCACTGAACAAGCTGGAGAGCGGCGTGTCCATGTACCCGATGGACCCGAACAACCGCAATACCGAGGCGGCGAGCGCCATGATGATTGCGAACCCCTTCGGTTCGCTGAAGAACATGCTTTCGACTCACCCGCCGATGGATCAGCGTATTGCGCGCCTGCAGCAGCAGGCTCGTGAGATGGGTCAGTACTAAGTCTTTTCTCTGTTTGCACTATCCGGGTATGAATATGACCCGGCGTGACGATTGTGACCCGCGATGACGGGCCGGCAGACAAAAAATCCTCGGGGTGGCTACTGTGGAAGTGGCCACCCCGAGGATTTTTGTGTAGAAGATTTTACGTTTCGGCTTCTAACCGCCTCCCTCACCCATTGCTGGGCGGGGAGCCTCGCCTGAGTTTAGCGGTAGTTGACGAACTGCAGGTCAACCTCAAGGTCAGCGGACTTGAGCATTGCGATAACTTCCTGCAGGTCATCGCGGGACTTGGAGGAGACGCGCAGCTCATCGCCCTGGATGTTCGCCTTCACGCCCTTGGGGCCCTCTTCGCGAATCATCTTGGAGATCTTCTTCGCCTGGTCCTGCGCGATGCCTTCCTTGATGGAGCACTCGATGCGGGTTTCCTTGCCGGATGCGTAGGGCTTGCCGGAGTCCAGGGACTTCAGGGAGATGCCGCGCTTGACCAGCTTAGACTGGAAAACATCCAGTACTGCCAGGGCGCGCTCTTCGGCGTTTGCCTTGATGAGGATCTTGTCGCCGGAATAGTCGATTTCTGCACCAACGCCGCGGAAGTCGTAACGCTGGGAGATTTCCTTCTGCGCCTGGTGCAGTGCGTTGGAAACTTCCTGCTTGTCCACCTTGGACACAATGTCGAATGACGATTCGCTAGCCATGGGCTTTCCTTTCGTGAATGAGGTGCTACTGGCACCGGTTAGTACTAGCCTACCGGGTTGGGGCTCTTGTTCACAGCTAACTATCAGAATAACCGGCCTGTTTTACAGGCCACACTAACCTTTAAAGAGGACAATAGAAATATGACCATTCAGAACCTGTCCGTAACGGACGCACGCACGAGCGAGGAAGCTCGCGACCTGCAAACCCTCCTTTTCATCGACCTGCATACCTCTCTGGGTGCTGAGCCCGAGGGTATTCCTGAGGCGGAGCGTCTCAACGAATCTGACCACCACGAGATTCATCTTGATCTGCACGAGGAAGATGCTGAGCCTTCTCCCTTTGACGGTATTGGTATCACTCTGACGGAACCTTCGCTGGTGGCGCGTTTCCGTGGCGTTCGCCGTGACCTGGAGCGTGAGATTGCCGGCGACATGTGCACCGTGGAGCAGGCGCGCCGCTATCTGGAGCACCTGGAGATCGTGCTTCTGCTTGAGCAGGATGGCGATACTCCGTCCCGCTCTTTCTAAAGCTGCTGTAGGTGGTGGCTTTATTCATGAGGGCTTTATTCAATTAGGATGAGGGCGCGGGCGCTGCGATAGATATGCGCGGTAGATATGGATGTGCGGTGAGTGTGCGCTCTTGGCCTGTCAGTGACGAGAAACGATAAATATAGTCAAAAATATAACCTTCGTCACAAAACCCTATGTGAAGTGTACAAGTCCCTAAAACTGCTGTAGAGTAGTCTCTGTTCGCTTGAGCGAGCAACTAGCACCTAGCTAGGCGGCAGGTTACCCGAGCGGCCAAAGGGGGCTGACTGTAAATCAGCTGGCACTGCCTACGGGGGTTCGAATCCCTCACCTGCCACAAATAGCCCGGTTACGAAAGTAACCGGGCTTTTGTGTATCTAAAACCAGTTTCAAGGTGGCTCCCGCAGCTACCCTCCTGCCCAGCGGCTTTCCACCGCAGCGGTCTTCCGTGGATGCGCCCGTATTTTCCAGACGCCCGCGAGGGGCTTTCTTGCGGGAGGGGAGGGAGAGCTCACTCGGGGGGGCTTCGGTTGCCGGGGCGGGCGCCTCCAGTAGCAGATGCAGGGGTGTTCGCCAGAGTGTTCGCGACACACCCGTAAACCGGCTGAAACAGCCGCGAAAAGTATTTACTATGACGGCAATTTGTCATATCTTTCACAATGTTTGAATCCCAGGGCGAACAATTAGCGATTGGGGTCTTGAGGGTGTAGCTTTATCTCATGGCTACTATTGAAATTACTCAGCAGAACCTGACTGCTACCGTCGAGAGCAATGACATCGTCTTCCTGGACTTCTGGGCAGATTGGTGCGGTCCCTGCAAGCAGTTCTCCCCCGTCTACGAGGCGGCTTCGGAGAAGCACAGCGACATCGTTTTCGGCAAGGTTGACACCGAGGACCAGGGCCAGCTCGCTCAGGCAGCAGGCATCACCTCCATCCCCACCATCATGGGCTTCCGTGGCGGTATCCTGGTTTACCAGCAGGCCGGCGCACTGCGCGAAGACCAGCTGGAGACCGTGATTGGTTCGATCCGCGAGCTCGACATGGACAAGGTCCGTGCAGAAATCGCAGCAGCAGAGGGCTCTGCAGAGAAGAAGTAAGCTCACCACCACAAAAGAGCTTGAACGGGGCGCACCCGCCGGCACAACCGGCTGGGGCGCCCCGTCCCCTTTTAACCTCGTTAGGGTGCATGCGTGTTAGCGGTCGCGGTGATCTTCAATGGTCATGCGCGCCCCGAACCTCTGCTTTGAGAAGCCAGAAGCATGCATGAGCCGCACCAGACGCTGCCGATGCGGGCTGTAGGGTACCAGCAGGGCGAGCATACCCGCATCATCGGTGCGTTGACCGGTGAATAGCTCACCGACCGCGTGCGCCAGATGGTAGTCGCCCACGCTGATGGCATCTGGATGCCCGCACACACGCTGCAGAACCTCGGAAATACTCCACGGGCCCACGCCGCGCACAGTGTGCAGGCTCCGCGCCAGAAGCGCCACGTCGCCTTCTGCCGCAATGTTTTTCAGAGACTCGGCGGAACGAGCGTAAGCGTACACGGCATCGTAGCGGCTTTTATCAACGCCCGCCCGATGCCAATCCCAGGTGGGAATCGTCGCCAGGGTCCGGGCGCTTGGGTAGACGCGCATGCCTTCGGGCTGATGCCCCAACCCGGTCGATGGGGCGGGGGAGCCGTACTTTCGCAGAACCCAGCCTAAGGTTCTGAACGCTTCGGTCTGGGTGATGCGCTGCTCCACAATGGCGTTGAGCATCTGCCGGTCCAACTGCCCCGAGGCGCTGAGGCGGAGCCCCGGATTCTGCCGCCACGCCTGCTGAATACGCGGCGGAAGAGCCTCAAAAGAAGGCAGAGCGCCAAATTGCTCTGCGGGGTCGTGCAACCCCAGCCAATACGTCATTTCCTGCGCCAGCGCCTGAAGGTCGGCTCGCGCCTGCATCTGCTGATCTGCGGCACTATAAGAAACCCAGATGCGAATACGCACCGGGCGCATCAGCAGGCGATGCAGGGAGGGGAGAGACTCGGGAAGCTCGGCTGGCTGCGCCAAACGTTCGGCGTACAGCACCGCCGGGAACTCGTGAAACGGAGTGCGAGCCGTCACCCAGATTCGCTCGGCACCATCCGCGCGGCTCAGCGCACGATACGAAAGATCCTGAGCACCGCGGCGCAACGAACCCAAAGTCTGCGCCAACTGCACCGGAACATGCGGCTCAATCACAACCTCGCACGCCTCGGGAGCCAGGGCACCGGGAAGGGGCGAAGCGGCGGAGGAGAGAGTACGAATCTGAACGCGCGGCTGGTGAAGAACGGTAGGCTCCTGAAGAACATCCGTAAACGCCGGCGCATAGGGTACACCAGCTGCCGCCAAAGGGTGCCGGGCGCGCCGTGCACCCGCTGCCGGATGGCTACCGGGGGCCGCGCCGTCGGGGGTGACACTGCCGGGGGTTGAGGAAGGAAACGTACTCACCACACCAGTCTATGTGCCCAAACCGGGCAGTAGCATCCGGGGCAGATATTTGAGGGACAAGATACAAAAAGTGCAGGAAGGGCAGGTACGCCGCTAATGCGATACCCTAAAGGGTAGAGCGAGAACGAACGCAAACTCCGCCATCGGCACGACATAGGCGACGCGTTCCACCCGCTCTGTGGGCGCCTGTAGCCCGGACACGTACCCCGAGAGAAGGACGCCTATGGCAGCGGAAGCACACGAAGCATCCTCGAATACTGACGCACCTGAACAGAAGAACAGCACTGCCACCAGCGCGGGCAGTACTCAGCGCGCCAAGAAACAGCCGCGTCAGTCCCTCACCGAGCGCGTCAAGAGCATCCGCCCCCTCGAACTACTACCCGGTCTGTTGCTTGCCGCCGCCGTCATGGCGTTGTACACCTACTACTCGCTGCAACAGATGAAGCACTGGATTACCCCCTCCTGGGATCTAGCGATTTTTACCCAGATGGCACAGGCGTACTCGCACTTCTCCGTACCCATCGTGCCGATTAAGGGGCCCGACTTTAACCTCTGGGGTGACCACTTCCACCCGATTCTGGTGCTCCTGGGACCCGTCTACGCGTTGTTCCCCTCGCCGACCACGTTACTGGTCGTGCAGAACGCCCTGGTCGCCTTCGCAAGCTTCGCCATTGTGCGCTTCACTCAGCGTGCCTTCGCGCTCGCCCAAAAAACTGAAGATGCGCAGAAGAACGAACCTGCGCAGAATGCTCAGTCCGCAAAACTTCAGAGCGTCATCCCGACCCTCACCGGTCTGCTGCTCGGCGCCGGATTCGCCCTCAGCTTCGGCGTTCAGCAGGCTATCGCCGCCCAATTCCACGAAGTAGCCTTCGCCGTGCCGCTGCTTGCCATGAGCCTCGGTTACCTGGTGCTTGCCTCACGAGTGAGTGGCACCGAACGTGCCCGCTACCTCGCCTACGCTTGCTGGTGGTCCCTGCCCATTGCCTTCGTCAAAGAAGATATGGGTATTACTGTCGCAGCCATCGGCCTCATCATCTTTATCCGCACCGGCTGGTTGAGCACCGCTGTTGACATTCTGATGCCGCGCCTTTCCGCTGGTACTCCCGCCCCCATGCGTGCCCGCATGCAGCAGCTCTACTCCTCGTGGGCACGCACCCCCGCCGTCGCAGAATCCACCATGGTCATGATGTGGGGTGTGTTCTGGTCTGTCGTCGCCGTCTACGTGATTCTGCCCTACTTCAATAGCGGTGGAAACTTTGATTACGCCGACAAGGTGAACTTCTCCGCAGCCTTGGGCGACCCCTTCGGCTCAGCGTTGCAGATGCTCAGTAACAACACCAAGCTGGCAACCCTCGGACTGCTGCTCATTACCGGAGCTGTCCTCTGGGTGATTTCTCCGCTCGCGGCAATTGCCCTGCCGACCCTCGCCTGGCGTCTGCTCTCCACCATGGAATCCTACTGGGCAAGCACCTGGCACTACTCGCTCGTGCTCATGCCCGTCGTCTTCCTCGCCCTGCTCGACGCCGTCATGTGGATACGCTACGGAGTGGTTCCCGCTGCGATTCCGGCGCGTTTGGGCGCGCGCGCAGCCGATAGCGCCTCCGCGCAGGAACCTCAGACCAATACCGAGCCCGGCCGCCTCACCGCCACGGCACGCCGCATACCCGTATGGGCTCTACCCGCCGCGGCGCTCTTCCTTGCCGCCTCCCCGATTTTCGTGCCCGGCTCCCAGCAGCCCCTCGCGTCCCTGGGTAATGCGCAGTTCACCGCCTCCGCGCTGACTACGACTGACCAGATGAAGCAGGACGCCGTCCAGAAGGTACCTGAAGGGGTATCGGTCGCATCTGACCTGTCGATTCTGACCCAGCTGATTCCCGGTCGTACCGTCTACTGGATTGGTCACACCGGTGAGCCCGCCCCCGACTACGTGGTTATCGACCGCAGGAGCAACTCCTGGGGCGGCAACCCGCCGACCAACGCCGCACAGTACGCGGCCGACCGCTACGGCCATTCCTACGCTAAGTACGCGACCGTTGGCACGATTGATATTGTGCGCCGCGTAGACTAGCCTCTCGGTTCAGCGGCTCAATGAGCGCCCACCCCGCAAACGCTGGGGTGGGCGCTCGCATTTAAGAGATGAGGTTTTAAGCACCTTTTTATGACTCAAGTGGGGACCCTGCTGTACACTGGATAGAACACGGGAACCCCCGATGAAGGTCTTGTGCGCACCCGGCACCCAAGGTGGTGCTGGAATTGTAGGTGCGCCGTACTCACCATCACCGATTGATACGCCCCATAAATTTGCGGTTCACACCGTACACGCGGGCTTCTCTTAACGATCTCTGGTCCAGCGTCTTTACTGCGTCTGCTGTAACAGACACACCACCGCCGTAGAGCGGGAAGGCGAACCACCAGGAATACGTGACATTGCATGTGAGCATTACCCACCCTGTACACCCCTGATTCGCAGGGACTACTGTGCGCCAAGCACAGAGTACGAATAGGCGTGCGGATAATGTGCCGAGAAATTCAAGACCACCCCCAGCAAAAGCCGCTACCCGCAGCATCCGCAGAACACCTCTGCAGAATGCGCCGGTAACGGAGGACCCCTGGACGTTCTACTCCCCAGGGGATGATGTGTGGCTGGGCCGTGAAGGGGACACCCGGTAAGCGCCGAAAAGCGTGCGCTTCCACCCCTACCGTATAGAGGAAAAATTGACTGAGAATACTGCTACCCCGGCCGAACTGAACGCCGAGGCAGAGACCGTTGTGACCACTGAGAACATCACCGAGAACACCGTTGAGAGCCCTGCTGTAGAAGCAGAAGAAACCACCGCAGAAGCTACTGCAGAAGCACCCGCCGAAGAAACCGCCGAAAAGGCTGAAGAAGAAGGCGTACGCTTCACCGACCTGGGCCTGGACGCCCGCGTCCTGGCAGCCCTGGAAGAGGTCGGTTACGAGAAGCCGTCCCCCATTCAGGAGCAGACTATCCCCCTGCTGCTTGAAGGCCACGACGTGGTCGGTCTGGCACAGACCGGTACCGGTAAGACCGCAGCATTCGCGCTGCCGGCACTGTCCCGCATGGCTGAACTCGCCGACATCAACGGCGTCTCCCGCGACACCCAGGTCCTGGTCCTGGCACCCACCCGCGAGCTGGCTCTGCAGGTTGCAGAAGCCTTCTCCTCCTACGCGACCCACATGGAGGACTTCACCGTCCTGCCCATCTACGGTGGCTCCCCCTACGGCCCGCAGCTGGCTGGTCTGCGCCGCGGTGCGCAGGTCGTCGTCGGTACCCCCGGCCGCGTGATTGACCACCTGGAAAAGGGCTCCCTGGACCTGTCCAACCTGCAGTACCTGGTACTGGACGAGGCAGACGAAATGCTGCGCATGGGCTTCGCCGAAGACGTGGAAAAGATCCTCGAGGGCACCCCCGACAGCAAGCAGGTTGCGCTCTTCTCCGCAACCATGCCCAACTCGATCCGCAAGATCGCTCAGCAGTACCTGAACGACCCCGTCGAGGTTCGCGTCAAGGCTAAGACCACCACCAGCGCAAATATCTCCCAGCGCTACATGCAGGTCATGCACTCCCACAAGCTGGATGCAATGACCCGCGTGCTCGAGGTCGAAAACTACGACGGCATCATCGTCTTCGTGCGCACCAAGAAGGAAACCGAGGAAGTTGCCGACAAGCTGAAGGCACGCGGTTTCGCGGCAGCAGCGATTAACGGTGACATCCCCCAGCAGCTGCGTGAGCGCACCGTTGACGCCCTGCGTGACGGCCGCATCGACATCCTCGTGGCAACCGACGTGGCGGCACGCGGTCTGGACGTTGAGCGCATCTCCCTGGTCGTCAACTACGACATCCCCCACGACACCGAGTCCTACGTGCACCGCATCGGTCGTACCGGCCGTGCAGGTCGTGAAGGTGCCGCAATCCTCTTCGTCACCCCGCGTGAGAAGTACATGCTGCGCCAGATCGAGAAGGCAACCCGCCAGAAGGTCGAGCCGATGCACATGCCCACTGCAGAGGCAGTGAACGAGACCCGTAAGCAGCGCTTCGCACAGCAGATTACCGAGACCATCGAGTCTGAGGACCTGAGCTTCTTCCGCCAGATTATCGAGGACTACGAGAACGAGCACGACACCACCGCTGAGGACATTGCAGCTGCACTGGCTGTTATCGCCCAGCAGGGTCGCCCCTTCTTCCTCGATGAGAGCGAAGATATCGCCAACAAGTCCCGCCCCTTCTCTGACGAGGATTCGGATCGCGGCGGCCGTAAGGCAAAGCGCGCGCACAACGACGAGGGCATGGTCAACTACAAGCTGAACGTTGGCCGTTCCTCCCGCGTGACCGCAGGCGCTATTGTGGGTGCACTGGCTAACGAGGGTGGCATTAAGGGCTCCCAGATCGGCTCCATCGACATTCGCCAGCACTTCACCATTGTTGGCCTGCCCGAGGACCTGCCCCGCGACTTCTTCGATCGCCTGCGCGACACCAAGATTGCTGGCGAGTTCATCAACATCCGCAAGGACAACGGCCCCAAGGGCGGCGGCGGTGGCCGTGACTTCGGCGGTGACCGCGACTTCAAGCGTGGCGGCCGTGATTTCGGTGGCAAGCGTAATGACCGTGACTTTGGTGGTCGCGACTTCGGTGGCCGTGATAACCGCCGTGATGGCGGCTACCGTGGCAACCGCGATGGTGGCCGTGACTTCGGCGGCCGCGGCAAGCGCTACTAAGATTCCGGCTAAGCATGGATTTGCGGTATGAGAGGCTTGCTGAGGCTATCGGCTAGCAGCCTTGTCATTCGCATATGAGTCAAAGACCGGCAGGGGAGCGATGAGCTCTCCTGCCGGTCTTTATGTATATGGGTGTTGATGTGTTTGCGTCAGCTGTTGCGGTGGTGCCTGATCATTACTGGGGCGCCTGGTCATTGCTGGGCTATCGTGCGGCAGGGCGGAGAACAGGAAAACGTTAAATGTGGTGCATGCCATAGCTTCTCCGCTTGCGAGCATTCTTGAAGACCTGTATAGTTTTACCTGTTGCCCCGATAGCTCAGTGGTAGAGCGCCATCTTGGTAAGATGGAGGTCCCGGGATCGATTCCCGGTCGGGGCTCTCTCATTAATTCATGCGAGAGCACGTATTAATGATGTGGCGGTGTAGCTCAGCTGGTTAGAGCGCACGACTCATAATCGTGAGGTCGACGGATCGAGCCCGTCCACCGCTACGCCCCGATAGCTCAGTGGTAGAGCGCCATCTTGGTAAGATGGAGGTCCCGGGATCGATTCCCGGTCGGGGCTCAGATAAGCCTGTCTCTTCGGAGGCAGGCTTTTTTGTTTGCCATTTTGTCTGCCTATTTTCTTTGCCTGAAGCCCGGTCTGCATGTGCTCAATAGGTACTCAGCCCCGCGGCCCGATGCCGGGCATAGCAAAGCCCCCGAGAAAAATACTCGGGGGCTTCATCTTTATGCTCTGATCGAAGCGTTAGGAGGCGCGGCGCACCACCGGCAGCTGGGACAGCAGCTCGTAGGAGCGCAGACGGTCCTCGTGCTCCCACGCCTCGGTCATGACGATGAGCTCGTCAGCGCCCGTGCGCGCCACCAGGTCCTCAATACGAGCCTGTGCGGTGGCGGGGGAGCCTACGATTGCTTCGGCGGTCATGCGTTCAATGTGCATCTTCTCCGCGTCGGTCCAGACGGCGTCCATATCTTCCACGGGAGGTGCGAAAGACAGATTGCCGCGCACCACGCCCAGGAAATGCTGTTGCTGGGTCGTGTACAGGTAGCGTGCTCGCTCGTCGGTATCGGCGAGCATTGCGGTTGCACCCACCATGACGTAGGGCTGTTCCAGGTGCTCGGAGGGCTTGAAGTTTGCGCGGTAGGTGTCTACCGCCTCCTGCAGCATTGCGGGCGCAAAATGCGAAGCGAACGCGTAGGGCAGACCCAGCTGTGCGGCAAGCTGCGCACCGAACAGGGAAGAACCCAGAATGTACAGGGGCACCTTCGAGCCCTGGCCGGGAATGGCGTGCACGCGGTGCATGGGGGAGGGCTCGCCCAGGAAGCGCTGCAGCTGCTGCACCTCGGCGGGGAAGCTCATGGCGGCAGAATCGTCGCGGCGCAGAGCGGCGGCGGTCATCGGGTCGGTGCCGGGCGCACGGCCCACACCCAGGTCAATACGGCCGGGGTGGAATGCGTTGAGGGTACCGAACTGCTCCGCCACCACGTAGGGTGCGTGGTTGGGGAGCATAATGCCGCCCGAACCCACGCGAATACGCTCGGTTGCGGCAGCGATCTCCGCCATGACCACGACGGTCGCCGAGGACAGCAGGGAGCCGGCATTGTGGTGCTCGGCGACCCAGAAACGCTCGTAGCCGTAGGACTCAGCCGCGCGGGCGGCATCGATGGTGTTGAGCATGGTCTGGTGCTGGCTCTGGTCGGGGCGGTGCGGCATCAGGTCAAGCACCGAAATTTTTACGTTGGAAGACATAACTTTTCCTTCTGAAATAGATTGCGGGTACCCGTCCAGCCTACGCCTGCTTGGGCTGGATGGGTAGGGGCCTTCGCTAGCAGGTAAAAATGCGACGAAATACTGCACGCCTGCACGCCGGTTACCTGTACAGTGGTCTGTCCACTCTGTACGTTTGAGCTGAACACTGTGCACAAGAACGGTAGACTGAAATCATGAGCATTAACCCTGAGATTGTGGGCAGGGTCTACCCGTCCGAGAACACCTACGTTGTCGGTCGCGAAAAGATCCGCGAATTTGCCCGAGCAGTTCACGCAGAAAACCCCCTCCACCACGACGTTGAGGCAGCCCGCGCGGCAGGGTACGCAGATGTGATTGCCCCGCCGACCTTCGCCATTATCCTGGCGCAGGCAGCTGACGCGGCACTCATCAACGACGATTCCGCCGGTATTGATTTCTCCCGCGTGGTGCACGCCGACCAGCGCTTCACCCATCACCGCCCCATTGTTGCCGGTGATGAGCTGCGCACCGAAGTTCACGTGGACTCCGTGCGCGTTATGGGTGCCGGCGCAATGCTGACTACCCGTGAAGAAATCGTTGATGCGCAGGGCGAGCCGGTCACCACCTGCATTTCTTCCCTGCTGGTTCGTGCTGAGGAGGAAAACTAATGGTGCGTTTTGAAGATCTTGAAAAGGGCCAGGACATCGGTTCGCGTACCGTGGAGCTCTCCCGCGCTTCGCTGGTGCGTTACGCTGGCGCATCCGGTGACTTCAATCCGATTCACTGGAACGAGCGTTTTGCTCAGTCGGTGGGCCTGTCCGGCGTGATCGCTCACGGCATGCTGACCATGGGTACCGCCGTGCAGCTCGTGAGCGACTGGGCGGGCGACCCTGGCGCGATCGTGGACTACCAGACTCGATTCACCAAGCCCGTTCCCGTGGCGGATGCACCCGGCGGCGAAAACCCCGACACCCCCACGAACGCCCTGACCATCAGCGGTAAGGTGGGCGCCCTGAACGAGGAGGAGCGCACCGCCCGCATTGACCTGACCGTCACCGCTCGTGATGAGGAAGGCAAGGAGCAGAAGGTTCTGATGAAGAGCCAGGCTGTGGTTCGTCTCTCGGCATAGAGTTTCTGTGCTTGCAGATAGCCGTGTGAAAGCAATTATGTGAAAGCCCTGGCGCTACCCGATGAGGTGGTGCCGGGGCTTTTGTGCGCTCGGCTGTGTGCTCGGCAGCGCGCTCACCGACGCAGGTGGTGGCGCTTCTTTCTGCGGGAGGCGCGCCGGAAAATGAAGGCAAAATCACCATAAGGTTTTCGTGACTTTAACGCGTGGTGGGTGTTGACCCCGCACAACGACCGGTATTCTTAACCTATGACTGAAAAGCTGTTGAGCGAACTGACCACCGCCCAGGTAGGCGGCCCCGCTAAGACCTACGTCCGCGCCACCTCCGAAGCAGAAATTATCGAAGCAGTCTCCGCTGCAGACGCCGCAGGCGAGCCCGTCCTCATCGTGGGCGGCGGTTCCAACCTGCTGGTTTCCGACGAAGGCTTCAACGGAACCGTCGTGCACATCGCCTCCGAAGGCGTAGAGGTTCTGCCCATCCCCGCATGCGGCGGCGCGAACGTGCGCGTGCAGGCGGGCACTATCTGGGACGACTTCGTGAAGCTCAGCATCGAGAACGAATGGGTTGGCCCCGCGGCTCTCTCCGGTATTCCCGGCACTGTGGGTGCAACCCCCGTGCAGAACGTCGGCGCATACGGCGTTGAGGTGGGCGAGTTCATCGCCTCCGTACGCACCTGGGACCGCGAAAAGAACACTCGGAAGACCTTCGCGAGCGCAGACCTGCGCTTCGGCTACCGGGACTCGGTGCTCAAGCGCGCAACCGTCAACGGCTCGCCCCGCTACGTGGTGCTGACCGTTGATTTCCAGTTCACCCTCGGTAGCCTGTCCTCCCCGATTCGTTACGCCGAGCTAGCGAAGAGCCTGGGCGTTGAGCCCGGTCAGCGCGCCGAATCCGCCCTGGTACGCGAAAAGGTGCTGGAGCTGCGCGGTTCCAAGGGCATGGTGCTCAACCCCGAGGACCGTGATACCTTCTCCACCGGTTCCTTCTTCACCAACCCGATCGTTCCGCGCTCGACCCTGGATTCCCTGCCCGAGGGCGCCCCGAACTTCCCGGTGGTCGTGAAGACTTCCCCGTTCACCGCGGGTGTCGAGGACCCCGATCACGTGAAGCTCTCGGCTGCCTGGCTGATTCAGCACGCCGGTTTCGAGAAGGGCTTCGGTCTGGAGGGCGAGTCCCGCGAGATCGCTCAGGGTCGTGCAAGCCTGTCGACCAAGCATACCCTGGCGATTACGAACCGCGGCGGCGCATCCGCTGAGGACATCTTCGCTATCGCCCGCGCTGTGCGCGACGGCGTGCATGAACGTTTTGGCGTGACCCTGGTTCCTGAACCTGTCGTGGTCAACGGCGAAATCTAAACGCTTAACTTCTCGCCTCTCGTAGCGCGAGGACGCATAGAATAAACGCTTCGGGCGGTCTCTTCATTGGAGACCGCCCGAAGCGTTGTATTGACTCGCTGAGCTAGTGGCGAGGTGAGGAGATACGCACCTGGCCCGGCAGGTAGGGCCTGCGCTTGGGCGCTGTGCGCGTTGCCGCAAGGGGAGCGGCAGGCAGATGCTCCATCAGCACCTGAACCGCCAGGGGAAGCTTCTGCGGCGGGCTGGGGGCGTGGAAAATCGGCTTATGGCGCGTGGGCCGGTACGGGTAGTATTCCGCGTCCTCGCTGTGCGACCAGACAAGGTTGCCGAACTCGCCGGGAACGGGGGAAAGCACGTTGGCGTAGTAGGCGCGCGTCTGCAGGTCGGCACGCTCGGAGGTACCGGTAGCGGTGCTGGTAGATACGCCGCTGGGCACACGGTCCTGCTCGATGATGAGGGCGCGGACCATGCCGCCTACGGTGCTGATCGCGTTTACGTGTAGGGCGAGCAGATCCCCGTCCTTGTGGTCGACCTGTACCTGCCCGTCCGCGAGGATTTGGGTGCCCATTGTGATGCTGCTGGCGATTCCTTCGCAGAGGGCGCGGATGAGCGCCATGCGTGCAGGGTAGAGGTCTGCGATATCCCAGCCGATGAGGGCGGGCGCGGCGGAATTGCCCACGTATTCCTCGCAGGATTCGTAGGCTACGACGTCCACGTAGCCGCGGGCGATGGGCTCATGGTCGTAGGGGCGGCCGTCGCGCTGTTCCCAGAAGCTGAGCGCGGTTGCGGTGAAGACAGCCTGGCCGTCGCGTACGGCGACGCTGAGCGTAAAGTCCTGTGGGTAGCCGTTTTTGGTGCGCGGGCGCAGGGTGATTGCGCGGGTGTATTCGTTGAATTCCTCGGGCCAGTCCAGGTAGTAGCTCATTTTTGCCCCGTCGCTACGGTGCACGGTGAGTTCGCCCGGCAGCAGCATGGCTTCGGGCACGCCGCCGGCACGTTCGGTGGCGTAGTGTTCGCTCACGGGCCAGGGGCTGAACTCTGTGCGGTAGGGGCTGGAGAGGAAGGAATCGAGCATAGAACGTATCCTCTCATAGTTTGAGGTTGTGGCGCATGGATAGGGGGCTTAAATGACAAATGAGCTGCCCCTTCTGACTGCTCGGAAAAAGCGTTCAGGAGGGACAGCCCATCATGTAGGCTAGGCGGCTCGTTAGAGGGACTCGCCGCGGCGTTCAGGCAGCAGGAACACGGTGGTTGCCGCTACCAGGAACGCGGTGGAGAAGAGCGTAAAGAGCAGCGGGGTTCCACCGAATGCGACCAGCGGCGGCACAATGAGCGGCGCCGCGATGGAGGCGATACGGCCGATACCGGCGGCGGCACCGGTGCCGGTTCCGCGCAGGTGGGTCGGGAAGATCTCCGGGCTCAGGGCGTAGAGGGCGCCCCACGCGCCGAGGTTGAAGAAGGAGAGCATGCAACCGGCGAGGATAATGAATACCTCGGAGTGCGCCATGCCGTAGCCAGCTGCCGCCAGTGCGGAGCCGAGCAGGAAGGTCGCCAGGGTTGCGCGTCGGCCCCACTTTTCGATGAGGTAGGCGGCGACCGCGTAGCCGGGCAGCTGGGCGAGGGTCATGATGAGGGTGAATGCGAAGGACTTCACGAGGCTGAAGCCCTGGGCGTTCAGCAGCGCCGGAATCCAGATGAACGCGCCGTAGTAGGAGAGGTTGATGCAGAACCAGATGACGCACAGGGCGATGGTCTTGCGGCGCTGACCGGCAGCCCAGATGGAGTGAATCTTCGCGGATTCTGCGTTGTCGGCACTTTCTGCGGCACCGTGTGCGGAAGCGTCTTCGGTCTGCTTCTTACCGGTTCGGGAGAAGAGCGCGGGGGAGGCCTCGAAACGTTCGACCACCTGTCGTGCCTGATCGTGCTTGCCGACCGACTCCAGGAAGCGCACCGACTCGGGGGTTCCCATACGGATTACGAGCGAGTAGATGGCGGGGATCAGACCGATGGCAAGCGCCCAACGCCAGCCATTAGCCTGCGGAACGACGAAGGTACCGATGAGCGCGGCGAGGATCCAGCCCAGAGCCCAGAAAGCCTCCAGGGCGACCACGACGCGCCCGCGAATAGCACGCGGCGAGAACTCAGAAATCAGGGTGGACGCCACGGGAAGTTCCGCGCCCAGACCCAGACCAACCAGGAAACGGAAGACGAGCAGCACACCCAGGGAGGTTGCCAGGGCGGATGCGCCGGTCGCCAGACCGTAAATCAGCAGGGTGAGGGCGAAGATGTAGCGGCGGCCGAGCTTATCGGCGAGTAGGCCGCCGAAGGTTGCACCGAGCGCCATGCCGGCGAATCCGATGGATCCGAGCCAGGAGGCTTCGGTGGGGCTGAGCTGCCATTCCTTGATGAGTGCCGCCATGACGAAGGAGATGAGGCCAACGTCCATGGCGTCCAGCGCCCAGCCGAGACCCGAGATGCCCAGGAGCTTGCCGTGGGCGCGGGTGAAGGGCAGGTTTTCGAGGCGTTCGTTGAGGGTCGGTGCGGCGTTGCGTTCAGTAGCGGGTGCAGAGGTACCAGCGGGTGCAACAGCGTTGATGCGGGGTGAGTCCGTTGATGCGGGACGTGAGGAGGACACGGTAGTGGGTCGCTTCCTTAGTGTTTAGGCGTAGTGCCGGGCGAATTGTTCCTTTACAGTGTATAAAGGTACTTTCGACTTGAACACCCCTAACATGAAAAAACTTTGAAGATGACAAAAAATCTTATATATGACGAAATCTTTCACAGCCGCCATCCAGCAGTAAATGCTATTCTCTAACCACCGCCGCCCGGTGAAAGCCACCTACGGCACGTTTGGAAGGACCACCCCTGAAAACTATTGAAGATGAAGTCAAAGAAAGCGAGACCAGCCGCTTTCACCGCTGGCTCGAAGCCCGCAAGGAACGTATGCACGCGCATCCGGTCATGCGTCATCTCTACAAGCCCCTCGTCATCGGCGTGGGCGCCTTCTGCTTTATCGCCGGACTGATTATGCTCGTCACCCCCGGCCCCGGCTGGCTGTTCATCTTCATCGGCCTGGGCATTTGGGGTACCGAATTCACCTGGGCACGCCGCGCCAATGTCTTCATGAAGCACGTGGTGCTCACCGCCTGGTACCGCTACCGCGCCTGGCGACAGCAGCGCAAGGAACGCAAAGCCGCACGCAAGGCAGAACGCAAAGCCGTCGCCGCAAACCAGCGCTAAACCAGCTCACGCTATACGCAGACGCAAAAAGCCCTCGCTCCCATCCGAAAAGATTGGTAGCGAGGGCTTTCTTATAGCGTGTCAGTGAGCTTTAGAGCTTGCCAACAGCAATCTGCAGCATGCGGCGAATCGGCTCAGCAGCACCCCAGAGCAGCTGGTCACCCACAGTGAACGCGCTAATGTACTCGGGGCCCATCGCAAGCTTACGCACGCGACCAACCGGAATTTCCAGAGAACCGGAAGCAGCCACGGGGGTCAGCTGCTCCATGGACTCCTCACGCTGGTTCGGCACGAAGCGAACCCAGGGGTTGTCCTCAGCGATGATGCGCTCGATCTCTTCGATCGGCAGGTCCTTCTTGAGCTTGATGGTCAGCGCCTGAGAGTGCGAGCGCATCGCAGCGATGCGGACGCACAGACCGTCCATGGTGATCTTGTCATCTTCGGAGCGGCCCAGAATCTTGTTGGTCTCAACCTCAGCCTTCCACTCTTCGCGGGACTGACCGTTACCCAAATCCGAGTCGATCCAGGGAATCAGGGAGCCGGCGAGCGGCACACCGAACTGGGAAGAATCCAGCTCACCGGAGCGCTGCTTAGCAAGGATCTTGCGGTCGATGTCCAGAATTGCGGATGCGGGGTCGTTCAGCTCCTCGGAGACCTCGTTGCCCAGGTCGCGGAACTGTGCAAGCACCTCGCGCATGTGGCGGGCACCGCCGCCGGAAGCAGCCTGGTAGGTCATGGAGGTAGCCCACTCGACCAGGTCGTTCTTGAAGAGGCCGCCCAGGCCCATCAGCAGGCAGGAGACGGTGCAGTTACCGCCGACGAAGTCCTTCACGCCGGATGCCAGGCCGCGGTCGATGACGTCGCGGTTAATGGGGTCCAGCACGATGATGGAGTCATCGTTCATGCGCAGGGTGGAAGCGGCATCAATCCACAGGCCGTCCCAGCCGGCTGCACGAAGCTTCGGGTGCACAGCCTCGGTGTAGCCACCGCCCTGAGCGGTCACAATAATCGAGTGCTTACGCAACTCATCAATGTCGTATGCGTCCTTCAGCTCGGACGGCTCAATTACGCCGTCGAAGGTGGGCGCAGCGCCACCAACATTAGAGGTGGTGAAGAAGACGGGGGTAATGCCCTCGAAGTCGCCTTCCTCAACCATGCGCTTCATGAGGACGGAGCCCACCATGCCGCGCCAGCCAACAAAACCTACAGAGTCACCGGGAATAAAGTTCATGGTTCCAAGTGTACTCTCAGGCTGGCGGGTGCGGACTAACACCGTACAAAAAATCTGATATTCGGAACGGGATACCGTGTGAAGAGGCGGGGCTTATTACCGGGGCACCGGGAGTCGCATTAAACACTCAAGCCCGCGGCACTCCGGGAGGGGAGTAGCCGCAGGCTTGAAATGCATGTCTATATCAGCGAGTGAATGAGGGAAGCTTGAACTAGATACGTTCGAGCCGCTGGAACGAGAAGTACATGGGGTTCTTCGTGCCCGACTCATCGAGCAGGTAACCCTTCTCGCTATTCTCCCAGGCGCTCTCGGAGGTGACCCGCCAGCACCCGTTCGGGGAGCTGACCTCGCAGTTACCCGCAGAATTTGCAAGCTGCAGTTCGGGCGCTCGCGTATCGCCGGTAATCTCGTTACCTTCCTGGCAGTAGAAGAGGGTCCGCTCCACCGTCTTCACCCGGCCGAAGACGGGCAGGTCGGTGCGGGAGAGTGCCTCCGCGTAGACGGAGCCGCCACCAATAATCCAAGCATCAACCGCGGCGGTATCTGCCGGGGTAGCTTCGACCGGCGCGCCTGCAACGTCACGAGCCGCGTACAGCGCCGCATCCAGCGAGGGAACCCACAGCGCACCGTCGCGTTCTTCCGCCTCGGTGACCGAACGGCTAATCACAATATTCGTACGGCCCGGCAGGGGACGAAAACGCGGCGGGAACGACTCCCAGGTGCGGCGACCCATAATCACCGGAGCACCCAGCGTCACCTTCTTGAAGTGCGCCAAATCCTCCGGAGCGTACCAGGGCATATCCCCGTCACGGCCGATAATACCGGCATCAGTTTGTGCCCAAATAGCGCCCAAACGATACATCATGCCTCCTCGTTACCTGCAGTTAGACCGCAATCGGGGCGGCAATACCGGGGTGGTGCTTGTAATCCACCAGCTCAAAGTCTTCATACTCGTAATCGAAAATAGAAGGCTTCTTCGTCTTAATAACCAACTTCGGGTACGGGTACGGTTCGCGCGGCGGGTAGGGGTTACCCTCCGGGTCGGTGCCGTAGCCCAGCTGCTTCTTCACCTGCTCCAGGTGGTTCGAGTAGATGTGGCAGTCGCCGCCGGTCCACACGAACTCGCCCGGCTCCATACCGACCTCCTGCGCAATCAGGTAGGTCAGCAGAGCGTACGAGGCGATGTTGAAGGGCACGCCCAGGAACATGTCCGCGCTACGCTGGTACAGCTGGCAGGACAGCTCCTTCACACCGTCCGCGCGTTCGTGCACGTAGAACTGGAAGAGTGCGTGGCAGGGCGGAAGCGCCATGTTGTCCACCTCGGCAGGGTTCCATGCCGAAACAATATGGCGGCGAGAGCTCGGGTTATTCTTCAACGAATCGATAACCTTAGCAATCTGGTCAATCGTGCCACCGTCGGGGGTCGGCCATGAACGCCACTGCACGCCGTAGACCGGGCCCAAATCGCCGTTCTCATCAGCCCACTCATCCCAAATGGTCACGCCGCGCTCCTGCAACCAGCGCACATTCGAGGAACCGCGCAAGAACCACAGCAGCTCAATGGCAACAGACTTGAAGTGCACACGCTTGGTGGTAATCAGCGGGAACGACTCACGCAGGTCAAAACGCATCTGACGGCCAAAAACACCGAAGGTACCGGTGCCGGTACGGTCGGAACGCTGCGCATCCGCCGCGATGGCGTCCTTGTTCTCCTCGAGGATTTCGCGCAGAAGATCTTCATAGGGAGTGGGGATTGCGTGAGTCATAAGAAAAACCTTGAATCCTGTCAGTAGACGTGAGAGACGGCCACAAATCAACCGCCCCTCTATTGTAAAACCCTCGAACGGGCGCAGGTAGAGCAAACGCGCTGAGCATAAAGCCCAGCGCGCTCGCCGTTAGAAGATAAAAGTCTATGGGTGTTAGTCCAGAGCAGCGCGTACACGCTCTACCGAGACAATACGCGGGTTATCGCCCTCAGTCACCTGCAGAACCAGGGCATCGCCAGGCTCCAGGTACGGGTCCTTAGTCGGAAGGACCTCCGCGGAGCCCTCCAACAGGTACTCGCGCAGAACATCCATCACCTGGGGCAGTACCGGGCGGTGAGTGCACAGCAGCGAGGAAGAATCCTTATCGAACAGTGACGCCACGGTGCGGGCAACACGCGCCGGGTGACGCTGAGCGCCAGCCTCAGACAGGGACTTCTTCTCCTTCACCGACACACCATAATCCACCGAGTACGGGGTCACGGTCTGAACGCAACGCAACCACGGGGAAGAAATAATACGGCTCGGAGCCCACGCCGCAAAGAGGCGGCTAGAAGCCAACGCCTGACGCTTGCCGGTCGCCGCGAGCGGGCGGTCATCCTCAGCGGCAGCCCAGTTCGAACGCGGCTTAGCCTTCGCGTGGCGGGCAATGAGAATCGGGCGGGTACGCAGCGCATCCGCCTCAGCCAGAGCCTCCAGGGACTCCAGGGGTGCCAGGTCGTCCTCGTTGGTCAGCAGGGCGCGAGCAACCTCGGTGGATACCCAACGCAGCTCATCCACTTCACCCTCATCCGCCAGGGCACGGGCGCCCTCGGGCAGTTCAGCAGCCCAGTAGAAAACATCCTTCGGACGGCCACCCACCGGGTAGGAAGTCACCGCCAGGGGCACACCCAGAACAACCTGCAGACCGACCTCTTCGCGAATCTCACGAATAGCGGTCTCAGCCAGGGACTCGCCCGGATCCTGCTTGCCCTTAGGCCAGGACCAGTCGTCATAGCGGGGGCGGTGAATGATCAGGACCTCAAGCGCACCGTCGTGCATACGCCAAATCAGTGCGCCAGAAGCAACAATATCCGCAGTGTTTGAGGGGGCACGGTCAATGCTGTTGACCGCGTCAAAACGTCGTGCCGAGTAGTAGATGGAGGGGGAATCCAGCGGTGCCATATCTCTCTCTGAACCTCTTCGCTAGGCTTGTGCACAATGCCAGAGGGCACCATGCTCCGCGTCTAATTGTAGGGGAGAGAAGCGTCAAGTTGTAATCTCAACGTAACCTGTTGTTCACTTTTGCGCTAAGTGCACTAGTCCACCGCACGTTTTTGCACGACACGCGGAAAACCCCGCCTGCCCCACGCCATAAAGCGCGAGAACAGACGGGGTTCACCCCAGAAATCACCGGTAGGTCAGCGGTACTTCCTTAGACCTTATCCACCACGTTCTTACGGGAACGCGAGCTCAGGTAGTACGACTGCACATCCTGCAGCGGGTTGCCCTGATCGTCGGTGTCGTGGCGGGTCCAGTTACCCTCAGAATCCAGGTGCCAAGTACGCGAAGAATCACTCATGTAGATGGTGAACATATCACGCAGATACTTCACGTGGCGCGGATCCTTCACCGGTACCAGAGCCTCAATACGGCGGTCAAGGTTACGGTGCATCATGTCGGCAGAGCCAATGTAGACAATCGGATCGCCACCGTTCTCAAACGCAAACACACGCGAGTGCTCCAAGAAGCGGCCCAGCACCGAACGGACGCGAATATTCTCGCTTAGACCCTTAACGCCCGGGCGCAGAGCGCAAATACCGCGAACCACCACATCCACCGGCACACCAGCCTGCGAAGCACGGTACAGCGAATCGATGATGGCCTCATCCACCATGGAGTTGCACTTGAACTGAATCTTCGCCGGACGGCCAGCCTTGTGGTTCTCAATCTCCTGGTCGATGCACTCAATCAGGCCGCTACGCAGAGTACGCGGCGCCACCAGCAGCGACTGGTAGTTAGTCTTCGGCGCGTAACCGGACAGCTGGTTGAACAGGCGGGAGACATCCTCACAAATCTGCTCATCGCAGGTAATCAGACCCAAGTCCTCGTAGAAACGAGCCGTGGACGGGTGGTAGTTACCGGTACCAATATGTGCGTAACGACGCAGGTGGTTACCCTCACGGCGCACCACCAACGACAGCTTGCAGTGAGTCTTCAAACCCACGATGCCGTACACCACGTGCACGCCCGCGCGCTCCAGCTTACGAGCCCACGAGATGTTGGCTTCCTCATCAAAGCGAGCCTTAATCTCGACCAGCGCCACAACCTGCTTGCCCGCCTCAGCCGCCTCAATCAGCGCATCCACGATGGGGGAGTCGCCACTGGTGCGGTACAGGGTCTGCTTAATCGCCTGAACGCGCGGGTCGGCGGCAGCCTGAGCCAGGAACGCCTGCACACTGGTTGCGAAGGAGTCGTACGGGTGGTGCAGCAGCACGTCGTGGTCGCGGGCGGCAGCGAACACATCCGCAGCCTTCGCGGTCTCGGTGGCGTTGAGCCAACGGGAAGTGTGCGCAATGTGCTTGGGGTAGTGCAGCGCCGGACGGTTCGCACGAACAATCGCACTCATACCGCGCAGATCCAGCGGAGCCGGCAGGCGGTACACCTCAGACTCATCAATGTTCAGCTCAGAAATCAGCAGATCCAGGATGGTCGGGTTGATGGTGTCCTCAACCTCCAGACGGACCGGAGGACCGAAACGACGGCGCAGAAGCTCCTTCTCCAGAGCCTTCAGCAGGTTCTCTGCATCGTCCTCTTCCACCTCAAGATCCTCGTTACGGGTCACGCGGAAGACGTGGTGCTCCACAACCTCCATGCCCGGGAAGAGAGTGTCCAGGTGCTCAGCAATGATGTCTTCCAGAGCAATGTAGCGGCTCTCGCGGCCCGCAGTATTAGCGGCGCGCGAGCCATCCACAGAGACCATACGGTCCAGCTGATCGGGCACCTTCACGCGAGCGAACAGCTCCTTGCCGGTCTGCGGGTTACGCACCAGCACCGCAAGGTTCAGCGACAGACCCGAAATATACGGGAAGGGGTGCGCCGGGTCAACAGCCAGAGGAGTCAGAATCGGGAAAATATCGCGCATGAACTCCTCGCGCAGACGCTGCTTAGCGTCCGCATCCAGGTCGTTCCAACCCACAATGCGGATGTTCTGCTCCTCCAGAGCCGGAAGAACCTGGTTTTGGAACACATCAGCGTGGCGAGTCTGCAACTGGTGAGCGCGCTCAGCAATCTCTTCCATCTGCTCTTCGGGGCTCAGACCTGCTGCCGAAGGCACCGCCAGACCGGTCGCAATGCGGCGCTTCAGACCCGCCACACGCACCATGAAGAACTCATCCAGGTTAGACGCCACAATCGACAGGAAGTTCAGACGCTCCAGCAGGAACAGGTTCGGGTCCTCCGCCAGCTCCAGCACGCGGGTGTTGAAGTCCAGCCAGCTGCTCTCACGGTCGAAGAAACGCTCCGGGCCGAACTCCTCTTCCAGACTGAAGTAGGAGCGCTTCTCGCCCTTCTCAATGCGGTCGCCGCGAGACTCGGCACGCTCAATCTTCGAAATATCGTGGCCGATATGAATGACACCGGTCATGGGTGCCGGCTCAGACGGCTTAGGCTTAGGCGCCTTATTCAGGCCATTGGGGGCGGGTACCATACTGTACTTGCCTTTCTGATCGGGGATAAGTCGTGAAGAAGCACGCCAGAGACGGCGCACCAAAAGCTAGGCGGCAGGCTCATCCTGCTGGGCGGGGGCGTACATGCGGTCAACCGTCGCCACGCCGAAACCCAACGAAGTGTAGAGGGAATATGCGGTGGTGTTATCGGCGTCCACGTACAGGTCGATGGCGCGCAGCGGCTCGCCGTTCTCGTCCTCAGCGCATGCCAGGTATGCCAGCGCGCGCAGGGTGAGGGTTCGGCCCAGGCCGCCTCCCTGCGCCTGAGGGTTCACGCCCACCACGTAAATCTCACCGGAGGGGGACAGCTCGCCCTGCTCCTGACCGGTTGGAATCTTCGTCCAGGTGAATGCCGCGATGGCGGAGTCGTCATCCACCTCGGAGGCGATGAAGAAACCCTCGGGGCGGAACCAGGGGGAGCCGGTGCGCTCGCGCAAATCGGCAAGGGTGAGCTTGCCCTGCTCCGGGTGGTGCGCAAAAGCGGCGGCGTTCACGCGTAGCCAAGGGAACTCGTCCGCGCCGGTGAAGGTGCGCATCCGCAGGTTCTCCGGCAGAGTGCGCGCATCGGAGCGTTCCACGAGCTCTTCGCGGGTCTGCGCGTCCAGGGGCAGAACCATCTTGTACAGCACACGCACCGGCTCGAAACCGTGCAGGGTCGCGAACGCGTGGGCGGGGCTTTCGATGCCGGTGTCGGTGGCGCTACCGTGAACCCAGAGGCGGTAGCGGGTTGCGTCATCGCCCAGCTGGCGGACGGCGTGGTCGAAGAATGCGCTACCTGCGCCTCGTCCGCGGTATTCGGGGGCGACGGCTGCCTCAATCACGCCGGTGTCTTCGTCGTTGGCGGGGGTGAGCGCCACAAAGACGGCAGCGAGGGTGCCGTTATCCTCGGCGACAAAGAAACGCGGAGGGATCAGGGTGCTTTCGTGGAGTGCCTTACTCAGTTCAATGCGGGTCTGCTCAGAGAATGCCGAGACGCCGTCGTGGCGGGCAACCTTCTGTGCGAAGGAATCGAAGCGTTCCAGCAGCTCTTCGGTGAGCTGCGGTTCTGCGTAGACCGGGGTGCTTGCTGCGGGCAGGGTGGAGGTTTCGGGTGTCTGACTGTGTACCATCATCGCCTTCTTTCGTAGCCTTCTGATTCAACTCTACCGGGGATAGTTGCTCTTTGGAGAGTTTGTTCTCCGTCCTGGGCGAATATGACAAGAACCGGAACATTTACGCATTCTGGTACTTGGCGCAGCACCGGGGCAACTCGCAGAGCGGGTACACCAAAACAGGGGTTGGAGCCCCAAAATTTAGCGGGTGCTGTTGAAGGAATAGCCCACGTTACGCACGGTCGAAATCATCTGCTCGTACTCGGTACCGAGCTTGGAACGCAGACGGCGCACGTGCACGTCCACGGTTCGGGTGCCGCCGTAGTAGGAATCGTAACCCCACACTTCGGAGAGCAACTGGGCGCGGGAGAAGACCCGTCCGGGGTGCTGAGCCATGAATTTGAGCAACTCAAACTCTTTGAAGGTCAGGTTCAGCGCGGTACCGGAAAGATGCGCCGAATATGCTTGCGTGTCAATCACGAGGTTGCCTGCGCGCACCACTCGTTCCTGCTGGTTTTCTTCTTCGGTGGTTGCTTCCCTTTTGATGGCGAGGCGCAGGCGCGCATCCAGCTCGGAAGGGGAGGCCTGGTCAGAGACAATATCGTCCACCTGCCAGGAGGCGGCAACAGCCGCCATGCCGCCTTCATTCAGGAGCGCGATGAGCGGCAACTGCACACCTGCGGCGCGCAGTAGCTGGGCGCAGTGGCGTGCTTTAACGAGGGCGGTGCGGGCATCGACCATGAGCAGGTCGAATGTCTCGGTTTCGAGAGCTGTATGGGCGGTGTCGAGGGGGAAAACGTGTACCTTGTGGCTGAGTAGACTCAGCGAGGGAATCATATCCTGCGCGGCGGTATCGCTCAGAAGCGCAATACGGTACACACCCTCTCCTTTCCCGGTAAAATATTAGGCTCTTTCTAGTGTACTCGCCCGCCTATGGTGCAGCTGTGGAGGCGGTAAAGAGCAGATGCAGATATCGTATACCGGACTGTTTACTTGCCCGTCTGCGCAGGTCGCTGCCGATAGCTCTGTCCAGGATGTTTTTAGCACCGATTCTGCGCCCTTTCGGGGTGGGTCTGTGGTAGGTTTAAGGCATGGAAAACAATCTTATGGCTCTTGAAGCTCTCTTCATGTCGCTGATGGCTATTATCTCCGTGTGCATCGGTATCGGTGCATTCGCAGTGTTGCGTGGCCTCTTCAGCGGTCAGAAGTAGTCTTCCCCGCACAGAGCAGAAGCATCGCCCACACAGGGCTTTAGGCGGTCGTACGGTTCGTACCGCCTCGCCAATGGCGGCGTGAACCCCCACCCGGTCCCCTCCGGTTGGGGGTTTTCTTTATGTTGCCCGCCGTACCGTTTACTCTGCAGACGGCGGTGCTACCCCGTGCCGTGAGCGAACGAACAGGCTACTGTTGTACGCAGGATACTAAAATGGAAGGTATGGCTATTGAAATCCCTACCAACCTAACCCCTGAACTTGTTCCCTTCGCATGGTTGCTCGGCACCTGGGAAGGCACCGGAACCATGTGGTACGAAGGCCAGGAAAACACCCCCTTCGGCCAGATTATTACTTTTGAGCAGGATGGTCTGCCCTTCATTGAATACCGCGCTGAGTCTTTCCTGCTCGATGACGAGGGTCAGAAGCTGCGCCCCATCACCGTTGAAACCGGTTTCTGGCAGATTGACCGCCCCCTCACCGACGCTGACGGCGGCTTCGGTATCGTCCCCAAGGACGTTGTTCCCGCCTTCGCTGACGCGGCAAGCGTAGAGACTCTCCGCAACGCCGACGACGGCTTCTCCCTGCTGGCAACCATTGCGCACCCCGGCGGTATTAGCGAAAACTACGTGGGCATGGTTAAGGGTCCGGTCATCCGCATGCAGACCGGCAACCTACTGCGCGACGACATTTCCCACGAATACGCAGGCTCCGTGCGACTGTGGGGCCTGGTCAACGGCAACCTCATGTGGGACTGGGAGGTCGCAGACGCCGAGGGCAAGCTGCACAAGCACGCTTCCGCTGAGCTGCGTAAGACCTCTTCGATGACCGGCGACTCCCTGGGCACTTCGATGTTCGGTTCCCTGGACGGCGAAGAGCCCACCGGCGAGCCCGGCTCTGAGCCCACCGCCTAATAACTAACTTGTGTCTGCCCCGCTGGTCGGCGGGGCAGACTCTTTGCGTGAAAGGTGCACCTTCCGTGACTGAATCTTCGATTGAAGCGCCTCAGGCTGAGGCACCCCAGCCCGATGCCTCCCGCCCGGTGAGCCCCCTGCTGAGCCTGCACGGCGCTTTTGCCGCCTCCGGGCTGGATGCCGGCGTCGCCGCACACTACGGCAACCCCATGCTGGAGCAGCGCGCCCTCAGCTTCGACCGCTCCGCCGGTGCGGATGAGCCGCTAGTGTTAGTGGACCGCTCCTCCCTGGGCGTAGTGCGTGTTGCGGGTCCGGACCGCCAGACTTGGCTGACTTCCATCGCTTCTCAGATTCTGACCGGCATGACCGCCGGGGAGAGCCGCGAGTTCCTGCTGCTTTCGCCTCAGGGCCGCGTGGAGTATGCCCCGGCTGCTATCGAAGATGGCGAGGCGCTCTGGCTCATCGTGGAGGGCGACCAGGCTCAGCCGCTGACCGATTACCTGAACCGCATGAAGTTCATGATGCGTGTTGAGGTACAGAACCTCAGCGACGAGTACGCCGTGCTGGAGAGCGCCCGCAACCCGATTCTGCAGGACGGTTCGGTGCATCCGGCGCTCGCCGAGACTAAGCCGCTGGTGTGGGAGGACTCTTGGCACACTCCGGCACCTGGCAGCTACCGTTACGATGAGGCGGGTGACGCTCACCCTGGCGCGGACTACGTGCGTTTCTTGAGCATCGTGCCGCGCTCTGTTCTGCCCGCCCTGGCTGAATCTTCGGACGCGCGTTTTGCGGGTCTGTGGGCTGCGGAGGCTCTGCGTATTGAGGCGTGGCGCCCCCGCTATGGCACCGAGGCTGACGATAAGACCATCCCGCAGGAGCTGGATTACACCCGTACGGCGGTGCATTTTGATAAGGGCTGCTACAAGGGGCAGGAGACGGTGGCTCGTGTGCATAACCTGGGCCGCCCGCCGCGCCGCCTGGTGTTCTTGGATATTGACGGTTCGGAGCACACCCTGCCGGCGGCAGGTAGTGAGCTGTTCGTGGAGGGCAAGTCCCGCCCGGTCGGTCGTATTACCTCAGTGGCGTTGCATCACGAGGCGGGCCCGATCGCCCTGGCCGTCATTAAGCGTGGCGTTGATCCGAAGGCGCCCCTGCGCGCGGTAGACGGTGGGGATTTCCTGCCCGACGGGTCCCCGGCACCGGCCACGGAGTATGCGGTGGCTCAGACGACTGTGGTTTCGCCGGAGTCCGGTGAGGTGGCGCGTCGTTCTTTGGCGGGTCAGGACTTCCTGAAGCGCTAGGCGCTCCCCGACCCAAAACCGCCTGAACTAGAACCCATCCCAACTAGAACCGCGGAGGCGGACACTCGTTGCGAGTGCCCGCCTCCGCGGTTTTAGTATGAGTGCTCAGCGAGCTTGCTGAGCTTGCTGAGCTTGCGGGGTTTAGCGGCCGAAGAGGACGGCTGCTTCTTCCCAACGTTCCTGAGGTACGGACTTCAGACCGTCCAGTGCCTCTTCAAGGGGTACGTACTTGATCTCGGTGCCCTGAACGGAGACCATCTTGCCCCACTGCTTCTGAGCGACCATGTCGACTGCGCCCATGCCCAGGCGGGTTGCGAGCACGCGGTCGTAGCCGGTGGGTGCGCCACCGCGCTGGATGTGGCCCAGGATGGTGTTACGGGTTTCGACGCCGGTCATCTTCTCGATTTCGTGGGTGATGTACTCACCGATACCACCGAGGCGGGGACGACCGTCCTTCTCGGTACCCTTGTTTGCCATGACGTCGTCGAAGCCTTCGGGGATGAAGCCTTCAGCCACAACAACCAGGGGAGAGCGGCCGCGGTCGTGTACTTCCTTGACCCATTCAGCGACCTGCTCCATGGAGACCTTGACCTCGGGGATCAGGATTGCGTGTGCGCCTGCTGCCATACCGGAGTGCAGGGCGATCCAGCCGACGTGGCGGCCCATGACCTCTGCGACCATGCAGCGGTGGTGCGATTCACCGGTGGTGCGGATGCGGTCCATAGCCTCGGTTGCGATGGACACTGCGGTGTCGAAACCGAAGGTGTAGTCGGTTGCGCGCAGGTCGTTGTCAATGGTCTTGGGGACACCGATGACGGGCAGGCCTGCGTCTGCCAGGCGCTTTGCGCCTGCGAGGGTGCCTTCACCACCGATAGCGACGATTGCGTCGATGCCGTGGCGTTCCATCATAATTTCGATGTTTTCGGGGCCACCGTTGGGACCGTCGAAGGGGTTGGTGCGGGAGGTACCGATGATGGTGCCGCCCTGGGCTGCCAGGCCGCGGACCTTCTGACGGGGCAGGTCCATGTAGTCGCCTTCAACGACGCCGCGCCAGCCATCACGGAAGCCGACGAACTCGTAGCCGTACTTCTTGACGCCGTTGAGGACAGCGCCGCGGATGACAGCGTTCAGGCCGGGGCAGTCGCCGCCGGAAGTAAGCAGACCGATCTTCATGGTTGGCTCCTAATGTCTGCGCGTTTTAGGTGTTGTGCGCGCGTGTATATAACTATGACCTCCACGAATTCGGCACGCGAATGTTCGCCGGTCGGGAGGTCGTTCTCTTGGTCTCTATTTTAGCGATGTTTGGGTTGTGTGGGTAGTGGTGGAAAGCCGTGGGAACGCCCGTTTCGGTGCTGAAAAGTTCAGGTTTTTAGTACCTGTATGTTTGGGTTTGAAACACAAATAGCCGCCCTTTCCCACCTATGGCACCGAAGAGGCGAATGAGGCTTCCTCACATCTGTAAAGATGCGGGAAGCCTCATTCGTTTTAAAAATATTTTTAAATACTTGTGGGATTCTCCGTTTTTAGGACAAAAAACGGTCAATAGTCCTGTGATTGATCGTTTTGTGCCGGTTCACCCAACACCTAAATCGCACCTCCCGCCGGGGCAAGAGACGCGGTTCGGAGAGCCGCGAACTAGTCGCGTGCCTGACCGAGGAACTTCTGCAGACGCGCCAGGCCCTCTGCCAAATCCTCATCGCTCAGGGCGTAGGAGAGGCGCAGGTAACCGCTGGGGCCGAATGCCTCGCCGGGAACCACTGCGACCTCGGCCTTTTCGAGGATGAGCTCGGCGAGCTCTGCGGTGGTCTGCGGGCGTACGCCTTCAATTTCCTTGCCGAGCAGTTCGCGTACGTCCGGGTATGCGTAGAACGCACCGGTGGGTACGGGGCAGTGCACGCCTTCAATAGCGTTCAAGCCATCTACGATGGTGCGGCGGCGGCGGTCGAAGGCTGCGTGCATGATTTCCACGTCGTCCTGCGGGCCGGTCAGAGCGGCAAGGGCTGCGCGCTGGGCGATGTTGTTGACGTTGGAGGTCATGTGGGACTGCAGGTTGGAGGCTGCGGCGATGACGTCGCGCGGGCCAATCATCCAGCCTACACGCCAACCGGTCATGGCGTAGGTCTTTGCCACGCCGTTGAGGATGACGCACAGGTCAGCGAGCTCGGGTACTGCCTTCAGGATAGAGACTGCCTGAACACCGTCATAGGTGAGGTGCTCGTAGATTTCGTCGGTCAGAACGAAGATGCCCTTGGCAAGTGCCCATTCGCCGATGGCGCGGGTTTCTTCTTCGGTGTAGACGGCACCGGTCGGGTTGGAGGGGGAGACGAAGATGAGCGCCTTGGTGGCGGGGGTGTAGGCCGCTTCGAGCTGCTCGACGGTGACCTTGTAGTGCTGGTCGCTACCGGCGAAAACCTCGATAGGGTTACCGCCAGCCAGGCGAATGCACTCGGGGTAGGTGGTCCAGTAGGGTGCGGGCAGCAGGACGTCGTCGCCTTCGTCAATGACGGTTGCGAATGCCTGGTAGACCGCCTGCTTGCCGCCGTTGGTGATGACAACCTGGGAGGGGTCAATCTCTACGCCGGAGTCGCGCAGGGTCTTTTCCGCGATTGCCTTCTTCAGCTCGGGAAGACCGGAGGCGGGGGAGTAGCGGAAGTTCTTGGGGTCGTTGAGCGCTTCGCGTGCGGCGTCCACAATGTGCGCGGGGGTGGGGAAGTCCGGTTCGCCTGCGCCGAAACCGATGACGGGGCGTCCCTGAGCCTTGAGTGCTTTTGCCTTTGCGTCGACGGCAAGGGTTGCGGAGGGTGCGATGGCACCGATGCGGCTTGAAATACGCGCCATGGGGCTCTCTTCTCTTTCTTCTTGTGCGCTGCCGGCGTGAAGTCGACAAGGAAATAGGTGATGGGAATGCACGTGTGGGACCAATCCGCGCGTGATGGGCGCGGGTGTGTGCGGCGTTCCTTGTAATAGGATACGGTCCACTAGTAGCGATGCGGAACCCTTCGTCAAGGTATCTCAAGAGGTTTTTCGAAAAATATTACATTTTGAAGTTGCATCAGCCCCGAAAGATGGTTTACAGTTAGTTCTGCACCCGCAAGGGTGTAATTGTTTGCCCCTCTAAAGCCACGGCTTAGGAGGCAGTGGAGGAGTAGACAAGTGAGAAGCAACTCTCGCACCTGAAGTTAACGCTTCAAAGGGTGGTGGCTCAATTGGTAGAGCAGCGGTCTCCAAAACCGCAGGTTGCAGGTTCGAGTCCTGTCCGCCCTGCTTTTATTGCCTCAATACCATCTTTGTACGCCCGTTCCCCGGGCGTACTTTTTTAGACTCAGAAAGGGGCAGAAGAAATGGCATCGTCTGCTACCGCCGAGAAGGCTGTTAAGCCCGGCGCATCGTCGAAGAGCGATAAGAAGCTCGGTTTCTTCGGCCGTATTTTTGCATTCCTCCGTGAAGTTATTGCGGAGTTGAAGAAGGTTACTACTCCCACCGGACGCGAACTGGTTGGTTACTTCTTCGGAGTTCTGTTCTTTGTCGTGGTGATGCTCCTGCTTATTTCTGGTCTGGATTATCTTTTCGGCCAGGGAGCATTCTGGATTTTCGGTAACGGAACGATTCAGCGTAACTAGTACTGGCTGCATCCTTATCTGGGGTGCCCCATCAGTGATTTCCCTCAGCGCATTGGCGAGTGGAAGTCCCCTCTAGATGATTAACGATAGAAAGTAGGAGCGACGTGTCCGAGCAGGAACTGGTATCCGAGATTGAAGAGGTCGAGGTAGCCGCTGCTGAGGCTACTGAGGAGTCTGCAGCTATTGAGCAGCAGGCTGAGGAAGCTACCGAGGCTGTCGAGGTGGCTGAAGCAGCTGCTGAGGCGGCTGAGGAAGTCGACGCTCTGGAAGAATTCAAGTCCAAGCTGCGCCGTCAGATGGGCGACTGGTACGTGGTTCACACCTACTCCGGTTACGAGAACAAGGTGAAGACCGGTATCGAGACCCGTATCCAGAACCTGGAAGCTGAAGATGAGATCTTCGAGGTTCAGGTCCCCATGGAAACCGTGGTTGAGTTCAAGAACACCGTGAAGAAGACCATCCGCCGCGTGCGTGTTCCCGGTTACGTTCTGGTTCGTATGGAACTGACCGACCACTCGTGGGGCGTTGTCCGCCACACCCCCGGTGTGACTGGCTTCGTGGGTCAGGATGCGTACAACCCGGTCCCGCTGCGCATGGACGAGGTCTTCGACATGCTCCTGCCGGTCTTCGAAGAGCAGCAGCAGAGCCAGGGTCTGCCTGTTTCCAAGCCCGTTATCGAGTCCGACTACACTGTGGGCGAGAATGTCCGCGTGAAGTCCGGTGCTTTCGAGGGCATGGACGCTACCGTTTCGGAGATTAAGGGCGAGTCCCAGCAGATTGTCGTGATGATTTCCGTCTTCGGCCGCGATACCCCGGTGACCTTGAGCTTCACCGAGATCGAAAAGATTTAACGCTTTTAGCGTGTGAATATGAGCCTCGCACTTCGGTGTGGGGCTCATATTTTGTGTCGGCTGTATAACCAGCGGCGGCTGTGCGGGTGGGGTTTACTCTTTCTGCTAGCTGGCGCTGGATTAAGTCGCTGATTAACGCTAGAATGTTGGTTTGTGTATGCGCATGTCACGCTTTCATGCGGATGCACGGGTGACCGCGCCACGGTCACCGTCTTGCCGGCGTACGCTCCTGTGCGTCGGTTCCCAGCTAAGAAAAGGACCCTACATTGGCTCCCAAGAAGAAGGTCACTGGCCTCATCAAGCTGCAGATCCAGGCAGGCGCCGCTAACCCGGCTCCCCCCGTCGGCCCCGCACTGGGCTCGCACGGTGTGAACATCATGGAGTTCTGCAAGGCATACAACGCTGCAACCGAGTCGCAGCGCGGTAACATCATCCCCGTTGAGATTACCGTCTACGAGGATCGCTCCTTCACCTTCATCACCAAGACCCCTCCGGCTTCCCAGCTGATCAAGAAGGCTGCTGGCGTTGCTAAGGGCTCCGCTGTTCCTCACACCACCAAGGTTGGTTCGCTGACCGAGGCTCAGGTGCGCGAGATCGCTGAGACCAAGATGCCCGACCTGAACGCAAACGACCTGGATGCTGCTTCCAAGATCATCGCAGGTACCGCTCGTTCCATGGGTATCACCGTCGAGTAATTTCGGTTCGCCGAATAGCCGAGTAATCGGCACCGTAGATTTTTCTACACAGAACTTGTAAATGCCCGTCGTATGGACGGGATGTGGCAGAGCCGAGCGCGGCTCACGAGACCACAACTGCATAAGGAGAAAAGCAGATGGCAAAGCGCAGCAAGGCGTACAAGGCAGCTGTAGCCAAGATTGAAGAGGGTAAGCTCTACACCCCCGCTGAGGCAGTTGCCCTGGCGAAGGAAACCTCTTCCACCAAGACCGACGCAACCGTTGAGGTTGCAATGCGTCTGTCCGTTGACCCCCGTAAGGCAGACCAGATGGTTCGCGGTACCGTGAACCTGCCCCACGGCACCGGTAAGACCGCTCGCGTGGTCGTTATCGCAGCAGGCCCCAAGGCTGCTGAGGCTGAGGCAGCTGGCGCTGACTACGTTGGTTCCGACGAGCTGATCGCAAAGATCGCTGGCGGCTGGACTGACTTCGACGCAGCGGTTGCAACCCCCGACATGATGGGCAAGGTCGGCCGCCTGGGTAAGATCCTGGGTCCCCGTAACCTGATGCCGAACCCCAAGACCGGTACCGTGACCATGGATGTTGCAAAGGCTGTTGCAGACATCAAGGGCGGTAAGATCGACTTCCGCGTTGACCGTAACTCCAACCTGCACTTCATCATCGGTAAGGCTTCCTTCACCGCTGAGCAGCTGGAGGAGAACTTCCAGGCAGCTCTGGAAGAGGTTAACCGCCTGAAGCCCTCTTCGGCTAAGGGTCGTTACATCTCCAAGGCAACCGTTGCTACCACCTTCGGCCCCGGCATCCCCGTTGATCCGGCTGCCGTTGCTGCCTAAGGTATGCACCTGTAGCTTCTAGCATTTAGCTAGTAGTCGCCCCCGACGTTTAGGCGTCGGGGGCGATTTTTATGCCTGCTCTCCTGCCGCTCTACCTGTATGTTCTGGAATATATCTGCGGCAAGCTCGTTAGAATAAACAGCACACACTTCGTTCTTATCATCCTAGTTCCGCCTGCCTGATGCGCGGGCTCAAGCAGACCTTAAGGATCTATTCATGACTCAGCTTTTACCGGCTTCTTCTACTCCCTCAGCGCAGGCTGCCATTCGTCCCTTCCCGATTCCCGTCAGCTACTTTGCGATGGCACTGGGTACCGGTGCCCTGGGCGCGGCATGGCGTGCCGCCGCCTCCGCGGGTATGGTTCCCGCTTGGCTGGGTGAGGCGATTCTTGCTTTCGCCGCTGTGGTGTGGCTGATTCTGATTGCCGCCATGGTTGTTGCGGTGTTGAATTTCCGCCCGTGGCTGCGGGAGCAGTGGGCGCATCCGGTGCAGTGCTGCTTCTTTTCGCTAATCCCGGCGACGACCGCGCAGATGGGTGCGACGGTCTTCCCGTACCTGTCCTACCTGGGTTACGCTTTGGCGATTCTTGGCGGTCTGGGGCAGCTGTACTTTGCCTCCCACCGCATTGCGGGTATGTGGCGCGGTACCCACGTGGCGGAGGCGACCACCCCGGTACTATACCTGCCGACGGTTGCGACGAACTTTGCGACGGCAACCGCGATGGGCATGATGGGATGGAAGGACGCGGCGATGCTTTTCTTCGGCGCGGGCCTGATTTCGTGGTTCAGCATGGAGTCCGCGATCTTGAACCGTCTGCGTAACCTGGCTCCGATGAACGTTGGTGAGCGCGGTCTGATGGGTGTGCAGTTGGCTCCGCCGTTTGTGGGAGGCAACGCGTACCTGGCAGCTAATGGCGGCACGGTGGACTGGTTCTTCCTCATCATGACCGGTTACGGTATTTTGCAGCTGCTCTTTTTGATGCGTCTGCTGCCCTGGATTATGGAGGGCGGCTTCTCCATGAGCCTGTGGGGTTTCTCCTTCGGTATGGGTGCAATGGTTTCTACCGGCGTGCATTTGAGCGCCGCGGGCGTGCTGAACCCGCTGGGTATTGTGCTGATGGCGATTGGTACTGGTTTCTTGGTCTTCCTGTGGGGCGGTGTGGCGTATGTGGCGTCGCAGGGTCGTTTGTTGGTGGGTCGGCGCTAGAGGCCTTTCGCTGCTTTAGGCATATGGTGTGAGCCCCGGATGTGATCCGGGGCTTTGCCGTGCCTAGACTTTCTTGTGTGGGCTTTTTGTTTGGTTTTTCTTCAGGCAGCCGGCGTGGAGGCTGAAGCGGTTGTTTTATGACGGTGCTTATCTTCTGCACCCGTGCCGGGCACAAGTTTCGGCGATAATGGGGGAATGACTTCTGCATCCTATTCTTCTGCCGCGGCGGAGCCTTTTGAAGGCCTGCGTATTCGAGGTGTCGCCAAGACCTTTGGCACCGATACGACGGTTCTGAATGAGATTGACCTGGATGTGCACCCCGGCGAGTTGATTTCTCTGGTTGGTTCTTCGGGTACGGGCAAGTCGACCCTGCTGCGTATTATTGCCGGTCTGGAGGAACCGAGCGCCGGTCGGGTGACCTACGCCGGTCAGCCTCTGGAACGCGGCTCGGTGGGTGTGGTTTTTCAGCGCCCTATTCTGTACCCGCACCTGAGCGTGAAGGACAATATTCTGTTTCCGACCCGGCTGGGCGCGTTCGCCGGTCGGGTTGATATGGACTACTACCGTGAGCTACTGGAGGCTTTGAAACTTGAGGGGCTGGAGTCCCGTAAGCCTTCGCAACTGTCGGGTGGTCAGGCTCAGCGTGTGGGTATTGCGCGTGCTTTGATTCGTCGTGCCCCGGTGGTTCTTTTTGATGAGCCGCTGGCGAGTGTGGATGAGCAGATGAGCGCGAGTATCCGCGCCGATATTGTGCGCCTGCATGAGCGTTACGGTTTTACGGGCCTGTACGTGACCCATGATCAGAATGAGGCGCTCATGCTGGGGCAGCGTGTGGCGGTGATGGATGCTGGCTACCTGGTGCAGGTGGACACTCCGGAGCGGTTGCTGGCGCATCCGCATACTCTGCAGGTGGCTAAGCTTTTGGCGGCGCCCGCGCTGAACCTTTTGAATCTTGAGGATTCTGAGTCGCTTCCTGCCGGGTGTGAGCTGGCGATTCGTGCGACCGCGCTGTGCCCTGTGGCAGCAGACGCTGCTCATGCTCTGCCGGTGCAGGTGCTTGGCAGCCGCCATCTGGTGGGCGGCATGCTGTACAGTGCGCGTCTGTTAGAGGCGGTGTCCCTACCTCTGGAATCTCGACGGGCTTCGGTGGATTCTGAGTTGAGTGCCCGAGTGCGTGCCGGTCAGGAGCTTGAGTTCTTTATCTCGGATGCGCAGGGCACCTCCCTGATTGGCGCCTCGCTCAGCGTAGGGGAGCAGGTGCACCTGGGTGTGGCAGCGGAGCGTTGCTTCTTGTTCTCAGGTGGAAAGCGCTTTTACCTCTAGAACACGGTTTCTGGGCCTTTCAATCGGGCCTTTTAGGCGGGAGAAAGAGCGGTTATTTGGCTTAAAAGGGGTCTTTAAGTGATTAATCCCACTTAATCACGTTTTTAACTTGCGACTCGGGCTTTAACCTGAGATGATGAATGAACCAAAGACCGCCGGTCTAGAACTATGTCCTTTATCGCCACCTCGATGGAGACGAAGAATAGAGTTCTGATAAGAGCAGATTTCACTAGAAATCGCCGCCCGCGTAGGTAACTCGAAGTGAATAGTCGTTGCCCTAATTTAGGGTGCCGTCTATCGTGCCTCGTACGCCTACGCGTCGGGGCATTTTTTATTGCTTGCAATAAATGCTTCGAGGCTCTACCGGCGACCTTACAAGAATCGGAAGAAGGAACTACCATGGCGACTCAGGAAAAGATCGCTGCAGTATCCGAGCTGAAGGAACTCTTCGAAGCTTCGAACGCAGTCATCCTGACCGAATACCGCGGTCTCACTGTTGCACAGCTCAAGGAGCTGCGCCGCGCACTCGGTGCAGAGACCGAATACGCCGTGGTGAAGAACACGCTGGCTGCTATCGCAGCTAAGGAAGCTGGCATCGACGCATTCGAAGGCCACCTCCAGGGTCCCTCCGCACTGGCATTCATCAAGGGCGACCTGATCGATGCTGCCAAGGGCCTGCGTGACTTTGCCAAGGCTAACCCCCAGCTGATTGTGAAGAACGGTTACTACGAAGGTGCCGCTCTTTCCGAGGACGACGTCAAGCGCTACGCTGACCTGGAATCCCGCGAGGTTCTGCTGTCCAAGGTTGCAGGTGGTGCAAAGGCTACCATCGCACGCATCGCACAGGTTGTGGACGCACTGCGCGTCAAGCTGGAGGAGCAGGAAGGCGCAGCTCCCGCTGCAGCCGAGGAGGCTTCGGAAGAGGCATAAGCCCCTTTCGTGCTACTGCACCAGCGCTGAGATACTCAGCAGCGTGAACGCAAACAGCGTATAACGCACCCTAAATTTGACCGACCCTTTCGGGTAGGTACTGAAGATTTACACCGCGGGCGTCAGCCCGCACCAGATAGTGAAGGAGCCAAACAATGGCTAAGCTGTCCATCGAAGAACTCATTGCAGCATTCAAGGAACTGTCCCTGGTTGAGGTTTCCGAGTTCGTTAAGGCATTCGAGGAAGAGTTCGACGTCACCGCAGCAGCTCCCGTTGCTGTTGTAGCAGGCGGCGCAGCAGGCGAGGCTGCTGAAGAGAAGTCCGAGTTCGACGTTATCCTGGAGTCCGCTGGCGACAAGAAGATCGCAGTGATCAAGGAAGTTCGTGCCCTGACCTCCCTCGGCCTGAAGGAAGCAAAGGACCTGGTTGACAGCGCTCCCAAGGCTCTGCTCGAGGGCGTTTCCAAGGAAGACGCTGAGAAGGCTAAGGAGCAGCTCGAGGCTGCTGGCGCAACCATCACCCTCAAGTAATCGACTTCTTCTCGATTCTTACGCGGGCGGTGCATCCATCGGATGTGCCGCCTCGCGGCATTTAACGGCCCCGAACCCGCCCGGTATGAAGACTGGGGAGGTTCGGGGCTTTGCCGCATCCGCTCTTTTCTCCTGTAGCAAACGGTGGTGCTGTCCTATCTGACCGCGCTCACCCGCAGAAGTCGCTGTGACCGCACTGTGCCCCGGATGAGAGAGGCTGAGAGCACTGTGGTGCCTCTCTCCTAGAGCCCGGCAACGGGGCAGAGGTGCCGTATGATGGGATGAGACAACCCAGACATTCCTTTGCACGAAAGCGGATAGACATGAGCGAGCAGAAGAAAAAGAAGAAGAGCGCAACCGAGCGACCCGCCCGCGACTTGGCGGCTGAAGCACAGCAGGTCCTGGACGCTTTCGGTGCCGGTGTTCGTGAAGACCGCGACTACCCTGCTCTGCACCTGGCGCCTCCCGTGGGCCGCCTGAATGACCCGAACGGCCTGGTCTTCGATGGTAAGCGTTATCACGCCTTCTACCAGTACTCGCCCCTGCACCCGGAGCGTATGGTCTACTGGCGTCATGCGGTCAGTGAGGACCTGACCCACTGGACCGATGAGGGTACCGCCCTGGTGCCCGATAGCCGCTACGATTCGCACGGCTGCTACTCCGGCTCCGGTATTAAGGTTCCCGGCGGTTTTGAGTTCTTCTACACCGGTAACGTGAAGGACGAGAAGGGCAACCGTGAAACCTACCAGATTCTCGCAACTGCGGGTGAGGACGCGAAGCCGACCCGTCAGCTGCCCCCGCTGATTTCCGGCCCTGAGAAGGGCTACACCGCGCACTACCGCGACCCGCACGTCTTTGAGCGTAACGGCGAGTGGTGGATGGTTATTGGTGCTCAGCGTGAAGACAAGACCGGCGCCGTGGTCGTGTACACCTCCGCTGACCGCCGCGAGTGGGCCTTCCGCGGCGAGCTGGACATCAAGGATAAGAGCCTCAAGGGCACCTACATGTATGAGTGCCCCTCCCTGCTGAGCATGCGTGATGAGCTGACCGGCGAGATTCGTGACGTGCTGATTTTCAGCCCGCAGGGCATGCATCCCCTCGGCGAGAAGTACAACAACATTTTCCAGAGCGGCTACATTGTTGGTTCGCTGGATAACAAGACCCTCAAGTTCACCGTGGAGACCCCCTTCACCGAGCTGGATGCAGGTTTCGAGTTCTACGCACCGCAGACCATCTCCGGTACCGGCCTGACCGCCGACCCGAAGGCACCGCACGATGTATGCGGTGATGCCCCGGTGATGATTGCTTGGCTGGGCAATGCTGACCAGGACGACCTGCCCTCGTGGAGCCACCGCTGGGTGCACATGTTCACCTACCCGCGTGAGCTGCACCTGCGCAACGGCAAGATTTTCCAGCGCCCGGTTCCGCAGCTGAACGACGCGATGAAGATGACCCCGCTGTACCGCGAGGAGGAGAAGGGTAAGCTCGTCGAGCTGAAGAATGCCCTGACCTTCCGTCTGCGCGGCCGCGTGAACGTCTCTGACGAGTGCGTGAAGCTGAAGATCAAGGACACTCACGGCGTGGCACTGAGCATCGTTCTGGATAAGGACTTTGTGCAGATGGACCGTGGCGGTACCCGCTACACCGAGGGTGGCAGCCTGCGCCGTCGAACCCTGAAGCGTTCGAAGATTCGCGAGTTTGACCTGCTTGTGGACGGTTCGGCTACCGAACTGTACGTGGGTGGCAAGCTGGTTGCCTCCATGGGCGCTGAGGTTATGACCGCTCGCACCTTCTTCAAGGGCGATAAGCGCCGCGTCCGCCTGACCGGTGGCGAGGTGCTGTCCCTGGAGTATGGCCGCCTCTAAGCCATTTTCTAGGCGTTGGGAGCCGCCTATGCGGGTAGTTTCCGGTAATTTCTGAATATGTCTGAGAGCTCACTCTCCGTGTGGAGAGTGGGCCCTCGCTTTTAAGAACTTTCCCGTGATACCATGTTTTACATCTGATATGTCAAACGTATGACATATACATGACATGCACACACAGACATGTCACCCCACCCCATTTACAAAGCATCATACGGTGGTGCTCCAAACAAAGGAGAGCGAGCGTGGACCACAAGTCAGTGGCACAGCGCGTGCTGAAGGACGTCGGTGGCGCCGGCAACATCGTTGCAGCCGCACACTGCGCAACCCGCCTTCGCCTCGTCCTGAAGAACCAGGACAAGGTCGACCAGGCAGCAATCGACAACGACGAGGATCTTAAGGGCAGCTTCCTCAATGCTGGCCAGTTCCAGATTATCGTCGGCCCCGGCGACGTTAACGAGGTACACAAGCACCTTATCGCCGCTGGCGCACCCGAAGCATCTAAGGATGATCTCAAGGAAATCGCCTCCAAGCAGGGCAACATCGTTTCCCGCTTCATTAAGACCATTGCTGATATCTTCGTCCCGCTGATTCCGGTTCTGGTCGGTGGCGGTATGCTGATGGCAATCAACAGCGTGCTGACCTCCAAGGGTATCTTTGGTCCCGAGAGCTTCATCGCAATGCACCCCGAGTGGGCTGACTTTGCAGACATCATCAACCTGCTCTCCGCAGCTCCCTTCGCCTTCCTGCCCGTGCTGGTCGGCTTCTCCGCTACTAAGGTCTTCGGTGGTAACCCCTACCTCGGTCTGACCATGGGTGCCGCGATGGTTTCCCCGGCCCTAATGAACGGCTACAGTGTCGCAGCATCCCTGGCGGGTGCTGAAGGCACCGACCCGATGAAGTACTGGAACCTCTTCGGTCTGCAGGTTCAGCAAGCGGGTTACCAGGGTACCGTGCTGCCCATTATGCTGGTCGCCTTCATCCTGGCGAATATCGAGAAGTTCTTCCACAAGGTCCTCAAGGGCACCATCGACTTCATCTTCACCCCCACTCTGACCATCCTCATCACCGGCTTCCTGACCTTTATTCTGGTCGGTCCCCCGATGTTCCAGCTGGGTACCTGGTTGGGCGAGGGCGTGAACTGGCTCTACACCGTTGCCGGCCCGCTCGGCGGTCTGGTCTTCGGTACCTTCTACGCATTCATCGTGATGACCGGTATGCACCAGGCATTCCCGCCCATCGAGATGAGCCTGTGGGCTACCGGTGGTTCCTTCATCTTTGTTGTCGCGTCGATGTCTAACGTGGCGCAGGGTGCTGCTGCAGCCGGTGTTGCGCTGACCACCAAGAACAAGAAGATTAAGGGTATTGCTTCGGCATCTGCACCCTCGGCATTCCTGGGTATTACTGAGCCCGCAATGTTCGGTGTGAACCTGGCTCTGCGCTGGCCCTTCTACATTGCTATTGTTTCCGCAGGTATCGGTGCAATGGTCGCTTCCATCCTGAATGTGAAGGCAATTGCTCTGGGCGCCGCTGGTTACATCGGCTTCCCCTCCATTAGCCCCACTACCGGCGCGGGCTGGGCTGGCTTCTTCGGCTGCCTCATCCTGACCACCGTTATCGCTTTCGTTGCCTCCTTTATCTGGGGTAAGAAGGTTGAGGCTGGCAACACTGAGGCACCCGCTGCACCCGCTGCTGCCGCTCCCGTTGCCACCGTAGCTGCTGCCGCAGCTCCCGCCGCCGCTGTAGCATCTGAGGCTGGCGAGAGCGTCGAAATCGGTTCCCACATGGTCGGTTCCGTGGTTCTGCTGGCTGACGTCAAGGATCCCACCTTCTCCTCCGGCGCACTGGGTGCAGGCACCGCAGTGGAGCCCACCGAAGGTAAGCTCTACGCACCGGCTGACGGCAAGATCACCGTTGCATTCCCTACCGGCCACGCATACGGTCTGCGCACCGAGGACGGCCTGGATCTGCTGATGCACATCGGCATGGACACCGTTGAGCTCGACGGCAAGCACTTCGAGCCCAAGGTTGCTAAGGGTGACACCGTCAAGCGCGGCGACGTCATCGCTGAGTTCGATATCCCCGCCATCAAGGCTGCTGGCTACCCGCTGGCAACCCCCATGGTGATTACCAACGCCAAGAAGGCGGCTGCTTCGGTTGAAGATGTTCAGGCTTCGGGCGCATCGGTGACCAGCGCAGATTCGCTGCTGAAGGTTGCACTGAAGGCAAAGGCTAACGCATAGTCTGCACTCTTAATGAGTAGATAACCTCAACGTGATGTACACCCCGTACCCCTCTTCCTAGAGTTGGTGCGGGGTGTACATTTTTTCCTGCAAAGTAATGCAAAAATAACATGAATAAATATTCGTAAAATTTATGCATATTGGTGCAATATAAGCTGGCACACATTCGATGCATGGCTATGAAAAATGTCTTGATAAGGCAGAATTTATTAGCCAGGAGTGAATAATCCAGCTAATATTTATGTATAGTTTCAAGCTTTTGTAAAGGGTGAATATGACCTTAGCTTCCTATACTGTCCGCACCGCCGAGCCTCATGAATATGCCGAAGCGCTCGAAGTCCTGATTGCCGCGTTTGACGGTGACCCTGCCATGATGGCAGTCATTGCAGGCGGTAGCCGCCGACAGGAACTCGCCAGGCTCCGCGCCATTATGACCCTTCAGGTCTACGGCAACTTCCAGGGTCGCGGCCGTATCGACATTGCTATTGACGACTCTACCGGCAAGATTGTGGGTGTTTGTCTCTGGAACACCCCTGAATCCCATGAGGGTTCCTTCGCTAACGAGCTCAAGCAGATTGGCGCCTACTACAAGGCACTCGGTTGCAAGACCCTGCTGAGGGCAGTCCTGATGGAGCTACACCTGCTCAAGTACCGCCCCGCGTACAAGCACTGGTACCTCTTCAACATTGGTGTCCTCGAAGAGTACCGAGGCCGCGGCATCGGCTCGCAGCTACTCGATTACGGTACCGAACGCATCGGCGACTACCCCGCCTACCTCGAAGCATCGACCTACGATAGTGCCCGTCTCTATGAGCGCCGCGGATTCTTCTCCCTCGGCCCGCTCCACGGAATCTTCTCCAAGGCACACGCCGTTGGTATGGTCTACCCCGGCACCGGTCCCACCGAGATTGTGCAGCGCACCTCCTAAACTTCCGGACGCGCACAAAACCGATAAATGTATATGCAAAATCCGCCCCACCGTGAGCACTCGCACGGTGGGGCGGATTTTTATCGTCAGAAGAGGAGCTTCTTATTGGAGCTCGTCTATTGGAGCTCGTCCGGGGCGGAGGTGTCAGGCTGAATCTGATCCAGATTCGGGATAGAACGCACCGTAGCCCCCAGATGGAGCTCAACCGGGAGTACATCCTCGGGCTGGGTAATTGGGGGAGTGGTCTTCTCTGAGGAATCCTCCTGCTGTAGCTCAATGAGCTCCAGCAGACGCTGCGCGGTACGCTCTGCCATGCCCTCAATCGGCTGAACCACGGTCGCCAACTCCGGCATGAGCAGCTGAACGCTCTGCGTGCCATCGTAACCAATCACCTGGAAATCCTCCGGAACACGAATAGCGCGTGCGCGCGCCCAGCCCAGCGCCAACGCGGCGTAATTATCGTTGGAGGCGAAGACCGCATCCACCGGCTCCGGGCTATCGGCGCGTTCGTCGAGGTGGCGGTAGAGCACCTCACGCTTAATGCCCAGGGAGGGGTGGAAGCCCAGCTCCAGGAACTCCGGCATGAGTCCGGCTTCGAGCATTGCCTCACGGTATCCGCGCTGACGCTCATTGTGCTTACCCAGGGTCGACGTCACGTGCACAATATTCTGCGCACCCGTGGCAATCAGATGCTCCGTGGCGGCGCGGGCGCCTCCGTAATTATCGGAGCGGACATTCGGGTAAAAGCCGCTTTCGAGGCGGTCCACGGTCACCAGGGGAGCCTGGGCGTGCGGAATATTGACCAGCGCGTCAGAGTGGGCGCCGCTGATGATGCCGTCCACCTGATTGGAGAAAAGCATCTCCAGGTAGCGCTTCTCTTGTTCGGGGTGGTCATCGCTATTGCAGAGAATGACCCGGTAGCCTGCTTCGGCAAGGTAACTTTCGAGGCGGTACACCATCTCCCCGTAGAAGGGGTTTGCGACCGTGGGGAAGATGAGGCCCACCATCTGCGAGCGCTGGCCCTGCAGGCTGCGGGCGATGGCGTTGGGGCGGTAGCCGAGTTCCCGCATTGCCTCGTGGACCTTGGTGCGGGTGCTTTCGCTCAGGTAGCCGCGGTTGTTGAGCACGCGGGAGACCGTGGTGGGGGAGACTCCCGCCAGGGCTGCAACGTCGCTGAGTTTGGGCTTAGCCACGGGGGCTCCCTTCGGTATGCTAAACGATTGACATATCTTTCTACTATACCTTCTTCACAGGAGCTAACGGAGCCTCGAAAATCAGACGAGGCCTCAAAAAACTAGAAAAAGCGCTTTTCCCCTGTGCTGCCAACCGCACCGATTTGCCGTGCCGGTCTACAGCACCGGAATAACCGGAACGCGAGCCCCCACCTCATGCGCAGAACCTCGCACCGAAGAATCATCCAACACTGCGCAGTGAGTAGCCGCCGCCAACGAGGACAGCATATGCGACGCCGACTTCGGCAGAGGATACGCCACACCATCACGCACCGACACCGGAAGCAGACGAGCCCCCGCCGACTTACGCAAAGTATCCACCGGATCACCCAGAACCGCCGAATCTAGCTCAGGAAGAGGCATATCCCTCATACCAGCCAAAAGCGGCGGCAAATACGAATACAAAGCCGTGTACGCCGCCAAAGGATTACCCGGCAGACCCAACACAAAACGCTCACGACCCGAATTCGGACCCTTCTCCGGAACCGGCAAACGCGCAGCCAACGCAGGATGACCCGGACGCACATCTACCGACTCAAACAGGTACGTCGCACCCATATCGTTGAGCACCTTACGCACCAAATCAACACCCGAAGTACTCGACCCGCCCGTAAACACCAGCACACGAGCCGTCGATGTGGACAAGAACGTGCGGAACTCAGACTCAACATCCGCCAGGCGAATCGACGGGCGCGCCTCGCAACCAGCAGAAATAATCGCATGCTCCATGAAGCCGCCAAAGGCATCACGCACCTGACCCGGCGCAGGCACACCAAAGGTAATGACCTCATTACCCGTAAACGCGCAACGCACCGGAATCGGGGCATACACCGGCAACTCATCAAAACCATTCGTGCCCAAGAATGCCGCCATACGAGCAGACACACGGTCACCGTGGCGCGCCAACAACTCGCCACGTTCCAGCTCAGCACCAGCATGGCGAATATCAGCACCCGGTGCTGGAGGCTCAAAACCCTCCGCCATATCCAGGTAATGAATGCTTGCCTGAGTCTCCAAATGGGAACCCATGCCCGGACGAGAAGAACCCTCCGCACCCTCATACAGGCGGGAATGCTCCTCACGCACAATCGCCTCGGCACCCTCCGGGATTAAACCGCCCGTCAGAATCGGGGTCGCCTCACCCGGAACAATCGGCACCGTCAGACGGTGAATATTCGCGCGAGAATCCTCCGGATACGCCGGCGTCACCAGACGCCACGGAGGTGCACCCGTCACAGCGTAACCGTCCATCGCGGAAGAGCTGTAGTGGGGCACCGGCATCATCGAATAAACATCATCTGCCAAATAGTGGCCAATCGTCGCCAACAGCGGCAAAGACTCCGTCTTCACATGATGCGCAATGTCCAGGCCCTGCTCATGCAGAATCTGGCGGGCCTGCTGCCACGAAACAGAAGGAATATGGTGAGACATCGTACCTCGTAAAAGTGTGTGCGGGACGCGCAACAGCGCGCGAGCTCAAAAACGCTACCGAATGCGGTGCCCAGAGCTCTAACCTACTACCTAGGTTACTCGTAGCTTGGCAACTAGCGCTTCTGGGCGCCTCAGATGCTAATAACTCGACCAGAGTGAAGTCGTATAGCCGAGAGCCTGCGCCTGCTCCCACGTATCAACATCGGCGGTGTCAGTGGCAGACATCTGAACCGCCGCCGGGTTCAAACGGCGCAAAAAAGAACGAACAGAAGCGTCGGTGGTACCGGTCGAAAAGACCGAACGGATCGCCTCAAAATGGTAAATACCCACCAGGGGCTGATAGATGCCCTCAGCGACACCCCAGAAACCTGCAGATGATTCAGAATCGGTGGGGGAGAAGCCCGCCGCGCGCTCAGCATTTCGCGCCGCAGCAATCAGCTGCTGAACCGCCGGGGCAACACGCGGAGTATCCACACCCAAAATCAGGCACCATTCGGGCAGAGGCACCTGAGAGCGCTCGCAATCGGCCGCAATACACTCCAACCCGGCATGAATCGCCGCAGCAGGACCCGAAAACGGCGGATCCTCACGAGTGCGCAACACCCCCGACGGCAAGGGTAGGCTCTCCGGACCCACCACCACGCGCGGGGATGCGGTGGCCACCGCCTCCAGGGCACAACCCAGCAGGGTATTCGTGCCATCAGACAGAGACGCCTTCGGCACGTGGTTCAGGCGGCGAGAAGCGCCTCCGGCAACTACGACCGCGGCGCACGAAAAATCGCCCTCGGCGGGGAGCCGGGAACCGGGCATCTTATCCGCCCGCATTATCCACCCGCAAAGGGAGGCAGAACGTCCACACGATCGGCATCCTGCAGCGGAGCCTGCGCATCAGAACGGGCACCATTGACCAGGAACGAGCACTGCTCCATGACCTGCGCAAGAGTCAGACCCGAAGGGGTTGTGCCCTCCAAGCTCTGGCCCAGATGCTCAATCAGCGCGCCAAGAGTTGCAGACGGCAGCTCAGCCAGGGGCACCGACAGCTGCGCGGTACCCGCCGCAGAACGCGCGGCAGCGAAAAAATGAACCTGCATAATGCTCCTCAATCCTTGAATAAACTCTGAGTAGGGTAGCCGAAAGCCAGGGGGTAAGGTGGCAGTAAAAGACCTTGTCCCACGCATATTTGGGTGTATATCCGGCTAATAAATAGGGTAGTTTCCTTAGCCGCCAATAGCGCTCATCGAGCGGCTCGCCTTGGCGAACTCCTCAATATCGAAGTCAGCGTCTTCCTTGCCGTGAGCGCGCGGCTTGAACCACATGCCTTCACGCCAACGCAGAGCCAGCTGCTGATCGTCAGCACCGGAACGTAGAAGCTGCATCAGGTCAGTCTCAGTGTCAGAGAACAAACACGAGCGAATCTTGCCGTCCGCCGTCAGGCGGGTGCGGGTGCACGCATTGCAGAACGACTCCGTCACCGAGGCGATGATGCCCACACGACCCAGAGACTCGGTACCGTCGACGGGGAAGCCCGCATCATCCAGGGCAGTACCGAGCGGGTACACCTCCCACAGCTGAGCGGGGGAGTCACCACGCGCCTCAGCCACCGAACCCAGGACGTACTCAGCCGACAGCTTCTCGCGAATCTCAGCGGCAGTAATAGTGCCCTCGCGGGTCCAACGGTTATCGGCATCCAGCGGCATCTGCTCAATGAAACGCAACTGGTAGCCGCCCGCCAGTGCCCAACGCAGAAGGTCGGGAGCCTGGTCATCATTCAGGCCCGGCATCAGCACAGCATTAATCTTGATGGGCCACAGACCGGCTTCGGCGGCTCCGTCGATACCCTTCAACACGGCGTCGAGCTTATCGCGGCGGGTCAGCTCAGCGAAGGTCTCACGGCAAATCGTGTCCAGGGAAACGTTGATACGGGTAAGACCAGCCTCAGCCAGGGCGGCAGCGCGCTTCTCCAGACCGATACCGTTCGTCGTAATCGCCAGGGGGATGCTCGGGTGCGCCTCATGAATACGCGAAATGATGTCCACCAAATCGGCGCGGACCAGCGGCTCACCGCCGGTAAAGCGGATTTCCTCAACACCCAGCTCAGTAATCGCAATATCTGCCAGGCGTGCAATCTCCTCGGCGGAGAGCAGGTTTTCCTTCGGGAGCCACTGCAAACCATCCGCCGGCATGCAATAAATGCAACGAAGATTACATTTATCGGTTAGAGAGATTCGCAGGTCGGTAGACACGCGACCCCAGCGGTCCAGGAGCGGACCGCTGTTCGTAATATTCGGGAGCTTACGCTGAGGCTTTGCGCCACTCTCAGATTTTTCGGGCGTCACAAAAGCAGCTCCGTTACCCTCCGCAGAAGATAAGGTGCTTAACACTGGGCCAGAAATGAGTTCAGAAGAGGCCGAATTTGCCGTATACGCCATGGAAAACCTATGTGGAAAATTTGCATATTTCAGGTGACAATATGATTATTCCATGTTCCGGCGCCCCTTACATAGTGTGTGAAGGGTAAGTTACAGCTACGCCACCGTAGAAAACTGTGACGACGCAACAAAACGTGTGCAAGCTAGGGGTGTACACAAAACGTCACAAAGAGCCCGCGCATGGACCCACCTCACCTCCATAAGTAGTACGACCAAAGGACACACATGAAGACTCCTCTTGCTGCCCTCAGCGCACTCGCTGCAGCAACTCTCGCACTGACCGGTTGCGGCTCCACCCAGAGCTCCTCCTCTTCCACTGCCTCCGCAGGTAGCTCCTCCTCTGCCTCCGCAGCAGGTACCCAGGCATCCTCCGGCAAGATCCAGGTCTTCGCCGCAGCATCCCTGAACAACGCAGGCGCAGACCTGGAGAAGGCATACGAAGCAGCAAACCCCGGCGTTGACATCACCTTCGTCTACGAAGGCTCCGCAAAGCTCGTCACCCAGATCGAGCAGGGCGCAACCCCCGACATGCTCATCACCGCAGACACCAAGAACATGGACAAGGCTAAGAAGCTGAACGAGTTCTCCAACTCTGAAACCAACGTCCTGGTCACCAACAAGCTGGTCCTTGTCACCGCTGAAGGCAACCCCGGCAAGATCAACAGCCTCGACGACCTGAAGACCACCGAAGGCGTCGTCGCAGTCTGCAAGGAAGACGTCCCCTGCGGCACCCTGGCGCACGAAGAGCTGAAGAAGCACGACATCACCCTCAAGAACGCAACCACCGAGGGTAAGGTCACCGACGTGGCAACCAAGGTGTCCACCGGTAACGCAGATGCAGGCTTCATCTACACCACCGACCTCGCAGCAGCCAAGAAGAAGGGTGCAAACCTCGGCTCCATCGAGCTGACCGATGTTGAGCCCAACGAATACCCCGCAGCGCTGAGCAAGACCGGCTCCTCCTCCGAGGCTGCAAAGAAGTTCAACGAGTGGCTGAAGACCTCCGACGAGGCTAAGAAGATCCTCTCCGACTACGGCTTCAACACCACCAAGTAGTCATTAGCACCCCACGCTTCTCAGCTGAAACAGCTATAACGAGGCAACGGGACACACCCCGCAGGATGCGGTGGCACGCTCAACAAGCATGCCACCGCATCCTGAACATATTTTCCGACGCACACCAATAACCACTGCAGAAGACCCCTAGCACAACAAGTAGAAATACCCATGTCAGACACCGCTACCGCGCCCACCAGCCGCCGAGCGCGCACCTCCCGAGAGAAGCTTTTCGCATCTGTTCCCCGGCTCTTCCTCATCCCGGCAACTCTGGGTATTTTCCTCATTGCAGGTCCGCTCCTCGGGCTTTTCATTAATATTCCCTGGAGTCAGCTGGGTACCATCTTTACCCCGCAGGTTCTCGGGGCTGCCAACCTCTCTCTCAGCACGGCCGCCGCATCCACCCTTATCTGCGGCCTCCTCGGTGCTCCCCTGGCGCTCGTGCTCTCCAAAGTGCTCAACCGCTCGCGGATGCACCGCTTCGGGTCGGTCCTCTACGCCATCATCTACACCCCGGTGATTCTCTCACCGGTGGTCTCCGGCCTCGGTCTGCTCTTCTTCTGGGGACGCAAAGGCATGATCGGCACCTACCTCTACCAGGCTGGAATCTCTATTCCGTTTACCTCGAACGCGGTGATTATCGCCCAGGTCTTCGTTGCCCTGCCTTTCTTTGTCGCCACCGCAGTTACCACCCTGCAGGCTATTCCCCGCGATTATGAAGAAATCGCTCTTGTTGAAGGCGCCGGACCGGCAGAGACCACCTTTAAAGTGCTCCTGCCTCTCGCAGCGCCCGGCCTTGCGACTGCTTTCCTACTTTCCTTCGCTCGCGCGCTTGGCGAGTACGGCGCAACCGTCACCTTCGCAGGCAATGTGCAAGGCAAAACCCAAACCATACCCCTCGCCATTGACCTAGCCATCAACAGCAGCGACATCCCCAGCGCCCTCGGAAGCGCGCTAATTCTCATCAGCCTCTACCTGGGAATCTTCGGTGTCCTCGGTCTAGCTCGCGCCCTCAAAAAACTGCGCGAAAGCACCCGATAAAACCGGCCCGTCCCAAGGAACCGCAGCGCCATCTGAAGACTATTAGGCGAAACTGCGTTTACCAGCTCACAACCGCACCCGTACACTGTTCTTAACTATTGCCGCACGATTGGAACCGCCATGATTTCCCCCGAATTCAATGGAACCCCCAGCACCGAGGAATACCGCGCCTACCTGGCGCTACTGTTGCGTGAAGTCTTCATCGGCACCGCAGAAACGGTTCCCCTCTACCACGCGGCAGGACGCATTCTCGCCCAAGACGTCACCGCACGCATGGACGTGCCCAGCTTCGACAACTCCCAAATGGACGGCTACGCCCTCACCGCGGCAGCCGTTGACCGCGAGGACCGCATCTTCACCGTCGGCCGCGAGATTCCCGCAGGGCGTCCGCTGCAGCGCTCCCGCTCCTCCGACGACCTGACCTACCCCATCATGACCGGCGCACCCATCCCCAAGGGCTACGACGCCGTCATCCCGGTCGAGCAGTCCGAACGTATCGAATACCCGGACCTGCCCGAATCCTTCGGCCGCCCCAGCGAAAAGGTCAAACTCGCCACCGGCAAACCCGGACAGTTCGTACGCCGCCGCGGCGAAGACGTCGTCACCGGCCAGGTACTCGCACGCGCCGGTGAACGCATCACCCCGGCTCTGCTCGGTGCGCTCGCATCCCAGGGTTATGCGCGCCTGACCGTCGCGGCAGGCCCCCGCGTGCTCGTATGCACCGGCGGCGACGAGATTCTTTCCGGTGTTGAAGAAGACGGCACCGCTACCTCGCAGGAGCTGGCTCAGGGGCAGATTTTTGACGCGAACGGGCCCATGCTGACCGCTATGCTCCGTGAAGACGGCGCTGAGGTGCGCCGCATCGCTATTGGTGATAACCCCATCGAGTTGCTGCACCGTCTCGCGGCAGAATACGAGAGCTTCGCGCCGGACATCATCATCACCTCGGGCGGTATTAGCCACGGTAAATACGAAGTGGTGCGCAACGCCATCGCCAAGGCACACGAAGCCGACATCCTGGTGCCCGTCTCCTGGTTTGGTCACGTGAGCCAGCAGCCCGGCGGACCGCAGGGCGTAAACGTTCTCGACTTCAAGGGCCATCGCGTGCCCATGATTTCCTTCCCCGGCAACCCGGTGAGCACCCTCATCTCGTACGCGCTGATTCTGCGCCCCTACCTGCGTGCAGGCGGCCCCTACGGTGTGCCCTATGCGGTTGCCTCCGAACAGGCAACCCTGAACAACGCACCGCGAGGCGTGCTCGTCACCGAAACCCCGATCACCGCCCCGGCAACCAAGCGCCAGTTCCTGCGCGGAACCCTCGGCATGGTCGAGGTCGAGCCCGGAACCTACCGGGTGGAACTCTACCCCGACGTGCTCTCCGGCTCGCACCTGTTACACCGCGCCGCACAGGCGGACGTGCTCATTGAGCTGGCGCCCGGAACCACCTACACCGGGGGAGAAGCGGTACCCTACCACCGCATCCGCCTCACCGATAACTAAGCCCCCGCCCCGCATTGTTCCTTGGTCGAACGACAAGGAATAATTGAGACTCACACTAAGTAACGATTCGCGGCAGAAGAATACCGCGCAGAAGCCAGGAGAAACGATGACCTCTACCTCTCAGCCCAACCAGGAACTGACTCACGTGCGCGCCGACGGCTCGGCACACATGGTGGACGTTACGGAGAAGTCAGTTACCACCCGCACCGCCCTGGCTGAAGCAACCGTGCGCACCCGCGAAGACGTGATTGCCATGATTTTTGACGCTGACCTGCCCAAGGGCGACGCTCTTCCCGTTGCACGTGTTGCCGGCATCATGGGCGCTAAGCGCACCCCGGAAATCATTCCCCTCTGCCACCCGCTGCCCCTGGGCAAGATCACGGTGGACTTTGAGCGCGGCACCGACTTCGTGCGTATTGAGGCCTCCGTGAAGACCCGCGGCGTCACCGGCGTAGAGATGGAGGCGCTCACCGCCGTCTCCTCGGCGGCACTGACCGTTTTCGACATGATCAAGGCAGTCGATAAGTACGCCGTAATTACCGATATCCGTGTTCTGGAGAAGAGCGGCGGCAAGTCCGGCGACTGGTCCGTCCGCGAGGAATCCTAAGCTACGGCGGTGCACCGCCCCCACCGTCATCTGATAGATACAGAAAAGGAAAGCCAATGAGTAGCGAAGACTACACCATGCCCGAGAACCTCACCGGTCTGGTTATTGTCGCCTCCACCCGCGCAGCCCGCGGCGTGTACGAGGATAAGTCCGGCCCCATCGCCGTGGAGTGGCTGCGCTCGCGCGGCTTCGACACCCCGGATGCCGTGGTCATTGAAGACCGCGATATTGTCGAGTACTTCAACACCCTGGTGACCGAAGGTAAGAAGAACGGTAACCTGCCGACCTTCATCCTGACCAGCGGTGGTACCGGTCTGAACTCTGACGACCAGACCGTGGAGGCGGTTCGCCCCCACCTGGACAAGGAAGTTCCCGGCGTTATGCATGCCTTCTGGATGAACGGTCTGAAGAACATTCCCGCGGCGGTGCTTTCACGCGGCGTGGCGGGCGTCATTGACCGCACCTTCGTGATGACCCTGCCCGGTTCGCGCGGTGGCGTGAAGGACGGCGTGGCAACCCTCGACCCGCTTGTTGAGCACATTTGCCGTCAGATGGAGGACTACCATGACCACTAAGCCGCAGAACGAAGAATCCCTGGACCATTCGGGTGCGCACGGTGTTGAGCCGAGCGGCTCGACCGTGGTGTTCACCGATATTACGGAGGCGCCCCTGGAGCCGCTGTACGCTGCGGCTAAGGCTGAGGTCATGACCGACGCCATGGGTGCGCTGGTAATTTTTGACGGCATTGTGCGCAACCATGATCACGGTAGCGCGGTGCGCGGGCTGTCCTATAGCGCGCATCCGCAGGCTCGTGAGTATATTGCGGAGGTTGCCGCCGAGGTTGCTGCCGAGCTGGACGGTGTGCGTCTGTGGGCTGTGCATCGTGTGGGTCCGATTGCTATTGGTGAGTCGGCTCTGACCGTGATGGCGGCGGCTGCTCACCGTGGCCGCGCGTTTGATGCCTGTGAGCTGGTGGCTGACCGGGTGAAGGCTCGTGTGCCGATTTGGAAGGAACAGGAACTGCTCGATGGAAGCATCGAGTGGGTTGGTGTGGACACTTCGCCTGCTTAGCCTTCTGAATATTCTGATATCTCTATATAAGCCTGTCAGGGGGATTTCTCTCGGGCAGGCTTATTCTCCTTGAAAGCTCAAGTCACCTCTACTACTAGACGCGAGGAATCCCTATGTCTTCTCAGCCTTCAACCGGCACGGGCGAGCTCTCTGCCGCTGAGCGTGCGTTCTATTCTCGTCAGCTGATTCTGCCCGAAATGGGCTACGAGGCTCAGCTGGCGCTCAAACGCGCACGCGTGGTGGTGCTGGGTGCTGGCGGTTTGGGTGCTCCCGCGCTGCTGTACCTGGCGGGTGCCGGGGTCGGTCAGATTGTGGTGGTTGATGATGACGTCGTGGATGCCTCGAATCTGCACCGCCAGGTGATTCATACGCACGCCAGAGTGGGTAATTCTAAGGCTGAGTCTGCCGCAGAGTCTTTGCGCTCGCTGAATCCTTTTATTGAGGTTGTGCCTGTGTGTGAGCGTTTGACGGAGGTGAATGTTGATGAGCTTCTGTCTGGTGCTGACCTGGTGCTGGATGGTAGCGATAATTTCGAGTCGCGTTATGTGGTGTCGGCGGCGGCTGCGCGTGCTGGAATTGCGCATGTATGGGCTGCGATTCTTGGTTTTGATGCGCAGCTGAGTGTGTTTTGGGCTGGTCGCGGTCCGGTGTATGAGGATTTGTACCCTCATGCTCCTGCTGCCGGTAGCGTGCCGTCGTGTAGTACTGCTGGCGTGGTGGGTGCTATGGCTGGCGTGGTGGGTGCTGCGATGGCCATGGAGGCAGTGAAGCTGCTGACCGGGGTGGGGGAGCCGCTCATGGGTGAGGTTGGCCTATATTCGGCATTAAGCGGAAGGTGGGAATATATACCTCTTGTAGCTAGCGTGCAAGCTGTACCTAAGAAAAGCGCTGTTTTGCCCCAAGAAACGAGTCATAAGCCCAAAAATCATGTAACAATTCGTAATATTTCTCAGGATTTTACAAGCTCTTCTGCTGACTCGAAACCCCGCTCGATGAGCGCTCAGGACCTTAAAAAGATGTCATCGGGTGAAAATATTGCCCTTTTGGATGTCCGTGAGCAGGTGGAGTTCAATGCCTTTGCGATTGACGGTGCCATTAACCTGCCCCTCACTGAATTGCTTGAAGCGGCTCGAAATGACTCTCTCAAAGCCCTGATTGAGCGTAAAATCCCCGCAAATGCCCAGAAAATCGTTATTTACTGCACCGGATACACCCGAACGGTTGAGGCGGCTCGTGAAATAGCGCCCCTGGAGGAGCGTTCTGTGTACATGCTTGAGGGTGGAATTTCCGCCTGGCTTACGGTCTAAAGCACCCTTATTTCGTATGAATTAGGCAAGGTTTTTATCTCGTATTTTCCATGCCAAATTTCCGATATATTGGGCAGTATGGAACAAGCATCACAGATTAAGGGCCCGGACGGCCCCCTTACCGATCAGCTGATCAAGTTCGGTAAGTTCTTCTCCCGCTGGGATGAGACTGAAGACGGCCGCGCCGTCTTCCGTGAAGGCGGCCGCGAAGGTGACGCCTTCTACCGCGACCGTTGGAGCCACGATAAGGAAGTTCGCTCTACCCACGGCGTGAACTGCACCGGCTCCTGCTCCTGGAAGGTGTACGTCAAGGACGGCATTATCACCTGGGAAGCACAGGAAACCGATTACCCCTCGGTTGGTCCCGACCGCCCCGAGTACGAGCCCCGCGGTTGCCCCCGCGGTGCAGCATTCTCGTGGTACACCTACTCTCCCACTCGCGTTAAGTACCCCTACGTTCGCGGTCTCCTGCTGGAGATGTACCGCGAAGCGAAGGCAATCCACAACGATCCCGTGGACGCCTTCCACTCCATCGTGTCCGACCCCGCCAAGCGTGCACGCTACGTGAACGCACGCGGTAAGGGTGGTCTGGTGCGCTCGACCTGGGCTGAGGCTCTCGAGCTGATGGCTGCTGCTCACGTGCACACCATCAAGTACTACGGCCCCGACCGTAACACCGGCTTCACCCCGATTCCGGCAATGTCCATGGCGTCCTTCAGCGCGGGTGTTCGCTACATCCAGCTGGCCGGTGGCGTCATGACCAGCTTCTACGACTGGTACGCTGACCTCCCCGTGGCTTCCCCGCAGGTCTTCGGCGACCAGACCGACGTTCCCGAGTCCGGCGACTGGTGGGACGCTGCATACCTCATCATGTGGGGTGCAAACGTTCCGCTGACCCGTACCCCGGATGCTCACTGGGTCTCCGAGGTCCGCTACCGCGGTACCAAGGTTGTCACCGTGAGCCCCGACTACGCCGACAACACCAAGTTCGCTGACGAGTGGCTGCCCGCCCAGGCAGGTACCGACGCGGCACTGGCAATGGCGATGGGCCACGTCATCCTTAAGGAGAACTACGTCGACCAGCGTGTCGAGTTCTTCGAGGACTTCTCCCTGACCTACACCGACCTTCCCTTCCTGGTCACCCTGGAAACCCGTGAAGACGGCATTAAGGTTCCCTCCAAGTTCCTGACTGCAGCTAAGCTCGCTGGCGAGGCTGAGCAGCCGAACGCTGACTTCAAGCCCGTCCTGATGGACCGCGAGACTGGCGAGGTCTTCGTGCCCAACGGCACCATGGGTCACCGTTACGCTCAGGAAGACCAGGGCAAGTGGAACCTGGATTTGCAGGGTCGTAAGCCGATTCTGTCGATTCGCGACCTGCCTCAGGGCCAGTCCGCAGCGGTTGAGATTAAGATGCCGACCTTCGATAACCCGAAGGGTCACGGCGACGTCATTACCCGCGGCGTGCCCGTAACCTACGTTGATGGTCACGAAGTTACTACCGTCTTCGATATCATGCTGGCACAGTACGGTGTGGGCCGTGAGGGTCTGCCCGGTACCTGGGCTAAGGACTACGAGGACTGGAACGTTCAGAACACCCCGGCATGGCAGGAGCAGATTACTTCTGTCCCCGCCGAGGCTGTTATTCGCGTTGCCCGCGAGTTCGCCAAGAGCGCCCTGGATTCCGGCGGCCGCTCCATGGTCATCTTCGGTGCAGGTATCTGCCAGTGGTACCACGCTGACACCACCTACCGCGCTATCCTCGCTCTGCTGAACCTGACCGGTTGCCAGGGTCGCAACGGTGGCGGTTGGGCTCACTACGTGGGCCAGGAGAAGGCACGTCCTCTGACCGGTCTGACCAACATTGCGAACGCTCTGGACTGGAGCCGCCCGCCGCGTCACATGATCGGTACCGGCTTCTGGTACATGCACACTGACCAGTTCCGTCAGGACGCATACTCCACCGACTACCTGCAGTCCCCGCTGGCTAAGGGCGAGCTGCGCGACGTTCACACTGCTGACGTTGTGGCACGTTCTACCCGTATGGGCTGGATGCCGTTCTACCCGCAGTTCCCCGAGAACTCGCTGGATCTGGCAGACAAGGCAGAGCAGGCAGTGGCACGCGGCGAGGCTTCCTCGAACGCGGACTACATTGCACAGCGCCTGAACTCCGGTGACCTGGAGTTCTCCGTTGAGGACGTTGACAACCCCGTCAACTGGCCTCGTACCCTGACCCTGTGGCGTTCGAACCTGTTCGGTTCCTCCGCTAAGGGTGAGAGCTACTTCCTGAAGCACCTGGTCGGTAGCATGGACAACGTCCAGGGCTCCGACTCGGAGAAGCTGCCGAACGAAGTGAAGTGGGTTGAGGACGCGCCTCAGGGCAAGCTGGATCTGCTGGTCACCTCGGACTTCCGTATGACCTCCACGACCCTGCTGTCTGACATCGTTCTGCCGACTGCTACCTGGTACGAGAAGCACGATATCTCCTCGACCGATATGCACCCGTTCCTGCACGCGTTCTCCCCGGCAATTGACCCGCCGTGGGAGGCAAAGACCGACCACGAGACCTTCAAGGCACTGGCGTTTGAGTTCAGCCGCCTGGCTAAGAAGCACCTCGGCGTCCGTAAGGACATCGTTTCGGTCCCGCTGTTGCACGACACCCCCGGCCAGATTGCTCAGCCCGGCGGTCACGCACCCGACTGGAAGAACACCCCCGGTATGGTGGGCGTACCCGGCAAGAACATGCCGAACTTCGTCACCGTCGAGCGCGACTACGGCGCACTGTACGACATGTACACCACCGTTGGCCCGCTGTTCGATAAGCTCGGTGCAACCACCAAGTTCATCACTTACGACCTGAAGGACGAAGTCGCGAAGATGGCTAAGGAATTCGGCGTGATGGACTCCGGTAAGGGCGCAGGCCGTCCGGCACTGGATACCGACGTGAAGATTTCTGAAGCAATCCTCATGATTTCCGGTACCTCCAACGGTGAGGTCGCTGTCAAGGGCTTCAAGGAGCTTGAGAAGCAGACCGGTCTGCACCTGATGGACCTGGCAGAAGGTAACGAGGAACGTCGTATCACCTTCCCTATGACCCAGGCCGCACCGCAGCCCGTGATGACCTCCCCCGAGTGGTCCGGTTCGGAGACCGGTGGTCGCCGTTACGCTCCGTTCACCGTCAACATCGAGAAGAAGAAGCCGTTCCACACCCTGACCGGCCGTATGCACTTCTTCCTCGACCACGACTGGATGCACGAAATGGGCGAGGCTCTGCCGATTTACCGTCCGCCGCTGGATATGACCGGCCTGTACAACGAGCCTGAGCTCGGTACTACCGATGGTGTTTCGGTTGCTGTTCGCTACCTGACCCCGCACAACAAGTGGGCAATTCACTCGCAGTACTTCGATAACCACTACATGCTGAGCATGTTCCGTGGCGGTCCGACTGCATGGATGAGCCCGCAGGACGCTGAGAAGATTGGCGTCAAGGATGGCGAGTGGATTGAGTGTGTGAACACCAATGGTGTCTTCGTCGGCCGTGCGGTTGTTTCGCACCGTATGCCCGAGGGCGTTTGCTACGTCTACCACGCTCAGGAGCGTATGGTTAGCCCGAAGTCTGAAGTCACCGGTAAGCGCGGTGGTATTCACAACTCGGTGACCCGTATTCTTCTGAAGCCCACCCACATGATTGGTGGCTACGCTCACCAGGCGTTCGCCTTCAACTATCTTGGACCGACCGGTAACCAGCGAGACATCGTCTCGTACATCCGTCGCCGTAAGTCCCAGGAGGTAACTTTCTAATGCGCGTTATGGCACAAGTTGCTATGGTGATGGCGCTCGATAAGTGCATCGGCTGCCACACCTGCTCCGTGACCTGTAAGCAGGCATGGACGAACCGAGCCGGTACCGAGTACGTCTGGTTCAACAACGTTGAGACTCGTCCCGGCCAGGGTTACCCCCGCCGTTACGAGGATCAGGAGAAGTGGAAGGGCGGCTGGGTGCTGAACAAGCGCGGTCGTCTGGAGCTCAAGAGCGGTAACCGCTTCCAGAAGCTCTTCACGATCTTTGCTTCCCCGATTCAGCCCGAGCTGAACGACTACTACGAGCCCTGGACCTACGATTACCAGAACCTGACCAGTGCTCCTCTGGGTGATGACTTCCCGGCTGCTAAGCCGGTCTCCCTCATCACCGGTGAGGACACCAAGGTCGAGTGGGGTATGAACTGGGACGACAACCTGGCTGGTGCGACCGAGTACGGTCACCTGGACCCGCTGGTTGAGAAGGTTCGCAAGAAGGCTGAGGACAAGATTAAGTTCGAGTTCGAGCAGACCTTCATGTTCTACCTGCCTCGTATTTGTGAGCACTGCTTGAACCCCTCCTGCATGGCTTCTTGCCCCTCCGGCGCTATCTACAAGCGCGCTGAGGACGGTATCGTTCTGGTTGACCAGGACCGTTGCCGCGGTTGGCGTCAGTGCATCACCGGCTGCCCCTACAAGAAGGTGTACTTCAACCACAAGACGGGTAAGGCTGAGAAGTGTACCTTCTGCTACCCCCGTATTGAGGCTGGTATTCCGACCGTGTGTGCTGAGACCTGTGTTGGTCGTATGCGCTACATCGGTATCTTCCTCTACGATGCAGACCGCGTGACTGAGGCTGCTTCGGTTGAGGATGAGAAGGACCTCTACGAGGCTCAGCTGTCGCTGATGCTTGATCCTTCGGATCCGGCTGTGATTGAGCAGGCTCGTAAGAACGACATCCCCGATGCGTGGATTACTGCAGCTCAGAAGTCGCCCGTGTACAAGCTGGCGAAGGAGTGGAAGGTGGCCCTGCCCCTGCACCCCGAGTACCGCACCATGCCGATGGTTTGGTACGTGCCGCCGCTGTCTCCGATTGTTGACCTGCTCAAGGAGCAGGGCCACGATGCAGAGAACAGCAACAACCTGTTCGGCGCTATTGAGTCTCTCCGTATTCCGGTTGAGTACCTGGCTGAGCTGTTCACCGCTGGTGACACTGAGGTTGTTACTAACGTTCTGCGCCGCCTGGCTGCGATGCGTTCGTACATGCGTGACATCAACCTCGGTGGCGAAGGCAACGAGGAGATTGCTCAGGCAGTTGGCATGACTGGTCAGCAGGTGTACGAGATGTACCGCCTGATGGCTATCGCTAAGTACAACGAGCGTTACGTCATTCCGAAGGCTCACATGGAAGACGCCCACAACCTTGAGGAAATGGGCTGCTCCCTGAGCGTGGATGGCGGACCCGGCATGTACGGCGATGCGTTCAACGACATGGAGGGTCGCCCGACCCCCGTGTCCACCGGTGTCTACGAGGCTAACAACAAGGTCAGCTTGTTCAGCTGGGATGGTTCTTCCCGTCCTGACGGCCTCTTCCCGAATACCACCGGAAAGAAGTAATAAGTGGCTGGATTCTTTTCCAAGCTCATGGGCAAGGCCGGTTCCGAGGCTACTGTCTCGGAGCCGGCTCAGCCGGAGAACCCGTTTGATATCGATTACGGTCCCGGCGAGGATAAGGACTCGGTGATTTACCAGGTGAGCGGTATGCTCCTGGGCTACCCCGATGAGGAGACTCTGAAGGTTCTGCCTGAACTGGTGGAGATTACCGCTTCCACCCAGGATGAGGCTTTCATTGCTGCCGTTGATGCGGTTCAACAGTGGCTGACTTCTAAGGACCTGGAGGATGTGCAGTCCGAGTACGTGCAGGAGTACGACCTTTCGCGTCGTCATTCTCTGCATCTGTCCTACTGGACCGATGGCGATACCCGCCGCCGTGGTGAGACTCTTCTGCGTTTTAAGCAGATGTACCGCGACTCCGGTATGTTGACCGTTTTGAATGGTGAGCTTCCGGACTACCTGCCGCTGGTGCTGGAGTTCTGTGCGTTGGTGGATCGCCGTAAGGGCCGTTCCGCTTTGCAGGCGTACCGTCCGTCCCTTGAGCTTCTTCGTCTGTCCATGAAGGACGGAAATCTGCCCCACTACGGGTTGTTGCAGAGCATCTGCGATACCCTTCCTGGCGTCTCTCCGCAGACTCAGGAGGAGGTCCAGAAGATGGCTGGCTACGGCCCTCCCGTCGAGACTGTTGGCCTGAATGGCTACGCTGATCATCAGCTGCTCCAGCAGGCTTCGGCTCGTTCTAACTAGTTTTATCCCTTGTGAGGAGACAACACGTGTACGTACTTGCTTCTGAGAACGCAGGACATGCTGCACAGGCTGTAGCCGATCCGGGTATTGTTGACATCCTGCTGTGGGGCGTTCTGCCCTATGTTGCACTGGTCATTCTGATTGGTGGCACCATTTGGCGTTACCGTACTGACCAGTTCGGATGGACTACCCGCTCGTCCCAGGTCTATGAATCGAAGCTGTTGCGCATCGCTTCGCCCCTGTTCCATTACGGTCTTGCGGCCGTTTTCCTTGGCCACGTTGGTGGTCTGGTGGTGCCTAAGGCATTCACCGACCTGGTCGTTTCGGATGACACTTACCACATTGTGGCGCTGGTCGGCGGTTCTGTTGCTGCGGTCGCAACCATTGTTGGTATGTTCGTTCTGATTGGTCGCCGTGTTTCGAACTCTCGTGTGCGTTCGGCTACCACTCGTAATGACGTTTTCATGTATGTCGTTTTGGTTCTGGTGATTCTCGCCGGTACTGCGGCTACTCTGATTTCGGCAGTGAACCCCTCGGGCGGTTTGCCTCCGGTGAATGGTCACGAGGTTCACTTCAACTACCGTGAGACCATTTCTGTGTGGTTCCGTTCGCTGTTCTACTTCCACCCTGAGGTAGCTTTGATGGTGAATATTCCCGTGGCTTTCAAGATTCACATCGTGGTGGCTATGGTTCTGTTCATCATTTGGCCCTTTACCCGCCTGGTGCACGCACTGACTGTGCCCCTGCACTACCTCTTCCGCCCCTACACCGTGTACCGCTCTCGTGGCGGCCAGCGTGTTGGTGCACGTCGAGGTTGGGATCCGGTAGGTACTCTCCCGCGTGAGCGCGCCGACCGCTAATACACATATCCATATTGCAAAAGAGGAAATATGAGCACCCCTGTTGCACCGAGCTACGACCTGAAGAATGGTCAGCTCCGTAACGTTCTGCTGGCAACGTTCATCTCGACCATCGGCTTCTGGGCTTGGACTATTGTTGGTCCGCTGGCCAAGCTGTACGCCAAGCAGATGCACTTGGACGCTGGTATGACCAGTGTTCTGGTGGCTATGCCGATTTTCATCGGCGCTATCGGCCGTATTCCCGTTGGTGGTCTGACTGACCGCTACGGTGGTCGTATTATGTTCACCGCTGTTCTGGCGATTAGCGCACCCCTGGTCTTCCTGGTTGGTGTTGCTGGTCAGATGAACTCGCTGCCCATGCTGCTTGTTGTGGCGTTCTTCCTGGGTATTGCGGGTACCGTGTTCGCTGTGGGTATTCCCTTCAGTTCCGCATGGTATGACGCTTCCAAGAAGGGTTTTGCGACCGGTGTGTTCGGTGCCGGCATGGTGGGTACTGCAATTTCTGCATTCGCTACCCCCCGCCTGGTGCAGGGTATTGGTTACTTCCAGACTCACGTTCTGATTGCTGTTATCTGTGCTGTAACCGCTGCTATCTCTTTCTTCTTCTTGAAGGATTCTCCGGCAACCATCGGCCGTGAGGTTACTCCGCTGATGCCGAAGATTGTTCAGGCATTCAAGGTGAAGACCACTTGGCAGCTGTGCTTCCTCTACGCTGTTGTGTTCGGTGCGTTCGTGGCATTCTCGAACTACCTGCCCACTTACCTGAGCAACATCTACAACTTCAACGCTAACGACGCTGGTATGCGTGCGGCTGGCTTCGCGGCTGCTGCCGTGATTGCTCGTCCCTTCGGTGGTGTGCTGGCTGATAAGTTCGGTCCGAAGATTATCACCCTCATCTCCCTGGGTGGTGTGGTGATCCTGGCAGTTATTACCGCGTTCCAGCCTGATGCTGAGCACGTGTATGGTGCTGTTTTCATCCTGATGGCTGCTCTTCTGGGTCTGGGCCACGGCTCGGTCTTCGGCTGGGTGGCTCGTGCGGCTGATCCGAAGAACGTTGGTGCGGTGTCCGGTGTGGTTGCTGCTGCTGGCGCTCTGGGTGGTTTCTTCCCGCCGCTGGTGATGGGTGCAACCTATAACCAGGCTGAGAACAACTACTTCATCGGTCTGATGCTGCTGGCTGTGACTGCGGCTCTGGCTTTCCTGTCGGCATTCCTGGTGCCGCACGGTGGCAAGCCCAACCACGCTAAGTAGGTTCTTCTAGTACATCCTTCTGCAGGATGTATGCGAAGTTTGCTTTGACTGAGTCCGGCTCGTTTTCTCTTCGGAGGGAACGAGCCGGACTTTGTGCTTTTCTGCTGTTTTGTCCTCTAACAGGGGTGGGCTTTGGCGGGGCAGAAGAGTTTGATGTTTGGGCATGTCGAATGTTGGTAAAGCTAGCGAAACTTTGTGGAGATGTGGGACACTTTAAAGTGTTCGACTCGTCGCAATAGCGCGACGTGACCCCTCTACGGTTTGCGCCGACCAATAGGAGAATCCTATGTCCTTTATTGATCGTCATCTCGGCCCCCGTTCCGCAGACGCAGAGCAGATGCTCGAAACCCTGGGATACTCTTCCCTGGATGCGCTGATGGACGCTGTCGTCCCCTCCCAGATTCGCCTTGACGGCGAATTGCAGTTGCCTGCTCCGCTGTCGGAGCATGAGGCTCAGGCAAAGATTGCCGGCTATGCTGCGAAGAATAAGGTTCTCGCCCAGATGATTGGTGCCGGATACTACGATGCAGTAACTCCCGCGGTTCTGCGCCGTAATATTCTGGAAAACCCCGGTTTCTACACTTCTTACACCCCGTACCAGGCTGAGATTTCTCAGGGCCGTCTGGAGGCTCTGCTGAACTTCCAGAACACCGTGATGGAGCTGACCGGCCTGGAGATTGCAAACTCCTCCCTGCTGGATGAGGCATCCGCAGTAGCTGAGGCAGCTGTCATGATGCACCGTGCGAACCGCAAGGTGAAGAACGGCTTCTTCGCGATTGACTCCCGTTGCCTGCCTCAGGTTATTTCGGTGACTCGCGGCCGTGCAGAGATGCTCGGCATTCCCTTCGTCATTACTGATTTCTCTGAGGGTCTGCCCGAGGGCGACCTGTACGGTATCGTCCTGGCGTACCCCGGCAATGAAGGCGATATTCGCGATATTGAGCCGCTGATTAAGGCCGCTAAGGAGCGTAACGCCCTGGTCACTGTGGTCGCTGACCTGCTGGCTCTGACCCTGCTGAAGTCTCCGGGTGAGCTGGGCGCTGATATCGCTGTGGGTAACACTCAGCGTTTCGGTCTGCCCTTCTTCTTCGGTGGCCCCCACGCTGCTTACATGGCTGTTCACAAGGGTATGGAGCGTACCATGCCTGGCCGTCTGGTGGGTGTTTCTAAGGATTCGGCTGGTAAGCCTGCATACCGTCTGGCTCTGCAGACTCGTGAGCAGCACATTCGCCGTGAGAAGGCTACTTCCAATATTTGTACTGCTCAGGCTCTGCTGGCGATTGTTGCTGGTGCTTACGCGATGTACCACGGTCCTGAGGGTCTGCGCGCTATCGCGAACCGCCTGCACACTAATGCCGCTCGTGTTGCTACCGCGCTGAAGTCTGCGGGCTACGGTATCGCTCACGATACTTTCTTCGACACCGTCGTGGTGGAGGCTGCTGGCCGTGCCGACGAGCTGGTTGCGAAGGCTCTGGAAGCTGGCGTGAACATCCGCCGCTTCGACGAGAACCGCATCGGTATTTCCGTGGGTGAGTCTCACGGTGAGGAGCTGCTCAAGGGCCTGGTTGAGGCTCTGGGCGGCACCCTGGGCGAGGCAGATGCACAGTACGATCTGCCTGCTGAGCTGCTGCGTACCGATGAGTACATGCAGCACCCGATTTTCCACAAGTACCGCTCCGAGACCGAGATGATGCGCTACCTGCGTCACCTCGCTGATAAGGACCTGGCTCTTGACCGCACCATGATTCCGCTGGGTTCGTGCACCATGAAGCTGAACGCGGCTGCTGAGATGGAGCCCATCTCCTGGCCTGAGTTCGCGAACATTCACCCGCTGGTCCCGGAGGATCAGGCTGAGGGCTGGCACGAGCTGATTAAGGACCTGACTGAGTGGCTGGTTGCTATTACCGGTTACGATGCTGTGTCCCTGCAGCCGAACTCGGGTGCAACCGGTGAGTACGCTGGTCTGCGCGCTATCCGTTCCTTCCACGAGGCTAACGGTGACCACGAGCGCGATACCGTCCTGATTCCGCTGTCTGCTCACGGCACCAACGCGGCATCTGCTGCTCTGGCTGGTCTGAAGGTTGCCGGTGTGGCAACTGCGGCTGACGGCTCGATTGATGTTGATGACCTGAAGGTCAAGATCGAGAAGTACGGTCCCAAGGTTGCCGGCATCATGATTACCTACCCCTCCACCCACGGTGTGTTTGAGGAGCAGGTTGCTGAGGTTTGCCAGCTGGTTCACGAGGCTGGCGGCCAGGTGTACCTGGATGGCGCGAACCTGAACGCTCAGATGGGCTTCGCTCAGCCCGGTAAGTTCGGCGGCGACGTTTCGCACCTGAACCTGCACAAGACCTTCTCCATTCCTCACGGTGGTGGCGGCCCCGGTGTTGGCCCGCTGGCTGTTCGTGAGCACCTGGCGAAGTTCCTGCCCGGTGACGCATACCGCGCTGATGCTGAAGGTAAGCTCCCCAACGATGCTGCACTGCCGATTTCGCAGGCGTTCTTCGGTTCTGCCGGCGTTCTGCCGATTAGCTGGATGTACATTGCGATGACTGGTGCTCAGGGTCTGAAGGACTCTTCGCAGTACGCGGTTCTGAACGCTAACTACATTGCGAAGAAGCTCAACGACAAGTACCCGGTGCTGTACACCGGCCCCGGCGGTCTGGTCGCTCACGAGTGCATCCTGGACCTGCGTCAGCTGACCGATCAGTCTCACGTGACTGCTGAGGATGTCTGCAAGCGTCTGATGGACTTCGGCTTCCACGCTCCGACCCTGGCGTTCCCGGTTCCGGGCACCCTGATGGTTGAGCCGACTGAGTCTGAGTCGAAGGAAGAGCTGGACCGCTTCATTGAGGCAATGGAGACCATCTACGATGAGATTATCGAGGTGGCTGAGGGCAAGGTCGCTGTGGAGGATTCGGTTCTGCGCAACGCACCGCACACCGTTGATGTGGTGAGCGCTGATGAGTGGGATCGCCCCTACAGCCGTACTCAGGCAGCTTTCCCTGTCCCGAGCCTGCGCGCTAATAAGTACTTCACTTCGGTGGGTCGTATTGATGGCGCTGGCGGTGACCGTAACTTCGTGTGCGAATGCCCCCCGATGGAGGCTTTCGACCTGGAAGCATAAGGAGCCTATAACGCTCCTGGGTAGGCTGTAGCGGTCTACCTGCCTCACCCGTCCTCAGGTTCCTGGGGGCGGGTGGGGACCGCCTCCGCAGCGTATCTCGTGTCTGTGGGGGTGAACTAAATCTACGACGATTGAACGATAACAGCACAAGGCTGTGCGTGAGGAGAATCTAATGTCCCCCAAGAAGACCTCTCTGTACTCTGTCCATGAGAAGCTTGGCGCTTCTTTCACCGACTTCGGCGGCTGGGATATGCCCCTGAAGTACGCTAATGACGTTGCTGAGCATGAGGCGGTCCGTACTCGTGCCGGTATTTTCGACCTGTCCCACATGGGTGAGTTCCGTGTGACCGGTCCGGATGCGGGTGCGTTCCTGGATTACGCTCTGGTGTCGAATATGTCCATCCTGAAGGTCGGTAAGGCAAAGTACTCGATCCTGGTCAACGACAAGGGCGGCGTCATTGACGACCTGATTACTTACCGTCTGGGCGATGAGGAGTTCATGGTCGTTCCGAACGCTTCGAACATTGACACTGACTTTGCTGCGATGAGCGAGCGCCTGGGCGATTTCAACGTTGAGTTCGTGAACGAGTCGGATCAGACTTCTCTGGTGGCTGTTCAGGGTCCTCGTGCTGAGGAGATTCTGCTGGCTGCTGGTGTTTCTGATGAGGAGGCTGTCCGCGAGCTGAAGTACTACGCTTCGGTGCCGCTGACTGTTGCCGGTGTTGATGTTCTGCTGGCTCGTACCGGTTACACCGGTGAGGACGGCTTCGAGCTGTTTGTTCCGAATGAGAACGCTGTTGAGCTGTGGGATAAGCTGGCTGCTGCTGGTGAGCCTTTTGGTATGATTCCTGCCGGCCTGGCCTCTCGTGACTCCCTGCGTCTTGAGGCTGGTATGCCGCTGTACGGTCATGAGCTGGGTCTTGAGATTACTCCGTTTGAGTCCGGTCTGGGCCGTCTGGTCGAGATTGCTCTGGAGAAGAAGGCGGCTGACTTCGTTGGTCGTGAGGCTTTGGCTGAGCTGGCTAAGAGCGAGTCGAAGCGTATCCTGGTTGGTTTGAAGGCTCAGGCGAAGCGTCCTGCTCGTGCCGGTTCTAAGCTGGTGGATGCTGAGGGCAATGAGATTGGTGAGGTTACCTCCGGTATTCCTTCCCCGACTCTGGGCTTCCCGATTGCTATGGCGCTGGTGAACCGTGAGTTCTCTGAGGTTGGTTCTACTGTGGATGTTGATATCCGCGGTAAGCGTGCTCCGTTTGATGTTGTGGCTCTGCCGTTCTACAAGCGTGAGAAGTAAGAGTTTTTCTGCAGGTAATCTGTAGGGCAGAGGCGTCGTGTCCTGTGTGGGCACGGCGCCTTTTCTGCGCCGTGAGGTGGGCGTTGAGCGGCGGGGGAGGGTGTGAGGTGTTCTGAGCCTTAGTTTGTGCTGGTTCTGAAGTGCGTTAGGATTAGAGCGGCCAGTCAAAGGTGATTGTCCGCACTTATAGACCGCAGGTTGATGTGTGGTTCCTCCGTTGAGGGGCGCGTATCTTTTGGTGCGGTGCACAGACATTATTTATTTGAAGGACAGAACGTGGCTATTAACCAGAGCGCACCCAGTAGCGCCCAGAAGAAGGCAGAGGCTCTGCCGTATGACATCAGTGTTTTTGAGATGTTCAGCGTTGGTGTGGGCCCTTCGAGCTCGCATACGGTGGGGCCGATGCGCGCTTCGAACCGTTTTGTGGCGGAGCTGATTGATGAGGGTCTGCTGGACCGTGTGACGGGTGTGCATGTTGACCTGTATGGTTCGTTGGCGGCTACGGGTGCTGGTCACGGTACGATGAGTGCTGCGTTGAAGGGCCTGTGTGGTTTTGTTCCGGAGACTATCAATATCGCTGATTCTGAGGCGATGATTGAGCGCAATAGCGTGGATGGTACTTTGCCGCTTGCTGGTTACCCGTCCTCTGCGTACGGTGTGACTGCGCCCGGTGGTGAAGGGCAGAAGGTGTACGGCCCGGTGGTGAATTACCGTGAGCTGGATATGACTCTGCGTCCATTGACGGTTCTTCCGCGTCATACGAACGGTATGAAGATTGCGGCGTTTGCGGGTGAGCAGCTGCTGTTGGAGCGCACTTACTATTCGATTGGTGGCGGTTTCATTGTTGAGGGTGATGAGGAGGCGACCGGTTGTGCGTCGCTGATGAACCCTCCGTATCCGTTTGGTTCGGCTACTGAGCTGCTGGAGATGGCGAATGAGTCTGGTCTGTCGATTGCGCAGTTGAAGATGACGAATGAATGTTCTCTGCGTTCGGAGCAGGAGGTCCGTGATGGCATCTTGCATATCTACCGTGTGATGAAGGAGTGCATTGGCTCTTCTCTGGCGCGTGTGGGTTATTTGCCGGGGCCTCTGAAGGTGCGTTGCCGTGCGGGTGCGTGGCATCGTGATTTGATGGTGGAGGATCCTTCGAAGTCTCCTGAGTTCGCTATTGACTGGGTGAACCTGATTGCTTTGGCGGTCAATGAGGAGAACGCTTTTGGTGGTCGTGTGGTGACTGCTCCGACGAATGGTGCTGCGGGTATTATTCCTGCGGTGCTGCATTACGCGATGAATTACACGCAGGGTATCCGCCATTGCGGTCAGGCTGCTCGTGATCAGGCGGTTGTTGATTTCTTCTTGGCGTCTGCTGCTGTGGGTGTGCTGTATAAGAAGCGCGCGTCGATTTCTGGTGCTGAGGTGGGTTGCCAGGGTGAGGTGGGCAGTGCCTCCTCGATGGCTGCTGCTGGTTTGGCGCAGGTGATGGGTGGTACTCCCGAGCAGGTCGAGAATGCGGCTGAGATTGCGATGGAACACAACCTGGGTCTGACGTGTGACCCGGTGGGTGGTTTGGTGCAGATTCCGTGTATTGAGCGTAATGCGATGGCTGCGTCGAATGCTGTGACGGCGGCTCGTATGGCGTTGCGTGGTGATGGTACGCACCGTGTGTCGTTGGATCAGGTGATTGAGACGATGCGTCAGACCGGTTTGGATATGTCTCACCGCTATAAGGAGACGTCTATGGGCGGTTTGGCTGTGAATGTGGTGGAATGCTAGGTGCATGCCGTGGCAGGTTTGCACTCCTGATGTGGGTGTGGTAGACAGAAAGGCTTTCTTCCTGTATTGTTAGTATTTACGCTTTCCCTAACCTTTGTGCCTTCATATAGCGGTGGGCACGGGCTGAAGGTGACGTTTTTCCGTCCGACTCTATAGCTTCGAGCACCGTTTTATTCGGGGGCTGAGGTTGTCGTGTCGCCGGTAATGTCGCCGGGAGGCTGATTGCTAACAGACATGTCTGTGGAAGGATCCCCATTTTGGTCGCTTCGAGCACCTCTAACCATGACGCCGCTAACGGCGCAGAGAACGTCTCGCGCCGAATTTCATTCGCGAAGATTAACGAACCGCTGAAGGTTCCCAACCTGCTTGCTATCCAGACCGATAGCTTCGACCGCCTCGTTGGTAACGAGCGCTGGGCGGAGCGTCTGGAGAAGGCGCAGGCTGCTGGTGACACTTCTGTCCCCGCTCAGTCCGGTCTGGCTGAGATTTTTGAAGAAATCTCCCCGATTCGTGACTTCCAGGAGACTATGCAGCTCTCCTTCTCTGAGCCTGAGTTTGCTGACCCCAAGTACTCTGTTGAGGAGTGCAAGGACCGTGACGCAACCTACTCGGCTCCGCTGTACATTAAGGCTGAATTCATGAACCTCGCTACCGGCGAGGTCAAGCAGCAGACCCTGTTCATGGGTGACTTCCCCCTGATGACCGAGGCCGGTACCTTCGTTATTAACGGTACTGAGCGTGTGGTCGTTTCTCAGCTGGTGCGTTCCCCCGGTGCTTACTTCGAGAAGGCTCCGGACCGTACCTCCGATAAGGACATTTACTCTGCCCGCGTGATTCCTTCCCGCGGTGCATGGTTCGAGCTTGAGATTGATAAGCGCGACCAGGTTGGCGTGCGTCTGGACCGCAAGCGTAAGCAGTCCGTGACTGTTCTGCTGAAGGCTCTGGGCTGGACCGAGTCCAAGATCCTGGCTGAGTTCGGTCAGTACGACTCCATCCGCGCAACCCTGGAGAAGGACTCCGTCAAGGACCGCGACGAGGCTCTGCTGGACATCTACCGCAAGCTGCGTCCGGGTGAACCCCCGACGGTTGAAGCTGCCCAGGCTCTGCTGGACAACATGTACTTCACCCCGCGTCGCTACGACCTGGCGAAGGTTGGCCGTTACAAGCTGAACCGTAAGCTCGGTGTGGACGTTCCCATGGATTCTCCCGAGGCTTCCGTTCTGAGCCAGGACGACATCGCTCAGATGATTCGTTACCTCTGCGCTCTGCACGCAGGCGAGACCAGCATCCCCGGCGTCCGTGACGGCGAGGAGATCTCCCTCAAGATTGATATCGACGACATCGACCACTTCGGTAACCGTCGTATCCGCACCGTGGGCGAGCTGATTGAGAACCAGATCCGTACCGGTCTGTCCCGTATGGAGCGCGTGGTTCGCGAGCGCATGACCACCCAGGACGTGGACGCTATCACCCCGCAGTCCCTGGTGAACATCCGCCCCGTCGTGGCGGCTATCAAGGAGTTTTTCGGTACTTCTCAGCTGTCGCAGTTCATGGACCAGAACAACCCGCTGGCAGGTCTGACCCACAAGCGTCGTCTGTCCGCACTGGGCCCGGGCGGTCTGTCCCGTGACCGTGCAGGCATGGAAGTTCGAGACGTCCACCCCTCGCACTACGGTCGTATGTGCCCCATTGAAACCCCTGAAGGCCCGAACATTGGTCTGATTGGTTCGCTGGCAACCTACGGTCGCATCAACTCCTTCGGTTTCATTGAGACCCCCTACCGCGTGGTGACTGATGGCCGCGTGACCGATGAGGTCCGCTACCTGACTGCTGACGACGAGAAGTCTGTTGTTATCGCACAGGCAAACGCACCGCTGAACGCTGACCGCACCTTCGCTGAGAACGAGGTTCTCTGCCGTGCGGGCGATGGTTCTGGCGAAGCTGTTCTGGTTGCTCCCGGCGCCGTTCAGTACATGGACGTCTCCCCGCGCCAGATGGTGTCTGTTGCTACCGCTCTGATTCCTTACCTGGAGCACGACGACGCTAACCGAGCACTGATGGGTGCTAACATGCAGCGTCAGGCTGTGCCCCTGCTGGAGTCTGAGGCTCCCGTGGTTGGTACCGGTATGGAGAAGTACGCAGCACTGGACTCCGGTGACTCCGTGCTCGCGAAGAAGCCCGGTGTGGTTTCCTCCGTGGACGCTAAGACCGTTATCGTCCGTAACGACGACGGCTCTGTCTCCACCTACCCGATCATGAAGTTCTCCCGCTCGAACCCGGGTAACTGCTACAACCAGCGCGTTGTGGTGAAGGAAGGCCAGCGCGTCGAGTACCGCGACGTTATTGCTGATGGCCCCTCCACCGACGGTGGCGAGCTGGCACTGGGTAAGAACCTGCTCGTGGCATACATGCCGTGGGAAGGCCTGAACTACGAGGATGCAATCATCCTCTCCCAGCGCATGGTTTCTGAGGACGTGCTGACCTCGATTCACATTGAGGAGCACGAGATTGACGCCCGCGACACCAAGCTGGGCCCCGAGGAGATTACCCGCGACATTCCGAACGTGTCCGAGGATGTTCTCTCGGCTCTGGACGAGCGCGGCATCATCCACATCGGTGCTGAGGTTGAGGCTGGCGACATCCTCGTCGGTAAGGTCACCCCCAAGGGCGAGACCGAGCTGACCCCCGAGGAGCGCCTGCTGCGCGCAATCTTCGGCGAGAAGTCTCGCGAGGTTCGCGACACCTCCCTGAAGGTTCCTCACGGCGAGTCCGGTACCGTCATCGGTATCCGTATCTTCGACCGCGAGAACAACGATGAGGACGATCTGCCCCCGGGCGTGAACCAGCTGGTCCGCGTGTACGTGGCTCAGAAGCGTAAGATTACCGACGGCGACAAGCTTGCAGGCCGCCACGGTAACAAGGGTGTTATTTCCAAGATCCTGCCGATCGAGGATATGCCCTTCCTGGAAGACGGTACCCCCGTGGACGTCATCCTGAACCCGCTGGGCGTGCCCGGTCGTATGAACATTGGTCAGGTTCTGGAAGTCCACACCGGTTGGCTGGCTAAGCAGGGTTGGAAGATTGAGGGCGAGCCCGAGTGGCTTAAGCACATGCCGAACTTCCCGAAGGAATCCGGCCCGACCCGCCTCGCAACCCCGGTGTTCGACGGTGCCCACGAGGACGAACTGTTCGACCTTATGGACCACTCGAACCCGAACCGCGATGGTGACCGTCTGATCAACCGTTCCGGTAAGGCACGTCTGATTGACGGCCGTTCCGGTGAGCCGTTCCCGGATCCGATTTCGGTTGGTTACCAGTACATCCTGAAGCTGCACCACCTGGTGGATGACAAGATTCACGCTCGTTCCACCGGTCCGTACTCGATGATTACCCAGCAGCCTCTGGGTGGTAAGGCGCAGTTCGGTGGTCAGCGCTTCGGTGAGATGGAAGTGTGGGCGCTGGAAGCATACGGCGCCGCATACACCCTGCAGGAAATCCTGACCGTCAAGTCCGATGACGTGGCGGGCCGTGTGAAGGTTTACGAGGCTATCGTGAAGGGCGAGAACATCCCTGAGCCGGGTATCCCCGAATCCTTCAAGGTTCTTATCAAGGAAATGCAGTCTCTGTGCCTGAACGTCGAGGTGCTCTCCACCGACGGCAAGATTATTGAGATGAGCGACTCGGAGGAAGAAGGCTTCCGGGCAGCAGAAGATATGGGCGTGAGCCTGACCCACGACGAGCCTAGCTCCGTCGACGAGGCATAAGCACCGCCTCCTTCTAGGGTGGGGAGCCCCGCATGCGCTCGCGTGCGTTGTGGGGTTCCCGCCCGCTAACCCAAGTCTTCAGAAACTTACAGAAAGAGATTAGGACCGATATGTCCAACGAATCTTCGCTTGGTTTGATGCGAATTGGCCTCGCCACCGCCGACGACATCCGTCGTTGGTCTTTTGGTGAGGTTAAGAAGCCCGAGACCATCAACTACCGTACCCTGAAGCCCGAGAAGGACGGTCTCTTCGACGAGCGTATCTTCGGCCCCACCAAGGACTGGGAGTGCTACTGCGGTAAGTACAAGCGCGTGCGCTTCAAGGGCATTGTGTGTGAGCGCTGTGGTGTTGAGGTGACCCGCTCTAAGGTACGTCGTGAGCGTATGGGTCACATTGAGCTGGCTGCTCCTGTTACCCACATTTGGTACTTCAAGGGTGTTCCTTCCCGCCTGGGTTACCTGCTGGATCTGGCTCCGAAGGACCTGGAGAAGGTCATTTACTTCGCTGCGTACATGATCACTAAGGTTGATGAGGAAGCTCGTCATGAGGATCTGCCGATGCTGCAGGCTGCTCACGACCGTGAGAAGCAGGAGCTTGAGGCTGCTCTGAACGCTGATGTGAACGCTATTAGCCGTGAGGTTGAGGCGGAGCTGGCTCGTATTGAGGCAGAGGGCGGCAAGGCTGCTGAGAAGCGTAAGCTGCGTGATAACGCTGAGCGTCAGCTCGCGTCGGTGCGTAAGCGTTACGAGCGTGAGGCTGAGCACCTGGATCGCGTGTGGGATCGCTTCAAGAACCTGAAGGTTGCTGACCTTGAGGGTGACGAGGCTCTGTACCGTTCCATGATTGATAAGTACGGTCTGTACTTTGAGGGTGCGATGGGCGCAGAGGCTATTAAGAACCGTCTGGAGTCCTTCGACCTGGAGGCTGAGTCTGAGGCTCTGAAGGAGATCATTCAGACCGGTAAGGGTCAGAAGAAGACCCGTGCTCTGAAGCGTCTGAAGGTTGTTAACGCCTTCCTGACCACTAACAACTCCCCGCTGGGTATGGTCCTGGATGTTGTTCCGGTTATTCCGCCGGAACTGCGTCCGATGGTTCAGCTGGACGGTGGCCGTTTCGCGACCTCCGACCTGAACGACCTGTACCGTCGTGTGATTAACCGTAACAACCGTTTGAAGCGTCTGCTGGAGCTGGGTGCTCCCGAGATTATCGTGAATAACGAGAAGCGTATGCTGCAGGAAGCTGTGGACTCGCTGTTCGATAACGGTCGTCGCGGTCGCCCGGTGACCGGCCCCGGTAACCGCCCCCTGAAGTCTCTGTCTGACATGCTGAAGGGTAAGCAGGGTCGTTTCCGTCAGAACCTGCTCGGTAAGCGTGTTGACTACTCGGGTCGTTCCGTGATTGTGGTTGGTCCTCAGCTGCAGATGCACCAGTGTGGTCTGCCCAAGCAGATGGCTCTGGAGCTGTTCAAGCCCTTCGTCATGAAGCGTCTGGTGGAGCTGAGCCACGCTCAGAACATTAAGAGCGCTAAGCGTATGGTTGAGCGTTTCCGCCCGCAGGTTTGGGACGTTCTGGAAGAGGTTATTGCTGAGCACCCGGTTCTGCTGAACCGCGCACCTACCCTGCACCGCCTTGGTATTCAGGCGTTTGAGCCGAAGCTGGTTGAGGGTAAGGCTATTCAGCTGCACCCGCTGGTTTGCTCCGCGTTCAACGCTGACTTCGACGGTGACCAGATGGCAGTTCACCTGCCGCTGTCTCCCGAGGCTCAGGCTGAGGCTCGTATCCTCATGCTGTCCTCGAACAACATCCTGAAGCCTTCGGACGGCCGCCCTGTTGCTGTCCCCTCGCAGGATATGATCATTGGTCTGTACCACCTGACCAGCCCCCGCGATGGTCAGAAGAACGAGGGTCACGCATTCTCCTCGGTGGCTGAGGCTCTGATGGCGATGGATCGTCACGAGATTGAGCTGTACACCAAGGTGAAGATTCGCCTTGATGGTGACCAGTTCGTTGCTCCCGAGAATTGGGAAGCACCGGAGGGTTACCAGCCCGGCGATTCTGTGCTGCTGGACTGCACTGTTGGTCAGGTTCTGTTCAACCAGGCTCTGCCGAAGGATTACCCCTGGTTCTCTGGCGTGGCAGATAAGAAGGGCCTGGGTAGCCTGATTAATGATCTGGCTGAGCGTTACCCGATGGATGTTGTGGCTCGTGCTCTGGACAACCTGAAGAACTCCGGTTTCTACTGGGCTTCTCGTTCGGGCGTGACCGTGGCTGTTTCCGATATTGCTACTCCCGCTGCGAAGCCGGCAATTATGGAGCGCTACGAGAAGCAGGCTGCTGCAATTCAGGACGACTTCGAGATTGGTACCATCGATGACGAAGAGCGTCGTCAGGAGCTGATTAAGGTTTGGACCGAGGCTACCGACGTGGTTGCAGAGGCTATGCGTGAGAACTTGAGCTCTCACGGTGGTCTGAACACCATTTACCGTATGGTGACCTCCGGTGCACGTGGTAACTGGATGCAGGTCCGTCAGATTGCGGGTATCCGTGGTCTGGTGTCGAACCCGAAGGGTGAGATTATGCCTCGCCCGATTAAGTCCTCGTACCGTGAGGGCCTGTCGGTTCTGGAGTACTTCATCGCGACCCACGGTGCACGTAAGGGTCTGGCTGATACCGCGCTGCGTACCGCTAACTCGGGTTACCTGACTCGTCGTCTGGTGGACGTTTCGCAGGACGTTATCGTTCGCGAGCACGACTGTGGCACTCGCCGCGGTCTGGTTCTGCCTCTGATTGATGAGGATGGCGGTCTGCACCAGGATGTTGAGACTTCGATTCACGGTCGTACCCTTGCGGTTGACGTGAAGGACGAGGCTGGCAACGTTCTGGCTGCTGCTGGTTCCGATGTCTCTGATGAGCTCATTGAGAAGCTCTTCAAGGCAGGCGTGAAGGATGTTCGCGTCCGTTCGGTTCTGACCTGTGAGTCCGCTATTGGTGTGTGTGCACTGTGCTACGGTCGTTCGATGGCTTCGAACGTGCTGGTGGACATTGGTGAGGCTGTTGGTATTATTGCGGCTCAGTCGATTGGTGAGCCCGGTACCCAGCTGACCATGCGTACCTTCCACACCGGTGGTGTGGCTTCGGCTGACGATATTACTCAGGGTCTGCCCCGTATTCAGGAGCTGTTCGAGGCTCGTACCCCCAAGGGTGTTGCCCCGATTTCTGAGGTGTCTGGTCGCGTGACCATTGAGGATACCGAGAAGTCCTACAAGATTGTGGTGACCCCGGACGATGGTTCCGAGCCCCAGTCCTACACTGTTCTGCGTCGTGCGGCTTCTAAGCTGCAGAACGGCGATCACGTTCAGGTTGGCGATCAGCTGGCTACCGGTTCTGTTGATCCGAAGGAGGTTCTGCGTATTCGTGGTCCTCGTGAGGCTCAGAAGCACCTGGTGAGCGAGGTTCAGGGCGTGTACAAGTCGCAGGGTGTGGAAATCCACGACAAGCACGTTGAGGTTATTGTTCGCCAGATGCTGCGTCGCGTGACCGTGATTGAGTCCGGTGATACCGATCTGCTGCCTGGTGAGCTGGTTGATAACATTGCTTTCCAGACTGCTAACCGTAAGGCACTGGTTGAGGGCAAGAAGCCCGCAGCTGGTCGTCCGGAAATGATGGGTATTACCAAGGCTTCGCTGGCTACCGAGTCCTGGCTGTCGGCGGCCTCCTTCCAGGAGACCACCCGCGTCCTGACTCAGGCTGCTATGGAGGCGAAGACTGACCCGCTGCTCGGCCTGAAGGAGAACGTGATCATCGGTAAGCTGGTTCCCGCCGGTACCGGTCTGGCACGTTACAACGATATTGAGGTTGAGCCCAGCGCCCAGGCTACTGCTGAGCGTATGCAGGCTCTGGACACTTTCGGTGGCTACCAGAGCGCGTTCCAGATGGATAACGAGGTGTACACTTACGGCAACGGCGGCTTTATGGCTGTTTCGCTGGATGAGTACGGTCGTGGTCTGGACTAAGGCTTCTGCCGTGAGGGGTAGGTTGGGGGTTTAGGCTCCCGGCCTGGTCCTTGATAAAGAACGCGGATACTCGAGTTTGTCTCGGGTATCCGCGTTTTTGTTTCATGAGGAGGTGGAGGTTTCTTTTAAGTGTGGCTTTAATATTCTTTACCCTTCAATGTGAGGTTGTAGATTTTATGCCTAGTGGGTGAATTTATTTATAAAAAAATCATTGGAGTGCATCATTTTTCATGATGAGAAAATTGCTTGACTGCGCAAGAAATTAGATGGCGGTCAAATATTCTAAATCTCCCTAGAAACCGCACTAGGACTGCAATATATAGAATATCCACTCGTTTTTCTTTGGGGTATATATGGAACAAATGTTCTTGATTTGAACAATGCTAATTCAACTGGAAAGCCTTTTGGCTAGGTTCTATTCTTGAAGGCATGCATATCACTCCAATCACTTCCGGACGGGTGACTACTAGTGGCACCCGACTGCCTTCCGGAGCATCTCAATCTCAGATGTCTGAACAGAATTCCTCTTTGTCTGCAGGGGAGCAAAAGCGCTCCTCTGTTTTTTCGCGTTTTAAGGTGCCTACCCATTCTCTTGCTCGCATTGGTGCAGCATGCCTTATTGCGGCTTCCGCAATTCTTCCCGCCGGTCAGGTTGCGACCGCGGCCCCTGCTTCTCAGAGCGCTAGTGCTACCCCCTACCTGGTAGGTGCGGGTGCGGCGGATATTACCGGTGAGCCCGGTGAAGTTGGCTTCATGGGCTATGGTGACTCTTCTCAGAAGGGTAGTGGTGTGCATACTCGCCAGTATGCTCGCGCTTTTATCGCGGTGGATCGCGCCTCCGGTAAGCGCAACCTCATTGTTGTCCTGGACTCTCTGACTGGCTGGCAGTCACTGCGTGATGAACTGGTCAAGCGTATCCGTGCAGAGTTTGGCTCCGCGTACGATGAGTCGAACATTATGATTACCGCGACTCACACCCACGCGACCCCCGGTGGTATTACGCACCAGAGCCTGTACAACATTACGACCCTGGGCTTCCATCAGGATACGTTCAACGCTCAGGTGAACGGTTCGCTGAAGGCAATCCGCGAGGCAACTAAGGATCTGGCTCCGGGTAACCTGACGATTTCGTCTTCGAAGCTGACCGGTGTTGGTGCTAACCGTTCCCGCGAGGCGTTTAACCTGGATTCTCCTCAGCTGCGTTCTAAGTTGCCCGGCGGTACCGATCCGACCAATATGACTCTGCGTCTGGAGCGTAACGGTAAGACTCGCGCGGTGCTGAACTGGTATGCGATTCACCCGACGTCATTGACCTCGAAGAATACTCTGATTTCGAGCGATAACAAGGGTTACGCGGAGTATCTGCTGGAGACTCAGGATCACGGCGTTGACCGCAATGTTCCCGGTAGCGGCGATGGTTTCGTTGCGGCGTTTGCGAATGCTAATGCCGGTGATGTTTCCCCGAATACCTGGTTGAAGCCTGGTCAGGGTCCCACTAATGACCAGTTCAAGAATGTGAAGATTCAGGGCGAGAAGCAGGCTAATGCTGTGCGTTCTCAGCTCAAGAGTGCGGGTACTCCGGTGGGTAAGGGTCTGGATTCGCGTATTTCGTACTTCAATTTCTCGGGCATGAACGTGGATGCCAAGTACACCGGTAGCGGCCATAATGAGCGCACCTGCCAGGGCTTCCTGGGTACTTCGTTTGGTGCCGGCTCCACTGAGGATGGCGGCGGTGGCTGGGATGCCTATAAGGAAGGCTCTGGTCGCCCCTCTATTCTGGGTACTTTGGTGTTCACTCCGAGCGCCGCGCAGGCGCGTTGCCAGCAGCCGAAGGGTATTCTCTTCTCTGCAAAAAATGGAACGATCATTCAGGAAAAGTATCCGGTGCAGATTATGCGCTTCGGTGACTACTACCTGCTGGGTATGCCCGGTGAGTTCACCGGCGCGGTGGGTGTGCAGTACCGCCAGGATGCTGCCAAGCTTTTTGGTGTTCCCGAATCGCATATTATTCTGCAGGGCTACACCAATGCCTACGACCACTACGTGACGACTCCTGAGGAGTATGACTCTCAGCAGTATGAAGGTGGTGCGACCCTCTTCGGTCGTTACACCTCCAGCGCGTTCCGCCAGACCATTAACATTGTCGGAACCTCGCTGAAGAACGGTACCCCTCTGAGTATTGGTGACCGTCCGAATGATCGTCGCCCGGTAGCGAGTCTGCAGGGTAAGGTCGTCTACGATACCCCCATGTTCGGTGTGCGTTACGGTCAGGTCACTCAGCAGCCTCAGGACGCTATTGCCGGCCGCGAAGAGGTGACTGCTCGTTTTGCTGGTGCTCACCCGAATAACAACATGCATCACGACGGTAGCTACTTCGTGATTGAGCGTCGTGTGGGTAATACCTGGAAGTACTACACCGCCGATAACAACCCGGATACCTTCTTTGAATGGAAGCGAATTGGTGTTTCGGCGTCTCAGGTGACGGTTCGCTGGAAGGTGCCGGCTAATACTCCTAAGGGGCAGTACCGCATCCGCTACTACGGCAATGCTAAGAAGAATTCGAAGACTATCACCCCGTTTGAGGGTCAGACTCGAGTCTTCCAGGTGGCGTAGTCTCTTCCAGATGGCGTAGTCCAGTAGCTGCTGTGGCGGACCTATAACTGAATACTCTCTTGCGGGAGGCGGGTGCGGATATGCGCTCGCCTCTCGTATCTGTTGAGGTCGCCAAGAATCGTCGAGAGGGTTCTTGACGGTCTTCTGCTTTAAATTGTGTCAAGGAGACAAGAGAAACAGAGATGGTGGAGGAGGTAGTGGGGGAGTGGTAAATCCCAAAGATGTAATTTAAGTGAGGCAAATCATTAGCTTTTACCCTTAGATGGGGGCTTAAAAGCAAAGAATCCCCGCTCTGGCGCTAGATTAAGCGGGATTTAACCTGTATAGTCTTATCCGAAGTACTTGAGCTCGGTGCACAAGGATCCACCCCCGGTGGGTTTACGCGGGATATTTCCCGAGGGCACGGGCATGATGAATCAATGGCAGTATGGATACCGTCCTTTGGCGTTGCTTTTTGCTGACGCCTAAATGCCATTTTTAAGCGTGCCCAAAAACTTTTTCACCTCTGATGGTGGGGAATTTTAGCCCTGAGAACTCGCCGAGATGTCGAGGAACCTATAGAAACCAACCGGATATGCATCCGAGCGTTTCTGATAACCGAGAGCACCCATCCAACGTGATGGAGGCCAGTAAGTTTATACGGGCTTCTCTAACGAGAAACCTGATCAAGCAACGGAGAAAACGTGCCTACTATTCAGCAGCTGGTCCGTAAGGGCCGGACTCCCAAGGTCGTTAAGACCAAGGCGCCCGCACTGAAGGGCAACCCCATGAAGCGTGGCGTGTGCACCCGTGTGTACACCACCACCCCGAAGAAGCCGAACTCGGCACTGCGTAAGGTCGCTCGTGTCAAGCTCAACGGCGGCGTCGAGGTTACCGCATACATCCCCGGTGAGGGTCACAACCTGCAGGAGCACTCGATCGTGCTCGTTCGCGGTGGTCGTGTGAAGGACCTCCCCGGTGTTCGCTACAAGATCGTTCGTGGCGCTCTGGATACCCAGGGTGTTAAGGGTCGCGGCCAGGCTCGCTCCCGCTACGGCGCTAAGAAGGAGAAGAAGTAATGCCTCGTAAGGGTCCCGCTCCCAAGCGTCCCCTCGTAAACGATCCTGTTTACGGTTCCGCTCTGGTCACCCAGCTGATCAACAAGGTTCTGCTGGACGGCAAGAAGTCCGTCGCAGAGCGCATCGTCTACGGTGCCCTCGAGGGCGTCGAGAAGAAGACCGGTTCTGACCCGGTCGCAACCCTGAAGAAGGCTATGGACAACATCAAGCCTTCTCTCGAGGTTCGCTCCCGCCGCGTCGGCGGTGCAACCTACCAGGTTCCGGTTGAGGTTCGCCCCGGCCGTTCCACCGCTCTGGCTCTCCGCTGGCTCGTTGGCTTCTCCAAGCAGCGCCGCGAGAAGACCATGACTGAGCGTCTGATGAACGAGATCCTGGATGCATCCAATGGTCTCGGTGCCGCTGTGAAGCGTCGCGAGGACACTCACAAGATGGCCGAGTCCAACAAGGCCTTCGCACACTACCGCTGGTAATTCTCCGTTTAGAGCCTGCCGAGTCGATTCGAGTCGGCAGGCTTTCGGAGTATCTCATTTAGGGAGAATAACGTGGCACTTGACGTGTTCACCGACCTTAACAAGGTCCGCAACATCGGTATTATGGCGCACATCGACGCCGGTAAGACCACCACCACTGAGCGCATTCTGTTCTACACCGGTATTAACCACAAGATTGGTGAGACTCACGACGGCGCTTCCACCATGGACTGGATGGCTCAGGAGCAGGAGCGAGGTATTACCATTACCTCCGCAGCAACCACCTGCTTCTGGAAGGACAACCAGATCAACATTATCGACACCCCCGGTCACGTCGACTTCACCGTTGAGGTTGAGCGCTCCCTGCGCGTCCTCGACGGCGCAGTTGCTGTGTTCGACGGCAAGGAAGGTGTTGAGCCCCAGTCTGAGACCGTTTGGCGCCAGGCTGACAAGTACGATGTCCCCCGTATCTGCTTCGTCAACAAGATGGACAAGATGGGTGCTGACTTCTACTTCACCGTTCAGACCATCATCGACCGCCTGGGCGCACGCCCGCTGGTTGTTCAGCTCCCCATCGGCGCTGAGAGCGACTTCCTCGGTGTTGTTGACCTGCTCGAAATGAAGGCATACGTCTGGCCCGGCGACGCCAAGGGTGACGTGACCATGGGCTCCTCTTACGAGGTTCAGGACATTCCTGCTGACCTGGTTGAGAAGGCTGAACAGTACCGCGCTGAGCTGGTTGAGGCTGTTGCTGAGGCTAGCGAAGAGCTCATGGAGAAGTACCTCGAAGAGGGCGAGCTGACCATCCCCGAGATTAAGGCTGGTATCCGTCAGCTGGTTATCTCCGGTGAGGCATTCCCCGTTCTCTGTGGTTCTGCATTCAAGAACCGCGGTGTTCAGCCCATGCTGGACGCTGTGATCGAGTACCTGCCCTCCCCGCTGGACGTTCCGGACGTTGTCGGCTCCAACCCCTCCAACGAGGAAGAGAAGCTGACCCGTAAGGCATCCGCTGAGGAGCCCTTCGCAGCACTGGCGTTCAAGGTTGCAGCTCACCCGTTCTATGGTCAGCTGACCTACACCCGTGTGTACTCCGGTACCGCAGCTCAGGGCCAGCAGGTTCTGAACTCCACCAAGGGTAAGAAGGAGCGCATCGGTAAGCTCTTCCAGATGCACTCCAACAAGGAGAACCCTGTTGAGGAGATCACCGCAGGTCACATTTACGCTGCAATCGGTCTGAAGGACACCACCACCGGTGACACCCTGTGCGACCCCGCACACCCGATTGTTCTCGAGTCGATGACCTTCCCCGATCCCGTGATCTTCGTGGCTATCGAGCCCAAGACCAAGGGTGACCAGGAGAAGATGTCCACCGCTATCCAGAAGCTCTCCGCTGAGGACCCCACCTTCACCGTTTCGCTGAACGAAGAAACCGGTCAGACCGAAATTGGTGGTATGGGTGAGCTGCACCTGGACATCATCGTTGACCGTATGAAGCGTGAGTTCAAGGTTGAGGCTAACGTTGGTAAGCCTCAGGTTGCTTACCGCGAGACCATCAAGAAGGCAGTCGAGAAGGTCGACTACACCCACAAGAAGCAGACCGGTGGTTCCGGTCAGTTCGCAAAGGTGCAGGTCTCCTTCGAGCCCCTGCCCCTGGATGGCGAAGAGCTGTACGAGTTCGAGGACAAGGTCACCGGTGGCCGCGTTCCTCGCGAGTACATCCCCTCGGTCGACGCTGGTATCCAGGACGCTATGAAGTTCGGTGTCCTCGCTGGCTACCCGATGGTGGGCGTGAAGGCAACCCTGATCGACGGTGCTTACCACGACGTCGACTCCTCCGAAATGGCGTTCAAGATCGCTGGTTCGATGGTCTTCAAGGAAGGCGCTAAGCGCGCTAACCCGGTCCTGCTCGAGCCGCTGATGGACGTTGAGGTTCGTACCCCCGAGGAGTACATGGGCGACGTTATCGGCGACCTGAACTCCCGCCGTGGCCAGGTTCGTTCCATGGAGGACGCATCCGGCGTTAAGATCATCAAGGCTATCGTGCCCCTGACCGAAATGTTCGGTTACATTGGCGACCTGCGTGGCAAGACCCAGGGTCGTGCAGTGTTCTCGATGGCATTCGACAGCTACGGCGAGGTTCCCAAGAACGTCGCTGACGAGATCATTCAGAAGAGCCGCGGCGAGTAATTTTCGCGTCTCACCCGTGGGCCACGGGCTAAAAACCTGTGGCCCACGCTAAAATTTTCAATTAAATCCATTATTGAGAGCATGAACAGTTTCATCTCTGCGGCGTAATCCGCTATTGTAGACGCTAGACCGTTTTATAACGGGATGCGCCGGAGCGAAGATCCGCGTGCATGTTTTCAATCGTTCTAGGAGGAACACTCTTGGCTAAGGCTAAGTTCGAGCGCTCCAAGCCTCACGTTAACGTCGGTACCATTGGTCACGTTGACCACGGTAAGACCACCCTGACCGCAGCAATCTCCAAGGTTCTGGCTGACAAGTACCCGGACCTGAACGAGAAGCGCGACTTCGGTATGATCGACTCCGCTCCCGAGGAGCGCCAGCGCGGTATTACCATTAACATTGCTCACATCGAGTACCAGACCGAGAAGCGCCACTACGCACACGTTGACGCTCCCGGCCACGCTGACTACGTCAAGAACATGATTACCGGTGCGGCTCAGATGGACGGCGCAATCCTCGTGGTTGCTGCTACCGACGGCCCCATGGCACAGACCCGCGAGCACGTTCTGCTCGCTCGCCAGGTTGGCGTCCCCACCCTGCTGGTTGCACTGAACAAGGCAGACATGGTTGACGACGAAGAGCTCCTCGACCTCGTCGAGATGGAGGTCCGTGACCTCCTCTCCTCGCAGGAGTTCGACGGCGACAACGCTCCCGTTGTTCGCGTTTCCGCACTGAAGGCTCTCGAAGGCGACCCCGAGTGGGTTGCTAAGGTCGAGGAGCTCATGGACGCAGTCGACACCTACATTCCGGACCCCGTGCGTGAGAAGGACAAGCCCTTCCTCATGCCCATCGAGGACGTCTTCACCATTACCGGTCGTGGCACCGTTGTTACCGGTCGTGCAGAGCGCGGTACCCTGAAGATCAACTCCGAGGTCGAGATTGTCGGTATCCGTCCGATCCAGAAGACCACCGTTACCGGTATCGAGATGTTCCACAAGCAGCTCGACGAAGCATGGGCAGGCGAGAACTGTGGTCTGCTGCTGCGTGGTCTGAAGCGTGACGATGTTGAGCGTGGTCAGGTTGTCGTGGAGCCGGGCTCCATCACCCCCCACACCGAGTTCGAGGCAAACGTCTACATCCTCTCCAAGGATGAGGGTGGCCGTCACAACCCCTTCTACTCCAACTACCGTCCTCAGTTCTACTTCCGTACCACTGACGTGACCGGCGTTATCACCCTCCCCGAGGGCACCGAGATGGTTATGCCCGGTGACAACACCGAGATGACCGTTACCCTGATCCAGCCCATCGCAATGGAAGAGGGCCTCGGCTTCGCTATCCGTGAGGGTGGCCGCACCGTTGGTTCGGGTCGCGTTACCAAGATCATCAAGTAATTGCCGTAAATTTACGACAATTCGCTAAAGATCTGCCGGAGAGGTAACTCTCCATCAGGTAGCGATACTCAAGGACCCCCGCATCTGCGGGGGTCCTTTTGTTATGCCCTTTTGCGGGTTGCTGAAGGCTCCGGCGAAGGAGAGAGCGGCATTATCTGCTGGGCTGTATAAAACCCGCTCTGAGCGTTATCAGTTCGTCTCAGCAGCCGCTCAAGGCTTCTGAAGGGGTATACGTGGCCGATAGCGGAGTTCATGGTGAATCTGTAGCGGCAGGGAACACCCTCCTCGGCGGCGGTATGACATGTCCGTACCTTCTAGCCGTAGATTCTGAACTCCTGGATATGGAAAGAAGCTGGACATGGAAAGAACCTGGGTAGGGGAACGATTGCCTACTCCGTTCAGAGATCTGCTGGCTCGAGACAGAATCTGGGTCATGCGGACCGGCTTGCGGCGGGGGAGCGACTACAGACCCTGTAGATGGAATATAGAATCTGCGGACAAAGAAAAACGGTTCCCAGCCCGAAGGCTGGGAACCGCAATTCGAATGACTGCCCCTCGGAAGGGACATAGCTAATCCTACTACAGAATGCCGTAGGAATAGAACCTATGTGTGCTGATCGCTAGAGGTTTTCCTCGTGGAGAGGCTGGTAGCCCTGCTGAGGAGCCGGGGGCTGCTGCATCTGGACGTTGCCCTGCGGATACATATCCGGCTGATCTTGAGTGTGCGGGAAATTCCCGAGCTGCTCAGAATCCTGGTGCGGAGCTGCTGCATCCTGCTTGTTCTGTCGCACCAGCAGGCGCCAGATAACGCCGGCAATGAGCAGAATAGAAATGATCAGCAAGGTCAGCGGGTTCAGACCGTTGAGCAAAATCGCCAGGTCGAGGGTGACTAGCGCAGTTGCGATATAGGTCCAGACTCGGTCGAGCAGCAGAGCGCTCAGGAGAGTCAGGGCAATGCCGAGTACCAGCACTACGATATCCGGACCGTCAGCGGGAACTGCCCACGTTACCAGGGTGAGGAACACCTGCAGGCCCAAAGCCCAGTACAGAGGAGAATCCGATACCTGCTCGTCTACAGGCCTCTTTGCGATGAAGTTCTTGAGAACCTTGGCAGCTACAACAGCCAGCAGAATCAGGAGAGCAACCTCAAGAATGACGCTCAGGGGATTGGACTTTGAGTAATCAATGACCAGACGGGCGATGAAGAGGCTGAACGCCGTAGTGCAGACGGTCGGCAGGTTCTTCGCCTTGGTGACAGACACGAAAGACAGAGCGCCAAGACCCCAGAGAAGTGCGTTGAGTTCTACCTGCTTGGGCTCAAAAGCCAGCCCAACGAAAGTGTAGAATCCCAGCACCACCAGAGCGGGAATCATCAGCAGCGTATTGACCGGTGCATAGATGCCCTGGCTCAGGGGGCGGCGAGACATGAAACGCGCGTAGGGGGCACCTAACGGGCCGTGCATCGGCAAATCAACCACCGTATTCCCGACCGGGACAGCAATGCGAGGACGAACGTTTGCGTTCACACCGAAGACCTCAACCGGGAGCGTGACCTTCAGAACGAACAGGATAACGACGGCAATCAGAGCGTAGTAGCCCAGAAGAGTCATCATCATTGTGCTTTCCCTCGTGTTGAAGAGATTCCATAGAGAACCAATGCAGAACGTCGTGATACTGATGGAGGCACCAATCTGCATGCGGGAGACCCTGAAGATAAGGGCAAGCACCCATACAGAGATGAAGATAGCAGGAGTTGCTACCGCGAACAGAAGATTATCAAAATCGCCAATGAAACGGCCTGCGCTCAGGACAGAACCGAGCGTGAAGAAAATCGCCGCCGCGTATGCTTCGTAGTTTCGCTTGGAGTACGCGTAGAGTAGCACGCTGCACAGAGCCTGAACCGCCAGCAGCGCAAGTACGAGGAAGTCTACGAGCGATTCCTTCATATTGCCGGTGATCGCGAGCAGAATGACCGACCAGCAGATGGGGAACCGCGCAACGGTGAGTAGCTCCGAACGAATCGAAGAGCCAACCGGCATAAAGAAACCAAGCGCACCATAAACGACGGTCAGGAGCGCCGGCAATGCTACAGCAATGTACTCCTTCTGCAAGTCGTACAGCAGGTAGTGTCGCGAGCCAATCGTCGCGATAAGCAGAGTCGCGTAGAACGCGATACGGACAAACATGACAAGCGTGGAGCGGAAGGAACCAACATCCGAAAGTCGTAGCGCGCGGGCCAGAATAAGAGCGCTCAGGACGCTCAAGAAGAGGACGGCACCCGAGAAGAGAGGGAAACCAACCCAGAATCGGCCATGTGCTCCGCCATCAGCATGGTTAGCTACGTACCCCACGAAGAGAGCAAAAACGCCCAAGAAGAGGTACGTCGACATCTCTACAAGACGGTAGCTTGCGTTCTGCGCTGCAACGCCCTGAGAGAGGACAAAAGTCAGTAGCGCAATAGCGGCGCAGACCAACGCAAACATCAAAAGTGACTCAGAAGTCTGCATCTCAGGAATGAGAGCGAGGAAGAGCTGAATCATACCAATGGCATAACCGATGTTGCTCAGTACCGCTCCAGCAGTACGTGCCTCGGGAGCCTTAGCAGTGACCAGATAGATGACTACAGCCGCGGCAAAGAAGAGGTAGAACGTTCCCTGGTTGCCAGGGGAAGCATACATGCCAATGACCGGGATGAGCGCTACAAAACTCATGAGCACCAGAGGCTGAATTGCCTTGCGGTACAGCAAGAAACTGACAATGCAGAGGACACCAATAACCCAGGGCGCGGGGAAGACACCTTGATTACCCTCTGCATAGGGAAGGAAAGTGCTCCAGCGCGTTGCGTAGGTAACGCTATCAGCGACGTGAGCAGTGTAGAAGGCATCAAGGAGAGCAAAGAAGGAGAAGAATACGCCGACGCATGCGTCAATTGCCGGCAACCACTCTATCTTGCGAGCGGGTTGGTGAAGAGCTTCCTTCGCCCAGGGGATAGCCGGGGTGCTTTGCACCTGCTCGGACTGTTCAGCGGCAGCAGGAGCGGAACCAGCAATAGTCTTCTGCAGACGAGGAATAAATACGTAGGCAGAAATCAGGTTAACAACCAGAACAGAGACGAAGAAGATACTGGGGAACCACGGGCCGTGATCCGAGTCCATGATGAAGGAGAGAATGGATGCAATCGGGTAGATGCGTGCCTGGGCGTAGTAATCCGCCGTGCCGTTCAGCCAGGTGAACAGAATGGCGTGCACAGACATGACCGCAAAGGCAATACCTGCATCCGTGTAGCTCAGATCGTTGGTAAAGAAGAAAATGGCGACGGCAGTAGCCGGGACGAAAATACGGGAAGAATCAACAAGACCTTCGCGGATACCCTTCGGGGCAGCATTCGGGGCAAAGTGCAGAATCAAACCCAGAACAGTGGCAACGGCAGTCAGAGAAACGAAATACCAAACGAAAGGCAGAGCCGCCACCTTCGTAGCTGCCAACGAGTCCGAAACGATGAACGAAATCAGCAGGTACGCCATCACACGGTTACGCATGAGGGCGCAGGCTCCAACAATAGCTGCAGTGCCAACCAGAGACGTGAGGAGCCAGATGTAGCGTCCTTCAGTCCAAATCTTGAGGACATAGATAGCAACGCCGGTCAGAGGAATAAACGCAAGACCCGTTGCTGCAAAAGAGTAGGAGGCAATACGCAGGCGCTCTACGAAACGGTAGGTGAGCAGACCGGCTCCGTAGAAGACAATTGCTCCAAGCGCCATTGCGAGGACACGGAAGATAGCCGTTTCATCCTGAGAAGAAGTCACCGAGGTGACAAAAAGACCTGCAGCGCCGATGAGCAGGAGCGAGCCGATGTACAGAACAATATTGAGGAAGATATCCTCATTGACCCGGCGTCGCTGCGCAGGAGGCTGAGGATACGGACTCGATAGGGACGGGGGAACGTACAAGCCGAGACCTTGCGGCTGAGCATACTGAGGGCTCTGAGACGAAGAGTGAGAGCTAGAGGATGCCTGATGAGGTTGTGTCGGCTGAGACATGGTTTCTCCTTAGGCTGTAGTGATACTTCTACGATACGAGAGTCTTTAGGCCTAAAAGCTTTATTAAGAGCAATAAAGCGCATGGAACTTACTGAAAGTAGATTGAAAGCTCCCTGAGAGTTACATCGCGGGAGTATCCTCAGGTTGACAGCGACAGTTAAGTGTTCTTAAGCACTTAACTTGTGTTCGTATTGCATCAGGGCTCTAACTCTGAGAGAATTGACGACGTTGTCAAAGCGTCTACCTGCACTAAAGGTAGGCCCACGTATGACCCGGTCCGAAGGATGACGGGACGAGTTTGTCTAGAAAATAGGCGACACGCCCGAGTTCGGGGGTCGGTACTCAGGCGGGGTGAGGAACCCGGCAAAGCCGGATTCAGTCCGTTCTGAGTGGCGCACGTGATGAATATATCGCGTTCCTTAAGCGCTATAACAAAGGGGCAAAAGCTCCGATACAGGGAATACATCAAGAAAGAGAGTCCGACAGATGGCGGGACAGAAAATCCGCATCCGTCTGAAGTCCTATGACCACGAGGTCATCGATTCTTCGGCACGGAAAATCGTCGAAACGGTCAAGGGCGCAGGCGCAACTGTAGTTGGCCCCGTGCCGCTGCCGACCGAGAAGAACGTCTACTGTGTTATTCGTTCTCCCCACAAGTACAAGGACAGCCGCGAGCACTTCGAGATGCGTACGCACAAGCGTCTGATCGACGTTGTTGATCCGACCCCCAAGGCTGTTGATGCCCTCATGCGTCTCGACCTGCCGGCAGACGTAAACATCGAGATCAAGCTGTAGAGGATCGCATCTAATGACTAACAAATTCGAGCGCCAGGTGAAGGGCCTGCTGGGCACCAAGCTCGGCATGACCCAGGTCTGGGACGAGGACGGCAAGTTCGTGCCCGTCACCGTCGTCAAGGCTGATTCTAACGTTGTTACCCAGATCCGTAACCAGGAAACTGACGGCTACGAAGCTGTTCAGATCGGTTTCGGTGCAATCGACTCTCGCAAGGTTACCAAGCCCCTGGCTGGTCACTTCGAGAAGGCCGGTGTTACCCCCCGTCGCCACATCGTCGAGCTGCGTACCGCAGATGCTTCTGAGTATTCCCTCGGTCAGGAACTGACCGTTGAGCTCTTCGAAGCAGGCCAGAAGGTCGACGTCGTTGGTAAGACCAAGGGTAAGGGCTTCGCAGGTGTTATGAAGCGTCACGGCTTCAAGGGTGTTGGCGCGTCTCACGGTCAGCACAAGAACCACCGTAAGCCCGGTTCCATCGGTGGCGCATCCTACCCCGCACGCGTGTTCAAGGGTATGCGCATGGCTGGCCGTATGGGCGCAGCACGTCACACTACCTTGAACCTGACTATCCAGGGTGTGGACGCAGAGAACAATGTCCTGCTGATCAAGGGCGCAATCCCCGGTCCCAAGGGCGGCGTTGTTCTGGTTCGTACCGCTGTGAAGGGAGCCTAATACATCATGGCTGTTAAGACCCTTAAGGTAGACCTGCCCGCAGAGATTTTCGACGCGCAGGCATCCGTGCCCCTGCTGCACCAGGTTGTCGTTGCACAGCTCGCTGCTGCACGCCAGGGCACCCACAAGACCAAGAACCGCGGCGAGGTTTCCGGTGCAGGCCGTAAGCCCTTCAAGCAGAAGGGTACCGGTAACGCACGTCAGGGCTCCATCCGTGCACCGCACATGACCGGCGGTGGCGTTGTTCACGGTCCGACCCCGCGTAACTACGCACAGCGCACCCCCAAGAAGATGATCGCCGCTGCACTGCGCGGTGCTCTCTCTGATCGCGCTCGTCACGACCGCGTCCACGTTGTCGAGAACTTCATCTCCGGTGAAACCCCCTCGACCAAGGCTGCAAAGGCTGCATTCGCAGCTATCACCGAGCGCAAGAACATCCTTCTTGTGATTGCTCGTGCAGAGGACGTTGTGGCTCTGTCCGCACGTAACCTGGAGAACGTCCACGTTCTGTACGCAGATCAGCTCAACACCTACGATGTGCTGGTTTCTGACGACGTGGTCTTCACCAAGGCAGCATTCGACGCATTCGTTGCTGCAGCTCAGAAGAAGGAGGGCGCTAAGTAATGAGCGTTTCCACCAAGTCTGTATACGACGTGATTATCGCTCCCGTCGTTTCCGAGAAGAGCTACGGTCAGCTCGACGAAGGTAAGTACACCTTCGAGGTCGCTACCGATTCCAACAAGCTGGAAATCAAGCAGGCCATCGAGAAGATCTTTGACGTCAAGGTTGCTTCCGTCAACACCATCAACCGTCAGGGCAAGCGCAAGCGCACCCGTTTCGGTTGGGGCGCTCGCAAGAACACCAAGCGTGCGATTGTGACCCTCAAGGAAGGCACCATCGACATCTTCGGCGGTCCGCAGGCATAAGCCCCGCGGAGACCACTTTAACGAAGGAAGAAATATCTAAATGGGTATTCGTAAGTACAAGCCGACGACCCCGGGTCGCCGCGGTTCGAGCGTTGCTGATTTCTCCGAGATCACCCGCTCCACCCCGGAAAAGTCCCTGCTTCGTCCGCTTCACAAGACCGGCGGCCGTAACAACACCGGCCGCATCACCACCCGTCACAAGGGTGGCGGCCACAAGCGCCAGTACCGTCTGATCGACTTCCGTCGTCACGACAAGGACGGCGTTAACGCACGCGTTGCACACATCGAGTACGATCCCAACCGTACCGCTCGCATCGCGCTGCTGCACTACTTCGATGGTTCCAAGCGCTACATCATCGCTCCGAACAAGCTCGCTCAGGGCGACATCGTCGAGTCCGGCCCCGCAGCTGACATCAAGCCCGGTAACAACCTGCCCCTGCGCAACATCCCCGTTGGTACCGTGATTCACTGTGTCGAGCTCCGCCCCGGTGGCGGCGCAAAGCTGGCTCGTTCCGCAGGTGCTTCTGTACAGCTGGTTGCTAAGGAAGGTAAGTACGGTCAGCTCCGTCTGCCCTCCGGAGAAATCCGCAACGTGGATGTTCGCTGCCGCGCAACCGTTGGTGAAGTTGGCAACGCTGAGCAGTCCAACATCAACTGGGGTAAGGCAGGTCGTAACCGCTGGAAGGGCATCCGCCCGACCGTCCGTGGTGTGGTCATGAACCCGGTTGACCACCCGCACGGTGGTGGTGAAGGTAAGACCTCCGGTGGTCGTCACCCGGTTAACCCCAACGGTAAGCCCGAGGGTCGTACCCGCCGTCCCAACAAGGAAAGCGACAAGCTCATCGTTCGTCGCCGTCGTACTGGCAAGAAGCGCTAAGGAGCCTGAAACATGCCTCGTAGTTTGAAGAAGGGCCCTTTCGTTGATCAGCACCTCTACCTGAAGGTTGCAGCTCAGAACGAGAAGGGCACCAAGAACGTAATCAAGACTTGGTCGCGTCGCTCGATGATTATCCCCGACATGCTCGGTCACACCATCGCAGTGTACGACGGTCGCAAGCACGTGCCGGTGTTCATCACCGAGTCGATGGTTGGTCACAAGCTCGGTGAGTTTGCTCCGACCCGCACTTTCCGCAGCCACGTGAAGGACGACCGTAAGGGCAAGCGTCGCTAATCGGTTCACACCGATAAGCTAACGTTTCCCTTTCGGCAATAGACGAAAGAGAGATAGGCAATGGAAGCCAAGGCATCAGCGCGTTTCGTTCGCGTTACGCCTATGAAGGCCCGCCGTGTCGTCAACCTGATCCGTGGTAAGCAGGCGGAAGAGGCTCTGGCGATTCTGAAGTTCGCCCCCCAGGCAGCTTCGGAGCCGGTATACAAGATCGTTGCTTCGGCAGTAGCTAACGCTCGTCAGAAGGCAACCCAGCAGGGTCTGCCCTTCCGCGAGGAAGAGCTGTTCATCAGCGAAGCATTCGTGAACGAGGGCCCGACCATGAAGCGCATTCAGCCCCGCGCTCAGGGTCGCGCATACCGAATCAACAAGCGCACCAGCCACATCACCGTGGTAGTTGCTACCCCGGAGAAGGAGGAGGACCGCTAAATGGGTCAGAAAATTCACCCGAACGGTTTCCGACTGGGCATCACCACTGACCACGTCTCCAAGTGGTTCGCTGATTCCAACAAGCCCGGCGAGCGTTACGCTGACTTCGTCCGCGAGGACGTAAAGATCCGCGAGCTGCTGGCAAAGAACCTGGATCGCGCAGGCGTTGCAAAGGTCGAGATCGAGCGTACCCGTGACCGCGTGCGTGTGGACATCCACACCGCTCGTCCCGGTATCGTGATTGGCCGCCGTGGCGCAGAAGCAGACCGCATCCGCGGCGAGCTCGAGAAGCTCACCAACAAGCAGATTCAGCTGAACATCCTCGAGGTTGCTAACCCCGACCTCTCCGCTCAGCTGGTTGCACAGAGCATCGCAGAGCAGCTCGCATCGCGTGTTGCATTCCGCCGTGCAATGAAGAAGGCAATCCAGTCCGCACAGCGTGCAGGCGCAAAGGGTATCCGTATCCAGTGCTCCGGCCGTCTGGGTGGCGCTGAAATGTCCCGTTCCGAGTTCTACCGCGAAGGCCGTGTGCCCCTGCACACCCTGCGTGCGAACATCGACTACGGCTTCTTCGAGGCTAAGACCACCTTCGGTCGCATCGGCGTGAAGGTCTGGATCTACAAGGGCGACCTGACCGACAAGGAGCTGGCAGCTCAGCAGGCAGCAAACAACCGCCGTGGCAACCGCCGCGATGGTGACCGCCGCCGCCAGGGCAACCGTGGTCCTCGTCGCGAGCGCCGCAACGAGAACGCTTCGGCAAAGGTCGAGGCCAAGACTGCAGAGAACGGTGAGGCATAAATGCTTATTCCCCGTCGAGTAAAGTACCGCAAGCAGCACCACCCCAAGCGTAGTGGTCTCGCAAAGGGCGGCACCGAGGTTAGCTTCGGTGAGTGGGGCATTCAGGCCCTGTCGCCCGCATACGTAACCAACCGCCAGATTGAGGCTGCACGTATCGCAATGACCCGTCACATCAAGCGTGGCGGTAAGGTCTGGATCAACATTTATCCCGACCGTCCGCTGACCAAGAAGCCCGCTGAAACCCGTATGGGTTCCGGTAAGGGTTCGCCCGAGTGGTGGGTCGCAAATGTCAAGCCGGGTCGAGTCATGTTTGAACTCTCCGGTGTGTCCGAAGAAGTGGCTCGCGAGGCAATGCGCCTGGCAATCCACAAGCTCCCGATGAAGGCACGTGTTGTGCGTCGCCGCGAAGGTGGTGAATAAGCGAGATGGCAGTAGGATCCAAGGACCTGAGCATCGATAAGCTCGCAGAGCTCTCCAACGAAGAGCTGGCTGCAAAGCTGAGCGAAGCGAAGAAGGAACTCTTCAACATCCGCTTCCAGGAAGTCACCGGTCAGGCTAACGCAGGTCGTCGCCGCACTATCAAGCGCGACATCGCACGTATCTACACCGTGCTGCGTGAGCGCGAGCTCGGTATTCGTCCCGCAACTGAAGGTGAGTCCAAGTGAGTGAAGTAAAGAACGAAGAGCGCGGCTACCGCAAGACCCGCCGCGGCTACGTTGTCTCCGACAAGATGGACAAGACCGTTGTCGTCGAGGTCGAGGACCACGTGAAGCACGCACTGTACGGCAAGGTCGTTCGCCGTAGCTCCAAGATCAAGGCACACGATGAGCAGAACGCTGCTGGCATCGGTGACCTCGTTCTGATTGCAGAGACCCGTCCGCTGTCCGCTTCCAAGCGCTGGCGTATCGTGGAGATCATCGAGAAGGCTAAGTAAGCCCTCTTCATGACTCTCTGCTAGAGCAGTAAAAGAACCCCCTCTCCTACTTCGGTAGGAGAGGGGCTCTTTGCGTTTAACCTTTGTTCGGGAAAAACTAGGGCGGGCGCCTTATGGCATGGGCTAATAACAGACGCTAAGACAACATTTGTCATAAATGTCTTGATATGTCATACGAGAAAACAATATTCTTCTCTCGATTTGATGACGCAATCCATGAGTAGACGCTGCTAGAGAAGAAAGCCCATGTAGAGGCGGAATTGTGGAGGAAAAGTGAAAAGTAAGACGTGAGTAAGGCGCCTGGGGTCTGCGAAATCCGATGAGCAGCACTTGAAAACAACCTGATTAGGGACTTATTATCAACTTTATAGTTGCTTAGCGTAACCTTGCCTAATAATCAGTCGGGTGGCTTTGCACCTTCCGGAGGTTGCACGACCTTTGGAGAAGTACAACTACACATCATTGAGGATCAGCATGACTTCTTCACCCAAGCCCTCACGTAAGCTGCTCGCCATTGCTGGCGCACTTTCCGTTGTCGCAGGCTCTTTCGCTACAGTTCCCGCTACCTTTGCGGCAAACGTCTCCGCATCCGTTCCCGGCGGGAACTCCCAGAACTCCGCTGAGGAATGCCGCCACATTGCAGTGAGTGCTACCCAGTACCAGGGCTTGCCCGGCCAGTACCAGCTGGCATACTCGGCAGCACCCTCCTCCCTCTACACTTCCTTCTCCTCCGGACGCCCGCCGATTCTGACCGGTGGCGTCGGCACCTGGAACGTTGCATCCACCCCGAGCCTTGCCACTGTCTACCAGTTCCCGACCACCGACTTCACCGCACGTGGTGCTACCGCACCGACCGGTAAGCAGATTGAATCTCCCTACGGTATCGCTTACGACGAAGCAACCGGATATGTATGGGTGACCCAGACCCGCGTCAACAAGGTATCTGTCTTCGATCCCGCGACCAACAGGATTATCTGGAGCAGCGCAGAAGGCGACGTCAACCACCCCCGCGAGGTACGTATCGACCCCTCCAGCGGCAAGGTCTTTGTATCTGGCTCCGGCGGCATTAGTGTCTTCGACACCACTCGGCACGCCCTGGTCAAGAAGATTGAATTTACTGACGCCAAGGGCGAATCTGACATTGCAATGAACATGCACGTAGATTCCGCAGACGGCAAGCTTTACGTGCCTTCCCTGAGTGCCGGCACCGTGAAGGTGATCGACACCAAGAGCTACGAAGTCGAGAAGACCATTCAGCTGCACAAGGAAAATGCTGAAGCTGCTCTGAACCCCTCGGACGTCACTATCGACAAGTCCCTGAAGGAAATCTACGTCAGCACCCAGGGTGACCGTAAGGGCAGTAACTCCGGTATCACCGTCTACGACCTGGAAACTGGTGCCTACAAGAAGACCATTCCTTTCGGCAACCAGGCCCTCGCTCTCGCCTCCGACGAAGCCCGTGACCTGCTGTACGTGACCGATTACGGCACCGGCAACGTCGGTGTTGTTGATGCACGAACCGGCACCGTTGTTTCTCAGGTGTCTACCGGTGCGACCAGCGGCGCAAATGATGTTCTGGTCGCTGCAGACGGCAGCGTATACGCTGTAGCACGCAGCATCGAAGGCGCTTCCGCTATCGAAACCGACTACACCATCGATAAGACCACCGGCGAATACCGCACCTCTAGCACCGAGCCCAAGGGCAAGGACAACGCAGACTCCCCGATTACTCCCGGCGTCATGGTGAAGATCAACACCACCGTTGAAACCACCGCGAAGCCTGCTGCACAGACTTCTTCTGAAGAACTGGTGAAGACCTACGCGGACGGCGCTAAGCTCTACGCCGTGAAGGACTGGACCACCGGTGAAACCCTGAAGCTGCGCGGTGAAGGTTTCAAGACTCAGGACGGTTCAAAGGGCTCCGTACTCGCAGTCAAGCTGAACAAGGGCCGCATCTCCGCGAAGGAAGAGCCGAAGTTCAACGGTGCTGAGGGCAACAGCGCAGGTGTTTGGGCGTACATCCAGGCAGATGAGAACGGTAATTTCACCGCTGAACTGCCGTACCCGACCACCGAAAACTCTAACCTGACGGAAAACCTGAAGAGCGGCGATAAGGTTTCGGTCTTCCTGCTCTCCGGCTCCATTGTTGAAGGTGACACTCCTCGCGGTGGTGAAGCGCTCTCCGCAACTGTTGCAGAGAAGAAGGCAGACACCGCTGAGACCTGCGCACCGGCAGAAACCACCCAGGTCTCTGCTGCTCCCTCTGGCGTGACTACCACTTACCCCGCGGGCACTAAGCTGAGCCTGCCTGATAGTGATGCGCCCACTCCTGCTCCGAGCGAGTCTGCTAAGCCTGAGCCGACCA